>NZ_SCOT01000010.1 GCF_005502465.1 Sphingopyxis sp. L1A2A
GGTCGGGGGTGGGTGGCCGCCGAAGGCGGCGCTCTGCCTCGGCTCGCTAGCGCTCGCACCCACCCCTAACCCCTCCCTGAAAGGGAGGGAACGTCTTAAATCCACCCCAAAGCAGACGTTCGCCGCCGTGGGTCGTCACGCCACCCTTTTCGCCTTCGGCGGCGACGTCTTGGGCTTGAACCGGCACAGATCGACTACCGGGCAGCGCCAACATTCGGGCGTCCGTGCCTTGCAGATGTAGCGGCCGTGGAGGATCAGCCAGTGGTGCGCGCCGACGCGGAACGGGCCGGGGGTGCCTTTCTCCAGTGCCTTTTCGACCGCCAGCACGGTCTTGCCCGGCGCCAGCCCGGTGCGGTTGCCGACGCGAAAGATATGGGTGTCGACGGCAAAGGTTTCGGCGCCGAAGGCGCAGTTCATCACGACATTGGCGGTCTTGCGCCCGACCCCCGGCAATTCGACCAGCGTGTCGCGGTCGGCGGGGACGTCGCCGCCGAAATCGCGGACGAGGATTTCGGAGAGCGCAATGACGTTTTTCGCCTTGCCGTTGAACAGCCCGATCGTCTTGATATGGTCTTTCAGGCCGTCCTCGCCCAGGTCGATCATCTGCTGCGGCGTCGTCACCGCCTGAAACAAGCGCCGCGTCGCCTTGTTCACCCCGACATCGGTCGCCTGCGCCGACAGCACGACCGCGACGAGCAGCTGGTAGGTGTTGCCAAAAGCGAGTTCGGTCTCGGGGCTGGGGTTGAGCTCGGCGAGGCGGCGGTAGAATTCGAAAATATCGGCCTTTTTCACCGTTCGGGCAGCCCCAGCACCTGCGGCATCGTGTAGCGCCCGGGCTGTTGCCCGGTCAGCCACAGCGCCGCGCGCACCGCGCCGCGCGCAAAAATCATGCGGTTTTCGGCGCGGTGCGACAAAGTGATCATCTCCTCGGGCCCGGCAAAGATCACGTCATGATCGCCCGCGACGGTGCCGCCGCGCAAGGATGCAAAGCCGATCTTGCCATGGCCGCGCGCGCCAGTGACGCCATCGCGGCCGCGTTCGGAGCAGGTGGCGAGATTGATCCCGCGGCCGTCGGCCGCCGCCTGCCCCAACAGCAGCGCGGTGCCGCTGGGCGCGTCGAGCTTCATCCGGTGGTGCATTTCGACGATTTCGATATCATATTCGGGGTCGAGCCGCGCCGCCGCCTCGCGCACCAGATGCGCGAGCAGCGTGACGCCAAGCGAGGTATTGCCGGTCTGGAGCACCGCGATGTCGGCAGCGGCATCGTCGATCAGATAATGGTGGCGCTCCTCAAGCCCCGTGGTGCCGATGACGATCGGCTTCTTGGCCGCAACACAGGCGTCGAGCGTGGCTTCCAGCGCGGCGGGCGACGAGAAATCGACGAGCACGTCGGCGTCGCCGGCCAGTTTCCGGACGTCGCCGCCCTTGTCGATGCCGCAGCGCCGCTGCCCCGCTTCGGAGATCGCCGCGGCGAGCGCGACGCCCATCCGCCCTGCGCTGCCGATAATGCCGATGCTGGTCATATGCCGTCCCCTGACTATCGCCTCCCCTTAGCCGTTCGTGTCGAGCGAAGTCGAGACACCGTGAAGGCGGACGCTAACGATGGGCATCTCGACTTCATCCAAAGGATGAAGTTTATCCTGAGCGCCTGCTAAAGGCAGTCGAAGGGCTCGATGCGAACGGATAAGAGGGAGCCATGAGCGACATCAACAACATCGTCATCCTGACCGGCGCCGGGGTGTCGGCCGAAAGCGGCATCGACACATTTCGCGACGGCGGCGGATTGTGGGAACAGCATCGCGTCGAGGATGTCGCGACCCCCGAGGCGTTCGCGCGCGACCCCGATCTGGTGCTGCGCTTTTACGACATGCGGCGCGCAGCGATCCAGACCAAGGTGCCGAACGCCGCGCATGACGCGCTGGCGCGGCTCGACGCCGCTTGGCCGGGCGAGCTGTTGATCGTCACCCAGAATGTCGACGATCTGCACGAGCGTGCGGGGGCAAAGCGGCTGATCCATATGCATGGCGAACATCTGAACGCCTGGTGCACCGCGTGCGACGCGCGCACGCCATGGACCGCGCCATTGCTCGATCGCCCCGCCTGTCCGGTATGCGGCGCGGCGGGGACGCTGCGCCCCGACATCGTATGGTTCGGCGAAATGCCGTACCGGATGGACGAGATTTACGCCGCGCTGAACCGCGCCGACCTGTTCGTGTCGATCGGCACATCGGGCGCGGTGTACCCGGCGGCGGGATTTGTCCGCGAAGCACGCCAGTCGGGGGCGCGGACGCTGGAGCTGAATATGGAGCCGAGCCAGGGCAGCCATTGGTTCGGCGAAGCGCGGCACGGCCCGGCGGGGTCGTTGGTGCCAGCGTGGGTGGACGAGGTGCTGGGCCAATAGGCGACGATTTTCAGCGCCGCGCTGCGAAAAAGTCCCTGAGCAGCGCCGCCGCCTCCCCTGCCCCAATCCCGTCATACACCTCCGGCCGGTGATGCACCGTCGGCTGCGTGAAAACGCGCGGGCCGTGGATGACGGCGCCGCCCTTGGGATCGTCGGCGCCATAGTAAAGCCGCGCGATGCGGGCGTGGGCGATCGCGCCGGCGCACATCGCGCAGGGTTCGAGGGTGACGTACAGGTCGCAGCCGTCGAGCCGTTCATTGCCGATTTTTGCCGCCGCAGCGCGAATCGCGACGATTTCGGCATGCGCCGTCGGGTCGTGCGATTCGCGCGGGGCATTATGGCCCTCGCCGATAATTGCGCCGTCCTTGACGACGACCGCGCCGACCGGCACTTCGCCCAGATTGCCCGCTTTTGCAGCGAGGTCGAGCGCGCGGCGCATGGCGGGGGGGAACAGAGTGGCAGTCATTGTCAGGCGCTAGTCGCTTGACGAATCTGCAGCAAGCCGATAAGCGCGCGCCTTTCCCGGCTCACTCCGGTCCTGCATCCCCCGATTAGTCGGGACGCACCCGGACGCCGAACCGAAATTTTTTGTACGAGGACAAACATCATGTCGCGCATCTGCGAACTGACCGGCAAGGGTCGTATGGTAGGCAACAATGTCAGCCACGCCAACAACAAGACCAAGCGCACCTTTCTGCCGAACCTGCAGAATGTGACGTTGCTGTCGGACGCGCTGGGCAAGGGCGTCAAGATGCGCGTGTCGACCCACGGCCTGCGCACCGTCGAGCATAATGGCGGCCTCGACAATTGGCTGTTGAAAGCCGGCGACGACCAGCTGTCGGATGCCGCGCGCAAGGTGAAGAAGGAAGTCGCAAAGAAGCTGGCCGAAAAGGCCGCTTAACGCGCTTTTCCATCGCTAAAGCAATCAGGCGGCCGGGTTACCGAGCCGCCTTTTTGCTGCCCGTCACCCTTTCGGTTGGCGTCGCTGTCGGCGGCAGATCGACAAGTTCAAACTGGAGCAGCAGGCTGCGCTGCCAGCGGTTGAAATTATCGTCGGCGACCAGCCACAAATATGTCTGTCCCCGCTCGACCGTCACCGCGGCGCCTTCGTAATTTTCGGCCAGCGGTCGGGGGACGCGGCCGATCGTCCGCGACCGCAGCACCGCCTCGCTGGTGATCGCAGCGGGATCGGCGACCGCGATGATCGTCGTGAACACGGGATTGAAGCCCAGCCGCCGGTGGACGATCAGCAGACGCCCGTCGGGGAGCGCCGCCGCGTCGCTGACCAGTCCCTTGCCGCGCGAATCATAGAAAAAGCGAATCGGCGCCGGTCCGGGGGCGGCCGGATCGCCCGCGTACAGCAGCGCCTCGCGCCCGCGCGGATCGTCGTCGGCATCTTCGGAAAACACCACCGTCCGCCCGTCGGCGAGCCGCGCCATCGCTTCGGCGCCGCGATTCGCGGGCCAGCGCGGCGCGGGCAGCCGACGGCACGATTCGATCGCGCCCAGATCCCGGTCGAGCCGCCAGATCTGATTGATCCCTTCGAGCGCAATCCAGCCCTTGCCGCTGACCGGATCGATCGCCAGCGCCTCGGCATCGGCCATCGCTTTGGTTGCGGGGCGGCCATCGGGGGTCGGCAGCGGGCGAATATCGACGTCCGACACCGCGCCGCGGGGGTCGATCGTCAACCGCGTGCGATAGCCATTGTCGCCGATCAGCTGGAACTGCCCCGCCCCGGTGCGGGCCAGTGCCGAAAAACCGCCGAAGCGGCTGTTGGGGCTGACCAGGCGCCAGCCGCGCACATAGCGCATCGCCCCACGCGCGGCGGCCGCGAAAACAAGCGGACGCGCCGCAGCACGCTGGCTCGGGTCATCGACGGGGAAGCGCTGCACCGTCCCCGGCACCGGTCCGATGGCAATGAAGATCACGGCAGCGAAAAACAGGCGGCGCATCAGCGCGGGTTAGGGCCGCGACGGGCGAAAGGGAAGCGTTCCGGGGCGCGAAGCTGAACGCCAGCCAACAAGCGCGTTCAGGGTCGGCTCAATGCGAATCGCGCATAACCCCTTCATCGATCACCGCCCAGACGGGCAGCCCCCCGGGGCCAAACGACGAAAGAAGGAGAACGACAATGAAAAAGATGGTGACCCTCTCGATCGCCGCCCTGATGTCCACCGCGACGCTGGGCATGGCGGCTCCTGCTGCGGCGCAGAACGGCTATTACGACCGTGACGGCTATTCGAGCTATTACAGCGGTTATGACCGCGACGACCGTCGCTATGACCGTCGTTACGATCGCCGCGCCGACCGCCGCGATTATCGCCAGGACCGTCGCTATAACCAGCGTTACGACCGCCGCGACTATCGCCAGTGCGACAAGGGTACCGGCGGCACGATCATCGGCGCGATCGCCGGTGGCCTGGCCGGCCATGAAATTGCCGGCCGCGGTGACCGCGCCGTCGGCACGATCATCGGCGGCGCAGTCGGCGCCATCGCCGGCCGCGCGATCGACAAGGGGAATGACGGCTGCCGTTAAGGGCAGTCCCGACCTCCAATAACATCCTTTCCCCCTTCACCCCGCCCGGCCCCGCCGGGCGGGGTTTTCTTTGCGCGGTCGGTATGATCAGAGCCTGTCCTGAAGGGCTTGAGGGGGGCGGGCTTGCCTTAAAGCCCGCCAAAGCCTAGGTTCCCGATCAAGTGCACGTCCGTGCTTCGCGGATGCGTGAGAGAGACAGGTAATACTAGCCATGCGGCAAATGGCAGCGCCATCAGGGCGACCGCCGCGGCCAGGTTCCAGAACGGGGTCGGCGGCAAAAGGGCGAAATCCGGCGGAATCCGCCGCGCGCCCCGCGCATTTCGTTCGGCCGCGCAGCTATGCCGCAATCGATCTGGGCACCAACAATTGCCGCCTGCTGATCGCGCGCCCGCAAGACGGCGAACTCGTCGTCATCGACGCCTTTTCACGCATCGTCCGGCTGGGCGAAGGATTGCATGGCAGCGGCCGGATCAGCGATGCGGCGATGGACCGCACCGTCGCCGCGCTGTCGATCTGCGCCGACAAGCTGCGCCGCCGCCACGTATCACTGTCGCGTGCGGTCGCCACCGAAGCGTGCCGCCGCGCGTCGAACGGCGCCGAGCTGGCCGAGCGGGTGCGGCGCGAAACCGGCATTGCGCTCGACATTATTTCGGCCGCCGAAGAGGCGCGGCTCGCGGTGCTGGGGTGCCACAATCTGATGGAGCCCGGCGAGGGTCCGGCGCTGATTTTCGACATCGGCGGCGGCTCGACCGAGCTGATGCATGTCGATGTGTCGGACCATGACGTGAAAATCCACGACTGGATCAGCGTGCCGTGGGGCGTCGTGTCGCTGACCGAACATGCGCCGCTGCCCGACGACAGTCTGGCCGGCCGCCAGGCCGCCTATGCCCATATGCGCGAAGTGACACGCACCGCCTTTGCCGCCTTTGCCGGGCGCGCCGAGCAATTCGCCGGGCAAGAGCTGCGCCTGCTCGGCACCAGCGGCACGGTGACGACGCTGGCCAGCGTGTTCCTGAACCTGCCGCGATACGACCGCCGCGCGGTCGACGGGCTGGTGGTGCCGGCCGATGCGATGCGCGGCATCAGCCGCCGGCTGGCCGACGCCAGCATCGCCGACCGCGCCGAAATCGCCTGCATCGGCCGCGAGCGCGCCGATCTGGTCGTCGCCGGCTGCGCGATATTGGAAAGCATCATCGACCTGTGGCCCGCGGCGCGGGTCGGGGTCGCCGATCGCGGCATTCGCGAGGGCATTTTGCGGACCCTGGCGATGCAGGGCCGCGATGTGCCGGTGACCCGCCGCGAGTATCGCAAATGAGCAGCGGCAGCGGGAGCAGCAAGGGCGGCAGCGGAGGCTCAAGCGGGCGGGGCGGACTGCATGTGCGCGTCAAGACCGCGAAAAAGCGCAGCGTGTCGTCGACGCGCTGGCTGCAGCGCCAGCTCAACGACCCCTATGTCCGCCGCGCGCAGGCCGAGGGGTATCGATCGCGCGCCGCGTACAAGCTGATCGAGCTCGACGACAAATTCGGCTTTATCAAGAAAGCACGCGCGGTCGTCGATCTGGGCATCACGCCGGGCGGCTGGTCGCAGGTCGTCCGCAAAGCCAATCCGCGCGCGCGGGTCGCCGGAATCGACCTGCTCGCGTGCGAACCGATCGATGGCGTCGCCATCCTCGAGATGGATTTCATGGCCGATGCGGCGCCCGATGCGCTGATCGAGGCGCTAGGCAGCGCCCCCGACCTGGTGATTTCGGACATGGCGGCGAACACCGTCGGCCATCAGCAGACCGACCATCTGCGCACCATCGGACTGGCCGAGACCGCCGCCGATTTCGCGGTCCAGACGCTGCTGCCCGGCGGTGCGTTCGTGGCCAAGGTGTTTGCCGGCGGCGCCGACCACACCCTGCTGACCTTGCTCAAAAAGCATTTCACCACGGTTAAGCACGCCAAACCGCCAGCGAGCCGCAAGGGATCGCCCGAGCTTTACGTGATCGCGCAGGGCTTCAAGGGCCGCAGCGATCCAGCAGCGGCCGAAAACGGCGATAAAAACGGTCGCTGAAGCCCGCGCCGAGCCAAGTTCATTGCCGGGCAATTTAATCGCGCATACATAAGGCGATGACCGCCGTATCTGCGTCGACACGGCGGCGTATCACGCCTATTTGCAAGGACAGTCGATGAAGCATCGGTCGCAAAAATCCATCGCCCTGTTGACCATCTCCGCCTTTGTGCTGGCGTCGTGCGGCGGTGGCGGCGGTTCGAGCGGCGGCGGTGGCGGCGGCGGACCGGTGACGGTCACCCCGACCCCCTCGCCCACCCCGACACCGACCGCGGGCTGCGCCCTCGCCGCGCGCCAGGGCTTTGCCAAGGCGGTGATCGACGAATGGTATTTGTTCCCCAATGACGTCGCCAGCGGGGTCAATCCGGCGAGCTTCACCAGCGTTCAATCCTATATCGACGCGCTGGTCGCCCCGGCGCGCGCGCTCGGCAAGGACCGCTTTTTCACCTACATCACCTCGATCGCCGAGGAGAATGCGTTTTTCGCCAGCGGATCGAGCGCCGGGTTCGGCATCCGCCTGACCTATGACGCCGCGGGGCAACGCGTGTTGATCGCCGAGGCCTATGAAACCGCCCCCGCCTTTGCCGCGGGGATCGATCGCGGCACCGCGATCGTCGGAATCGGTACCAACAGCGGCAACATCCGCAGCATCGCGAGCATCGTCGCCGCCGAAGGCACCGCGGGCATCACCAACGCGCTGGGGCCCAGCGACCCCGGCGTCACCCGCGTGCTGCGGATCACCGATGGCGCCGGCACCCGCGACCTCACCGTCGCCAAGGCCGATTATGACCTCGATCCGATTTCGGACCGCTACGGGGCAAAAATCATCACCGAAAGTGGCCGCAGCTATGGCTATCTCAACCTGCGCACCTTTATCTCGTCGGCGAACCCGCAGCTGCGCTCCGCCTTCCTGAACTTCCGCAATCAGGGGGTGACCGACGTCATCATCGATTTCCGCTACAACGGCGGCGGGCTGGTTTCGACCGCCGAACTGATGGGCGACCTGCTCGGACGCAACCGCACAGCGAGCGAGCTGTACTCGCAGACCAATTTCCGCGCGTCGAAGTCGGTCGAGAACGACCGCCATTTCTTTACCGCGCAGCCCGAATCGATCGCGCCGACCCGCATCGCCTTCATCGGCACCGGATCGACCGCGTCGGCGAGCGAGCTGGTGATCAATTCGATGCTGCCTTATCTGGGCACCAACATGACGCTGGTCGGCAGCAACACCTTTGGCAAGCCGGTCGGTCAGATCGCGCTCGACAAGGCCGAGTGCGACGACCGGATGCGCGTCGTCGCCTTTGCCACCGGCAACGCCACCGGCGCGAGCGACTATTATGACGGGCTGGCCCCCAAAATCGCCAACAGCTGCGCCGCGAGCGACGATTTAAGCCTGCCGCTGGGCGACGCGCGCGAAGCATCGGTGCGCGCGGCGATCGATTTCCTGGCCGGTGCCAGCTGCACGACGCGCATCGCCGACGCCAGCGTCGGCCCGGCCGCGCACCGCAGCGATGTCCGCGTGCTCGCCGAACCCGAAATGCTGATTCCTGACCAGCCGAGCGCCGCGCAGCGCGAAATGCCGGGGCTGTTCTGATGGCGACCGGCTGACGATGGTGCATTGCAGCGATTGACCGCCGCACCAAAACCAAGCTAACGGGCGCCAAGCGACAGGTTCCCCGGCGACGGGGATTAATAGGGAACGGGAAAACCCCGGCTGCCCCTGCAACTGTACGCGGCGAGCCATCGGCCAATTGCCATTGGGACTTTCAGTCCCGAGAAGGCGGCCGACCCGGCGCTGACCCGCAAGCCAGGAGACCTGCCCGTCGCCGTCGTCTTTCGCGCGGGCAGGGTGCACCGAGCGGACGGGGGTGAACCCGCATGACGACAAAGTTGACCGCGTTCGCGCGGGGACGTTGTCGTGCGCCCGGTGGCCCAGACATCGATCCCGCGTGCGTGCGGTGTTGTCGATGAGGTTACCAAGATGAATCGCGTTTTCCGTCACTCCGTTTCGCTCGCCGTGCTGGCAGCGTCATCCCCCGCGCTTGCCGAAGACGCCGCGCACGCCGTCGCTTCGGAAGGCGACAGTATCATTGTTACCGCGACGCGTGCGCCGCTGACACTCGATGAAATCCCTGCCGCGATCGCGGTGCTCGACAAGGCGGCGATCGACCGCGCGCAGGACATCGGCGTCACCGAATTGCTGCTGCGCACCCCCGGCATCAGCATATCGCGCAACGGCGGTTATGGCACCGCGACGTCGCTGCGTATCCGCGGCGCCGAGTCCGAACATACGGTCGCGGTGATCGACGGGGTGAAGCTGAACGATCCGTCGTCGACCGGCGGTGGGTTCAACTTCACCAATTTGCTGGTCGGCGACATCGCGCGGATCGAGGTGCTGCGCGGCCCGCAGTCGATCCTGTGGGGCAGCCAGGCGATCGGCGGGGTGGTCAATATCGTCACCGCGTCGCCCGAAAAGGCAATCGAGGGCAGTTTCGACATCGAGGCGGGATCGCGCCAGACGGTCAGCGCGCGCGCCGCGATCGGCGGCAAGACCGGTCCGCTCAGCTGGCGGATCGGCGGCCAGCGGTTCACTACCGACGGCATTTCGTCGCATGCCAAAGCGTTCGGCGGGGTCGAGCGCGACGGGTACCGCAACCATAATCTGTCGGGGCGCGCCGAACTGGCGCTGACCGATCAGGTCAGCGTCGAGCTGCGCGGCACTTATGCAAGCGGACGGGTGCAATTCGACGGCTTCAACGCCGACAGCGCCGATTATGGGCTCAACAAGGAATTTGTCGGTTATGCCGGGGTGAATATCGATCTGGCGGACGGGCGGCTGCGCAATCGCATCGCGTATGGCCACACCGACACCAACCGCGACAATTTCAACCCGACCCGCGCGCGGCCGCGCAGTTTCGAGGCCGATGGGAGCAACAAGCGCTGGGAATATCAGGGCAGTTTCGCGGTGAGCGAGCGAATTTCGGCGATCTTCGGGGTCGAGAATGAGCGGTCGGATTTCCGCAGCCGATCGCCCGCAGCGTCGCTGTCGACGCCGCTGCCCGCCTTCGCGCGCGGCGAGGCCGAACTCACCAGTGCCTATGGGCAGATCAGCGTCGAACCGGTCGATGGGCTGACGCTCAACGGCGGCGTGCGGTACGACGATCATGACCGCTATGGCGGGCAGACCTTGTTCGCGGCGGGGGGCGTGTGGCGCCTGCCCACCGGTACCGTGCTGCGCGCGAGCTATGGCGAAGGGTTCAAGGCACCGAGCCTGTTCCAACTGTTCAGCGAATTCGGCAATGTCGGGCTCGATCCCGAAGCGGCGAAGGGCTGGGAAGCGGGGATCGAGCAGCAGCTGTTCGATCGCAAGCTGGTCGTCGGGGCGAGCTGGTTCGACCGCACCACAACGAACCAGATCATCTTCAACAGCTGTTCGGCGACCGCCACCGATCCGCTCTGCTTCGCCCCCGGCAATCCGGCGGCGCGGCGTTTCGGCTATTATCTGAACGTCGCGCGCGCCGAAGCGCATGGCGTCGAAGCCGCCGCGGCGCTGACGCTGGGCGGGCTGGTGCTCGATGGCAATTATAGCTGGATCGTCGCCGAGGATCGTTCGCCCGGCACCGCCAATTTCGGCAAATGGCTGCCGCGGCGCCCGCGCCAGACCGCCAATGCGTCGGTCAGCTATGAATTTCCCTTCGGCCTGACGACCGGCGCGGCGCTGCGCTGGGCGGGCAGAAGTTTCGACAATGCGAGCAATGCGACACGGCTGGGCGGCTATACGCTGGTCGATTTGCGCGCCGAGTTCGCGCTGTCGGATGGCGTCAAGCTGTTCGCCCGCGCGGAGAATATCTTTGACGAGCAATATATGACCGCGTTCCGTTACGGGTCGCTGGGGCGCAGCGTCTATGCCGGCTTCCGGGGGCGGTTCTGACATGGGCGCGATGTCAAAGCGCGGCGCATCGGCGTTGTGGGTGGCGCTGCTGACCGCGGCGAGTACGGCGACGACGCTGGCGCTCGCCTGCGCGACGCCCTTCCCCGCGCTCGCGGCCCTCGCGGCGGTGCATATGCGCCGCCGCGGGGGCGTGGCGCTGATGTTGCTGGCGTGGCTCGCGAGCCAGTTCGTCGGCTTTTTCCTGCTCGGCTACCCGCGTGACGGCAGCACGCTGGCGTGGGGCGTCGCGCTTGGCACCGCCGCGGTGGGGTCGGCGCTGGCGGGCTATGCCGCGGTGCGCGCCGCGGGTTACCGGTCGGTCGCGGCACGGCTGAGCCTTGCTTATGCGGCGGGTTTCACCGCGTATAAAGGGATCATCGTCGGCTGGGCACTGGTGCTCGGAGGGCTGCACACCGCGACGGCGCCCGACCTGCTCGCCGAGCAGTTTGTGCGTAATGGGGCGATCCTGATCGGGCTGTACGCGCTCTATCGCGTCC
This sequence comes from Sphingopyxis sp. L1A2A, assembly GCF_005502465.1. Lineage (GTDB taxonomy): Bacteria > Pseudomonadota > Alphaproteobacteria > Sphingomonadales > Sphingomonadaceae > Sphingopyxis. The sequence continues at coordinate 11,415 of NZ_SCOT01000010.1, forward strand.
TTGTGGCGGCGGGGGTTCCGGCGCCGCCGCAGCCCGCCCAAAGCGCGGCCTGATGCTGACGCGCGCCGACCCCGGCCCGGCGGTGGTGGTGTGCAACAGCTGCCGCCACAGCGGTGACGCGCAGGTCGATACAGGCGGCGTGCGCGGCGGCGCGCGGCTGGTCGCGGCGCTCAGAGACGCGAAGGCGGCCGACCCGCGCTATGCCGGGATTGCGGTGCAGGAGATGGCGTGCCTGTTCGCGTGCCAGGATTTCTGCACCGTCCACCTGCGCGCGCCGGGCAAGATCGCCTATGTGTTGGGCCGGTTCGTCGCAGGCGATGCCGCGGCGCGCGCCATCCTCGACTATGCGGTCCATTACGCCGCGAGCGAATTTGGCCGCGTCCCCTTTTCGCTGTGGCCCGAGGGCGTCAAAGGCCATTTCATCACCCGCACCCCGCCGCCAGGATATGTCGCCGAATGACCTGTTTTACGTCTCCCGAGGCCTTTGCCGCCGCCCTCGCCGCGCTCAGCGATCCCGATCCCCATACCCAGGCCGACGCGCGGACGCGGCAGGCCGAGCTGACCAAGCCCGCCGGGTCGCTGGGGCGGCTCGAGGAGCTGGCGGTGTTTTTTGCCGGCTGGCAGCGCCGTGCACGGCCGCGGATCGACCGCGCCCGCGCCGCGATCTTTGCGGGCAATCATGGTATCACCGTGCATGGCGTCAGCGCCTTTCCGGCGAGCGTGACGGCGCAGATGGTCGCGAATTTTGCGAACGGCGGCGCGGCGATCAACGCGCTGGCCGCGGCGGCAGGGCTGGAGCTGGCCGTCGTTGCGCTCGACCTCGACCGGCCAACCGCCGATTTCACCATCGCGGCAGCGATGAGCGAGGCCGAATGCCTCGACGCGCTGAACCGCGGCGCGGCGGTGGTCAACGCCGATCTCGACCTGATCCTGCTCGGCGAGATGGGGATCGGCAATTCGACCGCAGCAGCGGCGCTGTGCGCGCGCAGTTTCGGCGGCGACGCCGCGGCGTGGGTCGGCCCCGGCACCGGGGTCGACGGCCATGGCGTCGCGCGCAAGGCCGATGTCGTCGCGCGCGCCATCGCCTTCCATCGCGCCGCACCGGTGTCGGCGTTCGACACGCTGCGCCGCGTCGGCGGGCGCGAGATCGCGGCGATGGCAGGCGCGGTGCTCCGCGCGCGCCAGCTCGGGGTGCCGGTGCTGCTCGACGGCTTTATCGGCAGCGCCGCGCTCGCCCCGCTCGCCGCCGACAATCCCGCGATCGCCGCGCATTGCATCGCGGGTCATTGTTCGGCTGAACCGGGGCACCGGCACCTGCTCGACATGCTCGGACTCGACCCGCTGTTGGCGCTGGGCATGCGGCTGGGCGAAGGCAGCGGCGCCGCGGTGGCGGCGAACATCCTTCGCAGCGCGCTCGCCGCGCACGACGGCATGGCGACCTTTGCCGAAGCGCAGGTGTCGGCGTCGTTGTGAGCGGCTTTGCGCTCCATCTGCTGCGCCACGGCGCGCCCGAAACGCCGGGGCTGATGTTGGGTCGCACCGATGGCGCGGCAACACCGGCGGGGATCGCGGCGTGCGCGGCGCAGGCGGCGGGGCTGGACATCGAACATATTGTCGCCTCTGACCTGTGCCGCAGCCGCGCGGCGGGCCAAGCGATCGCCAAGGCGCGGGGCTTGCCGCTGACCATCGATCCGCGCTGGCGCGAGCTCGATTTCGGCGACTGGGACGGGCGGGCGAGCAGCGATGTCGATCCAGACACGCTCGGCCGCTTCTGGGACGATCCCGACCTCAATCCGCCGCCCGGCGGCGAACGCTGGTCGGCGCTGGTGGCGCGGGTCGCCGCCGCGATCGGGGATCTGGCGCCGGTGCCGACATTGGTCGTGACGCATGGCGGCACGATGCGCGCGGCGCTGCACACGCTGGCCGGGTTCGACCAGCGCCAGCTGTGGGCATTCGACCTGCCCTATGCGGCGCGGTTGTCGCTGACCGTCTGGCCGGGCGAGCCGACCAGCGCGCAGATCGTCGGGCTTTGCCCGTGAAGGGGCTGCTGATCGCGATCCAGTTCCTCACCCGGCTGCCGACGCCGCGGATCGCGGTATCGAGCGAGGAATTTGCCGCGTCGATGCGATGGTTTCCCGCGGTCGGGCTGATCGTCGGCGCGCTTGTCGCGGGCGCAGGCTGGGCCGGGTCCGCGATCGATCCATGGACGGGGGCGCTGTGTGCGCTGCTGATCTGGGTTGCGGCGACCGGGGCGCTCCACCTCGACGGGCTGGGCGACCTCGCCGATGCAAGCGGCGCGGCGCATAAGGACCGCGCGCGCTTGCTGGCGGTGCTGTCGGACCCGCACGTCGGCAGTTTTGCCATCGTCGCGATCGCGCTGCAACTGATGACCAAGCTGGTGCTGCTCCGCGCGCTGATCGACGGCGAAGCGCTCGTCGCCATCGCGCTGGTCCCCTTTGCGGCGCGGATCGGCCCGCTCATCTGGTCACGCGCGCTGCCCGATCTGCACGCGGGGCTGGGGTCGCGGTTCCGGAATGTCGTGCGCCCGATCGATTTCGCCATCTGGAGCGCGCTGCTGCTCGCGGCGGCGTGGATATCGCCGTCGCTGCTGACCGCACCGTTGATTTTCGCATTCTGGGGCTGGTGGCTGATGCGCAAGATCGGCGGCATTTCGGGCGACGGGCATGGCGCGGGGATCGAGGTCGGCGAAAGCTTCCTCGTCGCCGCCGCGCTGCTGGTCGTACATCTGGCATGAGCGAGCCATGGACCTGGCATGGCGGCGGGCTGACGGCGGCGCAGCGCCATTTCGGCCGCGACGACTGGATCGACCTGTCGACCGGGATCAATCCGCACCCTTGGCCGGGTGCAACCGATATGGCGTTCGACTGGCAGCGGCTGCCCGAGCCCGAGGCGTTGGCCGCGCTGGAGGCCATCGCCGCGTCCCATTTCGGGGTCGATCCGCGCCAGGTCTGCGCGGTGCCGGGCAGCGAGATCGGGCTGCGACTGGTCGGCGCGCTGATCGGCGGTCCGGCGCAGCACATCGCCCCCGGGTACCGCACCCATGGCGCGATGATCGCGGGCAGCTTGGCAATCGACCTGGCCGCAGCACGCGATTGCGGCGGCTCGCTGATCCTCGCCAATCCGAACAATCCCGACGGCCATATCATCGACGCCGCGGCGCGGCGCGACCTGCTGACCGACCGCGACGGCTGGCTGCTGGTCGACGAGGCGTTCGCTGACGCCGACCCGGCCCACAGCGTCGCGGCGTTCGTGGGCGACGATCGGCGGCTGGTCGCCTTTCGTTCGTTCGGCAAATTCTTCGGGCTTGCCGGGGTGCGGCTGGGCTTTGTCCTGGCCCCGCAAGCCCTGATCGCGGCGCTGCGCGACAGGCTGGGCGCCTGGCCGCTGTCGGCAGCGGCGATCGCGATCGGCACCGCGGCCTATGCCGACCGCGACTGGATCGCCGCCACGCGCGGCCGCCTGCCGCATGACGCAGCCGCGCTCGACGCGATGCTGATACGCCGCGGGCATCGGCCGATCGGCGCGTGCCCGCTGTTTCGCCTGATCGCGGTCGATGATGCACACGCATTGTTCGAGCGGCTGGCGCGGCGCGCGATCCTGACCCGCCCCTTTGCCGACCAGCCGCGATGGTTGCGCATCGGCCTGCCCGCCGATGCCACGGCGCTGGCGCGGCTCGACGCGGCGCTGGCGAATGGCTGAGCCGATCGCGCTGACCGCGCTGGCGCTCGACGCGGCGCTCGGCTGGCCGCGGCCGCTCTATCGCCGTATCGGCCATCCGGTTGGCTTGTTCGCGCGGATCATCGAGCACTGCGAAGCAGGGTTGAACCAGCCGAGGCGCAGCTTTGCGATGCGGCGAGCACTGGGAATCCTGACCCTGCTCCTCCTGTTGATCGTCGCCATCGGTCCCGCCTGGGCCATTCAATATTGGCTACTCGCGACGCTCGGCAGTTGGGGCTGGATCGGCGTCGCGATCCTCGCCTGGCCCGCGCTGGCGCAGCGCAGCCTGTTCGACCATGTCCGCGCGGTCAGCGAGCGCATCGACGCCGGTGACCTGCCCGGCGCACGGCTCGCCGTCGGCGCGATCGTCGGCCGCGATACCGCGGCGCTGGACGAAGCCGGGGTGGCGCGCGCCGCGATCGAAAGCCTGGCGGAAAGCCTCTGCGACGGGGTCGCGGCGCCATTGTTCTGGCTACTCCTCCTCGGCCTGCCCGGCGTGTGGGCGTATAAGGCGGTGAACACCGCCGACAGCCTGATCGGCCACCGCGAAGATCGCTGGCGCGCCTTCGGCTGGGCCGCGGCGCGCAGCGACGACCTGGCCAATTGGATCCCCGCGCGCCTGTCGGGCGTCCTGATCTGTCTCGCTGGTCGCGGCGGCTGGCACGTCTTGCGGCGCGATGCGCGAAACCACGCCTCGCCCAATGCCGGCTGGCCCGAGGCGGCGATGGCGGGCGCACTGGGGCTTCGCCTGGCGGGGCCAGTCGCCTATGACGGGGTGATGCACGACAAGCCCTGGATCGGCGACGGCCGCCGCGACGCGAATGGCGACGACATCGACCGCGCGCTGGCGATCTATCTGCGCGCCTGCCTGCTGCTGTGGCTGATCGCGGGAGGGGCGGCATGGCTGCGTTGATGGTGCAGGGCACCGGGTCCGACGTCGGCAAGTCGGTGCTGGTTGCGGGGCTGTGCCGCGCCTTTGCCAACCGCGGGCTGGTCGTGCGCCCGTTCAAACCGCAGAATATGTCGAACAATGCCGCAGTGACGATCGACGGCGGCGAGATTGGGCGCGCGCAGGCGTTGCAGGCGATCGCGTGCCGCACGCCGCCGCACAGCGACATGAACCCGGTGCTGCTGAAGCCGCAGGCCGACCGCACCTCGCAGCTGATCGTCCATGGCCGGGTGCGCGGGACGCTGGGCAGCGGCAATTTTCGCGAGGCGCGCGGCGCGCTGCTGACCGAGGTGATGCAAAGCTATCACCGGCTGCGCGCGACATGCGATCTGGTGGTTGTCGAGGGCGCGGGGTCGCCCGCCGAGATCAACCTGCGCGCCGGCGACATCGCCAATATGGGCTTTGCCCGCGCCGCGAATGTCCCTGTCGTGCTGGTTGGGGACATCGACCGCGGCGGGGTGATCGCGGCGATCGTCGGCACCCGCGCGGTGATCGATCCCGACGATGCGGCGATGATCCGCGCGTTCCTGATCAACAAGTTCCGCGGCGATCCGGCGCTGTTCGACGATGGCTATCGCGAAATCGAACGGCGCAGCGGCTGGCCGGGCTTCGGGGTCATTCCGTGGCTGAGCGCCGCGGCGCGGCTGCCGAGCGAGGATGCAGTGATCCTCGAGCGTCCCGCCGACCCGCACGAGGGGCGGCGGATGATCGCCTGCCCGATCCTGCCGCGCATCTCCAATTTCGACGACCTCGACCCGCTCAAGCTCGAACCCGGGGTCGAGGTGGTGATGGTGCCGCCGGGGCGGCCGATCCCCGCCGAGGCAGCGATCATCGTCCTGCCGGGGTCGAAAGCGACGATCGCCGATCTGGGCGCGCTGCGCGCCGAGGGCTGGGACATCGACATCCGGGCGCTTCACCGGCGCGGCGGGATGATCATCGGCCTGTGCGGCGGCTACCAGATGCTCGGACGGCGGATCGCCGATCCGTTGGGGATCGAGGGGGCGGCGGCGGCGGTCGACGGGCTGGGGCTGCTCGACGTCGAAACGACGCTATCGCCCGCCAAGACGCTGCGCCGCGTCACCGGCTCGGCGTTAGGCGCGGAGGTGGCAGGCTATGAGATGCATATGGGCGAAACGCGCGGCCCCGGCACCGACCAGCCCTTCGCGATGCTCGCCGATGGCGCCAGCGATGGCGCGATCAGCAGCGATGGCCGGGTGATCGGCTCCTATCTCCACGGCCTGTTCGCCTCGACCGACCTGCGCCGCTCGCTGCTGGCGCGCATCGGCGTGGCGGGCGGCGGGCGCGACTATGCCGCCGACGTCGATGCGGCGCTCGACGACATCGCTACAGAACTTGCGCGCCACGTCGATCTGGACGGCTTGCTGGCCCTCGCCGGGGTGCGCGCATGACCGGCACCGGGCTGTTTGTCCTGGGCGGCGCGCGGTCGGGCAAGAGCCGATATGCGCAAGCGCGCGCCGAGGCGATTGCGGGTCACCATCATTTTGTCGCAACCGCCGAAGCATTCGACGATGAAATGCAGGACCGCATCGCGCGGCATCAGGCCGACCGCGATGCGCGCTGGCGCACCGTCGAGGCGCCGCGCGATCTGCCCGCGGTGCTTGCGGCGCTGAATGCCCCGGACGCGGTCGTGCTGGTCGACTGTCTGACGCTGTGGCTGTCGAACCTGCTCCTCGCCGATGCCGGCCTTGATCATGCCGAAGCAGAATTATGTCATATAATCAATCGGTTCACTGGCCATATCATCCTGGTATCCAACGAAGTCGGGCTGGGCATCGTGCCCGCCAATGCGCTGGCGCGGCGCTTCGGCGACGCGGCGGGCCGGCTCAATCAGGCGGTTGCTGCGGTCGCCACCGAGGTCGTGTTGCTCACCGCCGGACTGCCGCTGACGCTCAAGCCGCCTGCGATCCCGCGATAAACTGAGTTTTCGCGCGTCGACCGCCCGAAAAACCGAGGCTTGGCGAACGCCGTATCATGCGGCTATGGCAGCGCATTGGCCGGGACTCGCCCGACCGAAACCAGGAGAGAATTTATGAATCACGCCGAACTGTCGGACGCCGTCGCCGCGTCGCTGGACCTCAGCAAAGCCGACGGACGCAAGGCCGTCGATGCCGTCTTCGCCGCGATCGGCGATGCCGCCGCCAAGGGCGACGAAGTTTCGGTCAACGGCTTTGGCAAGTTCAAGGTCAAGGCCACCCCGGCGCGCGAAGGCCGCAATCCTTCGACCGGCGCGACGATCCAGATCAAGGCCGCCAAGAAGCTGACCTTTGGTCCGGCCAAGGCCGTCAAGGATCGCCTGAACGGCTAATCCCTATCGGCTCATCGCCGCGCGCAGGGCTCCGCCGAACCATCGGCGGAGCCCTTGCTGTTTCAGCCCGACGGCTTTTCAGCTCGGAGTCAGCGCTTCGATTGTTTTGGCGCGCGGCTTGGATGGCTTGATGGCCAGATCGCCGACATAGTCGGTCGCCGCCGGCGTTTTCAGATGCGCCTCGATCAGATCAAAAATTGCCACATCCTCGTCCAGATCGAACTTGCGCGCGAACAGGTCGGGGCTGAGCGTGAGGCGCAATGCATCGGCGGTCACGAAGGTGCGCGGGCGTAGCTTGATGTCGCCATCGGGCACCCAGTCGATCGTCCGCAGATCGTCGTTCATCACCTCACCTTGGTTGGCGCTGTTCATCATCAGCGTCTGAAAAAACGCCTCGTCGGGGATGAAGCTACGGCGATAAAAGGCCTTAAAGCGATCGGCGCTCGGGTGATGGACCGCAAACTGGCAGAAACTGCGCGTCACTGCCTTCCACTGGGTGCCGATAAACGGCGTCGCGCCCTTCAGGAACGCGCGCGGCATGCGGGTCCGGAACATCCGCCCCAACGCCTCGACGAACATATGGCTGACGCGGTTCAATGTATCGGGGCGTATTGTCCGCTGGTCGAGCGCGCGGATATATTGACGCCGTGGGTTGGCGCGCAGAAATTCGCGGATATAGGCCTGCGACTTTAGCGGAAAATCCTGGCCGCTGAGGTTGATATAGTGGGTCCAGCTGCTGCTCATCGCCAGCAATTTGGCCATGCCGCGCAGCTCGGCATCGACCAGGCTATAGCCACCCCACAGCGCCTTTTTCGATTCGATGATCGCGACGCCTTGATAGGGTCGAAGGAAATCGGCGATGTCGGCGGCGAATTCCGGACCCGAGCTTTTGTCGACATGGATCGCATAGCTGTTGCCGGGCGCATAGATGGCGCGGAACATCCGTTTGAACTGTTCGGGAAAGCGGTGGAGAAGGATGAAATAGCCGATCATGAGGGCATGCCTTTCGGATCGCCGACCCGGGCTGTCAGCCCACCGGATGCGCGATCATTTTCCTGTCCCGGAAAACCCAACCAAAGCCATTTTGATCGATAGGAGACAATGCCCGACAGTTGGCCCGCCACGTTACGACGCGGCGTGGTCCAGCGGCATGCAGTTCATATGGGGGGTGCCGGCTGCTTTGTAAGGCCGCCCGGCGTCCGGCGGCGCCGGTTATGCGATCAGCCGATGTTGATCGGGTTCGGCGACCATGTCGGCAATGAAGACATGCACCGCGGCGGCGTCGATCGGGCGGCTGAGCAGATAGCCCTGGATCTGGTGGCAGCCCTCCTGCCGCAAGATTTCGGCCTGCGCCTCGTCCTCGACCCCCTCAGCCAGCGTTTCCATGCCCAGCGCGTCGGCCAGCGTGGTAATCGCGCGGATTACGGCGTTGGCATTGCCGCCCTGGGTCAGGTCGCGGACAAAGCTCTGGTCGATCTTGAGCTTGTCGAAGGGAAACGACCGCAAATAGCTGAGCGAGCTATAGCCGGTGCCGAAATCGTCGAGTGCGATGCGAACGCCCAGCGCGCGCAGGCCGTGCAGCGTTTCGAGCGTCTTTTCGACATTGACGATGAAAATGCTCTCGGTGATTTCCAGTTCGAGCCGGTCGGCCGGCAGCCCCGATGACGCCAGCGCCGACAGGACGATGTTCGCCAAACCGGGGGTCAAAAACTGTTTGGGCGAGATGTTGACCGCGACCGACAGCTCTCCATCCCACGTCGCCGCCTGGCGGCACGCTTCGCGGATCACCCACTCGCCGATCTGAATGATCAGGCCGGTTTCCTCGGCGAGCGGGATAAATTCGACCGGGCTGATCATGCCGTGGTCGGGATGCGGCCAGCGGATCAGCGCCTCGAACGCCATCAGCCGTTCTTCGTGCATGCTGTACAGCGGCTGGAAATACAGCTCGAACCCGCCGTCGCGGATCGCCAGCCGCAGGTCGAGTTCCATCTGGCGGCGATGGCGCGCCTGTTCGTCGAGCGATTGTTCAAAGAAATGATGCGTCGCCTTGCCGTCGCGCTTGGCGCGATAGAGCGCCAGGTCGGCGTTTTTCATCAGCGTGATGCCGTCGATGCCGTCGTCGGGCGCGACCGCGATCCCCATGCTGGCCGACGCATCGGCCTGTTGGCCGTCGATCAGGATCGAGCGGTCAAAACAGCCCTGCAATTTGTCGGCGAGCGCGGCGAGGTTTTCGGTCGCGGGCAGATCGCTGAACAGGATCGCGAATTCGTCACCGCCCAGCCGCGCAACGATCGCATCGCCCAGCACGCCTTGCAAATGCGCCGCGACATTGCGCAGCAGCGCGTCACCGGCCGGATGGCCGAGCGTGTCGTTGACGACCTTGAAATCGTCGAGGTCGACATAGACGACCATCAGCCGCGCCTCGTCGCGCCGCCGCGCCAGCGCGTGGTCGAGCTGTTCGACGAACAATTTGCGGTTGGGCAGGTTGGTCAGCCCGTCGTGGAGCGCGACATGGGTGATCTGGCGCTCGCGTTCGGCGATTGCGGCGACCATCGTGTTGAAACTCGCGCCAAGGCGGCCGATCTCGTCGTCCGAGGTCACTTCGACCGCGGCGTCCTTGCCTTCGCCAAGGCGGCGCGTCGCTTCGTCGAGCGCACTGAGCGGACGGGTGATGGTGCGCGCGATCCGCCAGCTCAAGACAATGACCAGCGTCAGCCCCGCCGCGGCGAGCGCCGCGAGCAGCCATTGCAGTCCCGAATATTCGCCAAGCGCCTGGCTGAGCGAGTGGTCGAGCACCAGCCGCGGCCGGATCCCCGCCTGCAAGCTCGGCAGCGCGGTCACATGATGGAGCACGCGTTCGCGATCCCCGCTTTCCACCACCTGTCCCGAGGGTGCGGCGGCGAGCCCGGCGGGAAGCTGCGAGGCGCGCACCACCCGTGCGTCGATATCGACCGCCGCGAGCTGGGCGAGCCCGCGCATTTCGGCGGCATCGAGCGGCTGCGCGAGGACGAGCCAACCGATCGTGTCGGGAACCTCGATCGGCGACGCCGCGGCCAGCGCCAGCTTGTCGCCAATCTGGATGATGCCATGGTCCTGCCCGCCGTCGAGCGCGTCCCACAAATCGTCGGATGCCGGCAGCGCCGCGGTCGCCGAACCGACCATCGCCCCGTCGAGCCCGACGACGAACGCCGCGTCGCTGCGCGAACGTTCGCGCAAGCTGACAAGCGCGCTGTCGATCGTCGCCTGATCGCCGGTCGCGACCGCTTCGCGAAAGCCGAAGTCGCGCGACAATATGTCGGCCGACCCGCGCATCTGCTGGGCGCGCAGATCGATGATCTCGTCGAACACGCGCGCATTGGCGGCCAGGTCGCGCGAGGCGCTGTCTTCGCCGAAACGCGCGATGCCGTTGCCCGCAAGCAGCAAGATCGCGGCGAGGATCGCCGTGGACAGCGCCGCATAGGCCACCGCGATCCGCAGCTTGAGCGAACGAAAGCGAAAGCGTTTGGGCAGGGCGGAGCGCGCCATCATCGCAGCTTCAGCGCGATCTTTTGGCTATTCGCTCCAGCACCGACCGCAAGCGCGCGTTTCAGCTCCCCGCCCGGCGCGCGCGCGCGCGCATGCCAGACGGTCAGCTGATACCCCCCCGCCGCCATGCCCGACAGGCGGACGATGCCATTCTGGTCGGTCTTGGCGGCAAAGGGCGTGTCGACGACGCGGAGATAGCCGCGCATCTGGTCGTGGATGTTGCAACCGAGCGCCACGGTGCCGGCGACCGGGAAGCTGTGCGAGCGCGTCTGGTCGCGGCCATAAAGATCGATTTCGAACCGCGCCGCCTTTGAAAAGCTGTAAACGCTGTGGCGGACGCTATCGAGATTGGGGAAAGCGACCGCGCTGCCCCGCGGCACGATCAGCGTGCCGGGGACAAAGGCGACGCTCTTTTGCGCCATCGCCGATTTCCAGCCAAAGCGGATCGCGCCGCCGCGCCAGCCGCCGTTCGGGGTCAGTTCGACGACCGCATCGCGGACCGGCAGCCCGCGCTCGTCGACAATCTGCACCTGAACTGCCGCGGGCGCCGCCGCCCAGGCCGCGGCAAGCGGTGCCGCCAGCGCACTCGTTGTCAGGATGAAAACTGGTCCCTTCATCCTGTCCAGCTACGGGACAGAGCTTAAGATTCTCTCAAGGTTTCAATTTCATAGTTAACGCAATCTTCGTCTCTTGCTGCGATGAAGCCATTATGGACCAACCTCTTTTCCGCCTGCTGGCCGCCCTTTCGCTCGCCTGCGCCGCGACCCCGGTCGCCGCCGAAGAGGCGCCGCTGATCGACGGCGGCAAGCTGCTGCTCACCAATGGCGTCGCGACGATCGAGGGGACCAGCGGGGGCGGGCTCGCCACCTGGTCGACGATCGCGGGGCGCGCGACCGATCGCGGCATTGGCCTGTCGGGGCATATCACGCTGATCGAACTGCCCGACTATGGCTGGCAAAGCCGTGGCGTGGCGATCGGCATCGCGAACCGCATCGAGCTGAGCTATGCGCGGCAGAATTTCGATACCCGCGAGGTCGGCACCGCACTCGGGCTCGGCCGCGGCTATGTGCTGAACCAGGATATTTTCGCCGCCAAGCTCCGCCTCGCCGGCGACACCGTCTATGGCAACGCGCTGCTGCCGCAGATCAGCGTCGGCGTCGAGCATAAGCGCAACCGCGACGCCCCGGTCGCGCGCGCCGTCGGCGCCGCACACGGCAGCGGCACCGACATCACGCTGAGCGCCACCAAGCTGTTGCTCAGCCACAGCGTGCTGGTCAACGCGACCGCGCGGTTGACCAAGGCAAACCAGACCGGGCTGCTCGGCTTTGGTACCGCGAGCGACGACACGCACCGGCTCCAGTTTGAAGGATCGGTCGCCTATCAACTGTCGCGCCGCGCCGTCATCGGCGCCGAATTTCGCAGCAAGCCCGACAATCTGGCGATCGCGCGCGAGGATGACTGGTGGGATCTGTTCGCCGCTTATGCGCTGACCGACCATCTGACCGTCACCGCCGCCTATGTCGATCTGGGTTCGATCGCCACCTTTGACCAGCAGCGCGGCGGCTTCCTCTCCGCGCAAATCGCCTTTTAAGGGATCGCCTGATGTTCCTGCTCGCCGCCGCCCTGTTGATGCAGCCCGCCGCCGAACCCCCGGTCGATTGGGACAAGGAATTTGGCGTCGAGGAAAAGGTCCGCGATCCGGCGACCGGTGAGCTGCCCGTCGATCCCTATGTCCAGAGCAACCGCAACGCCGGGGCGACGCCGTTCGCCGGTACCGCGATGGCAACCGCGTTCGGCGGCCAGGACGGCATCCGGCGCATCGCCCACCGCACCGTCGAGCTGTCCGAGGCCGACCCGCGCATCGCCGAAATTTTCAAGGCGCACGACATGGTGCGGCTGAAGCGCACCCTGTTCGAGCAATTCTGCCACATCCTCAACGCCGGTTGCGATTACAGCGGCCGCGACATGGCCAGCTCGCACAAGGACATGGGGGTGCGGATGCGCGACCTGAACGCGCTGGTCGAAAATCTACAGGCCGCGATGCGCGAAGAAGGCATCGGCTTTGCGGCGCAGAACCGCTTCCTCGGCAAGCTGGCACCGATGTCGGGCGACGTCGTCACGCGCTAGCCCCGCGACCGTCGCCGACGGCAACCGGCCTTACCCCAGGGTAAAGCCGCGATAGCCCTCCGCCGCCGCGTCGCCGCAGATTTCGCGATACCGGCCTAGCCCACCGATATAGACCGGAAAGTTGCGCGGCTTGCCCGGCACAATGGCCCCAGTGTACCAGGTGTTGGCGGTCGGATAGAGCGAACGATTGCCCAGTTCGGTGACCTTGCGCATCCAACCGTCCTCGGCAGCACCATCGGCCTCGATCGTGCGCAGGCCGTTGGCGCGCAAATGGGCGATACAGTCGCAGGCCCAGTCGACATTCTGTTCGTTGAGCAGGATGAAATTGGCCAGCGCCGACGGGCCGTTCGGACCGGCGATGATGAACAGGTTCGGAAAGCCTTCCATCATCAGGCCCAGGTACGATCGGCCGCCCGCGACCCATTTGTCCTTCAGGCGGCGGCCGTCCCTGCCCTTGATGTCGATCGACAGCATCGCGCCGGCAGTCGGCGCGGGCTATGCGATCTCGCCCGACGCGGGCGACACCGCGACGATCGTCAAGCTGCTCCGCGTCGCGATGCTGCTGCCGGTCATTCTTGTCGCCAGGCAGATCAGCCGACGCGAAGCGGGTGCGTCGGGCACCGAGCGGCCGCCACTGCTGCCCTGGTTTGCTGTCGCGTTCGTCGCGCTGGTTGCGCTCAATAGCCTTGTCGCGCTCCCCTCGACGGTCACCGACGCCGGAAACACGCTCTCACGCTGGTGCCTCGTCGCCGCGATCGGCATGAAGACGCGGCGCGGCGATCTGGTGCAGGTCGAGTGGAAGCCCGTCGCGCTGATGATCGGCGAGACGGTGCTGCTCGCCGCGATGGTGCTCGGCTGGCTCGCGATCGCACCATTGTGACGCGCATTGCAAAAAACCTGTCGTGAAATGTGAAATATTGCCGCCCGCGCGCCGATAGCTTTCGATCAAAGATCACCAATAGATCATCCTGGGAGGGACATATGAAGACGATTGCCTGCACGAGCCGCCGCCTTCGCCGTCGCACTCGCGGCCACGCCAGCCGGCGCGCAGGAAGCGGCCCCCGCCCACACTGCGGCCGACATGGGCGACGCGATCGTCGTCACCGCACAGAAGCGCGCCGAGAATATCCAGGACGTGCCAATCTCGATCGCGGCGGTCAGCGGCGAAACAATGGAAAGCGCCAACGTCCTCACCGTAATGGGCCTCGGCCGCGTCGCGACCAATTTCCAGACCGTCCGCTCATCGAACACCGGGTCGACGCGCATCGGCATCCGCGGCGTCGGCAGCCTCGCCAACACGCTGATCGAACCGAGCGTCGCGGTGTTCGTCGATGGCGTCTATGTTCCGCGCTCGGGCTCGATCCTTGGCGCCTTCCTCGACATCGACGGGGTCGAGGTGCTCCGCGGCCCGCAGGGCACCTTGTTCGGGCGCAAGGCGAGCGTCGGCGCGCTATCGATCCGCAGCGCGCTGCCCGATGACGAATTTTCGGGCGAAGTGTCGGCCGAAGCCGGATCGTTCGACCGCTACAAACTGGCAGGCCACATCAATGTCGCGCTCGGCGACAATGTCTCGGCGCGCCTGGCCGCCATGGGCCAATGGTATGACGGGCCGCGGAAGAACCGCTTCGACGGCAAGACCTATGGCGGCTCCGACGACGTCGCGGTGCGCGGCACCGTCGGGGCCGAATTCGGCAACCTCGAATGGATCGTGCGCGGCGATTATGTGCGGCTCGACGGCGACGGCGTCGTCAATTTCGACCGCGAGACGGTCAAAAATTACGAGATCGGCGCCAAGACAAGCCGGCTCGACCGCGCACTGACCGCGAACATCACCTTCTTTCGCATGGACATCGCGGGCTTTCAGGACCGCGCCTTCGACGGGGTCAGCTTCGTCGTCCGCAACGCCGGCAATTTGCGCCAGCAGGGCTTCGAGCTCGACCTGAAGCTCGCCCCGAGCGACCGCTTCTCGCTGTCGAGCTCGCTTGCCTATCTCGACTCGAAATTCACCGATTTCGCGGGCGCCTCGGGCTTGCCGGGCATTGGCGGGACGCAAGATCTGACCGGCAAGCCGAACAGCTTCTCGCCCGCCTGGTCGGGCAATGTCGGGGTCGACTGGAACGGCGATATCGGGTCGAGCGGCTGCACATGGGCGGCGAACGCCAATGTTTCGTTCGTGTCCGACCAATATGTCGGCACGGTCAACGACGCCAATCCGCAATCGCTCGCCGACGGCTATGCGCTACTCGGCGCGCGGCTGACGTTGAACGGCCCCAACGACCGCTGGTCGCTCGCGCTCTTCGGCAGCAACCTCACCAATACCGACTATCGCCCGCTCGCCGTCTATCAGCCGCTCGGCGGGGCGCTTGGGCTCAACAACGGTGCCTTTCCCGGGAGCACGGCGAACCGCATCCTGGCGAACGAACCGCGCACCTATGGGGTATCGGCGCGCGTGCGGTTTTAGGCTCAAGGCGCGGCGAACCATGGTTCGCCGCGCCGAAGGCCATGCCCCAGGGCAAAGCGAACCACGGCTTTGTCATTGCTGAGCTCCACCCAAGTTGGCCGAAGCCGACAACAAGGTTCAGACGCCTGCGGCGATGACCCGGAAAGACCCCATCGCGAAAGCATCGGGATGCCGACGTTGCCGGATATCAAAAGCACGATATTGGCAACCGGCAGCGGAACAACGGCGCAGTCCAAGGATCGGTAGCGCCCCGGGAGCAGATCCCCCACATGATCCATAATCAAAGCTAAACTTTTTGCGGGTTCTTCCGTAAAGACCAGAATGCTGTATCGCGCTCGATCTTCGCCCTATGACGCGCCGCTACACTGAGCAATTCGCGATGCCATCACAGGATATCATTTTGCCGACTCGCCGGTCCCAACACCGCGTCGCGCTCGCGCTGACCGCCGCGCTGCTATACTTCAGCTTCGCCGCCGGAACGATCCTTCTCACCAGTGACGGAAAAAGCCACGCAACCGTCTGGCTAGCCGATGCTGCGGTGCTTGCGCTGTTGCTGAGCCGACCCAAATCGGATTGGCCTTTCGCACTCGCGCTCGGATGGGCGGCAAACCTTGCGGCCAACGCCCTTACCCGCGAATGGGCTCCGGGTATCATCTTGTACGGCGCAATAAATATGGCCCAAGTTCTTCTCGCGGCCTGGACATTGCGTCGCTGCTCGGATCGGGGCGAGATACTCGCCAATGCCCGCGCGACATTCACCTTTCTTTTCTGGGCCGGGCTGATTGCACCGGCAGCTGGCGCAATTGCCGGGTCGACTATATCGTTGGTGAACTATGGCGAGGCCTTTCTACCTTCGCTGGAGCGTTGGTATTCCAGCAACGCCCTCGGCATTGTCATCCTCACACCGTTTCTAAAATCCTGTTTCGACGGCAGCTATGCATCGGCGATCCGGGCGCGCCCGCCGCGGAATCGGATAGAAGATCTGGGTCTCCTGCTGTTTCACGCTGCTGTCAGCGCGTTCGTGTTCGGCCAGAGCGGCCTCCCGGTCTTGTTTGCGCCCCTCTGCAGCCTCCTCCTGCTGGCTTTCCGATCAGGCCGTCTTGCCACGCAAGCCGGCGTGGTGATCGTCGGAATTTCCGGTGCGCTCGCCGCGATCTACCATGTGGGGCCGGTCGCTTTGGTGCAGGGCGGCCCGGTTTTCGAAGCGATCTTCTTCCAGTCTTATCTCGCTATAATGCTCGGGACGGCATTGCCCGTGGCGGCCCTCGTGGCCTCGCGCGCGGAGGCGCTGGCCGAGGCCGCGCGCCGGGAAGAACTGCTGCGGATAATCCTCGACCATTCCCCCGACGCGATCCTCAGTTTCGACGGTGTCGGCGGTTGCCAATGGGCCGATGGCGCGACCGACGAGCTGTTGGGATTAAGTGCGGCCGCCTGTCGCGGCGCGTCGATCGACGAACTGGCGCTGAAGATCAGCCCGGTCCTGGCCAATCTATCCCGCGCCGCCCTCGCCGCTCCTGCCGAAGCCCATATCGCCGATTTTAATCTCGCCAATCGCAAGGTTCGCGTGCTCGAGGCGACGGTCAAGGCGGTGATGTCGGGCGAAAGGGTGGTCGGGATCGTTGCGACTGTCCGGGACGTCACGGCGCAGCGCGCGCGCGAACGGGAGATCGCGCGTCTCGCAATGACGGATCCGCTTACCCAAATCCCCAATCGCGCCGGCTTCGATGCTGCGATAGAGCGCGTTCCGATGAAGGGAGAGGCGGCCTGTCTCGCCTTGGTCGATATCGACAATTTCAAGGGCATAAATGATCGGTTCGGTCACAAAGTCGGCGACCGCGCCCTGGTCGAACTGGCCGCCACCATTGTGCGCCTCGCCGGGGGCAAACATCTTGTGGCGAGATTGGGCGGTGACGAGTTCCTCATCCTGCTGACCGGCGACATCGCAGCAGCCCAATGTTTTTTCGGAAACCTCCAACAGGAGATCGCTGTCCTGTCGGCCTCGCTAGGGTTCGAGATCACGATCAGTGGGGGGATCGCGGAACTGAATGCTCTCGCGGAAATGGACAGTATATTCGAAGAAGCCGATCGACGACTTTACCGGGCAAAGCGGGGGGGACGAAATCAGGTGACCGCGACGGCGCATTAGCGATCGTTGGTCAGAAGCGGACGTCCCCCGCCCAAAGAACGACTTGCATCTCTTGACTATCCCGATCCGCGCGCACGGTCATGATTACCAGCAAACGGGAAGCCAACGTCACCGCATGCCGCGGGGCAATAAATAGCAATTGCCGGGCCGGTTGGGCCTGCGCTACTATTGCCGAGCGGTGGGGAGGCGCAAACGGGCCAATGGAACAGGTGGGGACTCTATGTCCGAGCCAGCCCGCGGCTTACGCCTCGTTGTTCGGCACGTTTCAACTCCGCACTCCCGATCACCACGAAATCGCGATCACCAACCGCCGCGCGCGGGGATTGCTTGCCATATTGTGCCTGGCCGGGAACGAGGCGATCGAGCGCGACTTTCTGAGCAAACTCTTGTGGCCCGGCCGCTTTGAGGCGCACGCCAGAGCCAGCCTTCGCCAATGTCTGCTCGATCTTGGCAAGCTGCTCGCGCCGCACGCGCCGGACATATTGGACGTCTCGCGCAAGAGCGTCGCGCTGCATCCCGGTGCGGTCCTGACCGATCTGGCCGCGTTGGAAGGCGTCTTGGCAAGCAGCGATTTTGCCGCAGCGATCGAGCAGCTTGATGCGATCGGGACGAAACCGATCCTCGATCAGATGGACTTCGGCGCGGCCTTCAACCAGTGGCTGGCGCGGCGCGGCGGCGATACCGAGCGGCGGCTGCACGCGGCGGTCGAGGCGGGGCTGGCCACGCTGGAACGGACCGGAGATCGCGAAACGTCCGCACGGCTGCGCGACGCATGGCGCGCTCACGATCCCGCAGCAGCTTCCGCCCCTGTCGCTGCGGCGGACGGCGGGCGGACGAGAATCGCGGTGCTGCCTTTTCAGTCGGTCGGCGGGCGCGACGCCCCCGATTATTTCGCCGACGGCGTCGTCGAGGAACTCATCACGGCACTGGGACAAGTGCCGCAATTGCTGGTCGCCGGGCGAACCTCTTCGTTCCACTTCCGGGATTCGCCGCTGACCCCGCCCGAAATCGCCAAAGCACTGCGCGTTTCGCACCTGGTCGAGGGTTCGGTTCAGCGACAGGGCGAAAGGCTGCGCATCCATATCCATCTGATCGACGGTGCGACGGGTTTCGAAAACTGGGCCCAGCGTTACGACGGATCGCTCGACGGGATTTTCGCGCTGCAGGCAACGGTGGCGCAAGCGGTGACGAGCGCGATCGGCAATGCCCTTGGCATCGCGATGGAGCCGCCGACGGTGCGCGGCATGACCAGCAGCAAAGAGGCCTACGACCTGTTTCTGCAAGGTCGCGCGCTCAGTGCACGGGTGTTCGGCGATGGGGTATTGGGGATCGCGGTCGACCTGCTCGAGCAAGCCGTGGCGCTCGATCCCCAGTTTGTCGAGGCGTGGATTGCGCTCGCCGAAGCCCATCAGCTGGTCGCCGTCTATACGCCATGCCTGGACCGGGCTGCAGAATCGGAACGCATGGCGGACTGCGCGCGCACCGCGATCGACCTGGCCCCCGGTTCGGGCTATGCCCATGCGCTGCTGGGGGTTCACCAATGGACGCAGAACGACATTGTCGGCGCGCTCGATCTGGCGTTCAAGGCCTATCGGCTGGAACCCGACAATCCGGCGGTCTGCATGCGGCTCGGTTCGTTCCTGCTCTATTGCGGACGGACCTCCGACGCGATGCAATATGTCGAGGCGGCGATCGATCAGGATCCGGTCGATGGCCGGAAATTCAACCTGCGATCGGTCGGCCGGTTCAATATGGGCGACATCGACGGCGCGATCGAGGCGGGCCAGCGTATGGTCGATCTTGGTTTCCCCTCGATGTGGCTGGCCGTTGCAACTGCAGCATCGGGCCGGAATGACCTGGCCGTCGAGCAGTATCAGCAGACCAAGGGGCTGATGAACAAGATCATCTTTCCACCAGCCGGGACTGACCCAATGCCTCCCGCGATGATGGACGCCTATTGGCATGTCGCCGCGAATGGCGTGTGCAGCGGCCGCGACGAGGATCGCGCCACCTATTGTGCGATGCTCGACATGATGCAGACGCAATTGCACGATCCCGCCGACCCGTCCGTCGTCCTGCCCGCGATCTTCATGGGCTACCCCGAACGGCTGTTCGAGGCGGCAAGCCACGCGATCACGCCCGCGAACACGCTCTGTCTGCTGTCGATCTGGGCCAATGTCGATCCGATCCGGCGAATCTGGCAGCACCCGGAGTTCATCCCTTTTGCCCAGCGCATCGGCATGGCCGCCGCGTGGGACAAATATGGCTGGCCCGACCTGTTGCCATCGCCCAGCAATCGTATGGAAACGCCGTCTCCCCTATCGAATTGACGTCCGGCTGACGCTTTATTGACGATAGCGCGATTGACGGCTGACGCTACGGAAACCCATAGTCCGCCGCGGGTATTGCAGACATTTTAAGCGCGTTGCGCCGGCCGGGAACAACCCGGTTCCGGCGACGGGAAAACCGTGTCTGCACCAGGGAGAACGTCATGGCGACGGACCGCAGGCACATATCGGCAATCGGACGCTCGGCGATGGGAAAAGCGTTCTGGCGCATCCTGCCGCTGATTCTGATCGCCTATCTCTTTGCCTATATGGACCGCGTCAACGTCAGCTTTGCCGCGGCGCAGATGAACGAAGATCTGCGGTTTAGCGCGACGATTTACGGGCTCGGCGGCGGCCTCTTCTTCCTCGGCTATGCGCTGTTCGAAATCCCGTCGAACCTGATGCTCGTCCGCTTTGGCGCGCGCAAATGGATCGCGCGGATCATGATCACCTGGGGGCTGCTCTCGGCCGCGATGATGTTCGTCGCGACGCCGATGCAATTTTATGTGCTCCGTTTCCTGCTCGGCGTGGCCGAGGCCGGCTTCTACCCCGGCGTCATCTTCTATTTCTCCAACTGGTTTCCGCCCTGCCACCGCAGCCGCGCGGTCAGCCGCTTCTTCATCGCCTCGCCGCTGGCGTCGATCGCGATGGGGGGCATGTCGGGATGGCTACTGGCTCTCGACGGCACCGGCGGACTCCACGGCTGGCAATGGCTGTTCCTGGTCCAGGGACTGCCGACGGTCCTGTTCGGGCTGGTGGTGCTGCGCTATCTGCCCGATGCCCCGGCGACCGCCGCGTGGCTTACGCCGGACGAAAAGGCGTGGATCGAGACCGAACTCGCGCGCGAACAGGCGCGGATCGGCGCCCCCGTCCGCCACGATGTGCTGGCCGCCTTCCGCAATCCGCGCGTCCTGCTGCTCGGCGCGATCGGCTTTCTGTTGATCGCCGTCATTACGACGGTCATCCTCAATGCCCCGCTGATCCTGCAGGATGCGACGACGCTCGACGCCAAGGCGATCGGCTATCTGGTCGCGCTCGGCGGTCTGTTGGGGGCCGCCGCCGTCTTGGTCCTCGGCAACCAGGCCGACCGGAATGGTGACCGTTGGGGTATGGCATCCCGGTGCGGTCTTGTCCTCGCCGGCGCGGTGCTGGTCATGGGACTGGCGCCCTCGCCGCTGCTGGTCTGCATCGCTTATCTCGCCTTTGCGACCGTGTGCTTCGCGATCCCGATGCTGACATCGTCGGGTTGGGCCGAGGCGCTGCACGTGCGCGAACTCGCGGTCGGGGCGGCGGCGATCAACACGCTGTCGCAGATCGGCGCCTTCGTCGCCCCATATGGTTGGGGCGCGGCGAAGGACGCGACGGGCAGCTTCCAGCTCGCGCTCATCGCCTTTTCGGTCGTCGCGCTGCTGATGTCGGCGCTGATCCTGCTGCTGCGCCGCCGGCTGCGCGGACGGGTTGCGCTCGCCAGCGCCGTGCCGGCCTAGCCTTTTTGAAGACCCCCGCCCGATCCCCGAGCGGGAAGATGGAGAGGAAGAAAGGAAGAGACGATGATACCGATGAAAACGCTCGTTGCCGGGGCCGCGATGCTGATCGCCGCCGCGCAGGTCACACCCGCCATGGCACAGGAATCGAGCTACAAGCCCGGCACGGTCTGGGAAGCTGGCCGCATCGACGTGCTGCCCGGCCAGTTCGAAAACTATATGGATTGGCTGGCGACCAGCTGGAAGAAAATCCAGGAATTGGGCAGGGCCGAGGGTGTCGTGGTCGAATATCATGTGCTGGCGACCAACAACCCGCGTGCGGGCGAACCCGACCTGATCCTGATCGTCGAGTATAAGGATTACCTGACCACCGCCCAGCAGGAAGCGATGCGGAAAAAGGTCAACGCCCTGCTGGCGCAGGACAATCGTTCGGCCACCACGGCATCCGGCGAGCGCGGCAAGATGCGCGAGCAGCTCGGCAGCACCGAATATCAGGAACTGATCTTGAAATAGACGGGCCGGTGCGGGGGCACGGCAGGCGGCGCACCAATTTCGCGCCGTCCGCCGCGCCCGGCTCCGGAGGCATCCGAAAGGGGTGGTGATGGCATCCATCGAAGACATCGCCCGCGATTTCACGGCGCTGCTGCGCGCCGGCGAGTTCGAAACCGCCGGCGATCGCTACTGGGCGCCAGACGTGACCAGTATCGAACCGGCAGCCCCGCCCGGCGGTCTATGCGCGGTGGTGTCAGGTATCGAAGCCGCGCGCATCAAGCGCCGGGCCCGCTTCGGCGGCGCCCGGATCGACGAGATCGGCATCGATGGCCCCTTCGTCACCGGCGACCAGTTTGCGCTGTTTCTCGACATGGTGCTTATCAATCCCGCCAGCGGTGTGCGCCAAGCCTTCACCGAAATTGCCCTCTACACGGTGCGCGGCGACCGGATCGCCGAGGAGCGATATTTTTATGACTGACACCCCAATCTCGCGCCGGGAATTCGGTCAGCGGTGAGCGGCTCGAAATCTGGTAGCGCAATTCGCTGTTGGCTACCGAGCAAGATGAACGCAGGCGCGCTCGCTGCAGATCATTTTCGATAGATTTTAGGCTCGATGCCGTGGCGCGCAATCTTGTCATACAGGGTCTTGCGGGGAACGCGCAGGATCGACCGCGCCGCTTGTACATCGCCATTGGTCGAGGCCAGCGCGTCGCGAATGGCATGCGCTTCGAAATTGGCGACCCGTTCGGACAGCGTCGGCAGCGTTTCGCCGGGTTCGGTCGCACGCCGCTCGATCCCCAGGACTTCGCTATAGGCAAAATTGCGCAGTTCCCGGACATTGCCGGGCCAGTCGTGCTCGATCAGATGCTTGCGCGCCGCATCGCTCATCTTGAAATCCTGCTTGCCGAGCCGGCCGATCCCCTCTTCCACAAAAAACGCGAACAACTGAGGGATGTCGGGCCGGCGCTCCCGAAGCGGCGGCAGGCGCAGCCGCACGACGTTGAGGCGATAGAACAGATCCTCGCGGAAACTGCCCGCGGCAACGGCCTGTTGCAGATCGTCGCGCGCCGACGCCACGATCCGCAGGTCAACCGCGCGCGGTTCGGTCGCGCCGATCGGCTGCACCTTGCGCTCCTCGACCACCCGCAGCAGCATCGACTGGATCGCCAGCGGCATGTTGTCGATACCGTCGAGGAACAAGGTGCCGCGATTGGCCTGCTCGATCCGCCCTTCGCGAGCGAGCGCGCCATAACCGACCGCGCCGCGATCATGGCCGAACAGCTCGGCCTCGGCGAGTTGTTCGGGAAGCGCGCCGCAATCGACGGTTATGAAGGGACGCCCCGAACGCGGCCCTTTGCGATGGAGCAACAGCGCCGCCAGTTCTTTCCCCGTCCCCGTCTCGCCCTCGACCAGGACGTCGATATCGGCCAGCGAAATCTGCTGGATGGTAGCGCGAACCTGCGCCATCACCGGGCTGTCGCCGATCAGCGGGCTGTCGATGCTGCTCTCGGCGGCGGCGCGCAGCATCCGGTTGTCGAGCACGAGGCGCCGCGTCTCCAGTGCTTTGCGAACCGACGCGACCAGATGTTCGGTGGCATAGGGCTTGGCCAGAAAATCGAAGGCGCCGCTTTGCAGCGCCCCGATCGCCATCGGCACGTCGGCGTGCCCGGTGATCAGAATGACCGGAATGTCGGGATCGATCGCCCGAATACGCGCAAAGAATTCCAGGCCATCGAGGCGCGGCATCCGGATATCGGTGACGATGGCACCCACAAAACGGGCGTCAATTTCGGCCAGCGCGGTTTCGGCGTCGGCAAAAGCGCGCACGTCGATGTCCGCCAGTTCGAGCGACTGGGTCGTCGCAGCGCGCAGCGCGTCGTCGTCGTCGACAAAGATGATGTGCTGGCGGGTCAAAAACTCGGTCATGCGTGGCGGACCTTGAGTTCGAACGCGGCGCCGCCAAGCGGCGACGACACGCTGTCGAGGGTTCCGCCAAATTCGCGGGCGATATCGCGCGCGATGCCAAGCCCGAGGCCCAGGCCTTCGGCTTTGCCGGTGACGAACGGCGTGAACAGATTGTCGGCGACGTCGGCCGATATTCCCGGCCCATTGTCGGCGACGATGATCGCGATCTCGTGCGCCGCCAATGTCTGGATCCGGATCCGCGGGTCATCGCGGCCGCCCAGCGCGTCGAGCGCATTTTGCAGCAGGTTGACGAGAATCTGTTCGAGCCGGACACGATCGGCGACGCAGCGCAGTCCCGCCACCTCGCCGCGGCGTTCGATCGTGACGCCCTGTTCGCGGATACGGTCACCGACGAGCAGCAGCGCGCCGTCGATCACCGCCGCAATTTCGACCGGACCCATCGCCGGGGTGCTGCGCCGTGCAAAGGTGCGAAGCTCGGCAACGATCGCGCCGATCCGTTCGGTCAGTGACACGATCGTGCCCAGATTGTCGCGCGCCCTGGCCGGATCGCCGCGGTCGAGGAAGGTTCCGGCATTTTCGGCAAAGCCACGGATCGCCGCCACCGGCTGATTGATTTCATGCGCGACGCCGGCGGTGATCTGGCCGATTGTGCCCAGCCGGCTGGCCTGCGCCAGTTCCTCGCGCGCCGCACGGAAACGCCGGTTGGCATCGACCAGATCGGCGGTGCGCGCCGCGACCTCGACCTCGAGCATGCGGCGCGCTTCCTGCTGCAGCCGCTGCGTCTCGCGCGCGCGGAACCGCCAGGTCAACAGCGCCGCGAGCAGGATGAAGGCGATCAGGATCGCGGTGCGCGCCGTCGCGTTCGCGCTCGCCTCCGCCGGTGCGGTCGGTTGGAACGCGTGCAGCGTTGCACCCGCCATCGGCACCGGCAGCGCCGCCTCGCGATAACTGACAGTGCCGCTGGTCCAGGTCGCGCCGACACGCGTCAGCGGCAGCGGCGCGAGCGGCAGCTTGCCGAACTGCAAGGCCGCGCGGATTGCCGCGCGGGTGCGGTCGTCGATCGGTCCCATGGTCCGGAACCGCCACGCGGGTCGGCTGGTGATGATGACGACGCCATGATCGTCGGTGACGAAGGTTGCGAGCGGTTGGCGCGCCCATTCGGCTTCGAGGCGCTCAAACTCGACCTTGACGACGATGACCCCCAGATCGCGGCCGTCATCCTCGACGCGGCGCGCGATGAACAGACCCGCCCGCCCGCTGACCGTGCCGAGCGCGAACAGCTCGGCGCCGCCCTTTGCCATCGCGTCGCGGAAATAGGGGCGGAAACCGTAATTCTGGCCGACGAAGCTCTGCGGCTGGCGCCAGTTGCTGGCCGCGATCGTCCTGCCGTCGCGGCCGATCAGATAGATGGCGGCGGCATCGGTGCGATCGGCGAGCAATTCCAGCTTGCTGTTCATGCGCGCAACCGCGGCCACATCGCCGTCGCCCAGCACGACGTGGACGTCGGGATATTCGGTCAGCACCAGCGGCAGCAGACGGAATTTCTGCAATTCGCCGGCCAGGCGGCTTGCGGCACTGCGCGCCTGCTGCGCCGCTGCGACGTCAGATGCCGCGCGGGCGTGATCGGCAGCCCAGCGCAAAGCAGCGACCGCGATCAATCCCAGCAGCAGCATGGCGAGCAAGGATGTCCAAACCAGTCGCCGGCCGACGCCGAGCGGCCGCGAATCATCTCTATCGGTTGCATCAGCCATATGTGCGGATTATCGCACAAAATGCTGATCGCTAAGCGGAAAATCGCACCAAATTTACGCTCTGCAACCCAAGCACTCAAAATTTATACATATATATCAAATTATTAAGCTAAAATCGTGAACCGATGGACTGGCAATAATGCCGGCCATAAACTTGAGGAAGCAGCGGTGAAATGCCGCGCTCGGGAGGATGTGACACGTGGCCGCCATAGTAATCGACGAGTCTCAGCCGACGCCGGTGGAGGCGAAACCCTTCTATCGCCATCTCTATGTCCAGGTTCTGGCCGCCATCCTGCTCGGCGCGACCATTGGTCATGTCTGGCCGGCGACGGGCGAGGCGCTGAAGCCGCTCGGCGACGGGTTCATCAAGCTGGTCAAGATGATCATCACCCCGGTGATCTTCCTGACCGTGGTCACCGGCATCGCCGGGATGAAGGAAATGGCGTCGGTCGGCCGCGTTGCGGGCAAGGCCTTTGCCTATTTCCTGTTCTTTTCGACGCTGGCGCTGGTCGTCGGGCTGATCGTCGCCAATGTCGTACAGCCCGGCGCCGGGATGAACATCGACCCCGCCACCCTGGATGCCACCGCGGTCGCCGATTTCGACAAAAAGGCGCATGAGGCGAGCCTGACCGGCTTCCTGCTCGACATCATCCCGACCACCTTTCTGTCGGCCTTTACCGACGGCTCGATCCTCCAGACGCTGTTCGTCGCGATCCTGTTCGGCCTGTCGTTGTCGATGGTCGGCAAACCCGCCGCACCCGTCCTCGACTTTCTCGAGCGCGTCGGGCTGGTCGTCTTCCGGCTCGTCGGGGTGCTGATGCGCGCGGCGCCGATCGGGGCGTTCGGCGCAATTGCCTTCACGATCGGCAAATACGGCCTCGGCTCGCTCGTCAACCTCGGCCAACTGGTGGCAACCTTCTATCTGACGTCGCTCATTTTCGTGCTCGGCGTGCTCGGGCTTGTCGCGCGGCTCAACGGTTTCTCGGTGCTCAAGCTCTGCCGCTATCTGAAGGCCGAACTGCTGCTTGTGCTCGGCACCTCCTCGTCCGAAGCCGCGCTGCCCAGCCTGATCGAAAAGATGCAGCGCGCCGGCTGCGAGAAATCGGTCGTCGGGCTGGTTGTTCCCACCGGCTATTCGTTCAACCTCGACGGCACCAACATCTACATGACGCTCGCCGCGCTGTTCATCGCACAGGCGTGCAACGTCGACCTGTCGCTGGGCGACCAGATCGCGCTGCTGCTGGTTGCAATGATCAGTTCCAAGGGGGCCGCGGGAGTGACCGGTGCCGGGTTCATCACCCTCGCCGCGACCTTGTCGATCGTGCCCTCGGTGCCGGTCGCCGGCATGGCCCTGATCCTCGGCATCGATCGCTTCATGTCCGAGTGCCGCAGCCTGACCAACTTCATCGGCAATGCCGTCGCGACGGTCGTCGTCGCACGCTGGGACAATGCGCTGGACCGCGACCAGTTGCGGGCGGCGCTGGACGGCGGCGCGCCGTCTCCGCTGGCCGCGCTGCCCGTCGAACAGGACATGGATTAAGGGCCGCAAAGGCCATCGAAGACAATAGGGAGAAGGACAATGAGGGGTAGAAATTCGGCAATGCTGCTGGCGGGAACCGCGATCAGCCTGTTTGCCTTTGCACCAGCGCAGGCGCAGAACGCCGCACCGGCCGCGCCCGCGGACGAGACCGCGCCGGCCGATGCGGCAGAGGCGCAACCCGAAATCGTCGTTGTCGGTAGCCGCATCGAAGGGGCGCGGGTGACCGAGGCGCTGCCCGTCGTCGTCGTCGGCCAGGACCGGCTCGACGCCATCGGCGCGGTCAGCGGCGACGAGCTGATCCGCAACATTCCGCAGATGGGCGACGTCAGCTTTAACCCCGGCAACAATGCCCAGACCAGCAACGCCGCGCGCGGCGACGTCGGCTCGGTCAATCTCCGGTCGCTCGGCGTCGGCAATACGCTGGTGCTGCTGAACGGTCGCCGCATCGTCACCCATCCGGCGAGCCAGGGACTGTCGGACACCGGGACGGTGCCGGTCCTCAGTTATAATTCAAACGCAATCCCGACGACCGGACTCGAGCGGCTGGAGGTGCTGCTCGACGGCGCCGCCGCGCTCTATGGGTCGGACGCGGTCGCGGGCGTCGTCAACACCGTGCTCAAAAATGATTACGACGGCCTCCGGCTCCAGGCCCAATATGGCGGTGCCGAGGGCACGCACCTGACCGAGTTTCAGGGCAATATCCTGGCCGGCAAGAGCTTTGATCGCGGCAACATCACCGTCTCGTTCGAATATACCGACCGCGCGGCCTTGCGCGCCGAAGACCAGGATTTCACCGCCTCGGCCAATCTTCGGCCGCTGTTCGCCGACGATCCCGCCTTTGCCGGATCCTTCACGCCCGACGGCCGCGCCACGCGCGGCGCCTGGCCCGCGCTCCAGGTGCCGGTCACGGGCGGGCGGCCGCGGCGCGGCGCCACGAACCTGACCACCGCGGCGGGCTCCTTCACGGTCCGCCCGACCCGCCTTGGCGGCTGCACCCAGCCACTGACGGCGGACCTCTGCCTGGTGAACACCGCGCTCGCCACCACGGGTGCCTTCCGCAACCTGCGCTATGACACCGCGGTCGGCACCACGGTCATGCCCGGCGTGAAACGCTACAACGCCTTCGCCAACGGCCATTACGACCTCACCGATGACCTGATCCTGTTTGGCGAATTCGGTTATTACCGGTCGGATACGGTCCGTATCCAGCCGCCGGTCATCAATCTCAACCAGATCTGGATTCCCGCGACCAACTATTACAACCCGTTCGGACCGGTCGGCAGCCCAAACCGCCTGCCCGGGCTGACCAACGTCCCGGCCGCAGGGCTGCCGGTCCTGCTGACGACCTATCGTTTCGTCGACACCGGGCCACAGACGGTAAAGGTTAGCGGCGAGCAATTGCGCGGTCTGATCGGCGTTCGCGGCGAAGCCATGGGCTTCAAATGGGACAGCGCCTTCGTCTATTCCGAAGCCTCGGCGGTCGATAGCAGCGTCGCGGTGCGAAGTTCGGCGCTCCAGCAGAGTCTCGCGCTCGCCACCCCCGATGCCTATAACCCGTTCAACGGCGGCTGCGTCGACACACTGAGCTTCGGCGACTGCACGCCCAGCGCGCAGACGGCGATCGACGCGATCACCTTCCAGCTGCGGCGCCGGTCAAAGACGACGCTGACGATGGGCGACTTCCGCGCGTCGCGGCCCGACCTGTTCGCGCTGCCGGGCGGCGATGTCGGCATGGCCTTTGGCGTCGAGGTAAGGCGCGAAACGCAGCGCGACGACCGCGACGCGGCGGTCGACGGTTCAACGCCGTTCGTCGATGCGGTCAGTGGTGCGGTGACGATCAGCGACGCGGCGGCGGTCAGCGACAATCCCGACACCTATGGCAAGCGAACCGTCGCCGCCGCCTATGCCGAACTCGCGGTACCACTGATATCCGAGGACATGAACATCCCGCTCGTTCGCCGGTTCGACGTCCAACTCGCCGGACGCGTCGAACATTACAGCGATTTCGGCAGCGTCGCGCGGCCAAAGGTCGCCGCAGCATGGGACGTCCTCGACGGCTTCCGCCTCCGCGGATCCTATTCGCAGGGCTTCCGTGCCCCGAACCTCGAACAGGTGAATGCGGTCGAATATGCGCGCCTGGCGACCAGCCAGGACTTCCTGCGCTGCGAGGTCGACCTTCGCGCCGGGCGGATCACCAGTTTCAACGCGTGCGGCAACAATGTCGGCTATTCGCGCCGGGTATCGGGCAACCCCGACCTCAAGCCCGAAAAATCGACCAACTATAATCTCGGCGCGGTGTTCGAACCGGCCTTTCTGTCGGGCGACCTCGGGCGCGTGACCTTTACCGTCGACTATTGGTCGATCCGGCAAAAGGGCATTGTCGGTATCCTGGGCAACGACACCGCGATCGCGCTCGACTATCTCTTGCGCCTGCAAGGTTTATCGAACCCCAACGTCATCCGCGACGCCGCCAACGCCGACGACATCGCGGCCTTCGCGGGCACCGGCATTGCCCCGGCCGGCCGCATCACGACGGTGCGCGACCAGTTCATCAACCTGTTGCCCCAGACCGTCCGCGGGCTCGATTTTGGGCTCTACTGGCAATCGCCCAAGACCGGGATCGGCCGGTTCGATCTGGCGGTGAACGCGACCCGGCTGCTCAAATTCGCGCGTCCGCCGGGCGACGCCGTCGATGCACTCGTCGCCGCCCGCGGAGCAGGCGACATCGACGCCGCGACGCCGCTGCCCGAAACGCAGGATCTGATCGAAGCCAATGGCCGTCCCAAATGGCGCGGCACCGCATCGCTGACCTGGTCGCTTGGCGATTTCCAGATCGGCGCCTTCGGCCGCTACACCGGCGCGGTCGATGAACTCGGCTTCGTCGATGCCGACGGCAATCCGTGGCGGGTGAAGTCGCAGGTCACCGCCAATCTTTATGCCCAGATCCGCATTCGCGACCGCGACGCGTTGGGCGGGTCGATGCGCTGGCGCGTCGGGGTGCGCAACATCGCCGACAAAAAACCGCCGCTGTCGTCGGAAGGCTATCTGGGATCGCTTTACAGCCCCTATGGTCGCTATTGGTACACCTCGATCACCACGGAGTTCTGACATGAAACGCAGGCACAGCCTCTGGCTTTTCATCGGCTGCGCTGCGCTTTCCGTCGCGCCGGCGGCAACGGCAAAGGAGAGCGCGCCCGCGCCGACCGCCGCTGGCGCGACATCCTCGCCACCCCCAAAAGCCGCGCCGCGCACGATCCTGTTTATCGGCAACAGCTTTACGCAGGGCGCCCATTCGGCCGCCCGCAACTGGGGCGCGGGCAAGGTGACCGACCTTAATGGCGCCGGCTATGGCGGCGTCCCCGCCCTGTTCAGAACCTTCTGCGAGCAGGCCGGGCTGGACTTTGATGTGACCCTGGAAACCCAGGGCGGAAAATCACTCGGCTTTCATTATGACGAGCGCCGCGCTCTGTTCGACCGGTCGTGGGACGTCGTCGTGCTGCAGGAATTCAGCACCCTCGATCGCGACAAGCCGGGCGATCCCGGCAAATATATGCGCGACGTCGACCGGCTGGCGACCTTTTTCCGGAAACGCAATCCGGCGGTCGATATCCGGCTCGCATCGACCTGGACCCGCGCCGACCAGACCTACCAGCCCGGCGGCCATTGGTACGGCAAACCGGTGAACGCGATGGCCGAAGACCTGCGCGCCGCGGCCGACCGCGTGCGCGCTTCCAATGCGGCCGTCACGGGCATTCTCCCGATCGGCCAGGCATGGAGCAGAGCGATGAGCGCGGCCGTCGCGGACCCCAATCCTTACGACGGGATCAGCTTTGGCCAGCTCGATCTATGGAGCTATGACCATTATCACGCGAGCGTCGCGGGCTATTATCTGTCGGCGCTGGTAACCTTCGGCGCGATCACCGGTATCGATCCCTCCACCCTGGGGCCGCGTGAACGAGGCGCCGGAGAACTCGGGCTGAGCCCCGCGCAAACGACCGCGCTGCAACGTGTCGCCAGCGACGAACTCAAAAACCTGAAGTAAAAGCCGTTCCCGCACGCCGCGAATATCATCTGGAACACGCGCACCGAACGCGATGCGCTGGCGAGCGACATGGAACAGCTGGCCCCGCTTCCCGTCGTCGCGCTGCACCCCGTGATCATCGCCGACTATCGCGATCAGGTGGCGAAACGGAACGCTGCCCGCGCCGAAAACCCCGAAGCGCGCCTGGAAGCGATCCAGAAACTGCGCGGCCTGATTGAAAGCGTCACCGTCCAGCCAAAGACCACCAGCACAACGGGCGTGACGATCGAAGGGGCCGGCAGGCTCCATTCCATGCAGGAACTCGCCACCGGCGCGCCCACGCGCGCAACAATATATGGTAACGATGGAGCGGGCGAAGGGATTCGAACCCTCGACCCCAACCTTGGCAACTTGCCGTTCTACCTTTTCGATACCTTCCAATACTACGCTATGTCCCTATTTTTCCACTATTTGTTGAAAATGTATCCGACCTATTGTATCCTGCGGCTGTCCCCTTTTTCCACGAATCTGGAGACACATTGGAGACATAGGCGAATTTTGGGGCTGTGTCTCCAACAGGAGGTGCGAATGCCGATAGTGAAGTTGACTAAGCGGGCCATAGACGCCCTCGGTCCGCCAAAAGCGAAACAACTCATTCTGTGGGATACCGAGGTAAAGGGCTTCGGTCTTCGGATCATGGCGTCCGGCATCAAGACCTTTGTCGTTCAGTATCGAAATGCCGAGGGCATTAAGCGTCGTATGAACCTTGGGCGCTTTGGCGTGCTGACTGTCGACAGGGCTCGCGATCTCGCGAAACTGAAACTGGCTGAGGTCATTGTTGGAGAAGATCCCGCCGACAAAGTCCGCCAGGTTCGCAAGGGTATGACGGTTTCCGAGATGTGCGACTGGTATCTCGAAGAGGCTCGGGCCGGGAACATTCTCGGCCGAAAGAACGTCCCCATCAAAACATCGTCGCTCGACTTGGATGAGAGCCGCATCCGCACGCATATTGGCCCGCTGATCGGCAACCGGATCGTCAAGCATCTGACAATTGCGATTGTCGAGCAGATGCAGACCGACGTGAAGAACGGGAAGACTGCAAAGCCCCGGACGGGAGGCCGTGGCGGAAAGGCAACCGGTGGCCCCGGCGTCGCGGGTCGCTGCGTCGGCACGCTCCAGGCGATCCTCGGCCACGCCAAGCATAAGGGCCTGCTCGATACGCATCCCACGCTTGGCGCCAAGAAACTCGCCGGAAAGAAGAGAACACGGCGACTGAGCACCACTGAGATCGAGATGCTCGGAAAGGCAATCGCCTATGCCGAGGCGAACGGGGAAAATCCGGTCGCCCTTGGCGTGCTGCGCACATTGCTCCTGACCGGCTATCGCCGTCAGGAAGGCCAAGCGATGCATCGCAGCTGGCTGCACCCCGATCGCGGCTATGTCATGTTTCCCGATACCAAGGGCGGCGCGCAAGTCCGCGCAATCGGGCCCGCCGCAATCCGTGTGCTCGAGGCGCAGGCGGAAATTGCCGGCAACACGCATCTGTTTCCATCGGCGATTGGCGACGGCCCGTTCACTGCGGTCAGCGATTGCCTGAAGCGGGTGTGCGGCCTGGCAGGGATCAAAGGCGTGACGCCGCATACGCTTCGTCACACCTTCGGAAGTGTCGCCGGCGACCTCGGATTTTCGGAACTCACAATTCGCGCCATGCTGGGCCATGCCTCGCAGAATGTGACGCAGGACTATGTCCATATCGACGAAGCACTAAAGCTGGCGGTGGAGCGAACATCCGACGAGATCGCACGATTGCTGGCGCGCGGCGCCGAGAAACAACAGACTATGCAACTCGCAGCCTAGTTGCCCGGGCACTCAAGGTGTTGGCGCCGCGATAGAAAAGCAGCCACCCTCAACCAATTGAATCGTATTTTTCCGAATGGGTCTTGACGGATGCCGAGCAGCGCGTCGACCGCTATTCGGAGCGGAAAGACCGCCACGAGCCTGTCATCAAGCCGGCCGAGATGGCGGGTTTTCCGGGGACACGATATTTTTTCCTTCGCCCGTTCAGCCGGTTGGAATTTCCCCGCACCAACCTGTATAGACGGGTTATGGAATTCAACCCACGCACAGCCAGAAGCGGTTCAAACAATTCAAAAGGTTCAGCCGGTTCCCGGCCAGACGAAGCCGAGGACAAGGACAGCCGCGCTGCGCCACGCTATGCGGCAATCAAGCAAAGCATTTGCGACGCCGTTCGGGACGGCCACTTAAAGCCCGGCGACCGTGTTCCTTCGGAAGCTGAACTGGTGCAGCAGTTCGACGTATCGCGCATGACCGCGAACCGGGCCCTCCGCGAGCTGCAGGCTGCGGGCATATTGGTTCGCCGCGCCGGTAGCGGGTCGTTTATTGCGGAGCCGAAACCGATCGGCCAGATTATCGAAATCCGAAATATAGCGGAAGAGATACGCGAGCGCGGTCATGTTTACCGTGCCCGTGTCGTGCAGAATGACGAGATCCGGGCCAATGCCGAAATGGCGGCGCTTTTGGAAGTGCCGGTCGGAACGAAATTGTTCCACTCGATCATCGTCCATCACGAAGCGGAATTCCCGATCCAGCTCGAAGAGCGCTTTGTGCTCGCGTCGGCTGCCCCCGACTATGGAAAGATGGACTTCACGCAGACGACGCCGAACGAGTATCTGACACAAACCGCGCCGCTCGAACGGGTCGAGCACCGCGTCCGCGCGGAGATGCCCGATGCGCGAACGCACGGCATGCTGGGGCTGTCGGATGCCGAACCGGTGCTGCGGATGACGCGCCGGACGTGGAGCCACTCACGCCTCGTCAGCCACGCCTGGCTGACGCATCCCGGCTCGCGCTTCGAACTCTCGGCCGCCTTTTCGATCGACGATTGACTACCGGTCGTCAGGCTGTGCTGCGGGTCACCACAGGCTTGCGGCGCCGACGCAACCAGCGGAAATCGGCGCGGCTGAAGCTTTTGAAGAGCAGATAGAAGCCGGTCCCGGAAAGCCATAGCGCGCCAAAGGCGACGAAGATGATCAGCGGGTGATTGAAGCTCTTCCGGTTCACATAATCCATATTGTGAAGCATCCAGAAAAAGTCCCATGTCCGCCAGGTATCGCCGCGCATCACGAGGAAGCGCGCCGTATCAAGCGAGACATAAGCGCTGCTGTTCTCCGCGTCGGCAAAGTCGACGCGCCACATCGCCCCGTCATGATCGCGCGCTTCGAGGTTCGCCTTGGCGAGTATGCTGACCCTCTGGATCGGCGCTTCGTTCATCATCGACGCGACCTCGCGCGCCATGCCCTCATCGACGCGCATGTCCTTACCGGTGGTGGCATCAACGAGGCGGATGCCCTTGGTGGTACGAAGCTCGTAGACCGGCCGGGCGCCGAGATCGCGCAAGAGAACTCCCGTGACAGGTTCGCCGCGCGGCAAGGCGGCGACGTCGAAATATTCGCCGGCCGGCAAAGGATGCGCATGCGACATCCCGCCGCCGTGTCCGCCGACCTTGTCCTTGTCGAGGAGCGCCATGACCGAGCCGCTCAAGGCCCAGAGCAGGAACTGGAGTCCGAGGATAAGCCCAACCCATTTGTGGATGCGGCGGAAAAAGAGCGGCGTCAGCCGGATGCGTTTCATGCCGTCTTCTTCTTTCGGCGCTTGAAGGACCAGATCAGCAGCCAGGCGCCGGTCAACGCCATGGCAAAGGCGCTCCAGGTCGCGACGCGGAGCAGCGGGTTGTTGACGTCGGTCCGCTCGTCATAATCCATGATGTGGAGCATCCAGGCAAAGTCGAAGACGCGCCAGAGTGCATGGCGGCGCGAAACCAGCTCGCCCGTCTGCGGCGACAGATAGAGCGTCGGGCGGTTCCAGCCGGTGAATTCGACCTGCCAATAGGGCGGCTTGCGCGACTGCATTTCCTGCGGCGCCTTGGTCAGCAACCGCACAGACACGATCTGGCCGTCGCCGGTGTAGATGCGCCGCGCCTGCTCGCGGACCTGGGACTCGGTCAGAGCAGGCAGCGGCGCGCCCGTGCGGGCATCGAACAACCGCGGTCCGTCGGGGGTTTCGGCCCGCCAGACGGGCGCCTCGGCAAATCGCTGCAAGCGAATTTCTGAAGCCCCGGGAGCGGCCGCGACGATTTTCGACGGCGGCGCCAGACCCGACAGGTCGAACGGCCGGGCCGCGGGAGCGTGTACCAGATGGTCGCCGTGAATGGTGTCGATGTGGACAACCACCATATAAAAGCCCGTCAGCGTCCAGAGCAAAGCCTGGACGCCGACCACCAGGGCCAACCATTTATGCGTTCGCCGTACAAGCAACGGCCAGCGGATAGCCATGACGATAGCCTCAGAATGCCGTCCGGAAGCCGACATAGAAGCGGCGCCCAAGCAGGTCATAGGTCATCGTGTCGGTGTTCGCATCGGTAAAGCTCTGGATGTAGGGCGCCTTGCGGTCGAAGAGATTGTCGACGCCGACCTGGAAACGCGTCTTCTCGTCGATCTCGAACGCAACCTGGAGATTGTGATAGAAGACGTTGGGGGTGCTGTAGCCGATGTCACCCGGTGCCGCGTTGAAGTCGGTCGCCTTGCCGATCCACTGGGTCGACCAGGTCGCGCTGACGCCGTCCTTCTCGGCGGTCAGCACACCATAGCCGCGCCATTTCGGATAACCGCCGTTGCCGCCGCCGATGAAGCCGTCGAAATCGATCGGTGCGCCGCCCGGGAAGGGCAGCACGACATATTTGTTGAGATAGGTCAGGTTGACGTCGAACGAGACATTCACGCTGCCGATGTTGTTATTATAGACGAGTCCGAGGTCGAGCCCGTTCATTTCCTCGCGGCCGGTGTTGATCGGCTGGGCGGACAGGAAGGTGACCTCGCCTGTCAGCGGACTGCGCGTGAAATCTTCGCAGAAGGGATGCGAGAGATTCTGGCTCGCATAGCAGATACCGAGCTTGGTCGAACCGGGAATGGCGCGGATCGCATCTTTGATCTTGATGTCGAACCAGTCGGCGGTGAGCGACAGGCCCGGAATGAGCCCCTTCGGCGAGATCACGGTGCCGACGGTCCAGGTCGTCGAGCTTTCGGGCTTCAGATTCTCGTTGCCGCCCACTGTCGTCAGGATCGTCGTACCCAATTGGACATAGTTCGCTGGCACGCCCGACGCCTGACAATTGGCGATCAGCGTCGCATTGCCGCTCGTCGCATAGCGCGAGCACGGATCGGTCGTGGTCAAATTGCCTTCGGACACGCCGCCGAACAGTTCGGGGACGTTGGGAATTCGGAAGCCGGTGCCATAGGTGCCGCGCAGGCGGAAGCTGTCGTTGATGACCCAGTCGAGGCTCGCCTTATAGTTCCAGTCGCTGCCGAACAGGTCATAGTCCGAATAGCGCACCGCGCCGCCCGCCGTCAGCGCCTGGAAGAAGGGCGCATCGGCAAGGATCGGCACCGACAGTTCGAGATAGGCCTCCTTCGCGGTGCTCGTTCCGGAGATTGGGTCCTGCTGGTTGGTGTTGGCAATCCCGAGCACCGTCAGCGGATCGGGATCGCGCCAGCCCTTTTCCTTGCGATAGACGACACCCGCCGCGAAGGAGACGGGCCCCGCAGGCAGCTTGAACAGATCGCCGTTGAGATCGGCCGTGAACGTCGCGAGCTCGTTGCCGCCTCGGTCGCGCGAGGTGAAGAGGATATAATCGAGAACCTCGGGCGTCAGATCGCCGAAGCCGAGATAATCGGCGCACGGAATCGAAGCGCCCGCGGCCAGGCTACATTTGCTGGTGTCGAGCGTGTTGGCGACGCGCTCGAGATTGGCGATGTTGGTCGACCCGTCGACCGCGGTATTGCGGCCGAAGCTGCCCGCGACTTCCCAGCCCCAGTCGTTCGACAGCTTGCCG
Organism: Sphingopyxis sp. L1A2A; assembly: GCF_005502465.1. Classification (GTDB taxonomy): domain Bacteria; phylum Pseudomonadota; class Alphaproteobacteria; order Sphingomonadales; family Sphingomonadaceae; genus Sphingopyxis. The sequence goes on from NZ_SCOT01000010.1 coordinate 48,136, forward strand.
CGCAGTCCAAAGGTGCCCTGCCAGGTATCGGTTTCCTGAAAGAACTGGCGCGCACCCGGTTCGGCGAGGCGGCGCTGGATGAGGACGATATTCTGGCCGGTCGGGTTGGTGGGGTTGCTCGCCGCGATCGACAGGTTGCGCAGCGTGCCGGGCGTCGCGATCTGGTTCGACTTGCGGAACGTGTAAAGGAATTCGCCGAACGCCTCGATATTGTCGGTCAGGTCATAGTCGGCGAAGAAGGCGGTGCTGACGCGCTCGACGGGGCTGACGGCGTTGAGGAACGGGGCCGAATTGAAATTATGCTTCGCCGCGCTGTAGGGCTCGAAGAAATTTCCGTTGCCGCCGAGCACCTGGTTGAAGTTGATTTGCTGGCCGTTCGGCAGCACCGCGCGTCCGCCGATCGTCGATGCGCTGTTGACGCAGCCAAGTGTGCCGGGGGTGGTTTCGGCCAGCGAACAGGGCGCGCGGGTCGCCATGTTTACGGCGCTGGTCTTCTGGTAGGTTACCGCGGCCATGAAACCGCCGCGGTCGTTGCGCATGCCCCAGATCAGGTCTGCGGTGAAATCCGAGCCATCACCCTTTTCGGTGATCCCCTGCCGCGCGCTGATCCCAAGACCTTCATAGTCGGTCCGGGTGACGAGGTTGACGACGCCCGCCATCGCATCGGCGCCATAGATCGCCGACGCGCCGTCCTTGAGGACGTCGGTGCGCGCGAGCGCGACGACCGGGATCATGTTGAGGTCGGGCGACGAGTTCGCGCCCGTGCCGCCGGCGACGAGGCGGCGGCCGTTGAGCAGCACGAGGGTGCGCTTGATGCCGAGACCACGCAGATTGACCTGCGCGGTGCCGTAGCCGTTGCCAGTCCAGTAGGCCGAAGTCTGGTTGCCCGCGAAGCCCGCATTGGCGGGGAGGCGCTGCAGCACCGTCTCGATATTCACGACCCCGGTGTTCTCGATCTGCTCGGCCGAAACGACCGTCGCCGGCCCAACGCCCGCGAGATCCTGCCGGCGGATACGCGACCCGGTCACCACGATATCGCTGCCGCTGCTCGCGCTATCCGCTCCGGCCTCGGGTGCCGACTCGCTTTGAGCGAGGGCTGGCGCCGAAACGCCCGCAAAAACCGCAGCGCCGGCAAGCAAAACTGTCCTGAACTTCATGGCGAAACCCCCTTCTGGTTGCGTTATGCACCGGAGAGAGCATCAAATGTATATACAGGTCAACAGAAAATTGTCTTAAAGATCAATATCTTAGATGAAGATACACGACCCATAGCCGGTGAGTATAATACGCACCCGAAGCATCTACCCCTCACCGGAAAATGACTTTTTTTTGATGTCGCGCCTCGGCGCCCCAAATTGGCCCCGCCCTAAGCGGAAAAGATCGACGCCTTGCCCTGCATGTCGAACGCCATCACATCGAAAGCGTCCTGGCTCCCATCGGGCATTTCCATGCCCGGCGAGCCCCGCGGCATGCCGGGAACGGCGATCCCCCGGATGTTGCGCGGCTTGTCACGGAGCAGCTTTGCGACATGCGGCATCGGCACATGACCTTCGATCGCATAGCCGGCAACGATCGCGGTGTGGCACGACGCCAGGTCGGGCGGAGCGCCATAGCGTTCCTTCACTGCGGCCATGTCAGCGCGACTCTCGACAGTCACGTTATAGCCAGCCTTGCGTGCGATATCGGCCCACGCCTCGCAGCAGCCGCATTCGGGGTCGCGGTAAACGAGCATCGCCTGGCTCCCGCCGCTGCTTGCCGGCAAAGCGGCCCCCGCCGTATCCGTTCCGGCAGCAGGCCGCCGATCGCATCCAACAAGCGCGGCACCGCCTGCAACGGCGAACAAGCCAAGAAGGCTTCGCCGGCTGTAATTTGAGGTCGGCGTCATTTTCGGTCCAATATTCGCTTCATCTGGTCGATCTCTGCCTTTTGGCCCGCAATGATGCCGCGGCACAATTCAAGCACCTCGGGGTCCGAGAGGCGGGCTTGCTCGCACATGAGGACAGCGCCCGAATGATGCGGGATCATCGACCGCAGGAAGGCCTGGTCGCCGATCGTGGTCTGCGTGCGAATGAGCCCGAAGCTGCCAAAGAAGGCGAGCGCCGCTCCGCCCAAAAGGAGGATGTTTCGGCGCTTGTCAGGAAACATGTCGGGCATGGCGATGATCATCAGGACGACCATCGGCGCCACCATCATGAGCGTCATATAGGCCATGTTGAGATTGTTGTAGAAGCTCGACAGACGATCAATCATCACGAACATGACGAGATACATGATAACGGCGCCGACGAGCGTTTGCCAGGCGAGGCTTCGATAAGCTGACTTCACGGCAATTCTCCTATCTGTTGCCCCGCCGCGAGTTAGAACCAGACCCGCACCCCTGCGACCAGGCTGACGCTGCTTGGGTCTTCCCCTGCGGCCCGCGTGAAACGGGCCGTATCGCCGACCTTGCGTTCCCATTCGACTCCGACATAGGGGGCGAATTCCTTGACGATTTCGTAACGCAGGCGCAGCCCGAGCTCCACGTCGGACAAGCCGGACCCGACCCCGATTTCGGGAACATCTTGTAACGCGAAATTCAGCTCGGCTATCGGCTGGAGGATCAGTTTCTGGGTGATGCGCTGGTCATAATAGCCTTCAAGCCGGCCGTGCAGATCGCCCTTGTTCGACAAGAACAGGGCGCCCTCGACCTCGAACCAATAGGGCGCGAGCCCCTCGAAGCCCACTGTCGCATAGGTGCGATCGGGACCGGGTCCGAGATCCTGCCGAATGCCGGCCTGGGCGTTGAAATAGGGGCCGACGGCACGGCTGTAGAGCAATTGCGTCTCGGTGCCTTCGATGCCCTCGCCAAAAACCCCCTCGCCTTCGCTTTTGACGGTGAGCCGATTGATATCGCCACCATACCAGGCTTCGCCGTCCCAGCGAAAGCCGTCATGCCCTTTGCGCGCCTGATATTCGGCGAGGTTGAAACTGATGAAGGCGATTTTCTGCGCGCCATTTTCTTCCATCATCGCATGGCGCGAATGCTCCATTTCGGCCTTGGGATAGATGCGGTCGGCATACCAGTCGCTGGGCGGCGCCGGCGCGGCGGCATCGCCCGGAGGCAAGTCGGTGCCGCTCGCCCCGCCCATTCCGGCCATGCCTTCCATCGGTTCCATCGACGCGTCCTTCGGCGTGCAATGGCCCATCTTGGCATGTTCGGGCGGACAGTCGGGATCGGCCGGGGCCACCGTGCCTTGGTCCATCGCGCCCATGTCCGGCATTTCCGCGCTCGAGCCGTTGTCCGAAGACTTTGCCTCGGGCGTGCAATGGCCCATCGCCGCATGCTCGGGAGCGCAACTTGCATCCTTGGGTTTCATATCCATGCCGCCATGATCCATCTCGGGCATCGGCGCGGGTTCGGATTGCGGCGGCGGAGCCGGCTGCGGCTTGGCAGCTGGCTTCTTCGGCTCGGCCGGCATGGTCATGCCCGGCATCGACGAATGATCCATCGACTGCGCGGTGGCGGGAACGGCGAAAGCGAGCGCGGCGGTGCCGGCGAGGAAAAGCGAAGCGCGGGTCATGCCGCGTCTCCCTTCGGACGGACGCTGACGACGCGCATCATCCCGGCGTGCATATGGTAGAGCATATGACAGTGGAACGCCCAGTCACCGAGCGCGTCGGCGGTGAAATCGAAGCTGGCGGTGCCTCCGGGCTGAACGAGAACCGTATGCTTGCGCGGCGAGCGATCGCCCTTGCCCGTGACCAGTTCGAAGAAATGGCCATGGAGGTGGATGGGATGGCTCATCATCGAATCGTTGATGAGGTTGATCCGCACCCGCTCACCCTCGATGAAGGGGATCGGCTCATGATGGTCGGACATCTTGACGCCATCGAACGACCACATGAACCGCTCCATATTGCCGGTCAGATGAATGTCGAGCGAGCGTTCGGCGGCGCGCACATCGGGATTGCGCTCGAGCGCCACCAGATCATGATAGGTGAGCACCTTGTGCCCGACATTTTCGAGCCCCTGCCCCGGCTCGCCCATGCGATCGACCGGCATCGGCGAGATGGTCTGGACACTCGGGTCGCGTTTGACCTGCGGGGCGACGTCGAAATCGCGCATGCTGTGCTGCATTCCGCCACCCGATCCATGATCCATCCCCGCCATCGCGCCGCCTTCGGCCGCGGGCGTGCAATGGCCCATCTTGGCATGTTCGGGCGAGCAGGCAGGATCGCTTGCGGGCATTGGCATGGCCCCCGTGGCGCCACCGCCCGAATGGTCCATTCCCGCCATGGAACCGCCTGACATGTCCATGTCGCCCATCCCCATGTCCTTCATGGTCGCGAGCGGGCGTTCGCGCAGCGGCGGGACGTCGGCGGCCATGCCGGCGCGCGGCGCAAGCGTCGCACGCCCCATGCCCGAGCGGTCGTTGGCTTCGGCGACAAGCGTATAGGCGCGGTCCTCGACCGGCGTGACAATGACATCGTAAGTTTCCGCAACGGCGATCTGGAACTCGTCGATTTCGGTTGGGACGACGTTGAGCCCGTCGGCCTGCACGACGGTCAGCCTGAGGCCCGGAATGCGCACGTTGAAGATCGTCATCGCCGAGGCGTTGATGATCCGCAGCCGCACCCGCTCGCCGGGATTGAAGAGCGCGGTCCAATTGTCGCGCGGGCCATGGCCGTTGACGAGGAAGCTATAGGTCGATCCGTTGACATCGGCGACGTCGGTCGGATCCATGCGCATCTTGCCCCATTCGATGCGTTCCTTCAGTGATTGGTCCTTGCCGGCCAGGAGACCGGAAAGCGTCTGTCGCTGCATGTTGAAATGGCCGGGGTTGACCTTCAACTTGCGGAAGATCGCCTCGGGAGACAATTGGCTGTGGTCGGACAGGACGACGACATGCTCGCGGTCAAAGCCGATCGGATCGGGACCTGCGGGATCGATGACGATCGGGCCATAATGGCCAAGCTGCTCCTGCAGTCCCGAATGGCTGTGATACCAATAGGTCCCCGACTGGACGACGGGGAATTCGTAAACGAAGTTTGAGCGCGGCTTGATGCCGGGGAAGCTGACGCCCGGGACGCCATCCATCTGGAACGGCAGGATTAGGCCATGCCAATGGATCGAGCTGTCCTCGTCGAGATCGTTGACGACCGTGAGGCGCGCGGTCTGGCCTTCCTTCAGGCGAACGAGCGGCGCGGGCACCGTCCCGTTGATCCCGATCGCTCGGCTGACCTTGCCGTCGATCCGCATCGTCTGGCGCGCGATACGAAGGGTGATGTCATTGCCCGACACCGTCGGCAGCGGCGCGACGATGCCTGGCGACACCGATTGGGCCCACGCCGGAAACCAGGGCGCCAGCGCGGCCACTGTCCCGCCGCCCAATGCACCCGTCACGAAACGACGCCTGTCTATCTGCATAAAATTCCCGGATGTTGCCTTGTCTCTTTAGTCATACGCGGCACGATCGTCCGCCCCTCACCCTCGCAGGCGAAAATCGCCAAATGTCCCGCGCTGCGTTTACTCCGCCGCGTGGGTGGTCGTTTCGCCCAGCAGAGCCTTCAATTTCGCACGGGCCCGGTGAAGCCGCGTCTCCACGGTCTTTTCGCTGACTTGCAGCAGCTCGGCGGTTTCCAACTGGCTTAGATCCTCAACGCCGCGAAGGATGAGGACCTCGCGCAGATTGGGCGCTAGGCGGGACATGGCGGCGCGAACGCGCTCCAGTTCGGTGCGGTCTGCCGCCTCGGCGTCGGGCGCGGGGCCTTCACTCGCGACATCGTGCGCGCTTTCGAGGGGCAGGGCGCGAGAGAAAAAAGACCGAACCGCACGCCGCCGCGCCCAGTCGCGGCATTTGTTGAGCGCGATACGGGATATCCAGACCTGGAAGGGCCGGTCGGCGTCATAGCGGCCAAGCGCCCCAAAGCCCGCGACAAAGCTTTCCTGCGTCAGGTCCATCGCCTCGTCGGGGTCGCCGATATTGTTGCGGATCAGGCGAAACACGGGCGCCTTGTAGCGACTGAGAAATTCCCGATAGGCCTGCTGCTGTCCTGCCCGGGCAAGTGCGGCGAGCTCGCGATCGCTACATTGCGCGAGATCGAGGCTCACCGCGCATCGGCGGTCAGCGCCTTGACCACGCTCTTGTCGAACATCGCGGCCTGGTCGCGATCAAGAACGACGCGCATCGCGAACAGATGCTGGAGCGTTTCCTTCTGCAATTCGCCCATCACGCGGTGGGTCTCGTCGATCGCCTCGGTGACGCGGGGTCCATAGCCATGCTCGGCTTCGATCGCCTGCGCGAGCCGGATATTGGCGGCGCGCATATCGAGCTCGAGCGCATCGCGCCGCTCGGCGAATTTCGCCTCGATCCGGTCGATCTTTACCTGCTGCGCGGACGAGAGTTTCAGCTCCCGATGCAGCAAAGCGTGCAGCTCGGTCTCGCTTGCGCGCGGTGTCTCGACGATGAGCCGCCCGGCGAGCACACCGGCGAGCGCGGCGATGAAAGCGACCAGACCGAAAAGCAGCAAACGGCGCGACGACGTCATCATCGCGAATCCAGGAGGGTCGAGGGGGCCAGCGGGCTGGCCGGAATGAGCGGCGTGATCGGGCTCGCGGCCACGGCCGGCGGAACGATGGCGCTGCCGACGAAGAAACCGCCGCCGAGCGAGACGAAAGCGGCGAGCGCCATCATGCGCCGCATCGCCGACGCCTCGCGCAGCCGTGCCGACAGCGCGACGAGGACACGCTCGTCGAGCGTGTCCAGTGCGCTCGGCACCTTCGCTTCATTCAAAATCCGGAGTTCGTCCATCGGCCTTTCCTGCCAGTCCATCCATAGATCATACGCGCATGATCCCATCACCCCTCAGAAATAATCCAACAACGCGAAACCAATTTGTGAGGGCCGCGCGGCTGGTTTGCGTATTAGCAGGACAGACCCGCAATTGGAGGTTTTAATGTTCAAGTCGTTTCTCCCCTCTGTCACCGCGGCCGTAGCGCTGCTTCTCGTGCCGGGCGTCGCAAGCGCCCACACCAAGCTCGTCGGCTCGACGCCGGCCGCGAATTCAACGGTTTCGAAGGTGACTTCGGTCAATTTGCAGTTCAACGAGAAGGTTATCGCCTCGACGGTGAAGGCCGAACTGGTGATGACCGGGATGCCCGGCATGGCCAATCACGCTCCGATGAAGATCCCCACCACGTCCATGATGGGCAAGGGCGGCAAATCGATGATGCTGATGGTCAAGCGCGCGCTCGTTCCCGGCACCTATAAGGTCAAATGGTCGGCTGCGGGCGCCGACACGCACCGCATGGGTAGCGAATTCAGCTTCACCGTGAAGTAAAAAGAAGGTGGCAGATCTCCTGCTGATGGGTGTCAGGTTCGCGCTGTTCGCGAACCTGATGCTTATTGCGGGGCTTGCCGCTTTCTCACTTTATGCGCTCGGATCCGACGAACGGACGTCAGGCGTCGGAGCGCTCTTCGGGCGCCCGCAGTTTGGGCTCTGCGTCTCGGGCCTGATCCTGTCCTTTGCCGGCATGGCGTTGTTGACCGCGAGCATGCAGGGCGTCGGGGTCCTCGCTATCGACCCCGAGATGTTTCTGACGATGGTCCGGGAGACCGACGTCGGCACCGCATGGCTTGTGCGCATGTTCGCGCTGCTGGTCGCCGGGGCGGCGAGCTTCTGGCTTGGCCGCAATCCCGTCGCTGCGGCATCGGTCCTGAGCGTCGCCGGCTCGGCCGGGCTGGCAACATTGGTCTGGTCGGGCCACGCCGGCGCGTCCGAAGGTATCGTCGGCACCGTGCATCGCGCCAATGACGCGATCCATATGATTGCCGCAGCCGTCTGGTTCGGTGCGATTGCCGCCTTTCTGCTGCTCCTTCGCCCCGGCGACCCACCTGGGACGGAAAGGCTCGCGCTTGCCGCGCGAAGCCTCGACCAGTTCGCGCGCGTCGGGACGCTGTGCGTGCTCGTGATCGCCGCGACCGGACTGGTGAACAGCCAGATTATCATCGGAGTCGAGAATGTCGGGCGATCGATCGTCTCGCCTTATGGTCAGCTTCTCGTCGCCAAGCTCATCCTTTTCGCCGCGATGCTCGCCCTCGCCGCGGTCAACCGCTGGCGACTTACGCCGGCGTTGCAGGCATCGGTCGCCAGCCCCGACGAAATAGGCGCCGATTCGAGTCTCGCCGTGTCGGCGATGCGCCGCAGCCTCGTGCTCGAAGCGTCCGCGGGACTTGCCATTCTCGCGCTGGTCGCATGGTTCGGAACATTGGAACCCTTTGCCGATTGACGGGGTCCGGGTGGCAGGAGGAAAGCACGAGCGATGTCAGATTCGCAGGACAGGAACCCAAGATTTACGCCTGCGGCCGGCTATCATTTCCTCACGCCTTTCTACGACGCCGGCGTCGCGATCACGACGCGCGAGCGCCGGTGGCGCGGCCGGCTGGTCGAGCTTATGGCGCCGGCGCCCGACGACATCATTCTCGATGTGGGTTCGGGCACCGGCAATCTCGCGTTGGCGATCGCGCGGCGCGGCGGAGGCGCGCGCTATCTCGGGATCGATCCAGACGATGCTGCCACCCGAATCGCACGCGAGAAGACAGCCCGGCTCTCGCCCCAGCCGGACTTTCGCGTCGGATTCTTCACGGCCGCGAGCATCGTCGGCTGGCCGATGCCGACCAAAGTCACAATCTGCCTCGTTCTTCATCAGGTCGGCCTCGCCGAAAAGGCCCGCCTGCTCCGCGAGGCCTGGCTTTGCCTCGCACCTGGCGGGCAACTTTATATCGCGGATTATGGCGAGCAGCGCAGCCGCCTGATGCGGATCCTGTTCCGGCTGACGATCCAGCAGCTGGACGGCCGATGGCTGTCTACCGGCGCTCATCGGCGAAGCGGGATTTGAGACTTTATGCGAGGAGCCGGCGTTGAAGACGTTGACGGGCGCAATTTCGATCATGTCTGCGCGCAAACCCATGGCCTGAGGCGTATGAGCAAAAGCGCGAGGGCCTGGCCTTCTGGCTGCGTATCAGAGGTAGCGGCCCGATTCTTCCGCCGCGATCCGCGCGGTTCACCGTCGGGCAAATCCGCGGTGCCCGTTGCCCGGGTCCGGCACGAATGAGCGACAGGAGACGAAGCCATGCAGGAAGATCATCACGCGGCGGTCGAGGATAACGCAACGGTCGATCCGGTTTGCGGCATGACGGTGAATCCCGCAACAACGTCGCATCGCGCGACCCACGCGGGCTTGGACCATTATTTCTGCAGTGCGGGCTGCCTTGCCAAATTCGAGGCCGACCCCGAGCGCTACGCGGCAACGCGGGAAGCGGCACCGGCGATTGCCCCCGAGGGCGCGATCTGGACCTGCCCGATGCACCCGGAGATCCGGCGCTCCGGCCCCGGAAGCTGCCCGATCTGCGGCATGGCGCTCGAACGCGTCATGCCCGAAGCGGTCGCGGGGCCGAGCGAAGAATATCGCGACATGCGACGTCGTTTCTGGATCGGGCTCCTGCTCGCCCTTCCGGTGCTCGCGCTCGAGATGGGCGGCCATCTGACCGGCCTTCATCAATATGTAGACCGCTCGACGAGCAACTGGATTCAGATGTTGCTGGCGACGCCCGTCGTTCTGTGGGCGGGCTGGCCCTTCTTCGAGCGGGCATGGCTCTCGGTCCGAAACAAGAGCCTCAACATGTTCACCCTCATTGCGATGGGGACGGGCGTAGCCTGGGCCTACAGCATGGTCGCGGCCCTCCTGCCCGGGATATTCCCCGGTGCGTTTCGCGCCGCCGACGGTTCGGTCGCGGTCTATTTCGAAGCGGCAGCCGTTATCACGGTGCTTGTCCTGCTGGGACAGGTGCTCGAGCTCAGGGCGCGCGAGACGACAAGCGGCGCAATCCGCGCACTTCTCGACTTGACGCCCAAGCTTGCGAGGCGGGTGCGCGGCGACGGGAGCGACGAGGAAGTCGCACTTGAGGATGTCGCGGTCGGTGATGTGCTGCGCATCCGTCCGGGCGAGAAGGTCCCGGTCGACGGCATCGTGGTCGAAGGCCGCGGCACGGTCGATGAGTCGCTGGTCACGGGCGAATCGATGCCCGTCACAAAGGAGGCCGGCGCCGCGCTGATCGGGGGAACGATCAATCAGACGGGCGGGCTGCTGATGCGCAGCGAGAAGGTCGGCCGCGACACGATGCTCGCCCGCATCGTGCAAATGGTTGCCGACGCGCAGCGCAGCCGGGCGCCGATCCAGCGCCTCGCCGACACCGTTTCTGGCTGGTTCGTTCCCGGCGTCATCGCCGTTGCTGTTGCTGCGTTTATCGTCTGGTCGCTTCTCGGACCGGCGCCCGCGATGGCCTATGGCCTGATTGCGGCCGTCTCGGTGCTGATCATCGCCTGTCCCTGTGCGCTCGGCCTCGCAACGCCAATGTCGATCATGGTTGGCGTCGGACGCGGCGCCGAAGCCGGGGTGCTGATCAAGAATGCCGAAGCGCTCGAACGAATGGAAAAGGTCGATACGCTCGTCGTCGACAAGACGGGGACCCTTACCGAGGGCAAGCCCTCGGTCGTTGCCATCGAAGTCGCAGATGGGTTCGACGAAAATGACCTGCTCGCGATCGCAGCCAGCCTCGAGCGCAGCAGCGAGCATCCTCTTGCGCTCGCGATCGTCAAGGCGGCCGAGGAGCGGGGTCTCGCGCTCGTCGAGCCTTCAGGGGTCGATCAGCCGGTGGGCAAAGGGATCGTCGGCTCGGTCGAAGAGAAGGCGATTGTCCTCGGCAATGCTGCCTTTCTTGAAGAATATGACGTTGACCTCGCCGGGCTTGCCGCGGCGGCCGACCGTCTTCGCGCCGAGGGCGCGACCGCGATCTATATCGCCGTCAACGGCCAAGCGGCCGGCGTCATCGCGATTGCCGATCCCGTCAAGGCAACGACAAGCGAAGCCCTCTCTGCCCTGCGCGCCGCGGGCATAAGGGTCATCATGCTGACCGGCGACAATCGCGTCACCGCCGAGGCGATCGCGCGGCGCCTCGGTATTGCCGATGTCGAGGCCGATGTCCTGCCGGACCAGAAGAGCGCCGTCGTCCAGCGGCTCCGCGCAGAAGGCCGGATCGTCGCCATGGCGGGGGACGGGGTCAACGACGCGCCCGCGCTCGCCGCCGCCGATGTCGGCATTGCGATGGGCTCGGGAACCGACGTCGCGATCGAAAGCGCGGGCGTCACGTTGCTGCGCGGCGATCTTCTCGGCATCGTTCGGGCGCGGCACCTCAGCCATGCGACGATGTCGAATATCCGGCAGAATCTCTTCTTTGCCTTCGCCTATAATGTTGCGGGCATCCCGATCGCAGCGGGCGCGCTCTACCCGCTGTTCGGACTTCTTCTATCGCCGATCATCGCCGCTGCCGCGATGGCGCTCTCCTCGGTCAGCGTCATCGCCAATTCGCTGCGGCTGCGATTCGTGAAAATCTGAGTGAAGCGTCGTCGCGGCCTTGGACGTCGGCCGGCACGCAAATGGGAGAAGAATGATGAGAGGTTTCAAGCAGGCGGCGATCGGGCTCGCGTTGGTCCTGGCCGTTCCCGCGCACGCGGCGGCAGCCCCGGACTATCAGGCCGCGAGCGCGACGCTGGCGCAATATAAGCAGGCGATCGAGAGCCGCGACCTGGCGGGCGTCGAAGCACTGTTCGCGCCCGACGCCCAGATTTTCGAGTCCGGCGGCGTCGAGGGAAATTTCGTCCATTATCGCGACCATCACCTCGCGCCTGAACTGAAAGCGTTCAAGTCCTTCGCCTTTCAGAACTACAAGCTGTCGGTGCGGGGCGAAGGCGATGTGGCCATCGCGACCGAGACCTATTCCTACACGATCGTGCTCTTGAACGGCGAAATGGTCAAACGCGATGGTGTGGCGACGAGCGTCCTCAAATGGACCGACGGCAAGTGGCGGATCCTCAGCCTGCACAGCTCCTCGCGCAAGCCCAAGGCGTAAGGGGTCCTGAAAGCGGTGCAGCTCAGCCCGAACCGATTAGACCTGCTCGAAGGCCGAAATGATCGGGCAGTGGACCGTATCGGCGGCGGCGCATTGGCGCGACAGGCCGACAAGCGCGCGCCGCGCCGCATCGAGTTCGGCAATCGTTTTCTCGATGGCGGTGATGCGCGCGTCGGCAAGCGCGCGCGCGCGGGTCCGATCGGTGGAGGAATCGAGCTCGAGCAGTTCGCCGATCTCGGCGAGCGTAAATCCTGCCGCCTGCGCCGACTTGATGAAACGCAGGCGCCCGAACACGGCCTCATCATAGCGGCGCACGCTTCCTTGCATGCCGCCTCCTTCACGCCGGCCGGGAACCGGAAGGAGGCCCTTGCGCTGGTAGAAGCGAATGGTCTCGACATTCACGCTCGCGCGTTTTGCAAGCTGTCCGATGGTCATGTCACGCAAGGCCTTGACTCCGTACTATGGTACGCAACCTATATGAGAGGGAGCATAAGGGAATCAAGAAAGGTAGAATCATGAATACCCAGCTCCAAGACGCTCGAAGCAGGCAATCCGCGCCCGGCGCACAGGCGGTCGGACGGCCTCGCGCGACGATCTACCGCATGGTGATGGAGCATCATATCTGTCCCTATGGCTTGAAGGCCCTACATCTCTTGCGCAGCCGGGGCTATGAGGTCGAAGACGTCTGGCTGAGGACGCGCGAGGAAACCGATGCCTTTAAGGCGAAGCATGGCGTCGCGACGACGCCGCAGACTTTCATCGAAGGCGAGCGCATCGGCGGTCACGACGATTTGCGGCGCCATTTGGGTCTAAAGGTTCGAGATCCCAAGGCGCTCACCTACACGCCGATCATCGCGCTATTTTCGATCACCGCCCTGATGGCGCTGGCAGCGAGCCAGGCTGTGGCGGGCACGCCGTTTACCGTCCGCGCCGCCGAGTGGTTCATCGGCTTCAGCATGGCGCTGCTGGCCTTTCTGAAGCTGCGCGACATCGAGAGCTTCTCGAGCATGTTTCTGAACTATGACCTTCTCGCAAAGCGCTGGGTTCCCTATGCCACCATCTATCCCTTCGCCGAGGCCCTTGCCGGCATCTTGATGATTTCGGGCGCGCTCAGCTGGATTTCGATCCCGGTCGCGCTCTTCATCGGGACCATCGGCGCCGTTTCGGTGTTCAAGGCGGTCTATATCGACAAGCGCGAGCTCAAATGCGCGTGCGTCGGCGGCGACAGCAACGTTCCGCTCGGCTTCATATCGCTGACCGAGAATCTGATGATGATCGCGATGGCCGTGTGGATGCTGCTCGCGCCCGCCGCCATGGTGATGGGGCAGCGGTAGGCCGGTTCGGGTGTAACCGGGGCGGGGCTGCCGGCGAATTGCAGTGCAGCTCCGCCTCCCCAATTTCGAATTGACGCGGCTTTCGACTAGGATCATGCATCGACCCGTGAAACGCTGGCTTTCCTTCCTGCTCCTGTTCGGAGCCATGCTGGGCCTTCTCGCTCAGGAAGTCGCGTTCGCGTCGGCGCCTGCCATTGCCATGGCCGACACCGTGATCGCGGCGCCCGCCATGAGCGACGAATGCGCGGAAATGATGAGGGTCGACAAATCCGACCCCGACAAACCGTGTCAGGGCCTGACACTCGACTGCATCGCGAAGATGGGCTGCGCCCTGCCGCTTGCGGTGGCCACGCCGGCGGCGTCGATCGCGACGTTCGACCACCGAGCGGGACCGGTCGACCAGCTCCCGATCACGCGACTTTTTGGTCGCACCCTCGGTCCCGAGCCCGAACCGCCTCTATTCCCCGGCTGAAACGCGCGATGCGCGGCGACTGGTTTCGCCGCCCATCCTCCTGCATTTCAACCGAGGATATTCACCATGAAGATGATATTTGCGACGGCCGCAGCGCTTGCGGCTATCACCACGGCCCCGTCCTTCGCCCAGGAGGCGGCAGGCGGCCATTATGAATGGCAGTTCCGTCAGGTTCCTGGCCCGAACAAGTCGGGCATCGCGCCGCGCGAGCGCGTCTGGGTCAAAGACAAGACCGCACAGATGGCCAATTGCGACTGCGACATGATGAAGGCCGACGCGGCCGACTGCATGAAGGCCATGCACGGACTGCATTCATCACCCGCCAAGGGCTGACGGTCCCGTCCCCCGGCCTGCGGGCCGGGGGGCATAAGCTCATCATCTCTCGAGGGGGACATATGCGCATATTCCTAGCAGCAGCGATGCTGATCCCGATATCGTCCGCGCTCCATGCCGAGCCGATGACGCTCGACGCCGCGGTCCGCCTGGCGGAGACGCAGGCGCCGGAACTGCGGGGACGCGAAGCGGGGATCGACGCGGCCGAGTCTTCGGCGATCGCGGCCGACCGGCTGCCCGATCCGAAACTCGACCTTGCGATCAAGGATTTCCCGGTCACCGGTCCCGACGCGGGGCGATTCAATCGCGACGATTTCACGATGCAGGTCATCGGCATCAGTCAGGACTTTCCCAATCCCGCCAAGCGCCGGGCGCGCGCAACGCGCGCGCAAGCCGACATCGGGATTGCGCGGGCCGATGAAGCGGTCACCGCGCAGGACGTCCGGCTGGCGACCGCGCTCGCCTGGGTCGACCTCTTCTATGCGAAGAAGCGCCTGAAAGAACTCGACCTGCTCGATGCCGGTCTTGAAGATTTGCAAGCAACAGTCACCGCGCGCCTTGCGAGCGGCGCGGCGCGTCCGGCGCAGGCGCTCGAACCCGAACAGCTGCGCGCCGCGGTCAGCGACCGCCGCAGCACCCTCGCCGCCGAGATCGCCCGCGCCCGCGCGCAGCTTGGGCGCTACACCGGCGACCGGGCCGCTGATACCGCGGGTGACCCGCCGCCGCCCATGGTCGATGCATCGCTTCTGCGCGCGCGCATCGACAGCTTGCCGCGGCTCCGCGCGCTCGACGCCCGCGCCCTCGCGGCCGATGCCGAGACCGGCCTCGCCCGTGCCGACAAGCGGCCCGACTGGAGCGTCAATGCGGCCTATGGGCGGCGCGAGCCCAATTATGGCGATCTTGTCACGCTCGGCGTCACCATCGACCTCCCCTTCTTCTCGAAGAAGCGGCAGGACCCCAAGATCGCGGCCCGCGCCAGCGAAGCGACGCGCGCGCGTCTCGACCGCGAGGCGGCCAAGCGCGACATCGCGGCGGCACTCGACGCTGATCTGGCCGATCATCGCATGCATCACGAGCAGCTGGGCAATGCGCGGTCGCGGCTGGTGCCGCTCGCGAAGAAGCGCGCCGAACTCGACCTCGCGAGTTACGCCGCCGGAAAACTCGATCTCGGAGCCGCGCTGCTGTCGACGCTCGCGTTGGCGGAAGCCGAAGTCGATGCGCTGGCGCGCGAAGCCGAGGTGGCGCGCGACGCGATCCGGATCAATTATATCTATGGGGAGACGGGGCAATGACCGATGCAACTTCAGCGGCGCGGTGGCGCACCGGGATTTTGGCGGCTGTGCTGATTGCGGGCGGCGGCGGCTATTGGATCGGGCAGCGCGGCCAGGGCGAAGCGCCGACCGGAGCGACGAGCAACGCGCGCAAGATCCTCTATTACTACGACCCGATGTTTCCGAACCAGAAGTTCGACAAGCCCGGCAAGTCGCCTTTCATGGATATGCAGCTCGAGCCCAAATATGCCGATGAAGGCGGCGGCGCCACGGCCCCCGGCATATCGGTCGACCCCGCGGCGCGGCAAAGCCTCGGAATAAGGGTGGTCGCGGCTGAAATGGGCAGTCTCGCTGCAACCTTCGACGTAAATGGCACGGTGGATTTCAACCAGCGTGACGTCGCGATCGTCCAGGCGCGCTCGGGCGGTTTCGTCGAACGCGTCTACCGGCTCGCGCCGGGCGACGTGATCCGCGCCGGTGCGCCGATCGCGGACCTGCAATTGCCCGAATGGGGCAGCGCGCAGACCGAATATCTGAGCGTCAAACGGCTCGGCAGACCCGACCTCACCGCTGCCGCCCGGCAGCGCCTTCGCCTGATGGGGATGCCCGAAGCGGTAATCGCGCAGGTCGATCGCAGCGGACGCACCAGCGGCACGGTGACGGTGCGCGCGCCGATCGGTGGCGTCGTCCAAACGCTGGGTGCGCGCGCCGGCGTGACCTTGGCCGAAGGCCAAACCCTCGCCGAAATCTCGGGCCTCGGAACGGTCTGGCTGAATGCCGCGCTCCCCGAAGCACAATCGGGCGCGGTGCAGGTCGGCCAGCGCGCGACCGCCAAGCTCACCGCCTTTCCGGGCGAGGCTTTCGGCGGCCGCGTCGTGGCCATTCTGCCAACGGCGGCAGCGGACAGCCGGACGCTGACCGTGCGCGTCGAGCTTGCCAACCGCGGCGGGCGCCTGCGCCCGGGCATGTTCGCGAGCGTCGCACTGGGCGGCGATGCGAGCCCCGCGCTGCTTGTGCCGAGCGAAGCGGTCATCCGCACCGGCACGCGCAGCATCGTCATGCTCGAGACGGGCGACGGGCGCTATCATCCTGCCGAAGTCCAGACCGGGCGCGAGGGCGGCGGCAAGACCGAGATATTGCGCGGCCTTGTCGCGGGCGAGAAGGTCGTTGCCTCGGGTCAGTTCCTCCTCGATTCCGAAGCGAGCCTGACCGGCATCGCCGTCCGGCCGCTGGAGGATGCGAAATGATCGAACGGATCATTCGCGCATCGGTGGCCGCGCGCGGGCTGGTCGTCGCGGCGGCGCTGATCCTGACGCTGATCGGGATCGCTGCCGTCCGCACCACGCCGGTCGACGCCCTCCCCGATCTTTCCGACGTCCAGGTCATCATCCGCACCACCTATCCCGGCCAGGCGCCGCGCATCGTCGAGGACCAGGTCACCTATCCGATCACGACGACGATGCTTTCGGTTCCCGGCGCACGCGTCGTGCGCGGCTACAGCTTCGTCGGCGACAGCTTCGTCTATGTCCTCTTCGAGGACGGCACCGACCTCTATTGGGCGCGCAGCCGGGTACTCGAATATCTGAGCCAGGTGCAGAGCCGCCTTCCCGAAGGGGCGAAGGCGTCGCTTGGCCCTGACGCCACCGGCGTCGGCTGGATCTATGAATATGCGCTTGTCGACAAGAGCGGGCGCCACGATCTCGCCGAGCTGCGCAGCCTGCAGGACTGGTTCCTGCGCTTCGAGCTCAAGGCGGTGCCCGGCGTCGCCGAGGTCGCGAGCATCGGCGGCATGGTGCGGCAATATCAGATCCTCGTCGAACCGCAGAAGCTCGCCGCGTTCGGGGTCACCGCGCAGGATGTGACCGACGCGCTCAAGCGCGCCAATCAGGAGAGCGGCGGCGGGACGGTCGAAATGGCCGAAGCGGAATATATCGTTCGCGCCGGCGGCTACCTCAAAAGTCTCGACGATTTTCGCGCCGTGCCGCTCCGCACCACAGCGGGCGGCATTCCGGTGACGATCGGTGATGTCGCGATCGTCCAGATCGGCCCCGACATGCGGCGCGGGATCGCCGAACTCAATGGCGAAGGCGAAGTCTCAGGCGGCGTGATCGTGATGCGGCAGGGCCAGAATGCCCGCGAGGTGATCGAGGGGGTGCGCGCCAAGCTCGCCGAGCTGAAGCGCGGCCTGCCGCCAGGTGTGGAGATCGTCACCACCTATGACCGGTCGGGCCTGATCGACCGCGCGGTCGACAACCTCACCTCGAAGCTCGTCGAGGAATTCATCATCGTCGCGGTCGTCTGCGCACTGTTCCTGTGGCACGCGCGCTCGGCGCTGGTTGCGATCCTCACGCTGCCGCTCGGCATATTGATCGCCTTCATCGTCATGCGATTCCAAGGTCTCAACGCCAACATCCTGTCGCTCGGCGGCATCGCGATCGCGGTCGGGGCGATGGTCGACGCGGCGGTCGTGATGATCGAAAATGCCCACAAGCATATCGAACATTGGGAAAGGGATCATCCCGGCGAGCAGCTCGCCGGGCAGGAGCGTTGGCGTGTCATCACCGACGCCGCCGCCGAGGTCGGGCCGGCTCTGTTCCTGAGCCTCCTCATCATCACCTTTTCCTTCCTGCCAATCTTCACGCTGCAGGGTCAGGAAGGGAAACTCTTCGGGCCGCTCGCCTTCACCAAGACCTATGCCATGGCGGCGGCGGCGATCCTGTCGATCACGCTCGTCCCGGTTCTCATGGGCTGGCTCATCCGCGGACGGATACCCAGCGAACAGGCCAATCCCGTCAATCGCTGGCTGACGCACGCCTATCGACCCGCGCTCGACTGGGTTCTCCGTCGTCCCGGAAGGGCGCTGGCCATCGCGGGACTGATCTTCGCGAGCAGCCTGTGGCCGCTGACCCAGCTCGGTGGCGAATTTATGCCGCAGCTCGACGAGGGCGATCTCCTCTACATGCCCTCGGCGCTTCCCGGCATCTCGGCCGCCAAGGCGTCGAGCCTGCTCCAGCAGACCGACCGACTCATCAAGACCGTGCCCGAGGTCGAGAGCGTCTTCGGCAAGGCCGGACGCGCGGACACCGCGACCGATCCCGCCCCGCTCGAGATGTTCGAGACGACGATCCGCTTCAAGCCGCGCGATCAATGGCGCCCGGGCATGACGCCCGACAAGCTGGTCGCCGAGCTGGATGCGCGCGTGAAGGTCCCCGGCCTCGCCAATTTCTGGATCCCGCCGATCCGCAACCGCATCGACATGCTGGCGACCGGGATCAAGAGCCCGGTCGGCATCAAGGTCGCGGGATCGGACGTCGCCGAGATCGACCGCACCGCGAAGCGGATCGAGGAGGTCGTCCGCAAGGTCCCGGGCGTCGCCTCGGCGCTCGCCGAGCGGCTGACCGGCGGGCGCTATATCGACGTCGACATCGATCGCGCCGCCGCCGCGCGTTACGGTCTCAATGTCGCCGATGTGCAATCCATCGTCGGCGGCGTCATCGGCGGCGAGACGATCGGGCAGACCGTCGAGGGGCTTGCGCGCTATCCGATCAGCGTGCGCTATCCGCGCGAGCTCCGCGACAGCCTCGGCAAGCTGGAGACTCTTCCCATACTCACGCCATCGCGCCAGCAGATCACCCTCGGCACCGTGGCAAGAGTGCGGATCAGCGACGGCCCTCCGATGCTTCGCAGCGAGAATGCGCGGCCAGTGACCTGGATCTATGTCGATGGCCGCGACCGCGACCTCCAGACATTGGTGCGCGATATCCAGCAGGCGGTCGCGCGCGATGTCGAATTGCCGCCGGGCATCAGCATCTCCTACACGGGCCAGTTCGAATTCCTCGTCCGCGCGGCCGAGCGGATGAAGATCGTCGTGCCGGTCACGCTCGCGATCATCCTCGTCCTGCTCTACCTGACCTTCCGCCGCTGGGACGAGGCGCTGCTCATCATGGCGACGCTACCCTTCGCGCTCACCGGCGGGCTTTGGCTGCTTTAT
This sequence comes from Sphingopyxis sp. L1A2A, assembly GCF_005502465.1. Lineage (GTDB taxonomy): Bacteria > Pseudomonadota > Alphaproteobacteria > Sphingomonadales > Sphingomonadaceae > Sphingopyxis. Next base: position 67,485 of record NZ_SCOT01000010.1, read on the forward strand.
CTGCTCGGTTACAACCAGTCGGTCGCGAGCGCGGTCGGGTTCATCGCGCTCGCGGGGGTCGCCGCCGAGTTCGGCGTCGTCATGCTCATCTATCTCAAGCAGGCGCTCGCGGCGCGCGGCGACGGCTCGATCGAGGACGCGGTCCGCGACGGGGCGCTCCTCCGGGTCCGGCCCAAGGCAATGACCGTTGCGGTCATATTGGCGGGGCTGTTCCCGATCCTCGTCGGCACCGGAACGGGCTCCGAGGTGATGAGCCGGATCGCCGCGCCGATGATCGGCGGGATGATCACCGCGCCCCTGCTCTCGATGTTCATCATCCCCGCCGCCTATCTGTTGATGCGCCGGCGCTGGCCTGATCGACAACCGTTGAAAACCCCGAAGACGTGACATGAAAACAAGGAGAATGAATATGAAATCGATGCGCATTCTGACCGGCGGCGTCTTGCTGCTGATCGCCGCGACCGCCTGCAGCCCCGAAGCCGACAAGCAGCAAGCCAGCGCTCCGAAGGATGCTGCGGCGGTCGCCCCGGCTTCCGCGGTCCAGCATGGCAAGGGCGAAGGAAAGATCACCGCAATCGACGAGGCCAAGGGTCTCGTCACGCTCGATCATGGCGAAATCACCGCGCTGAAATGGCCGCCGATGTCGATGGGGTTCGAGGCCTCGGCAGATTTGCTCAAAGGCCTGAAGGTTGGCGACCGCGTCGCTTTCGAACTCGACTGGAACGGCGCCACGGGGCGCATCACGCGGATCGAGGCGTTACCCGCTTCCTGATCGCGGTTGCGGCCCGGGCTCCGCGTAGCGCGTCATCTGCGCGACGCGCCGCGCAACGGCTCGAGGGTCTGAATGATCTTGCAGTCGCCGACCTTTCCCAAACGGCAACCGCCGATGACGCGTGCGAGTTCGTCGCGCATCTGGGAGAGGTCGGCGATCTTGCGCTCGATCGTCGCGAGATGGCTGCTAGCGACCGCATCGACGGCGCCGCAGGGCTGGTCGCGGTCATCGGCGAGCGCGAGAAGCTCACGAACCTCGTCCAATGAAAAACCGAGGTCGCGCGCGCGCCGGATGAAGGACAGCCGCAACAGCTCGTCGGTTCCATAGGAGCGATAATTGCCGTCCGTCCGTGCCGGCGGCGCCAGCAGGCCCGCTCCCTCATAATATCGGATGGTCTCGACCTTCGTGTCGGTCGCACGCGCCAGTTCGCCGATTTTCATCGCTTGACCCTATAGTTGCTAGAGGGTGCATATAGCTGTCCGACTCGCAACGGCAAAGGACGGACGACATGAGCGATTGTGGCTGCGAAGCCGACGAAAAGCGCGCGGGCGTCGATCCCGCCTACCGGCGCGCGCTCTGGATCGTCGTCATCCTCAACCTCGGCTTCGGCGTCATCGAACTAGCGGGCGGCTTCCTCGCGCGGTCGCAGGCACTCAAGGCCGACTCGCTCGATTTCATCGGCGACGGGTCGATCACTCTCATCGGGCTGATCGCGCTCGGTTGGACAGCGGTGGCGCGCAGCCGAACGGCGCTCGTCCAGGGTTGTTTTCTCGCACTTCTCGGCCTCGGCGTTATTGCATCAGCGATCTGGCGGTCTTTCCACGCCATCCCCCCCGAGGCGGACCTCATGGGCGGCATTGGTGTGGTCGCGTTGCTCGTCAACATCTCGGCGGCGCTGGTGCTCAGCCGCTTCCGCAACGAAGGCGATGCGACCGCGCGCGCGATCTGGCTGTTTTCAAGAAACGATGCCCTCGCCAATGTTGCGGTTATTGTCGCCGCGGGTCTCGTTGCCGTGACGGGCGAAGCCTGGCCTGACCTTCTGGTCGCCGGTGTCATCGCGCTGCTCTTCCTCCATTCGGCCTATGATATCATCCGGGACGCGCTTGGTGAGATTTCTTCGCACAAGCCGGGACAGACCGCACAGTAGCGCAGGACGGAAACCCGCCCTTTTCCATGCCTGCAATCACGCGGTTTCTTGCGGGGCGCCGCTAGGCCGCGTGCGGCGCCCTCGCCCGGTTGAACCAGAAACCCGCGGCCAGGACGATCGCGGCCGCCAATTGTGCGAGAAGCGTCTGAACCGTCGGGTACACCCCCAGTAGCGGGAATCGCGGAAACTCTGCCAGCGGCGTGACGCCGAGCAGGCCCGCTTCCTGCAGCCCGCCGATGCCCTTGCCGGCCAGGACGATCGCCAGCACTGCGATCAGGGCCGCACTCCATGAGAAGAATTGCGTGATCGGCAAGCGCGCGCTGAAGCGCAGCATGGCCCACGCAATCAAGCCCAGCAGAATGGCCGCCGTCGCCGCTCCTGCGAGCATGGCACCGCCATTTCCCTGCGCCCATATGGCGGCGTAAAAGAGGATGGTCTCGAAGACCTCGCGATAGACAACGAGGAAGGTTAGACCGAAGAGGAACCACGCCGACCGGCGCGACAGGGCAGCGGAGATCTTCTCCTTGATATAACGCTGCCAGGCCTCGGCATTGCTTTTGCCGTGCATCCAGATACCGACCGAGATCAGGATGATCGCGGCGAAGAGCGAGCCAAAGCCTTCGGTGAGTTCGCGCGATGCCCCGCTGATTCCGATGAAATAGGTGGCGACGAACCAGGTCGCCGCGCCCGCTGCAAGCGCCGACACCCAGCCGCCATGGACATAGCCCATCACGTCGGTTCGCCCGGTTTTGCGAAGAAAAGCCATCATGGCGATGACGATCAGCAGCGCCTCAAGGCCTTCGCGTAGCAGGACTCCGAATGCGCCGAGAAAGCTCGACGAGGCGCTTGCCTGTTCGGGCGCGAGGGCCGCCTCGGCTTCGACGAACAGGCGGGCCACTTCGGCATTCGCCGCCTTCACCTCCGCAAGCGGGCGACCCTTTCCTATCGCCGAGCGCAAATTCCCCATCGCCATCTCGATCTTCGCCATGAGGTCAGGATCGCGGGCCGCAAGCACCGGCTCGACGGGCTCGAAACCATCGAGATAGGCGGATAGTGCCAAGTCGGACGCGGCGCCACGGTCGCCGGCCGCATAGGCTTTCAGGCTCGCGTCGAGGCGCTGGCGCGAGAGCATCAGCGAGCCGGCCGGTTTCGCAACGACGGCTTCGGGCTGGCGGCGCAGATATGAAGTCAGCGGCCCGGCCTTGCCGTCGCCCAGTTCACGGGCGATATCCGCGGGAGTCTTGCCGACGAGAGTCGCAAGATCGGGGATGGCGGCACGAACGCGCGCGTCCTTTTCCCACGTCTGTCGGCCCTGCGATTGCGACGATTCCGGAAACGCGAGGCTTCCGACGTAAAAGGACAGGGCCCAGCGGTCGCTGTCGGGGAGGGCTTCGAAGCTCGCCATCGACGTCCCCTCGAGCCCCTGCGAAATCACCTGATAGAGCGCGAACAGGCTGCGTTCGCGTGCGCGCGCCGCGTCGGTGAAGGCGATCGGGGGCGGATCGAGACCCGCGGCGCCCGGGCCGTTTCCGGCGCCGGTCGCGCCGTGACACATGGCGCAGTTTTCCGCATAGAGCTTCGCGCCGCGCGCCAGGTCGGGAGCCGAGCGCGGCGCGAGCGGAACGGGATAGCTTGCAAGCAAGGCCCCGGCGAGCTGCCGCGACTGCACCTCGATGGTCGCCGGTGCGGATTTCGCTGCGATCGATTGGCGCAAGGTTGCGGCTTGGGCCACCAAATTTGGCTTGGCGGTCTTCTGCGGCAGGCGTTTCAAGCGCGTTTCGACCTGCGCTGCGAATTCGGTCATCTCGGCATATTCCGCCGGACTGACGACCTTGCCGCCGGACACCGCACCCGGATAATCCACCGCGACATAGTCAAGCAGCCGCCAAATGGTCTGAACCTCTGGCTCGCTCGCGCGCGCTGGCTGGAGAGCGACCAGCGTCATCAGCAGGAAAGCAAGCGCCCCCCTGCCCAGGGCACGCATCAACGCGAAGGAAACGCTTTTGGAGAAAATCGCCACGCCAGCTGCCTTTATTGAGAATGATTTGCATTGACCGATCGGAGCGTGGCTATCAACCGGAAATCGGCGCTTGGCAATCGGCAAGCTGCCATCGACAGTCTCACCCGCAGCAGGTTTTGTCGCCGCTCTCCTGAATCGGCGGGCAAGGGATATCGCCGTAGGAACAATAGACGCAGCAGTCGCCAGGCTTGGGCTTGAGAACCGCACCGCAGCCGCGGCAATCGTAGAAATATTGGCACGCGTTGGTCGGCATGGTCTCGGTCGACTGGTGACCGCATTTCGGACAAGTCAGGGTCGAAAGCAGTTGGATCGCCGCGTCAGACATAGGTGTAACCCGCCCAAAGCAGCGCCGCGCCGAGAAGCAGGCCAAAAAATGTGAGAATGCGCATCCAGCGCGGCGTGCACAGGCCGCCGGGGCCGCAGCGCGCGGCAATTAGCTGCTGCCGCGTCAGCAACATGGCACCGACAATGAGGCACAAGGCGCCGATGACGAGCAAGGGCGTTCGATATGGAGCCGCCACGATGGCCACGCCGCCAAGCCACGCCGCACCGATGCCGACCGACGCGAAGAGAAAAGGCAGCGCGCAACAGGCAGCTACGCCGAACGCGGCGGCGAGACCCGCCAGAGTTACGGTGGCGGTAGCGATCCCCTTGGGCTGATTTGGCGGGTCGATCATGGGAGACTCCTTGCGAGGGGCATCGGAGCGCTCTACCATCTGTAGTAACTATAGATTCAAGAGGTATTTTTGCGATGGCTGCGAGCGGCGCGATCCAGATCGGCGAACTCTCGCGCCGCACCGGCTGCAACATCGAGACGATCCGCTATTATGAGCGAATTGGCCTCTTGCCGACGCCCTCTCGTCGGGGCCGTTTTCGCAGCTACGCACGCGAAGATGTTGCTCGCCTCGGCTTCGTGCGACGCGCGCGGGAACTGGGCTTCACCTTGGACGAAGTGCGCGCGCTGCTCGGACTCGCAAATGGCGGCGAGAGCCGCTGTGCCGACGTCCGCGACCTCGCGGCGTCGCATCTGAAGGACGTGCGCGAACGGATCGCGGACCTTGAGAGAATGGAACGCGTGCTGGCGGATTCGGTGCGTGCCTGCGACGCCGGTTTGGAGCCGGGATGCCCGCTGCTCGACGCGCTTGGCGCAGGATCGCGGGACGCAGAAGCCGCGTAGCCACCGCGCGCGCATCCGCTGCAATGAATGAAGAAATGAGGTAGGAACGACGGGGTTGACGGGCGACGGCTTGTCGCATTCACCGGGCGGCAAAGGATTACAAACAGGCATGGGGCACGCAAATGAAGCTACGATCGCGATGCGGATCGTCATCGATCGGCCCGTCGTTGGCGTGACACACAGCCTTCAAACGAAGGATAATCAACCGATCGATGCAAAATGTTCGGCCGCCGGCGAATCCCTGTCGTTCGATTTTCCAGTCCGCATCGCCCCTGGACCGAAATTCCTTGGCGAGCATGTACGACGCGAAGGTGCCGAAAGACGGTTTGTCTATATCTGCATCGGACAATCGGCCGGGGACGAAGCCTCCCCTTGGACGCGCCGGATGAAGATCGACATCCATGACATGGAGCAGGAGCTTCTGGATCGTGCGCTACGGGGCGGTATCATCGAAATAACGGTCAGTGGAACGGGCAAAGATGGCACACCTGCCTGCGCCACGACCCGGCCGATCGGATGGCGGATCGCCTGATCAAAACTTAGCCCTTGCGCCCTTCATAAATCGAAATCGACCCGCTCGGGGTTTGAATGACCTTTGCCTCGGTCACGCCGGCGAACCCCGCCGCTTCGAAGATGCCGGGCATGCAGCCCTTGGCGTTGGGCTCGGTCATGTCGAAGCCATCGAGCAACTGCACCTGCCGGAATAATGTCCGCATGAGCAGGTTTCGCTGCAGGCCATAGTCGGCGACCAGCATCAGGCCGCCCGGGGTAAGGGCCCGATACATGGCGTGCGCAATCGCTTGCTTGGTTTCGATGGCGCATTGGTGGAAGACGAGGCTCGAGACGATGACGTCGCAGCTTCCCACTATAGCATCGGCCCGGTCGCCCATCGCCTGTTCCCATTGCACCGCGACCCCGGCCGCCTCGGCCTTGCCGCGGGCGAGGTCGAGCGCCGGAGGGTCGGGGTCGATCCCGATGACTTCGGCGTCGGGGAAGGCCTGCTTGATGGCGATAGCGAGCGTGCCTGTTCCGCAACCAATATCGACGATCCGCGCATCGCTTGTCGGCGGGACGCGGCGTATGAGTTCCGAGCGCCAACGCTTTTCGCGTGTCATGAGGGCGATCGCCCGATCATATTGGTCGGTGAGTTCGTGTCGTCCGAGCGGCGGGACATAGTCCTGCTCTTGCGCATTGGTCTGGGTCATGCCGACACGCTAGCGCGCACGCGGCGGACGGGCTTGAACGAAGCGGCTACGTCGCGCTAATTGCTGAGACGCCAGGCCTAGGCCGCGAACAGCTGGCTCGCATTGACGCCGAACATATGTTTGATCGTTCGCGCAAAATGCGCAGCGTCAGAAAAGCCGCCGCCGTGCGCCGCCTCTGTCACATTCTCCCCGGCCGCAAGCCGCTGTGCCGCAAGGCGCATCCTGCGCCAGAGAATATAACGGCGAAGCGGGATGCCAAGCTGCTCGACGAAGAGATGCCGGAAGCGATCGGGCGAAAGGCCTGCGGCGCCGGCGAGCGCTGCGAGACGAACAGGACCAGTCTCGAGCTGACTGTCGAGCAGCCACATGGCATCGATCAGCCGGCGATCGCGCGGCGCCGGCTCTTCCTTCGCCAGCCAGCCCTCCCAGAAGGCGATACCCGAAGGTTGCGAAACGAGCCGATAGGGCCCGGCCGAAATCGCTGCAACGAGCTCGGGAAGCACCGCGTGCCTTGTCGGTTCGACGAAATAGAGGTCCGCCAGGGCGCAGGGGCCAAGGCGATGCGGAACATTGGGTTCGATCAGGAGGGCCGGCGTTTCGACGACGGTGCCCGCATGCTCGACACTGGCCGATGGCGCAGCGAAGACGGCCTGTGCGGCGAAATGACTATGGGTCACCGAATCGCCAACCGCACCACGCCAGCGAGCCGAAAATTCGCCGATCTCGAGAGTGCCGGGCCAATTGCGCGCGTCCGTCACCGCCATGTCCCTTCCGATCAGTTTAGCGTTTGCTCGCTTCTACTTCGGCACGGACCTGTGCGTAGAGCGGCTCGGGACCGAATTCTGCCAAGGGCTTCCCGTTGACGAAGAAGGTGGGCGTTCCCTTGATGCGGAGCGTGTTCGCGTCGGCGATATCGGCCTCCATATTCGCGCGTGCAATATCGGTTGGCATCGCCTTCGCTTTCTCGACATCGAGGCCGGCCGCCTTTGCAGCCGCCCAGGCGCCGTCCATCTGGCCATCGTGCCATGACGGCTGGGCCTTGAGAACCGCCTCCATCACGGGCTCCAAAACCCCCTGCTGGCGCGCCGCCTCAAGAATGACGATCGCTTCCGCCGATCCGGGATGAAGCGGGAGGTAACGCATGACAAGGCGGACATCCTTCGGATAGGTGGCGAGGATCTGCTTCACCGCGGGATAGAATGCGCGGCACGCTTCACATGACGGATCGAAGAATTCGACGATCGTGACGGGCGCCTTCTTGGGTCCGATCACGGGCGAGTGAGGCCGGACAAAGGTCTCGGCGGGCAAGGCTGCCGCCACAATCGGCGCCGGCTCGCCTGCGACTGACGCGCTGTATAAAGTGACGCCGACCGCGAACGCCCCGGCGGCGATCAGGCCCATCAGGACGACAGCGGATTGTCTTTTCATGATTTCGAGTTCCGATAGCAAAACATGAGGAAAAGGATGATGGCGGTGAAGGCGCCGAGCGACAGCAGCGGTATGGGAAGGCTGCCAAAGAGAGACATGGCGCCCTCGGCGCACGATGGTCCGGCGCCGCAGGGCTGTAGCGCTTGAGACACGACGCCGAGATAGAGGAGAAGATGGTATAAGGCGACGACCCAGCCGATCGCAGCGAGCGGCGCGGCATAAGCGATAACGCCTCGGTCGGACCGGAACGCGGCAATGGCCAGGATGATCGCCAACGGAAACATAAAAGCTCGCTGGAACCAGCACAAAACACAGGGGGCCTGCCCCATCACTTCCCCAATAAAAATCGCCCCGAGGCTTGCCGACAGCGCAACAAGCCACGCCCCGAGAAGGGCAAGCCATGGGGCATGACCCGTCGCGCGCCTTTCGCGGATGATCATGCTCACGGCCGTCGCCCCTTCTTCGCGCGAATGACTTTCGCTGCCGGTTTGGGTCGAGGCCGATCGAGATATTGGGTCAGGAAGCGGTCGGTTTCGCTGAGAAGAACTTCAAAATTTCGGCGCGTCTTGGGCAGGCTGAGCCGCGCGATCAGGCCCTTGCAGCTGATGGTGTGAACCAACCGCGCCCCTTCCGGCGCGGGCTCTATTCGGAAATGTTCCTCGATCGAGAGCAGCAGCCGGCTGAGCTTAACGTCGAACGCGAGGTGCGCACCCGGCTCGCATTCGGACACGGTTGCCGTCACGCGCCAAAAGCGCGGATTGGCCGGATTCATCCGGAAGGAATATTCGACCTCCGCTCCGCGTTCGGCGAGACCTTTGGGCCGGACATAGGGATTCCAGCGCTCATATTGGTCGAAGTTCGCCAGCACGTCCCAAAGCTGCGCCGGCGACCGCGGCAGCAGCGTCTCCTTCGCAATCTCAAACACATTCACCTCCCATATTGGCTAGCCACCACGGCCCAGTTATTCTCGATAAGCCAGAAGCCGCAGCGCGTTGGCGACGACAATGAGGGTCGAGCCTTCATGCGCCGCGACCGCCGGACCGATCCCGAGGCCGAAGATCGTCGCCGGAACCAGCACAACGACGACGCCGAGGCTGACGACCATATTCTGCCGGATGATCGAGCGGGTACGGCGGCTAAGACCGATTGCGAAAGGCAGATGCGACAGGTCGTCCGCCATCAGCGCGATGTCGGCGGTCTCGAGCGCGACGTCGGAGCCGGCGGCCCCCATTGCGATGCCAACGGTGGCGCTCGCCATGGCGGGGGCGTCGTTGACGCCGTCGCCCACCATCGCCACGGGCATCTCGGCGCGAAGCTTCTTGATGGCATCGACCTTTTGCTCGGGCATCAGGTCACCCCATGCCTCGCTGAGACCGACTTCGGCAGCGATCGATTCAGCAACCTTCTGATGGTCGCCGGAGATCATGATCATGCGACGAATGCCGAGCTTGCTGAGACGCGCGATCGTCTCGCGCGCCGCGGCGCGCGGCGTATCCATGAGGCCGATCGCCCCGAGATCGCGCGCTCCCTTGCGCACAACCATCGTCGTTCGGCCCTTCTCCCGGAGCCCGGCGATGGCCGTCGCCATTTCGGCCGATAGCGGTGCGATGCCGTCGGTCCCGAACATTTCTGCCTTGCCGATGCTGACGATTTCGCCGTCGACCTTGGCTTCGACCCCGCGGCCCGTCAGGCTCTTCAGATCGGTGGCGACCGGAAGCGCAGCGTCGGGAAAAATCTCCCGGCCATCGCGTGCGATGGCGGCCGCAAGCGGATGATCGCTCAGGCTCTCGACCGCGACTGCAATGGCAAGCAACTCTTCCTTGGTGACCCCGGTCGCCGGGATCGTGTCGGTGATGCGCGGCCGTCCTTCGGTAAGCGTTCCCGTCTTGTCGAACGCCAGTGCGGTCAGCGAGCCGAGATTTTCGAGCGGCCCGCCGCCTTTGACGAGGACGCCGCCGCGCGCGGCCCGCGCGACCCCGGAGAGCACGGCGCTCGGGGTAGCGATCGCGAGCGCGCAGGGGCTTGCCGCAACGAGGACGGCCATGGCCCGGTAGAAGCTGTCGCGGAACGGCTCGTCGACGACGAATCCTGCGAAGAGAAGGAGGAAAACGAGGCCGAGAACACTCGGCACGAATATCCGCTCGAACTTGTCGGTAAAGCGCTGGGTCGGGGATTTCTGCGTCTCGGCCTCGTTGACCATCTTGACGACTTTCGCGAGCGTCGTGTCAGTCGAAAGCCGGGTCACCGCGATCTCGATGGCGCCTTCGCCGTTGATCGTGCCGGCGAACACGCGGTGTTTCGCCTCAAGCGCGTCGGCGCGCAACGCGGCTTCTTTCGCATCGGCGACCGGCTCCTTGTCGACCGGCACGCTCTCTCCGGTCACCGGAGCCTGGTTGACGCTCGACCGGCCGAGGATCACGAAGCCATCGGCGGGAAGTCGTTCATTGGGCTTCACGATGACGATGTCGCCGACAAGCAGCTCCTCGACCGGCACCTCGCGTGGTTCGCCGTCGCGGCGAACGAGCGCGGATTGGGGTGCGAGTTCGGCCAGCGCCTCGATCGCGCGCTTGGCGCGGCCCATCGCATAATGTTCGAGGGCATGGCCGAAGCTGAACAGGAAGAGCAGCAAAGCGCCCTCGGCCCAGGCACCGAGCGCGGCGGCGCCGGCAGCGGCAACGAGCATCAGCGTGTCGATTTCGAACCGCTTGAGCTTCAGATTCTCGATCGCCTCGCGGAGCGTGAACCAGCCGCCGAGACCATATGCGGCGATATAGAAACCCAGCGGCACCCAATCGGGCAGTGCGGTCAGTTTCTCGATCGCAAAACCGATGCCGAGAACCACGCCGCACAGCAGCGCGACATAGAGCTCGGTGTTCGCACCGAAGATGCCGCCATGGGCATGACCATGATCGCCCTCGCCATGCTCGCCATGATCATGGCCGCTATGGTCGTCTTTCTCGGAATGCCTCTGCTTCGCTAGCATCGGTTCGGCCGCTCCCACAGTCTTCTTCTGGTAGACGCCCATATCGGCGAGCGCCTGACGAATCTGGTCGAGTGAAGTATCGCTCGTGCGGAACTCGGCGCGGATCACGCCCGCCGCGCTCGCCTCCGCCTCGACGATGCCGGGAAGCTGACGCAAACGATCGCTCACCGTGCGAGCGCGCCGCGTGTGTCCGAGCCCCTCGACGTCGGTCCAGAGAAGATGCTGATATTGCTCGGTCAGCGCCGCCCCGGCGCTTCGGGCGAGCTGGCGCACCCGTTCCAGCGGGACGATGTCGGGATCATAATGGATGCAAAGCTGCGCGGGCGCGTCGCCCTGCGCGGCTACGACATGCGCCTTTTCGACGCCCGGCCGGCCCTGCAATTCACCTGACAGCCGTTCGATACAGCGGTCCGCCTCGTCGGGCACTTCCGGGAGCAGGAGTTCGATATCGAGCCTGACCGTTTCCGTCATTGTTCAATCCTCAATATTCCAACCATTTGCTGGACCTTTTCTGATAATTCCCAGGCTCCCGGCAACTGCGCTAGCTTTTGACAGCATGGCGATCGGTTTCACCTGACATCGGCTCATTCGGGGAAGGCGGGCCCGTTGTGTTACGGCAACCAGGTCAAGCATGTATCGCGTCCTCATCGCCACATGCGACGGTCTCGGTCTGAATTGTCGAGTGCTGGATATTGAACTGCGTGCCCAGCATCGCGGCGACCGCGCCGCGCAGCGCCTCGGGATCGGCGCCCGCCGTGAGGACGATATGGGCGGTCAGGCTGGCATCGTCGCCAGCGACCGACCAGACGTGCAGATCGTGAACGCCCGCCACGCCATCGACCGAGCCCATCGCCGCGCGCACGGTGTCGAGATCGATGCCACGGGGTACGCCCTGGAGCAGGATGTGCGTGGTGTCGCGCAAGAGCGACCATGTGCGCGGCAGCACCCAAAGGCCGATGGCGATGGCCACGACCGGATCGATCCAGGTCTTGCCCGTGAGCCAGATCAACACCGCAGCGCCGATTACGCCAATCGATCCGAGCATGTCCGCCCACACTTCGAGATAGGCGCCCTTCATGTTCAGGCTTTTCTCGACGCCGCCGGCGAGCAAGCGCATCGCAACGAAGTTCACGATAAGGCCGATGGTCGCAACGACCAGCATGCCCATCGATTCCACCGGCTGCGGATCGACGAAGCGCGACACTCCTTCATAGAGGATATAGGCGGCCACCACGAACAGCAGCACGGCGTTGAAGGCCGCAGCGAGAATCTCGAAGCGGCGGTAGCCATAGGTTCGCTGCTTGTCGGCTTGCTTCTGGCCGACCTTCACCGCCACGAGGGCGATCGCCAGTGCAGCGGCATCGGTAAACATATGCGCCGCATCGGACAGCAGTGCGAGGCTGCCGAACCAATAGGCCCCTACTAGTTCCGCGATGAGGAAGGTGGAGGTAAGGCCGAGCGCGATGGCGAGCCGCCCCGAACTCGCGCCCGTGCCATGGCTGTGGCCACTTTCGCCGGCGCCTTTGGCGTCGTTCGCCCCATCGGCATGATCGGGAGCCGCAGTCATATCAGTTCGCCTTCGGCGGGTTTTGGGGCATCGCCTTTTCCCGACGATCCAGCCAGCTTTGCATCACAGCGACCTCCTTATCCTGCGCAGCTATGACCGATCGGGCGAGTTCGCGCACCTCCGGGTCTTTGCCATATTGCAGCGCGACCTTGGCCATCGCCACCGCGCCCTGATGATGCGGAATCATCGACCGCATGAAGTCGGTGTCGGCGTCGCCCGTCAAAACCACTGCCATATCCTTGTGCATCCTGTCGGCCGCCGCCTCGAACGCCTTGGCCGCCGGCGTCGAGGTGGCCGCGGCCGCATGCTGCATATCGCCATGTCCGGCGCTGTCCGCGTCGGTGCTCGGCTTTCCGGATGAACAGGCCGCAAGCAAGAGTCCAAGCAGCGATATGGAGGTCTTCATCACCCTGCCTCCCGGGAAAGCCGATGGCGGCGGTGAGCCGCCATCGGTTTCGTCCTGCGTGGCATGAGGAGCTTGATGCTCGCTCATGCCGGTTTGCCGCCCGTATCGTCACCGGGCAGGAACACCCGTTCTCCGAGCGCGGTGACGTCGGTGTAGTCGCCGGCAACATGCTTGTTGTGCCGGCCGCGAAGCAGCAGATGGCTGATCGCGGGCAGGACGAACAAGGTCAGCAAGGTCGAGGTGATCAGCCCGCCGATGACGACGATCGCCAGCGGCTTCTGCACTTCGGCGCCGGTCCCGGTCGCAAGGGCCATCGGTACGAAGCCGATGGCGGGCACGATGCCCGTCATCAGCACCGCGCGGACGCGTTCCATGACGCCCTCGCCGATCGCGACATCGACAGGTTTGCCTTCGTCGATGCGCTGGTTGATGCTCGACATCACGACCAGCCCATTGAGCACCGTCACGCCCGAAAGCACGATGAAGCCCACGGCCGCCGATACCGAGAAGGGCAGCCCGGTCAGCAGGAGCGAGAAGACGCCGCCAGCCAGCGCGAGAGGGATTGCGGAATAGACCGCGATCGCCTGGCGCACACCGCCCAATGCCATGAACAGGATGCCGAAGATCGCCGCGAAGATGATCGGGATGACGATCGACAGCCGCGCCGATGCGGCTTGCAGATTCTCGAACTGCCCGCCCCATTCGATAAAGCTCCCTGTAGGAAGCTTGACCTGCGCATTCACCTTCTCCTGCGCCTCGGCGACGAAGGAGCCCAAGTCATTGCCGCGGACATTGGCTTGCACCACGACACGCCGCTTGCCGTTTTCACGGCTGACCTGGTTCAACCCTTCGGAGAAGCCGAACTTGGCCAGTTCGCTGAGCGGCACCGATGCCCGCGATCCGCCCTCGCCGGGAAGAAGCACAGGAAGCGCCCCTACCGCGTCGAGATCGTCACGCGTGGCGCGGTCGAGACGGACGACTATATCGTATCGCCGATCGCCTTCGAACACGATCCCGGCTTCGCGCCCACCGAGCGCCGCCGCAACGGTGTCGCTGACATCCTGCAACGTCAGCCCGTAGCGCGCGATGGCGTCGCGATCGAACTGGACATCGAGCACGGGGAAGCCCGCCGTCTGTTCGACCTTGACGTCGGCAGCGCCAGGAACGGTGTTCAGGATCGCTGCCACCTGCTGCGCCGCGCGGCCCATTTCGTCGAGATCGTCGCCGTAGAGCTTGATCGCGATGTCGCCGCGCACGCCGGCAATCAGCTCGTTGAACCTGAGCTGGATCGGCTGGCTGATTTCGAAGGCATTGCCGACGAGCGGTTCGAGCTTCTTCTCGACCCGCTCGATCACATCATCCTTGGTCTTGACCCCGTCGGGCCATGCATCGCGCGGCTTCAAGATGATGAAGGTGTCGGAAGCATTCGGCGGCATGGGATCGCTGGCAACCTCCGCCGTACCCGTCTTCGAGTAGATGAAGGCCACCTCGGGAAGCGAGGACACCGCCTTTTCCACCTGCAACTGCATCGCCTGCGACTTGTTCAAGGATGTCGACGGGATACGAAGCGCCTGCATCGCGAGATTGCCTTCGCCCAGCACCGGGATGAACTCGCTGCCGAGCATGCCGAACACGAGGATGGCCGCGGCAAAGGTCCCGCCGCCAGCACCGATCCACGGCCAGGGCCGCGCGATGACGCGTTTGAGCACGGGCTCATACCGGGTCTTCACCCAGGCGACCGCGCGCACTTCCTTCTCGGCGACCTTGCCGCGAAGAAGCAGTGCGACCATCGCGGGGACGAAGGTCAGCGATGCAATGAACGCACCGGCCAGAGCCAGCAATACCGTGATCGCCATCGGCGAGAAGGTCTTGCCCTCGACCCCGGTGAAGGTGAGCAACGGCACGAACACGAGGAAGATGATCGCCTGCCCGTAGATCGTCGGTTTCACCATTTCGCGCGAGGCTTCGAACACCTCGTGCAGACGTTCGCTCAGCGAGAGCAATCGCCCTTCATGATGTTGCCTCTCGGCCAGTCGCCTGAGGCAGTTTTCGATGATGATGATCGAGCCGTCGACGATGAGGCCGAAGTCGAGCGCGCCAAGGCTCATCAAATTGCCCGAGGTGCCGGTAATGTTCATGCCCGTCCCCATGATCAGAAACGAGATCGGGATGACAAGCGTGGCGATCACCGCCGCACGGAAGTTGCCGAGCAGCCAGAACAGCACCGCCGCCACGAGCAAGGCGCCTTCGGCGAGGTTCTTCTCGACGGTGCCGATCGTCGCGTCGACGAGCTGCGAGCGATCGAGCACGGGTTTGACGACGATGCCGGCGGGCATGGATTTCGTGACGTCTTTCAAGCGTTCGGCTGCGGCCGATGCGACGATCCGGCTGTTGCCGTTCGCCAGCATCAACACCGTGCCGACGACCAGCTCCTTCCCGTTTTCGGATGCCGAGCCGGTCCGCAACTCGCCGCCGATCTGCACGGTCGCGACGTCACGAACCATGACGGGAACGCCGCCGCGGCTTGCAACGGTGGCGCGACCGATCTCGTCGAGCGTGCGGATGCGGCCATCGGCGCGGACGAGAAAAGCCTCCCCGCCGCGTTCGACGAAGTTGGCGCCGACCGAGATGTTGGCGCGTTCGAGAGATTCAGCGAGCTCGGAAAAGCTGATGCCATAGCTTGCCAATTTGGTCGCATCGGGCTGGACGACGAACTGCTTTTCATAGCCGCCGATCGAGTCAATGCCGGCGACGCCGGAAACCGAGCGCAGCTGCGGGCGGATCACCCAGTCTTGCACCGTCCGCAGGTAACCGAGCTTGGCCACCTCGTCGGTCAAGACTTCGCCCGTTGGCGTAATATAGGAACCGTCGGGCTGAGGTCCTGGCTTTCCTGCGATCTTGGGCGTTTTGGCCGTGCGGTCGAAATCGACCGTGTACATCAGCACTTCGCCGAGCCCGGTCGAGACCGGACCCATTTGCGGTTCGGCGCCGTCGGGCAGGGTGCCCTTCGCTTGGTTGAGCCGTTCGGCCACCTGCTGGCGTGCAAAATAGAGGTCGGTATGATCCTCGAAGATCACTGTGACCTGGCTGAAACCGTTGCGCGAGATCGAGCGCGAACTTTCCAGACCGGGGATTCCCGCCATCGCGGTTTCGACTGGAAAGGTAACGAGCCGTTCGATGTCGAGTGGCCCAAGATTGGGCTCGACGGTGTTGATCTGGACCTGCTTGTTGGTGATGTCCGGAACGGCATCGATCGGCAGCTTCAGGAGCTGGGTAAGGCCATAAGCGGATATGATGAGGGTGAGGATGACCACACCCCAGCGAAAGCGTATCGACGCGTCGAGAAGTTTTTCGATCATCTCAATGCTCCGCCTCGCCCTTGCCGATTTCGGCCTTGAGCAGGAAAGCACCCTTGGTCGCGATGACCGCGCCCGGTTTCACCCCGTCGACAATCTCGATACGGCCGCCGCCGCGCTTGCCGGTAACCACCGTCATGGCCTGGAAACCTTTGGCGGTCTTGACGAAAACGACCTCGCGGCCTTCCACGGTTTGCACCGCTTCCTCGGGCAGCGCGATCAAGCTCGACCCGGCAGCGCCGCGCGGCTTGATCCGCGCACGCAGCCCCTGGCCGGGCGTCAGGCCGCCGATGCCGTCGGGGACGAGGACAATTGTCGCCGTCTTGCTTTCCGCGTCGAGGCTCGGGGTTGCCGACCGCACCACCGCATTCACGGTCTCGCCGCCCAGCAGTTCGATGACCGCGGTATCGCCCGGCTTGATCCGCCGCGCATCTGCGGCGAGCACCGAGGCATTGATCTGGATGCGGCGGGGATCGGAAACCCGGAACAATTCGGTGCCCGCGAGCACATAGGACCCGAGTTTCGCGTCCGACTTGGTGACCCGCCCCGAAATCAGGCTCGTCACCGCCAGCGTGCGGCCGTCGCCCGATACCTTGGCGGCGGCGGCTGCTGATTGCGACCGCCGTGCTTCGGACTCGGCCTCTGCGAGCGCCGCCGCGGCGGCCTCGAGATCCTGCTTCGCCGTAATCCGCGCATCGAACAGCTTCTTTTCGCGGGCATAGGTCGAGCGCGCAAGCGCAAGGCGCGCCGTCGCCGAGCTGCGCTCGGATGCGATCGCCGCCGCGTCGCGGCTTTCCATCACCGCGACCGCCTCGCCGGCGCGCACCTCGTCGCCGAGGCGGCGGTTTATGCGGGTAATCGCCCCATCGGCGCGCGCCGTGAGCACAGCCTCGCCTTCGGGGGTCGACGCAACGACACCCTGCGCGAGAATCTCAGAACCGAGGCCACCAGCCTGGATCGTTTCGGTAACGATGCCGGCGCCCTTGGCGCGCGCCTCGTCCATCAGGATCTGGCCTTCGACATGGCCTTCCTCTTCTTCCTCGGCAGGCGCCTCAGCGGGTGCTGCGACGGGTGCGGTCATCGACCGGCCGATCAGGATGCCGCCGCCGCCAAGTATGAGTGCCCCGACCGCCACAGCGGCCATCAGGCGATTCTTGTTTTCGAAGATTTGCATGTTGTGAGTCCCCTATTGCGCGTTCGCGCGGCCCAGCGCAGCCAAGGCGCGGGCGCGGTCGAGTTCGGCTTCAATGAGTTTGAGATTGGCGCTGGTCAGCGCCTCCTGGGCATCGATCAGCTCGATAAGCGTGAACTTGCCCTGCTGGTATCCGATCTCGGCAACCCGGGCAGCTTCACTCGCCTGAAACAGTCCGGCGCCCGACAAGGCCGTCACACGCTCTGTGGCGGCCGAGAGCATCAGCTCGGCGTCGCGCCGCGAGAAGCGGGTATCGAGGCGCGTCTGGGCAAGCTGGGCTTCGGCGGCTTCGCCGCTCGCGCGCGCTGCATAGATATTGCCGCGATTGCGGTTGAACACCGGAAGCGGGATCGAGACGCCGACGATGAACGCGGTGTCCTTGCTTTCGCGGAAGTTTCGGACACCGCCCGACGCCGTGATGTCGGGAACGCCCTCGGCCTGGGCGAGACGCACCCGCGCCGAAGCCGCATCGCGCTCGGCGGCCGCGAGACGTTCGTCGAGGCTCTGGGCATCGGCCGGCAAGGCGGGCGGCGTCGGAATATCCTGAGCGATGGCCGACAGCTCGGGATCCTCGCTGCCGATGCGCAACGCCAGTTCCTGCCGCGCCGACAAAAGCTCCGATTTTGCGCGCAGGCTTTCGGCCTTCGCCTCGGCGAGCAGCGCGTCGGCGCGCAGCTTGGTCAGCGGCGGATCGCGCCCGACGTCGACCAGCGTCTCGGCGATCCGCGCGAGTTCGACCGCCCTGGCATAGACGCTGTCGGCGAGCTTCGCGCGATCTTCGGCCGCGCGCAATTCGGCGTGCGACATGATGATGTCATATGCGAGGTCGGCCTCGGCCTTGCGGAGCGCGATTTGCGCAAAGTCACGCTCAGCCGCCGCGACCTCTTTGCGGGCGCGCCTCTTGCCGCCGAGCTCGAACGGCTGCGACACCGCGACTGTGGTCTCGGTCTGGCCAAAGGTTCGATAGGGTCCGGTGCCGCTAAAATTCTCGACTTCGGCGGATATGGTGGGGTTCGGCCGTACGCCCGCCTGCATGGCGCGACCTTCGGCCGCCTTCAGTTCGGCTTTCGCTTTGGCAATTCGAGGGGAGACATCCTGACCGCGCGCGAGCGCGTCGGACAGCGAGACAGGTTCGGCGAACGCCGGCTGGCTTGCCATGGTCAGCATCCCTGCAAACAGCAGGGTGCCCAATGATTTCGACATAAATACTCCTGATCAATGCGTGACGACGCAGGCGAAAGCCTGCGCGAAGCAGTGATCAGGCGGCGGGAGGTTCGGTGGGGGGGGCGGTCGCGCGCGAAGCGAGCGCCGCGGCCGTGCGAGCGAGATGGATGTCACGGTTCGGCAACCAGCTGCCGTTCGCGTCGGACGCGTCGACGGCCAATCCCGCGGGGCAGTGATGATGGTGCACCAGTTCGGCGCCACCACTCGTAGGGCTGCTGTCGTCGGGGGCCGCGTCTTCGGCGACCTCCGCAAACACATGCTGATGCGCGTCGATGCCAATCGGCGCGGCGTCATAGGCCATGACCGGCGTATCCGGGCAAGCCATAAGCGCCACTATGAGCAACAGGAACTGGATCGCGCGATTTCGCATCGACCGCCGGTTAGCAGCCCGGCGAGATACAGGCAAGTCGCCGGTCATGGCCTGTCCGGCGGCAGATAGGGCAGCAAATCCTCGGGCACCGGCATCGGTACAAAGGCGCTGATGCGAGCGCGGCCGGTATTGCCGGTCGGGAGGCGACCGGTCAGCGCGCCAAGCGGAACGAGGGCAATGCGCAGCAACTGGCCGAGGATTTCCCGGACGTCGCGCCGAGAAATGGCGAATGTCAGCATCGCGGCATGCGAGGCGAGATGCAGACGGAATATCGGCTGGGCAATGATGTGAGCGCGCTCGAGGTGATGCCATGCCGCAGACCAATCGCGGGTATCGCGCGCGTGCCGATAGGATCGCATTTCCACCGCAACGGCCGAGCGCGTGATATCCAATCCGGCGTCGGCCGGTTGAACGGCGTCGGAGGCGAAGCGATGGTCGGGCACTGTTTTCCTCTCGCGCTGTCTCGAGTCGGACGCACAGATACACCCTGTAGCGGCTACAGGGTCAAGCCCGCCGGTATGCAAATTCGGCTCGTCGGTTCGCAGCCCCCTGTATTGCTCGAGATGCCCCCCTAGCGCCGCCGTCGCTCGGACGCGAAGGCCCGATCGGTCGCCATGAAGCGTTCGATCATCGGCACCGCGATTTTTTCAGGCGGCAGTGGCTCGGCGAGGCCAGTGGCCTTCGCATGCACCTCGGCATAGGCAAGCAGGTCGCGGTGAAGCGCGCCCGGTAGTTCGACCGATAACTTCACGGGCTTATCGTCAGCGATCGGGCCAAGCCTGAGCTTGCTCATAGCGCGGTTCCTCCATCGGGATCGAGGATCAGATCGCGCGTCACGATGACGTGCAGCGCGAAGCCGGGACGGATTGTGATGGTCGGAGGCACATTCATCTGGCGCTCGACGAGCCGCCGGCCCGACTGGTTGATCGTATCCTGTGACCCATCGCGAAGGGCGCGAACGATCGCGTCATCCCCATCCGAACCAAGCTCGGCACCGACGCCGAGCAAGGTCGAGATCAGCGCCGCGCGCAACATCGATCCCCAATGATTGTCCGTGCGATCGGCGAGCCCCGCCATGCCGCGGGCATCGGCGCCTGGCTGGCGATCGAGCCGGATCGAGCGGCCGCCGGGCAGGATCAACCTGTCCCACGCCAGCAATACGCGTTTCTGCCCCGCAGCGATCTCGCTGTCATATTCGCCGATGAGCCGCGCGCCCTGCGGAATGAGCAAGGTTCGGCCGGTCGGGCTGTCATAGACATTTTGCGTCACCTGCGCGGTGACCTGCCCGGGAAGATCGGAGCGGATGCCGGTGATCAGCGCAGCCGGGATGACGCTCCCGCTCTGGAGAATGTAGGGCGAGCTGGGTCCGCCAATGCGTTCGGGACTTTCGTTCGGTTTGCCGGCGCCGCCTTCGAGAAAGGCTCGGCGCGCCGCGTCCGGACTCCGCTCACCGGCTACCGGCGCCGGTGCGGCCACGGCAGGCTCGATCGATCCGCGCAGCGCCTCGGCCACGCCTGCACCCGCTGACCCTCCGCCAAGAAAGAGACGACTGGTGGTGGCGGCTTCGCGCTCCTGCCGCGCCCGGTCGCGCGCGTCGTCGGTCGGTGAGCGCGCGCCAGCTGGCGAACTGCCCATCGGCGGCACCGGGACGATTTCGCCATCGCGCTGCGCTGCGACGATCGGCCGCCCGAGGTCGCCAGGAAGCGGCGGCCCGAGCTTCGGCACCTTTCCATAATCGGCGGGCGCGCCCGTCACGACCTCGGCGCGGTTCGCCGTGTCGGCAGAATAAAGATTATCGGACGACTTGGGCGCTGAGGGTTGCAGCGCCCAGAGCAGGGCGCCGCCGATCGCGATTCCCCCGGCCGCACCGATGCTCGCCAGCGTCTTGCGCGACAGGCGCATAACCCGCGGCGGTTCGCCGCGTAGGCGAAAGGCGTCGATGGCCGGCGGCTGCGCAGCGCGATTTTCGTCGCCCGGCTCTTCGGCGGGCGGCACGGCATGGTCCTGCCGCTCGGTCATGACCGGCCCCGGCGACGCGGCGTCGCACGCTCGATCAGGACGGTCCGCGCCTGTTTCCCGGCGCCTAAGCGAAGTTCGCCGCGCTCGAACAGGCGGTCGACGATCATGTAGCGCCCCTGCACCCGGTAGTTGACGAGTTCGGCTTCGCCGCTGCTGCCGATGACGAACAGCGGCGGCATGTCGCCCGATGCGATATCTGCGCCAAACTCGATGAAGAGCTGGCGCGTATCGTCGAAGGCGCGGACCGGGCGCCAATCGACCTTGTCGCCCGCAATCCGGTAGCGGAAATTGAGCGCCGCCAGGTCGATCGCCCCGGCGACGGGCGCGGCGCGCGCCGCCTCGGCCTCGGCGACTTGCAAGGCGATGAGCTCGTCGGCGGGATAGGTCCAGGAGACCGACGCCATGTAGGATGCGGCGGTCGCGCGCAGTTCGACATGATAGGTACGCCGGTCGGTGTTGATGACGGGCTCGCTGTCCTTCGTCTTGCGGCCGTTCGGGACGATCGCGATCGGCGCGGTGACCATCAGGGTCGCGAGCGTGCCCTCGAAGCTGCCGTCGTCCTTGACGGTGAGATTTGCGATACTTGCCATTTGAAGTCTCCTTGGATGCCCGGGGACCATCCCCGATGGCGCCAGAAGGAGGGGCCGGGCGCCGCCGTCACCGAGCGGCACGCGAGGGCGAACCCCCGCCTAGGGGGTTGACGGCAAAGGCGAACCGAGACCCGCAGGAAGCGACAGGAGGGGAAGTCACCGGCGGGCAGGTAGCGTGGTCAGCAGGGGATCACACCAGACTGACGGCCGCTCCGGACAGCCGGCAGGCGTCAAGCTTCAGAGATCGTCGGGCGGCACACCCAAGGCCGCGGAGAGGGTGTCGTTGGTGTCGGAGATGCCGGTCCAGAATTCGACGAAGCGGCTATCCGTAGGACTGCCGCGGACGCCTATTCGCGCCACGATGAGGAGGCACCAGCGAAGCGCCTCGCGGCAGAATTCGCGGTCTTCGAACAGCTTTTGCTGATTATCGAAGACCCCCGCAATCACCATTCCCTGCATGTAGAGCGAGGAAGGAGCGTATTTCGGATGAACGAGGTTTGAGCGCAGATTGTAGAGTTCGCGAACCTTCCCGCAGAGTTTCTTCGAGCCGTTCAGCGGCGCGCCCCACAGGAGGTTGGGAAGGTGCGCGAGCTTGTGCTCGATCGTCTTGTCGTTTGTTGCGAGGTCGACGACCTTTTCAGAGCCCGTCTGCAATCCGGCGACATGGAAGTAGACATTAAGAAAAGCCTCGGTCCCGACGAGGCTCATGAGGAAAGCTTGCAGGCCGCGGCGACGGTTTTCCCCGCCGTCATAGTCCGGGTCGTTTTCGGCTTTCATCGCGGCCAGCTCGCGGATCGCGATCTCGAAATAGGTCCGCGCTATGGAGTTAGGAGACTCAAGGCTGATGCCGCCTTCATATGGCTTTCCATCCTTATGGATGGCGCTGATGCTGCCGTCCTCGTTGAAGTCGAACTCGAAATGCGACACCTGACCCTCCTCGATCCGTCGGTCTTCGTTACTCGATATCCTAGTGGAAATCATGGCTGCGGATGCGCAGCGGCGCGTCGCGCGAATCCGGTCCCCCGCCGTTCCGTGCGCCGTCGCCGCGCCCGGGCGCGATCGAGACATCGCCCTGCGCGATAGAGCGCAACATCGCGTCATGATCGGTAATCCGGTCGCAGATGATGTGAATGACCTCGCCTTCCTTCTGAAGCCGACCGCGCATCGCGATCATCGAGGCCGACATGACTTGGCGCCGGTAGATATCGAACCGGTCAGGCCAGAGGATACCGTTGGCGATGCCGGTCTCGTCCTCGATCGTCACGAACAGGACGCCTTTCGCCGAGCCGGGCCGCTGCCGCACGAGGATGACGCCGGCGACCTCGATGTTGCGCCCGTCGCGGATCTGTCCGAGATCGGCGCAGCGCACGATACCCATCGTATCAAGCTCATTCCGCAAGAAACTCAGCGGATGCGCGCGGAGCGAGAGCTGCAGCGTGCGATAATCTTCCACCACCTCGCGCCCCGCGGACATTGGCCGAAGCAAAGTCGCAGGTTCGAGCCCCTCGGGCGAGAAATTGGCCTCGCGAGCGTCTGCCGCCGCGAACAAGGGGAGCGGCGCCTCGCCAAGACCCCGCACCTTCCACAAGCCCTGCCGCCGGTCTTCGGCGAGGCAGGTGAAGCCATCGGCTTCGGCGATCCGTTCGATTGCGGCGCGCGGGACCCCGGCGCGCCGCCACACATCTTCGATGCAATCGAAAGGCATATCGCCGCGCGCGCCGACGATGGCGGCGCCATGGACATTGGCGAGGCTGCGCACCTGGCGGAAGCCGAGACGAACCGCGAGATAAGGACCCTTCCTTTCCTCCAGCGTGCAATCCCAATGGCTGTCGTTGATCGAGACCGGGCGCACTTCGACGCCATGCTTGCGCGCATCGCTGACGATCTGCGCGGGCGCATAAAATCCCATCGGCTGCGCGTTCAGCAACGCAGCGCAGAAGACGTCGGGATGATGATGCTTCATCCAGCATGAGGCGTAAGCGATCTTCGCAAAGCTCGCGGCATGGCTTTCAGGAAAGCCGTAGCTCCCGAAGCCCTCGATCTGCTTGAAGGTCCGCTCGGCGAAATCCTTCGGATAGCCGCGCTCGATCATTCCGCCGACGAGCTTGTCGTAGAAATGGCTGACACCGCCGGTGAGCTTGAACGTCGCCATTGCGCGGCGAAGCTGATCGGCTTCGGCCGGGGTGAAGCCGGCGCCGACGATCGCGACCTTCATCGCCTGTTCCTGGAAGAGCGGCACGCCCAGCGTCTTCTCGAGCACCGCGCGAAGCTCGGGCTTGGGATATTCGGGCTTCTCTTTGCCTTCGCGGCGGCGAAGATAGGGATGGACCATGTCACCCTGGATCGGGCCGGGCCGCACGATCGCGACCTCGATCACCAGATCGTAGAAGCATTTGGGCTTGATCCGCGGCAGCATCGACATCTGGGCGCGGCTTTCGATCTGGAAGACGCCCAAGGTATCGGCCTTCTGGATCATGCCATAGACCGCCGGATCATCGTCCTGCAGGTCGGCCATGCCGACCGAAATCCCCTTATGCTCGGCAAGCAGATTGAAAGCCCGGTTCATACAGCCGAGCATGCCGAGGCCGAGCACATCGACCTTCATGAATTTGAGGACGTCGATATCGTCCTTGTCCCATTCGATGATCTGCCGGTCTTCCATGCGCGCGGGCTCGATCGGTACGAGATCGTCGAGCCGCTCCTGCGTCAGCACGAAGCCGCCGGGATGCTGCGACAAATGCCGCGGCGTCCCGATGAGCTGCTGCGCGAGATCGAGCGTCAGCCGCAGCCGATGATCGTCGGCGTTGAGATTGAGGCTCGCGATCTGCTCGTCGGGGATGCCGTCGACCGACCAGCCCCAGACGAGGCCGGTGAGCATCTTGGTGAGGTCGCGCGGCAGGCCGAGCGCCTTGCCGACCTCGGCAACGGCGCCACGCGTCCGGTAGCGGGTGACCACCGCGGTCAGCGCCGAGCGATGGCGGCCGTAGGTCTCGTAGATCCACTGGATGATTTCTTCGCGCCGTTCATGCTCGAAATCGACATCGATATCGGGCGGCTCCTTGCGCTCGCCCGAGACGAAGCGCTCGAAAAGCAATTCATGCTTGATCGGATCGATCGAGGTCACGCCGAGCAGGAAGCAGACGCAGCTGTTCGCGGCGCTCCCGCGCCCTTGGCACAATATCCCGCGCCGCCGGCTCTCGGCGACGATCGAGTTCACCGTCAGGAAATAGGGGGCGTACCCAAGCTCGCCGATCAATCGCAGCTCATGATCAATCTGCTGCCGGTAAGCGGGCGGCACGCCGCCCGGAAACATACTGGCAGCGCCTTCCTCGGTGAGCGCCGCGAGCGCTTCCTGGGCCGTTCGGCCCGCCATCACTTCCTCATAGGGATATTGGTAGCGGATCTCGCCAAGATCGAAGCGGCACAGCGCCGCGATGTCGGCGGTGGCCTGAATCGCGTCCGGAAAGAGCTCGAAACGCCGTTCCATTTCCGCAGGGGATTTCAGCGCACGGTCCATGAAACGCTCGCGCTTGAAGCCGAGCGCGTCGACCGTGGTCTTCTCGCGGATCGCGGTCAGCACATCCTGCAGCGGCCGCCGTTCGGGGGCGTGATAGAGGATGTCGCCCATCGCGACGCAGCGCACGCCGATACCGCGAGCGAGCGTGTCGAGCGCGCGCAGCCGCGCGAAGTCGCCGGGACGGCGGCGGAGCGAGAGCGCGAGATAGGCGTCGCGGCCGAAGATTTCGTGGAGCTCGCCAAGATCGAGGCGGGTGCGCTCGTCCGCCGTATCTGGGAGCAGAACCGCGACCAGTCCTTCGGCCCACGCCACAACATCGGGCCAGTCGAGCCAGCAATTGCCCTTCCCGCCGCGCGCCTTGCCGAGCGACAAGAGCCGGGTCAGCCGTGACCAAGCGGCGCGGTCCTTGGGGTATAGCAGCAGCGATCGGCCATCGCGAAGATCGACGCGCGATCCGGGGATCAGGCGCACGCCGGTCGCCTCCTGCCCCGACAGCCCCCGCACCATTCCCGCGACGCTGCCCCGATCGCAGAGGCCGAGTGCCGAGTGGCCCATCAGTGCGGCAGACGCGAATAATTCCTCGGGAGCCGAAGCGCCTCGCAGGAAAGAGAAATGGCTCGTCACCTGGAGTTCGACGTATGTCGTGACGGGCACCGTCATCCGAAGACACCGTGCATATACCAGCTCAAATCGCCAGTGCGGTTTTCGATCGCATCGCCGCGGCGGAACAGCCAGAAACGCTCGCCAGTCTCCGCCTCGACGCGAAAATAATCGCGCACCGCCCACATTTCGCGGGTCGTTCGCCACCATTCGCCATGGATGCGCTCGGGTCCGTCGCCCGCGACGACGCGGTAGGACCGTCCGCGCCACGCAAAGCGGCGCGGCGGATGGTCGGGAAGCAGCGCGACGACGCCCGACAGGGCTTCGGGCCGCGCGAGCATGCGGATCGGCCGCGCCCATGCCGGCCAGCCGGAAGGCTGGGCGAGCGGGCCGGTACGGCCGATCGCGCGCTCGGGCACATCGCTTTCGCGGCCCTCGAGGCGGAACAACGCGCCCTCTCCAGCGCGCCCCGCGAGCTGATCGACGAGCGGCGCAAGATCGGGCGCGCGCGGTCCGCTATCGAACCCCGCGCCGATCGCCTCGGCGCCGAGGGGTTCGACCTGCGGCGCGGCAAGGGCCATCGCCTCGATCCCGAGCCCAGGCTCGATCCGGTCGATGCGCAGCCTGAAGAGGCGCACGAGATGCTTCGCGTCGCGCGTCGCGCGCGCAGTGCCGACCGTGACAAGCTGCTCGCGCGCATCGACACGCTCGCAGCGAAGCACCGCCGCGCGAAGGCCGAGCCCGCGCTCCCGAAGGTCCGCGACGAGATCGGCGACGAGATCCGAAATTACCTGTTCGATCGCCTCTGCGGTGGCGATCGGTTCTAGAAGCCGGCGCTCGGCGCACGGCATTTCGAAAGGGACGACGGGCACTATCGGCTCGGGCAGAAAGCCGCGCGCCTGATCGAGTCGCTCGACCGCGCCGCGCCCGAGGCGCCGCGCGAGCGGGCCGCGCGGCATCGGGTAAAGGTCAGCGATTCGTTCGATTCCGAAGCGCGCCGCCGACGCGAGCGCCTCCGGCGAGAGCCGGAGCGCGCGAAGCGGCAGCCCGGCGAGCGCCTCCCCCTCCCGCCCTTCCGGCAAGACCAAGGTCGCCGCGCCGCCGAAGCGCGCGAGCGCGTGCGCGGCGCCGGGCGTGCCGGCGATCGCGACGCGCGCGGTAAAACCGAGACGCCGGACGAAGGATAGAAGCCGCGCGGCGAAGCGCGCCTCACCGCCGAAGAGGTGCGTCGTGCCGGTGAGATCGAGCCACAACCCGTCGCTCCCCGACACGGCGGCGGTCGGCGTCCAGTGGCGCACCGCATGCAGGGCGAGCCGATCCAGCCACGCCCGATCCGCCTCGGGCGCAGCGTCGTACACATCGAGATCGGTGACGAGCGCGCGCGCATGCGCCGCGGCCATGCCGGGCGCGAGTCCGAGATCGAGTGCGAGCGGACACGCCGCGGTCACGACATCGCGCTGGCCCGTGCGAGCCACGAGCATGGTCGGGCGAGCGCCCCACAGCGGCAGCGGTGGCGGCGCGATGGACGCGCCGGGCGGCGCGCATCCATCATCCGCCCGCGATAACCGAAAGACAGGTGCAGCCGCCTCGCTGCGCCGCCCCAGCTCGCGCATGGTCGGTCGCTGGTGTGCCGGACGGGTATCGACAGGGTCGCGGTTCGGCGCGGCCGAACCCGTGTCCCGCGCCCAACTCGCACCCGGACGCCAGCCGCCGCCCCGCGGCACCGAGCAGGTGCCCGGATTATCGTCGACGGATTCGGGAAGGCGCGGGCCGAGCCGCGCGGGTTCAGGCGGCGTGCCCGAGCGCGAGATCGGCGCTGCCCGTCGCAAACGCTCGATCGCGAGTTGCGGCAGGAAGAGCGAGGCGACCCTGGTCATCGCACGCCTCCAGTTCGAGGGAGAAAGGCGGCCCGCCGCGCTGGCGCACAAGCTCGACCGACCATCGCCCGCGCCCCACCCCGGGCATCGACAACGGGGTCGAAGCGAGACTGCCGATCCGCCAGCGCGTGCAGGCCAGCGACAAGTCGGTGAGCGGACATTGGCCGTAACGACGGTAGCGGCGGTAGAGCAGCATCGGGGTGCCCCCTTCGGAGGCAGCGAGCTGGAGCCGCCGCGTCGCCGTCTGGTCAGCCGCCTTCACCTCGGCGACGACGCAGGCGAGCGACCCGTCGCGCAGCGCGTCCTCGCACAGGGCAAGCAGCTCGCGGTCGTTCTTGCCTTGCGCATAGAGGACACGCCCAGGCCCGAGTCCGGCCTGCTCGAGTCCCGGGGCATAAAGGTCGAAGCGTGTCAGCGCCCAGAGCACCGAAAGACCCGGCGCCGCCGCGAAGCGCGCGGCGATCCCCGCCGCGAACAGCGTTGTCGCTGCATCGTCGCTCCAGCTTGCCGAGGCAGCCGCGACCTCATGCAGTCCCGCGCCGTCGAGCCCGCCGGCGCTCAACAGATGATCGATCGGTCCCACGCCGAACGGCAGTACCGGTCCGCGTGCCGCGGCGACGCGCGCCACGGTCTCGCGAAGCGCTTGAAGCTCCTCGGCGCTCGGCCGGGGCGGTGAAAAAGGCGGTGCGGTCATGATGTTCATCGACTCAGATGTTCCCTATATGTTCCACCCGGAACGAACGTGCGTCAAGCCGTCCGCGTTCCCTTGCTGTGGATCATTCACTGGCGCGTCACCTTCGCGCCTGTAAAAGCGCGCTAAATAATATGCCGCTCACCACCGACCTGCCCTGGACCCAGCTTGCGATCTACGCCGTCGGCGCGGCCCTGATCCTGATGTTGCTGTTCAAGATTCCCTATGTCGGGCGGGTCTTTCGCGCGCTTTTCTCCTTCACGCTGCTCGCCTTCGGCATCTTCCTGGTCCTCCAGCAGGCGCCGTTCGATCCCAATCTGTCGCGAATCACTGCAAGCCTCGGTCTCGACCGGCAAGAGGTGGTGGGCGAGGAGGTCCGCATTCCGATGGCCCGCGACGGGCATTTTTGGGCGACCGTGCGCCTCAACGGCACCGAGCGGCGCATGCTTGTGGACAGCGGTGCGACGGTCACCGCTCTTTCGGTCGAGACGGCGCGGGCCGCAGGCGTCGAGGCCGATGCGACGCTCGTGCCCTTGCTCATGAAGACCGCAAACGGCACGGTTCGCGCCGACGCAGGAACGCTCGACCGGCTCGATATTGGCGGCATTGAGGCGCGAAAGCTCAAAGTCGTGATCTCGCCCGGGCTTGGCGACACCGACGTCCTGGGCATGAATTTCCTCTCGGAACTTCAGTCGTGGCGCGTCGAGGACCGCAAATTGATCCTGACGCCGAAAATAGCCAAATCCGGCGCCTGATGCCGGCCGACAATCGCGCCAACATCGATCGCTAATCTCGCTGAGCTTCATCATCAGAGGCATCGCGCGGTTCGGCAGGATGAGCGATGGTAAAGCTCACCGAAAATTGGCCGGACGGCCCGGGTTCGTCGCTCTCAATCGCGAAAATATACCCGTTCCACTCGAGCGAGACACCTTGGTGATTCTCGTCCAGCACGCCGCGAAAGGCCGCGACGGCATCGGGTCCGACGGCCCTGTCCATCAACATGGCAATCAGCTTCGCGAAGCGTGGCTCATCCTCTTCCTTGTTGTCCGGACCCCACATCCAAAGTTCGAGCGTAAGAAGCGTCGCATGTGCCTCGTCGCCCTCGACATAATAGGTTGCATGATTGGCAAGCGGCCGATCGCCAAATTTGTGAAGAAAACTCGCGCGATAACGGTCGAAATACCAGAGGTAACCCGGCAACGTGAAACCTTCGGACGCCAGAAACTCCATCGCGACATAGGGCGACCAGCCGTCCGCGGGGTCAACGTCCGGACGCCGTTCCGCGCGTTCCTTTTCACGCTGGGCCTGAGCGATCGCCTGGACGACGCCCAATCGATCCGTCGGTCGGCGATGCATGATGATGTGACGCCACCGCTTGAGCAGACCCAGATCTCCCCGGAAGGCAAAAAAAGCCCGTTGCCGCGCGAAGCGAGCCAGACCCTTGTCGGGCAAGCCATAGGCAATGTTTCCGAAGTTCCGGTCATAAACGATGACGACCGACACGCAGTAAAGGAACGGCAGAAAGAGGAGCGACAGCAAGATCGGCACGAGCAGCTCGCTCACATTCTTCCGCACGTCGAACTTCGGCCATTCGAGGAATGTCGCGTAAATGCTGTAAGCCAGAACTGCGAAGCCGACGATCGCGAGAAAGGTGCCAAGACAGCGCTTGGCCGGGGCATGGGCCACATCGCGTTCGCTGACCTGATGCATAAGCGCCAGAAAGGTCATCAGAGGTATGATCACCAGCTCAACGGGGAGGCTGAAGCTTTGCAGTCCCCCGATAAACACCAGCAACCCGGTGAGGCTGAGCGTATCCCGAATGGTCCGGCCAAAATAGGTCCGGTCCTCGTCGATCCGGTTCGCATTGAAAAGCGTCGCCGGCACAAAAGCCAGCAACCATGCGGCCGTCGACTTGATGTTATCGACGGTCCAAATCCCCCACCAGGCAAGGAACGCGACGCACGCAGCAACATAGAGCGCAGCAACCGCGAAAATGAGCAATAGCGCACGATGCGCCATGGCCCTTAGCATCGCGCGAAAAGCCGACCGGACCGGCGCGTTGACGAACACCGCCGCTACCACAATTCCGCTCCAGACCAGCGTCGCAATCTCGCGATTGTTGAAGTCCATCAATCCCCTCCGGCCTGGCAAGCGGCAGTCAGCTACTTTCGGCAAGACCCAGAAGCTCAGCCGTCCGCTCGTCGCGCCGACCGCCGAACCAGCGATCGAGCGCCGCCCCGAGGAGCGCGCCCCCGCCAGCCGTTTCGAACAGCGTCAACGACGATCTGAGCTTTACGGCATCGACATCGCCGAACACCGCCACCGCGTCACTGCCGATCAAATCCTGGAGCGCCGACACGCATTCGACATAGCGCGCGCCAAGAAGCGGATGCGCGAGATAGGCGCGTGCCTCGGCTTCATCGGCAATCGCATAGCGCTGCGCCATTGCGCTTCGCCCAAGCCCCGCGAGCTGCGGAAAAATGAACCACATCCAATGCGAGCGCTTCTTGCCGCGCCGAATCTCATCAAGCGCGCGGGCGTAAATCTGCTCCTGCGCGACGACGAACCGCTCCAGCCCCTGTGCTTCGCTCATAGCGCCAGCGCGCCCTGCGCCGGCGGCTTGCCGTAGACCTGGGTGGCCTCGAGGCTGCCCGTTGGCAGCCATTTGAGGACATCGGCGGCGGGCACGCGCGGATCGAGCCAGGCCGCCCATTGATCGCGCGGCAGCGGAATGATCTGGCGATGGTGATAGGGTGCAATATCCGGCCCCGCGTCCATCGTAAGCAGGCTGAAGGCTTCGCCGACATGGGCGTCGCGCCATATGCCCGCCATGCAGAACCAGCGATGATTCTTCATCGTGAACAGCCATTTATCGAGGCGCTTTTGCGTCTTGTCGGTCGGATCGGTGAATTCGTAGAAACCGTCGCACAGGACAAGGCAGCGCTGGGTGCCAAGATCGCGGCCCTCCGAGCGGACATTATAAACCGGCTTCCCGCCCTGTCCCGGCCAGCTCCAGCGCCGGTTGACGAGCTCGCCCATCGCCGAGCCATCGCTCGCCTTCACGATTGGCCCCATGTCGGTGATGCGGACGTCTTCGCGCGCTGGCACGTTCGGCGCGCCCTCGGGCATCTCGATCTTGATCTTGAGATCGTCGAAATCTTCGGCGATCGAGGCGATATCGACTTCCAACCTGTAGTCATTGCACATTCGCCTCTGCCCCCTGGCTCTTGCGACTCATCTTCGTTCCTATTATGTTCCACATGTGACCATCGCGCCAACACCTTTTGATCCCGATGCCCCGGGCGGCGGCGTGGCGGCGCTCGTCCGCCGCGACCCCGACAATATGGGCGAAGTCGAAATGGTCAAAGCGGTATGGGGTTCCGATCCGCGGTTCTCGGACGGCATCAATTTTCGTTTCGTGCGCTCCGAAGGCCGTGCGTTCCCCAAGCGCCGCTGCCTGATCCCGGCGTCCGAGTTCCGCATGGGCACCGGCGAGCACCGCTACCGGGTCACACTCGACAGCGGAAATTTCTTCTATCTCGCGGCCGTCTGGGACCCGCCGCTCGCCGACTGGCCGCTGTCGTACCGCATCCTCACCATCCCCGCCGGCGCCGACGTCATTCCCTATCAGTCACGCCACGGCGTGATCATCGAACGGCGCAATGTCATGCACTGGCTCGACGGCACGCTCCCCAACGAAATACTATTCGAGGAGCCGCCGCGCCACACGCTCTTCGTCGAACCGCTGCGGGCGCAAGCCACGCTCCCGTTATGACGCGCGCCGCAGCCGCGCGGGCACTGCGGCCCGCGCCCCAAGCCGACCTTTTTGGCACACCCTCGCTTCCCGGCCTCGCTTACCGCGACGATGTCGTCACGCCCGCCGAAGAGGCTGAGCTGATTGCCAACATTGCAGCCTCCAACCTGACGCCGTTCCAGTTCCAGCAATGGGAAGGAAAGAGGCTGACGCGCTCATTCGGCTGGACCTATGATTTCCAGACCGGCCGATTTGCCCCCGGCGATCCGTTGCCAAAATGGCTCGAACCGGTGCGTGCTCGCGCCGCAGCCTTCGCCGGCCTCGATGAGTGCGCGCTCGAACAGGCGCTTCTCATCGAATATGGTGCAGGCGCCGGGATCGGGTGGCACAAGGACCGGCCGGTATTCGAGCATGTCATTGGCATTTCGCTCGGCGCCCATGCCACCATGCGCTTTCGGCGCCGGAACGGCATCAGGTTTGATCGCACGAGCGCGGCTCTTGCGGCGCGTTCCATCTATCATATGGACGGAGAGGTGCGTAACGACTGGGAACATGGCATCGCCGCGATGGACAGGCCGCGCTGGTCGATCACATTGCGGAGCCTTCGCTGACGAATTAGGCAGCCCGCCGTTGGCTCCCGGGAAGGCACCAATGCGCGACATAAATATGGCGCTGACTGGTAGGCATATGTCATCATCCTCCCATGATCCGATCACTAGGCGACCTTCTTGAAGCATTGCGTACTGCGGAGGCCAAGCAGCTCGACATGAGCGATATCACGCATCCGCCGACAATCGGTGCGATGTACGAAGGGCTGACGCGCAAATTGCTCGAAGTAGCGATCCCTTCCCACCTCGAACTCCAGATCGTGCGGGGGTTCGCCGTCGATGGCTTTGGGGGACGCAGCGGCGAAATCGACTGCATGCTGGTCCGCGGCACCGGAAAGCCCGTTCCGTTTGTGGATGGCATGTTCGAGTGGAACGTCCGCGATGTGCTCGCGGTGATCGAGGTGAAGAAGACGCTGTTCGGAGGCGAACTCGCCGACGCCTATGATCAGTTGAAGGGAGTTGCCGCGGTAACCAGCTCCTGGCTGAAAGGCGCAACCGGCCCGGCCGATTTCAGTCTGGACGCGTCAATGCGCCGTTATGCCGAATGTGTCGGCGAGCTTCTCCCCGACGACTGGATGGGGATGGATCGTGCGAAGCACATGAT
Organism: Sphingopyxis sp. L1A2A; assembly: GCF_005502465.1. Classification (GTDB taxonomy): domain Bacteria; phylum Pseudomonadota; class Alphaproteobacteria; order Sphingomonadales; family Sphingomonadaceae; genus Sphingopyxis. The sequence goes on from NZ_SCOT01000010.1 coordinate 100,592, forward strand.
CTGGCACAGCATCATGATCGACCAGATCGCCCCTGTTCGGATCATGATCGGTTATGGCGGATATGCGACTGAAGGCGGACTGCGCCGGGGGTTCGAGCAGTTCCTCGCGGAGCGCGTGCAGCAACAGGGACATGGCCCTCCGTCGCTTCCAAACTTGATCGTCACGAAAGGTGCCGCGTTGGTGAAGCTGAGCGGCCATCCTTATTGTTCCCCGATCTACTCGGACGGCTGGTGGCCGATCGTGGCCAGTTCGCATGTGAACCCGACCCTGCTTATCCTCGAACATCTTTGGACGCGCATTTCTTATCTCAGCCCGGCTCCCGAACTGTTCGGTGACGATCTCGAGGTCGAAAAGCTCTCGCTGCTGATCAGCGCAAAGCCTCTGAAGCTTGCCGAATCAGATAGGTGGAGCTGGCAATATCAGGTTCTGAACGCGAGCCCGGCAGACTTGGCTGCGGGTCCCGAACACCGGCCATGGCAACCGGTCGAGCTCGACCCAATTCAGGCGGTGGTGGTCCGGCAACTCTGCAAGGTGGACATCAGCACCAAGGATCAGGAGTTGATCAAATTCCTTCAGAAGGAGGACCGCGATCCCGAGCAATTTTTCCGGTCGCTAGTAGACACCACGTTGGTTGCGCGCGACGGCGATGATCTCGTGCTCACGACGTTGCAGCTCAAGATGGTGATGTTGCCTGACGGGCGAGATGTCGCCGCCGACGACAATTCTGGCCGTCTGACGCGCTGGGTCGACCTATTCATGACGGATTGGCACAATAAATCATCGTAGGCAGCGCGGGCTATTTCTTCTGCAATCCGAACCCTTACCTGCTTCCCGAAGATACGGATAAAAGCGAGAGACGCGACAAATGATCACACCCAGTCGAGGATGCAGGCCTCGTGTGATGCGTCGTTCCCCATCTTCAGTCGTATGAAGAGAGCGTGCGCATAGCCGATCTCCTGCTTGAGCTTGGCAAGCTTCATCAGGTCGCGCTCGTCGCTTCGATTGCTCGTCGATTTCTTGATCTCGATCGCGAGCAGATTGTGATCGTCCGTACCCGGGACGTGCACGATAATGTCTGGGAAAACCTTGTTATCGGTTAGCTCGCCTTCGGCGTCGGGCAGCTCGATCTCCTTCGGATAGACCCCATGGCGGTTATATTCGACATGCACCGCATGGTCCGGGAAATACGGCTTCAGGAGCCACGCGAGGCATGAGGAGATGGTCCGCTCACCGATATCAAAACCGATAATCTGCCCCTCCTCGACGTAGAGCGCCTCAAGCGCCGCCGACACCTTTTCCTTGATCTCATCCTCTTCCATCGCATCCCCCTCGCCCAGGTGCTCTCTACGCCCACCTGTACGCCGCCGACAGCTATGTCGAATCGCATGGACTCGCAACTGAGCCGCGCGGCAATTGGCGCGACGGCAAGTTGCACCAGAGCATCAGCCATGAAAGCGGCGAGTGCGTCGCTGCCTCCGAACCGGTCTTCCTCACGCCCTGCCGGCAAGAGAGGCACCGCTGCTATGTCTGGGACGAAGCGACCATCGGCACGGTCTACGAGAAGGTTGATCGATGCCGGGAGTCAATGGGCTCACCGGTACGTTTCACATACCTGTCCAGACGAAAGAAATGGCAGAATTTGATCGTATCTTCGGATGCAATCTAGGTAAGCCCCGCTGCAGCGATGGAGCGGGGCTTACCGCATCCCCCACCCACACATCGAAGTCGCCGGCCCGTAGGGCCCGAAAAACGCGCTCTTGGGAAGCCCGCAGCGTGGCGGCGTGCGATGCGCGCCAGTGCCTAGCCGCCGCCCCGCAAGGAAAGCGAGCCGAGTGCGCCGCGCGGCCCAACATCAGCGCGACCCCTGGCCGAGCCTGCGAGGTCAGAGTGCGGTCACCAGCTGCCGCGCCCTGCCTCTCTCGCGTGTACGCTTGATCAGTCGCAGGCCAATCGGAACCGGAGTAACAAGTAACGCAGAAATATATGCCGCCGGAACTGCTTTGTCGATTGCATGTTTCGTCCTATGCCCTGTGCAGCGATGTCTAGGAGCAACAATAGAGACGAGTTCACACCAGCCACAAAGAAGGCGCTGGAACGACAGGCGCGCGGCCATTGCTCCAATCCCGAATGCCGCGACTTGACTAGCGCTGCCACCTCGGACGGTACCGACGAAATCCGGGTTGGCGTCGCATCGCACATCGAAGCGGCGGCCGAAGGCGGGCCCCGATACCGCGCCGAGATGACGACCGAGGAGCGCCGGTCCGCCGACAATGGGATTTGGCTCTGCCAAGTGTGCGGCAAAGCAGTAGATTCTAAGGATTCCAAATTCACCGTCGATGAGCTTCGCGGATGGAAACGCCGGTCAAACGAGGACAGCTGGCGGAGCGTCATGGAGAAAATTCCATACGGTCCGCGAATGGCACCAACGCCAAATGATATCCGAAGGCGGCTCGAGGCGGCGGCGAAAGCGGACCTCGACAGCATGCAGAAAATGGCCAAATGGCCACGTTCGGATATATCGCCGACGCTGATGATCGAGGGCATCGAAGCGCCGCTCACGATCAAGGCGCTAGCCGAAGCGGTGACAACGTTCGACGACCTGCTCCTCGTCGCCCCACCAGGGATGGGCAAGACGGCGACCCTGTTCCACCTTGCGCGCAGTGTCTCGGACATCGGCAACGGCATCCCCTTGGTCCTCCCTTTGGGGGAATGGGCGACGGGGACCGAGAATATCCTCGGCTCGATCCTGAAGCGACCGGCTTTTCTCCATGTCTCCGAGTCAGATTTCCGGACAGCTGCCGACAATCCGGGCATTGTGCTGCTCCTCGACGGGTGGAACGAACTCGACGCTTTATCAAGGCAGAGGGCCGGAATTCAGATCGCTCGGCTCAAGCTCGAGCTACCGGAAGTCGGCCTGGTGGTGGCGACACGGCAGGAGGCGCTTGACGTTCCGCTCGCCGGCAAAGCGGTTGAAATATTGCCGCTCGGCGACGAGCAGCAAATTAACATAGCCCGTGCCCTTCGGGGTGCCGATGGAGAACGGCTGGTCGACCAGGCCTGGCGTACGCCCGGAGTGAGCGATCTGGTCGCCGTCCCTCTTTACCTGACCGCGTTGCTCGACCTTCCGCCGGGCACCGCTTTTCCGCGGACAAAGGAAGAGGTGCTGAGGCGATTCGTTGCAGCGCAGGAGAATGACGAGGCGCACAAGCCGAGCCTCCGCGCCGTCGTCGACGGCTTCCAAGCAGAATATCTCGAGCGGCTCGCAGTCGTTTTGACAGACTCGGGAAACACCTCCCTGAGTGCCCCGACCGCTCGGCAATCCGTCGCCGCTGTCACTCGGGATTTGATAGAGGCCGGACAACTCTCCAGCGCGATTGCGCAGCCGAACGACATATTGAACGCGCTCGCGAGCCATCATGTCCTCGTCCGAATGGCCGACGATTCAGGCTACACATTTCAGCACCAGCAGTTCCAGGAATGGTTCGCGTCGCACTCGGCCGCGCGGCTGATCGTCGAGGCCGGATCGGATGATATCGCCAGAGATCATCTAAAGCGCGACATTCTGGACCTTCGTCCCTGGACCGAAGCGGTCCTGTTCGCCATCGAACGAATGTCTCGCGGCGACGAAAGTCTCAAGGCGGCCTGCGGCAAGCTTATATTGGCCGGATTCGAGGTCGATCCGATCCTCGCTGCTGAGCTGATCTATCGCGCGACGGACGAGGTGTGGGACATCGTTTCCTGCTCTATCAAGGCCAATCTCGACCGATGGCATGCAGCCGGCAAAATCGATCGCGCGGTGAGGTTCATGATCACCTCGGGGCGCCCTGAGTTTGCAGACATTTTGTGGCCCCTATTCTCCCACGAAAACGACCATGTGCACCTTGCGGCACTGTCGGCCGGATCGCGCTTTCGACCGGCGGTGCTGGGCCCGAACGCCGAAGCCAAAATCAAGGAGCTTCCACAACCTATCCGCGCAAACGTGCTTCGTGAGATCGCGTCGAACAGCGGCATGGATGGTCTAGACCTTGCGACGAAACTGGCAAAGGAAGATATCGATGCTGAAGTGAAGGCCACGGTCGTCTCGACGCTCGACTACAGGCGTGCAGACCGCCATGTCTTAGAGATTCTCGAAACCGCGGATGACGCGACCTATGACATATTGGTCGATCGCCTTCATGTAGGCCAGATTCATGATGCTGCCGTCGCCGAGAGGATTACAGCAGCCAGAGCCCGTCGTGCCGCGACGCGCACGTCGCCGCGCGAGCGGCTCTATGACCTGGTACATGGCGAAGACCCCGCCGCTGTTGAGGAAGTGACCGACCTGGTTGCACGCCTCGATATCGACCGGGCAAACTCGGCTCAGTCGGCCTTGCTGTATGACGTGCAACAGCGCTATCCGAAGGCGTTTACAGACGCGCTGATGCTTCGCCTGCGTTCGGGCAGTGACCTCTTCTATCGCGCCGACGACGCGCTTGCACTGGCCGGTTACATATTCGACGATGAGGAACTGCTCGGGATCGCCCTTTCCGGCACGGACAGGGTCGATGATCGAGCAGAAGCTGCCGCTTCGGTCCTGGGCCCCGCTTCGGTCGGCAAACTCATCGATGCGTATCTTACGGCAAGGGCGGCATCGCGAGTCGACGGTCGCTATGACGAGGCAGCGACCAAGTATGCCTCGGCGCTCAGAAGCCGTATCGCCCACACGCCGGGATCGAGCCTTGTGGCCGCCATGCTGAGCAAGGCCGACGATCTTCCCGACGAGAGCATTGGCGATCTCAGCCATCTTTTTGCTCGCGACACCTCTGACGAAGAAGGTCGAGGCCGCCCCTTCAGTCGTTCCGATCAGGCAAAGATCGGGGATTTGGCCGAGAAATGGGGCGAAAGGCTCCTCGCAACGGAGAATATCTCGCGCGTACAAAAGGCCTCGATCGCCGAAATGATAGGCCGCGCACCTTCTGCGCGCCGGCTCCCGATTCTCAAACGACTGCTCGACGACAATCTTAATCTGTACGCAGGTTTTCGCGAGCGAGTTCGGCAGAGCGGGCGGGCCGACAGAGATGCTATACAGCAGGCCCAACATCCGTTCCTGACCGAATATTATCGAGCCCTGCGCGCGATCGAAGGGACCGAATGCGACGATCTGGTCGCCACCTATCTCACCAATGTTCATTTCGGTGAACTAGCCGCCCAAATCCTCCGCGATCATTGGACCCGAGCAACTTTGCCGAAGTCCGACAAGATGTTCTTTGGCGGCGTGGACTTCTCAAACGTGGTTGGACGCCGTCAGGAGAAAGCAGCGCAGCCCGAATTCAGCGCGGCCGAGGCAGACAGGATTTTCGATGCGATCGATACGCTTACGGCGCGGGGGCTGGAGCAAGACGAGCAGAAGCAGCTAGCGCTTGCGCTCGCGGCCGTCGGCACGACTATGCCGCACGGGGAACGGCGCGAAACCATCGACCGGCTGCTTGCGACCGCACCACGGCGCGCCCGCGCGCGGCTACTCCTTTCACTCATCTTATCCGGGGAGACCATTCAGATCGGGACTATCGAGACGGGAATTGCCGATGTCTTCGAGGCCGCCAAAACGGAAAGTTGGATCCTGCGAGACGATTCCTACGAGCTCAAAGAATGGCTTCGCCTGCTTCCGTTCGCGACCCCGGTCTCGGAAATCCCGAAAATCATTGCCAACTTGCCCGAACAGCAACGAAACCCTCGCATGCTGGAAGAAATGACGCGATGCCTTGGCCGAACGCCGGAGCCGGGCGCCGAAGAGGCGCTATTCGCCCTCGCCGAGAATGACCCTGCATTTTACGCCGACCATCAGTGGCACGCCTCCGCTCTTGAGCTGGAAACGCTGAGTTCGGCGCGGCGCCTCATCGATTTGACGATTGCCGACAAACTGAAGAGATCAGCGAGTGATGCTTGGCGCGCGCAACGGGAGCTTGCCGCATTGATTTCAAAGCATCCAGAACTTCGGATCGATGTGCGGGAATTGTTGGGGGACGGGGCCACCAGCGCCCCGTTGCTCCTGCTCGCGCGCGCGCTGGCCGAGAATCCGGCGGTCGAGGATATCAAGCTTCTGATCGACGCCGAGAAGACGTCGAGCCGCGCCTTGCTTGATTGGCAGTCGGTCGAAAATGCTACCACCCTGACGATCCCGTCCGACCATTGGCAGGGGGCGTACCACCGGGTGCCGTTGCCGGCGAACGAGCTCCGCCGTGGACTCCTTGCCCTCACAACGGACGGCGGCGCGACTGACCGTGCCGCACACTGTCTCAACGAAATAGACAAGTTGCGAGACAAGATCGGCGTCTCCGAGCAAGAACGCCGACACCCCGACATTACCTCCGGCCGACCTTGGCCGATACTAGCGCCAGACCCATACGCCGAAGCTTTGGAGTCGTACCCCATCTCGATTAACTCGCCCGAGACCACTTAAGCCAGAAGCAGGCACCGATAGGCGTCGCGCATCCCGAAACGCGGCCGACGGCTCAGGACCGGGCGCCTAGCGCGCTGAAATCATCGGCGTCGGCGCGGTTCATGCGCTGCCCGGTGACCGTACCCCACGCGGCCCCAATCGCCTCTCGCACGACCAGCGGGCATTCTCGCCCGTCCCTGCTGTGGAAGGAAATGAAGGAGTTGGATTGGAGCGGGTCGGCCCCGGCCGTCCCCGCCATGCTCTCGACCACGAGTAGGCCATTGACGGCCCGGCAGGTGCCTCCCTTCACGGCATCGCCGAAAAGCCAGACGATCGTCTCGCGATCCAATCGGAAAGGCGGCGTAATGATTACGAGAAGGCCGTAAGGATTTTCCATGCCGAGCGCAGCCGCGGTGGCCTTGATCTGCTTGTTAGCCTCTGTCGCCTCACGCTGGACGCGCTTCCCCATGATCCGCAACGCTTTGTGCGCGATCGGCACGGGCAAATCGTGCATTCCGATCGTCACTTGCCCGAAGATAATAGGCGCGCCTTCCGCGACGTTCTTTTGAAACATCATCACGATCGCGTCGGCCACTTCTGGGCTCGCGGCGCGATCGGTTGCAATTGACTTCACTTCGACGACAATATTGGCATCTTTGAAGACGATGTCGGCCTTCTTGCCGCCATAGCCGGATGCCAAGTGATCTTCGACGGCTTGGCCTCCGGCAAGGCGCAGCACCTCAACCATCAATTCGTGCTGATCCATCATCAAGTCCGCTATCCCCTAACGGCCGCAACCTTACAATCAAGTTCGCTTTCCCAACGCTTTCATAGCAATGGAAACCCCAATAGTCCGAACAGGGAGTCGTCGTGAGCTTCAGTCCAGTCGAGCAGGAAGCAATTATTCTAAATGCTGTCTGGTCGATGATCGACGAGATGGTCAATTTCGCCATTTTCATGCCGATCGGCCCTAAGACCGATGATCTGGTGCTGATGCCTCGAACAGAGGAAACCCGGCGAATATCCCACATCTTGCTTGGCGACTTTTTGTCCCCGCTCGTATCGCGCGGACGATCTGACCTGCCATTTAGCCTGGCGAAGCCGACGCCGGGATCGCGCCAGAGCGATTTCAGCTTCCTGTTCTACTTGCGCCAGATCGCCGCCAATCCGCAACTGGGGCGCGACGCCCGAAAGCTGGTGGAGACCGTCGAAGCGTTCTCAGCGTGGCTCGAGCAGGATACACATATTGAGCGCGTCTGGCTTCCCTCAATCCAAGTTGAGGTGGACCTCGATATCGCGCGAATGACCTGGATCAAAATCTGCGCCGACATCGGCAAGCACAGTTTTGCGCGCCTTGAGGGCAATGTGAAGAAGATCGTGGAAATCCTTGAGCGGCACGGAAAGTCGATCGACGAAGGGATGGGGTACACGGTGCTTCCAGAGTTCTGGGAGTGGTTCCACGACCACCTCTTCGCGTATCACATGAGCACGATCGCGGAGTATCTGAACAATATTCGATGGGCGATCTACGCATATCTTCGGCCCGAATATGGGCGCGCCTATCATGAAACGGGCGTTGCCATGGAACTGCCGATCTATGCCTTTCATTATCCCGCAGGGATCGAGGCCCCGCTTGCGAAGACCATGTACTGGGATCTCATGAACATGGTGCGTGCGAAGCGTAACCGTGTCCTGAAGGCCACCTTGCGGGAAGCTGCTGCGGGGTGCTGATAGCCGCTCTTTGCGAGGAGCGGTGATGAGCGAGGATATCGGAGCGTCGGGAGCGAGTGTTCT
>NZ_SCOT01000011.1 GCF_005502465.1 Sphingopyxis sp. L1A2A
GGCGTCGGGGTCGGGGCCGGCGTCGGCGCGGGAATGACGATCACGCCTTCACCCGGCGATGCGACGCCATCGGCACCACAGGCCGCAAGGATGGAACAGGCCACGCCGCTGAGCATGACCATACGAACGCGTGCGAAAGCCGCCATGAAAATCTCCGTTACCGGTGTGCGCTCCCAAATCGGTCGAGCAGCGCCCCTGATGAAAAATCACCGGCGAACGAAGTTTCGCCCCCGGTGACGCCGCCACTAGGGTGATTCGATGACGGTCTGACGCCAGAGCCGTGACATTTGAGTGACTCTTTTGAGTCCGATCGATGACATGCGCCCCGGCGGCGGGGCGGACGCGGCACCGGACCTTCGCACCTGCAAAAATAAATGCGACGAAGCTCGCTTGCATCGCCGGAAAACCTTTGCTAGGCGCCCGCTCCTACCCGGAGCCGGACCCGTTCGGCCCCATCATGATGTGCGGTCGTGGCGGAACTGGTAGACGCGCAACGTTGAGGTCGTTGTGGCCGAAAGGCCGTGGAAGTTCGAGTCTTCTCGACCGCACCAGTCAGTCCTAAGTATTTTGGATAACTCAGTTTTTCTTCAAGCCTGCCCAAAAAGGGCGGGCTTCTGCGCCCGTTTCGAGGCGTCGTTTTCATGCCTGAGGCGAGGGACTGAGATATTGAGCCGCGCGACGCCGGGAATCTGCCCGAAGTCTCCAGCCTGAAAATTCACGCCTCAATGGAATCGAGTGAGTTGCAGTCAGCTCATCATTTAGGATGCTGATCTCAGGACTGCGCGCCGAGTTGCCAGCGACTGACATGTCCGTACAACGAGGATAGCTCACCGCCGCCGGAAAGGCGAGCAATACCAATCTACAAAGCGGAGCCAATCATGCCGAGACGCTTCACACGACAAGAGTTCTACGACTTAGTCTGGTCGAAGCCGATCACGCACATCGCGAAGGATTTCGGGCTGTCCGACGTAGCCATCCACAAGATCTGCAAGAAGAACGGCGTTCCCAATCCACCATTGGGTTATTGGGCCAAGAAGGCCAGCGGAAAGCCCGTCACGCAAACGGCCTTCCAGCACGATCCGGATCTTGTCTTCGGCCGAGAAGTGCCGACGCGTCGCACGCCGGATGTCCTTCACCACCCGCTCCGCAGGAGCCTTGGGCGGCGATTTTTTTAAGGAGGATTTGGGCTTCATCTTCGTTCCTTCGTCACTACGACGAAGCCCAAATCCTCCTTAAATCACAACCTCAAATCTGTGCCATTGGCGCTGACGGCAGACAGACCTGCGCCTGCATCGGCCGCATTCCCAGCTCGTCGGACTTTGTCGACACGCCGGTGTGGGCGGCCTTGAAGGACAGGGCAGGGATGATCTTGTCGTCGGCCATGCGGAAGCTACTTTCGGAAGAGTTCAAGATAGTCGTGGAACAGGAACAGGCGGTTGCGCCGCCCTCCGGTCACTTCCACCAGCACGCCTTGCTCCACCATATCGTTGATCAGCGATGCTGCCGTATTGGTCGTGGTGGAGAGCAACGCCGTCACCGCCTTCACGTCGGTGACAGGCTGAGCATAGAGGTTGCGCATCAATTGCTGTGCATTTTCCTGCCGCCGATGGCTGAAGCGCGGCAGGACTTCGCGCTCAATCCGCTCCTTCAGCGCAAGGATTGCGCGGAAGACGCCCGCCGATCCTCGCGCCGTTTCCTCCACCCCGTGCAGGAAGAAGACCAGCCAGTCGCGTAAGTGGTTCCCCTGACGCACGGCCATCATGTGGTCGACATAGGCGGTCTTGTTTCGCTCGAAATAGTCGGACAGGTAGAGCGCTGGCCTTACCAGCAGCTTTTCCGAGGCGAGGTAGAGCGAGATCATCAGCCGGCCCAATCGCCCGTTGCCGTCAAGGAACGGGTGGATCGTCTCGAACTGGTAGTGGGCGATTGCGATCTTGATCAGCGGGGGCACCATGGCCTCGGCGTTGTGCAGGAACTTTTCGAGGTCGCTCATCAGCTCCGGCACGTGATCGTGGTGCGGCGGCACGAAGACGGCGTTCTTCAGGCTTACCCCAATCCAGTTCTGGCTGATGCGGAATTCGCCGGGCCGCTTGCTTTCACCGCGCACCCCGTCGAGCAGGATGGCGTGGGTATCGCGCAGCAGCCGGTTGGACAGCGGCAAGCGTTCCAGGCTGTCGATGGCGAAGGTGATGGCGCGGATGTAGTTCTGGACCTCGCTCCAGTCGTCACGCACCTCGGGCAGCAGGTCTTCTGCATCCTTGAACGCATCTTCGATGTTGGTCTGTGTGCCCTCTATCCGGCTCGATTGCGTGGCTTCCTTGGCCACGTACATGCGGATGAAGAATTCGATATCTGGGATCAGCTGAGCAAAGGCGTTCAACTCGCCAAGCGCGCGGTCGGCCTGGCCGAGCAGTTGCAAGACCTGCGGGTCGGATATCGTCCAGCCATGATTGACCGGCTCCGGCAGGAAGCTGCGATATTCCAGTTGGGCTTCAAACTGCCCTGCCTGATAGGCTGAAAGCTCCATATCTCAGAAAACGCCTCTCAATCTGCCATTGGGATTTCCATATGTCAGATTCGCGCTGACACAAAGGGCTTGTTTCAGTTTTTGCCCCATTTTCTGATTTATGAATTTCCATATGTCAAAATGGCGCGCCAGCGTTGAGAGCGCCCGAACATGACAGGATCAAGAAGGCGGCTGATCCTTCTCAATCGCCTTTTCGAGCCACTTCGGCAGATCGCCAATCTGCGATGCGAACGTGTTTTCCGGAACATCATGCCAGAACGCAACGATGGCATCGGAGAACTGGTCGAGGTCATCGTCGGTCACGGTGAGGTTTGTATAGTCAGGTGGAAACGCAGCAGCGGTTCGGAGAAATCATCGCGCTTCAGGAATTGCGGGGCATCCTTATGCAGCTTCTCGAACGAAATGCCCTCGCCGTGCTTGTACGCCAGTCCCTGTTCTCATCAGAGATATCGCTGATAAGCCGCCCGCCATTCCCTGTTAGGATCTTCCGAGTTCCCTGTTATTATCGGCAGGGAATTTCGCTCAAAAAGCGCGCAATACTGCGGGTTTCAGGCCGTCATATCACCGAGAAAATCGCCTAAATCGCAAAATTTCCCTGTAAATCGACCACTATCAGGGAATTGTCATGTGAGACCGGTCCGGTGCAGACTGCGTCGCGCACCATTCATCCCCATCGCCGGATGCCAAACAAAAACCCCGAGGCTATGGCCCCGGGGTTGGGATAGCTTTGCCGGTGCGCCGGACCGCTGGGTCAGGCGGGTGCGGCCGCGCCCCCGGCGGCGATCCGGCGGCGCAGCAGGAACAACCCCGCCGCCAAGATCGCGGTCGGCACCAGCATCAGCGTGAACGCGGTCCGCCCGTCGAGATTGGCAAAGATCGCGCCGGTGATGACCGACCCCGTCGTGCCGCCCAGCGCCGAAAACACGACCACCAGCCCCATCAGCGGCGGGTGATTGCGCTTTGGCATCGCGCTGAGCATCACCGAAATGATCGTCGGATAGACCGGCGCCAGGGCAATGCCGATCAACGGGAACAAAAAGGCCGCGGCGGGCGCGTCGGCCCAGCCGTCGATGGCGCCCGGCGCCACCCCCTCGGCCATCGGCAGCACGACAACGATCAGCGCCGCGAGCACCGCGAGGCAGATGTTGAGCACCGGATACCAGTCGAACCGCGCCATCACCGCACCCGCGGCGAACCGCCCGATCGCCAGCGACGCTGCGAACAGGCTCGCCGCCTGCACGCTCATCTGGTGCGGCAGATGCAGCACCTCGTTGTTAAAGGTCGGCAGCCAGGTCGCAATCCCCTGCTCGATCAGCACGAACACAAACGCGCAAAAGACAAAGACGAGGACGAGCGGCAGCGCCGCGAGCCGCAGCATCGCGATAAAGGGCGCAGCGTCGGCCGCCGCCGCAGTATCGCCGTCGGCACCGGGCGCCTCGTCGACCCGCGCCGTCAACAGCAGCAACAGCGCCAGCCCGCACACCCCCGCCAGCACCCAATAGGCGTTCAGCCAGCGCAGCCCCGCAGGGTCGATAAAGGCGCTGAACACCCAATAGGATGACAGCACCCCGACCATGAACATGCCCTCGATCAGGCTGGTCAGACTGGCATGCTGCCGCGCGTCGGCGGTGACCAGGCCGATCAGCGAATAGACGACGACCTTGGCGACCGCAAAGGCGGCGCCGACCATCGCGAAATGCAGCTGCGCCGCCCCGAAACTGCCGAGCAGCGGCATGACGAGACAGGCCAGGATGGCGAGGACGAGCGCGGCGAGCAACGCGTTGCGCAGCCCGAACCGCGGCAAGTAACTCGCGGTCGCGAACGACACGACCGCGATCGTGATATCCTTGAACCCCTCGAGGGTGCTCGCCTCGGGCTTGGTGACGTCGAAACTCGCAATCGACTGCAGGATCACCGTCCCGACGCTGTTGAGCAGCATCGCAAAGGCGACATAGGTCAGGATCAGCGCGGCGATCAGTCGGGTGCGGGCCATGATGCGTCCTTAGGCGAAAGGGGGACGGATGTATCGGGTGCGGTGGGGTGACCCGATCCTCCCCATCGACTTGCGATGGGGAGGTGGCAGCGCGAAGCGCTGACGGAGGGGCAATGGCGCAACGTCCCCGCCCCTCCACCACGCCCTTCGGGCGCGGTCCCCCTCCCCATCGCAAGTCGATGGGGAGGATTTGTCGATCGAACCTTTCCTTGCCCGCCAAAAAAAGAAGGGGTGGCCGCGAAGAGGCCGCGACCACCCAGGGAGGGATGAACTCAGAACCGATACGCCGCGCTGAACCGGAACGACCGGCCCAGGATCGGCCGCGCATTGACCACCTGCCCGCCGGTCTGCCCCAGCGTGCGCGGATCGCCCTCGGTCAATCCGGCCTTGTCGGTCAGATTGTCGGCGGTCACCGCAAATTCCAGCGCGTCGTTGACATCGACCCGCACCCCGGCATCGATCTTGAAATAATGCGGTAGCGACTGGGTGTTCGCGGTGTCGGAGAAACGGTCGCCGACATAGCTGAAGGTCGAATAGAGCGAGACCTTGCTGCCGCCGCCGAATTCGATGTCATAGGACGGCGTCACCCGCCATTGCCACTTCGGCTGGCGCTGCACCCGATTGCCGCTGAGGTCGATCGTCCCGCCGCCCGCAAAGAAATCGCGATATTTGGCGTTCAGCCAGGTTCCCGAAAAAGCGATGGTGAAATTGTCGACCGGGCGCAACTGCCCTTCCAGCTCGATCCCCGTGCTGCGCGCGCCGCCGATGTCGGCGACCGGCGCGCCATTCTGGATCACCGTCGTGACCAGCCCGGTGAACTTGGTGTGGAACAAGGTGGCATAGAGCGACACCGGATCGGTGCGGACTTTCAACCCACCCTCGAAATTGTCGACCCGCGGCGACACGAAAATCCCGTCGCGCAGATTGTCGAAGAAGGGGTTGGTGTTGCCGCGGTTGTAACGGACATAGGCGCCGACCGACGACGAGATGTCGTAATTCAGCCCCGCGGTCCACGACCAGGCACCCTTTTTATACGCGATGGTGCGGAAGGTGCCGTTCAGCACCGCGGTGCCATTGTTGTACAGCGTGTTCGGGTTACCGTCGGTATCGACCCCGAAATTGTTGTTCTCGAGCGTCCCGCTCGCCTTGTAATTCTGGTAACGCACCCCGGCGTCGAACCGCAATTCCGGGGTGATCTGATATTCGTCGGTCGCGTAAAAGGCATATTCGCGGCCGTCATAGGCGGCGTTGACGTTAAAGAACGACCCCTGGGTAAAACCGCGGTCGGTCGCGATCTGGCCGTTCGCCAGCGTCAGGTTGAGCAGCCGCCCATTGTTCTCGGCGGTCAGCAGATGGACATTGCCCAGGTTCCACTGATCATTCGATGAGAAATCGGCAAAATAGGCGCCGACGGTAAGCTTGTTGCTGCCGCGTTCCCATTCGACCGCCAGATCGTTGGTGAAATTCTCGATCTGCTTGCGGACGATCCAGGTGCCGGCTCGGATGACCTGCTGCGTCCCCGCCACCGCCTGCCCGCCGTTGACATAGGTCAGGCTGCCGATCGTGCTGCCCAGCGAGGCGGCATAGGCGTTGGCGGTCGTCGCAGTGCTGGCGGGCACCAGCCCGGTCGTGTCGGCGTCGCCCTTCAGATAGCTCGCGCGGTAGCGCAGTTGCAGGCCGTCGCCGACCTCATAGTCGAAATTGGTGCCAAGGTTGACCAGCCGGGCGCCGCGGCCGTCGGCCAGATTGGCGCGCGTCCCGTCGGGCAAGGTGCTCAGCCGCGTTTCGGGGCCGGCAAGCACCCCCGAACCCAGGTCGATATTGCCGAACTGGCGGACCTTGTCGCCGTCGCGGATCACCGGGATCGGTAGCAGCCACTGGCCGCGATCGTTGAGGTAGCGGGCAAAGACGAGGATCGAACCCTTGTCGAGGTCATGACGGACGTTGGCGGTGATCTGGCCGCCCTTTTCGGCGGTGAAGCGCGGGTCGCGGATGCCATTGCCGCTGGCATAATAGCCGCCGACCATGAAGCTGGTGTTCTCACCGAGCGGGCCGGAGAGCAGCATGTCGCCGCGCAGGTCGCCATAATCGGTGATGCTGGCCTTCACCAGACCCTCAAAATCACGGCCGCCTTCCTTCTGGACAAAGTTGACGGTCAGCCCCGGCTGGCCGTTGCCGAACAGCGCGCCGGTGCCGCCGCGCACCGCCTCGACCCGCTCGATCGTCTCGTCGATGCGGATCAGCTGGGTATTCTCGAGGAACGACAGCGTCGGCGGCGAGAAAAAGGGCACTCCTTGCACGGTCAGCGTGACGAATTCGGCGTCGCCGCCCGACGGATAGCCGCGCACGAAGATGTTGGCGCCGTTCTGGCCGCCCGAACTTTCGGCCGACACGCCGGGGATGACCTTGAACAGGTCGGCGGTGCTGTTTGGCGCCGCGCGATCGATCGCTTCGGCGTTGATGCTGGTGATCGCGAACGCCGCGTCCTGGCGGTTGATGCCGCCGCCGGCGGTGCCGGTGACGATGATTTCCTCATTGGCCGCCGCCGCGTCGTCGGGCTGAGGCGTTTCCTGGGCGAAAGCCGTGGTCGGCAGCGCCAGCAGCGCGATCGACGACAGCAGATAAGTCCTCTTCAACATGGCATATCCTCCACTTTACCTGTTCTGGTTGATCGGTTTCCCCGCCCCGCCGCTGCCTGTTCTGCTGACAGGATCTGGCCGAGCGAAAGGTCGCCGATGGCGGGAACGTTCAGGTCGGCATCGGGCAGCGCCTCTTCTGACCCGATGCCAATGGCCACCATGCCCGCCGCATGGATGGCCGCAATTCCGGCGCGCGCGTCTTCGACGCCAATACAATCGCCCGGGGACAGGCCCATACCGGCGGCACAGGCCAGAAAAATGTCGGGCGCCGGCTTGGCGTTCGGCACCGCGCCGGCATCGGCGATGAAATCAAACCCGTCGGCGATGCCCAGCAGGCGCACGACGTCGCCCGCGTTGCGGCTCGCCGACGCCAGCCCGATCTTCAGCCCCGCGGCGCGCAGCGCGCCAAACAGTTCGGTCACCCCGGCGAACAGATTGGCGGGCGAATAATCGGCCAGCCGCGCGCGATACGCCGCGTTCTTTTCGGCCAGCATCGCATCGAACATATCGGGCGCGACATCGGCCGCGGCCTGCCCCAGGATCAGCCGTAGCGACCCGGCGCGGTCGACGCCTTTCAGCGCATGGTTCGCCTCGCGGTCGAACGCAAAGCCGTGGCGGTCGGCGAGCGCCTGCCACGCCTGATAATGATCCTCGGCGGTGTCGGTCAGCACCCCGTCGAGATCGAAGATCACACCCTTCAGCGCCGGGCGCGCCAAGGTCACGCGATCGCTGCCGACACGAAGCGGGCGGCCATGATCGAGGACGTCGATCGGCGCCCCCGCCACCAGGCGATAGGTGCAACCCGCGCGATCGACCGCCAGCTCGATCGTGCTGCCGCGCCATTGCAGGCGAAAGCGATAGCCGGTCCATGCCGCAGGCAGCTGCGGCCGGAACGACGGCACCGCGCCATCGAGCCGTAGCCCGCCCCACCCCTGCGCCAGCACCAGCCAGCTTCCCGCGAGCGCCGCCATATGCAGCCCGTGCGAAGTGTTGCCATGGCGATCCTCCAGATCGACAAAGGCACATTCGCGCAGGAAAGCGAGCGCCGCCGCCTCGTCGCCCAGCCGCGCCGCGGCAATCGCGAACGACACCGACGACAGCGTCGAATCATGCGTGGTGACCTGGGCATAATAGTCGAAATTGCGCCGCTGCCGCGACAGCGGCATCGCGGTCAGGTCCATCGCCATCGCCTGAACGACATTGCCCTGTTTCGCGACCTGATGGCGAAACAGGATCATCGGGTGATAGCGCATCAGCAACGGCCCATGGCCATCGCCGGACGCCAGCCCCGGCAGTTTGGGGCGGCCCAGAAACGCGTCGTCCTGCGGATTGACGCCCAGTTCGGCATCGACTGGCAGCCACATCGCCGCCGCCGCGCGGCGCCATTCGGCCACTTCGGCGTCGTCGACATCGGCGGCGGCCGACCCGGCACCGACGCTGCCGCGCAGCCAGTCCGCGGTGTCGGCGGCATAGGCCAGATGGCGGCGCGCGATCGCGTTGGTATAAAAATCATTGTCGACCAGCGCCGAATATTCGTCGGGTCCGGTCACCCCATGGATGCAAAAGGCGCCGCCGCGCCGCGGATCGAACGCCCCGATCTCCATCCAGATGCGCGCGGTGTCGAACAGCATCGGCGCGGCCTGGCTGCGGAAATCATCGTCGCCGGTCGCTGCGACATACAGCGCCAGCGCATAGGCGAT
Organism: Sphingopyxis sp. L1A2A; assembly: GCF_005502465.1. Taxonomy (GTDB): domain Bacteria; phylum Pseudomonadota; class Alphaproteobacteria; order Sphingomonadales; family Sphingomonadaceae; genus Sphingopyxis. Next base: position 8,860 of record NZ_SCOT01000011.1, read on the forward strand.
GTCGCCGTTGATATGATATTGCGCCGACCCCGTCGGATAGTGCGACGAACATTCGTCGCCGCCGATCGTCCGCCATGGATAGAGTGCGCCGCGCGTGTGGCCGAGTGCCTTTGCATGCGCCCGCGCCCGGTCGAGCTTGGCGATGCGATACGCCAGCAGGGTGCGCGCCTTGGCGGGCGCCTGCAGTGCCAGCACCGGCAGCATGAAGGTTTCGGCGTCCCAGAAATAATGGCCCTCATAGCCCTCGCCGGTCAGCCCCTTGGCGCCGATGCTGTGGCCCGGATCGCGGCTCGCCGACTGGTGGAGCTGGAACAGGTTAAAGCGCAGCGCCGCGGCGAGCGCGTCGTCGCCGTCGATCGCCAGCCCGGCATGGTCCCACAGCTGCCCGGCCGCCGCGCGCTGGCGCTCGGCGATGGCATCGAAACCGGTCGCAACACCATCCAGCGCGGCGAGATCGACCGGGCGGCCGCGCGAGCTGGCTAGCGCGACCACCCGGTCGATCGTCAGGACGCCGCCGGCGACCAGCTCGCTCTGCACGACATGTCCTGCGTGGGCCGCGGCGACCGGCGCGGCGGGACAGGTGACATGCTGTGAATAGGCAAGCTCGACGGCGTCCTGCGCGAACCGGGTGACCGACGACGGGTCGCCCGGCAGGGGGGAAAGGATCGTCCACGCCGGGCGCAGCCGCGCCGAAATGCGCGGGTCATCGGCTTCGGCGCCGGCCGGCACGGCGCTGTCGGCGCCATAGGTCAGCGTCGCCGCGACCGCGCCGCCGAAATCGAGCGGCCGGATATGGATACGCGACGCAACGCACGCCGCGCCCGCCAGCGGCACGATGCGCTCGGCGGCAATCTCCAGGCTGCGTCCATCGGCCAGCCGCCAGCGCGTTACGCGGCGCAGCGTACCGGCGGCAAGATCGAGCGTGGTTTCGGTGTCGGCAACTTCAGCGGCGGCAAAATCGACCGGCGCGCCGTCGATCGACAGGCGCAGCAGCACCGGGCTGGGGCACGCGATCCGCGTATCGGTCGCGGTCGCATAGCCCGGGAAGCTTTCGTGATACTCGATCGGGCGGCGGACATAGGCATCGGGCAGATAGGCCGCCGGCGCCGACGCCCGTTCGTCGATCACCCCTTCGACGCCGACCAGCCCGTTCGCCAGCGCAAACAGCGCCGCCGCCTGCGCCCCAATGGCATCGCTACCGCGCCGGACCAATTGCATCGTCCCGGCGTCGCGCAGCGCCGACGGCATGACATCAGGGGTTTGTTCGGAAATCGCCACCGCATCCTCATCCCGGCACGGGCTGCTCGGCCCCCGCTCTGAAATGCGGTTTCCCGCAAAATGGTATCGATGTCAAGGTATCGATACCATTTTGCATTTCATGTCATGCTACGTGGCACTTTCGTCCACTTCCGGCTAACTCTCGCGGATGATCAATTCGACCGGCATCGCCCGCGAATCCACGGCTTTTCCGGCCACCAAGTCGAGCACCTTCTGCGCCAGCAGCTCGCCGCCCACCCCCCAATCCTGACGGATGCTGGTCAGCGGCGGCGAAAACAATCCCGCCCCCGGCGAATCGTCGAATCCGACGACCGACACCGCATCGGGAACATCATGCCCCCGCGCCCGCAGCGCCTCGATCGCCCCCATCGCGATCGCATCGCTGCTCGCAAAAATACCATCAAAGCCCGGCGCCGTGCCACCCAGCAACGGCGCCACCGCCTCGCGCCCCGCCGCGACAGTGAAGGCGCAGGGGATATTGGCGACGATGGCGGCATCCGACCCGGCGAGCCCGGCGCGAAAGCCGTTCAGCCGGTCCTCGGCCTCGCCATGCTCGGCATCGCCCAGGAACAACAGCCGCCGCCGTCCGCGCCCGACCAGATATTCGGCCGCGAGTCGGCCCCCTTCGCGATTGTCGCTGCCGACGACGATGCGTTCGGGCGGCCCATGCTCGGCGCCCCAGACCACATAGGGCAGCCCCGTCGCCTCGATCACCGCCGCGGCATCGTCATGCACCCCCTGCCCCAACAGGATCACGCCGTCGGCCGACGGCGGCGCCTGCGAAAACAGGTCGATCGTGGTCAGCACCATATTCTGCCCCGCCGCGGTCAGTTCCTGCAGGATGCCGCCGAGCAACAGCAAAGGATAAGGCTCGCTCATCAACCGTTCGTGCGATGGCGTCATCTCGATGACCACGGCGATCGTCCGCGTCCGCTGTTGCCGCAGGTTGCGCGCCGATACGTTGAGCCGGTACCCCATGCGCTCGGCGGTCTCGCGGATCAGCGTCCGGGTGCTGTCCTTGACCGTCGACTGGTTCGACAGCGCGCGCGACACCGTAATCTTGGCAATGCCCAGTTCCTTCGCGATATCCGCCATCGTCGGTCGCGCGTTGCCGCCGCTATGGGAACCGGTGCCACTTGCCATCCCTGCCCCTTAACGCGCCGCGCCGATGTTTCACAAGGGACTAGGGGTTCAGTTCGTCCAGTAGATATAATCCTGCCCATTCCGCCACGCGGCATTCAGCGGGACGTCGATCCGCACCGGCCCCTCGACCAGCCCCGGCCAGATCGGGTTGGCCATGTCCTCATTCTGCGCCTCGATCATTGCACGCAACGTCGCGACGCGCCCAGGGTCGGCGGCCGCAAGGTCGTGGCGCTCGGTCGGGTCGGCCGCAAGATTGTAGAGGCGCGCCTGTTCGGGTCGCTTGGTGAGCTGCAATTTCCAGTCGCCGGCGCGGACCGCGCGATAATCGCCCGATCGCCAGAACATCGCCGGGCGCTTCGCCGGGCCGGCCAAGATATTCTCGCTGTCGATCGGGCGGTCCTGCGGCACCACCGCCCCCGCCGCCGCCGCGATCGTCGCAAAGATGTCGAGATGCCCGGTAACGTCGGCGCGCTGCGTCCCCGGCGTAATCCCGACGGGCCAGCGCATGAACAGCGGGGTGCGGATCCCGCCTTCAAAGAAGGTCGCTTTCCAGCCGCGGAAGGGCGCGTTCAGATTTTCGATGCCATTGTACCAGGCGCCGCCATTGTCGCTGGTGAAGATGACCAGCGTATTGTCGTCGATCCCCTGCTCTTTCAACGTCGCCATCACATCGCCGATGCGCCGGTCGAGCTGCGCGATCATCGCGCCATAGACGCGCGTCTTGTGATCCTTGATCTGCGGCAGCTTGTCATGGTCTTCGCGCGTCGCCTGCAGCGGCGTGTGCGGCGCGTTGAAAGCGAGGTACATGAAGAACGGCCGGTTGCGATTGGCCTCGATCGCGCGGATCGCCTCGTCGGCGAAATAGTCGGTCATATGGCCGCGCGGGCCAAAGCGCCGGCCGCCGTTGAAGGTCACCGCGTGGCGCAAATTCGCCCACAGGAAACGATCGATCGGATCCCAGGGCAGCTTCGCATTGACGACGCGCGGATCATCCTCGGCCATGAACATCGCGCCGCCCGCCAGGATCGCGAGGCTTTCGTCGAAACCCTGCGCTTGCGGTTGCAGCGCGGGCGCCTCGCCCAAATGCCATTTGCCGATGTGCAGCGTGCGATACCCCGCTGCCTTCACCGCCTCGGCAATCGTCACCTCGCTCGCCGGGACGCCCATGGCCGGATAGTCGGGGATGTCGGGCGTGATCAGCTCGCGATGAAAAATCGCCCGATGCGGCCCCACGCCCTCGCCATGCGCCAGATTTTCGGCGAGCTCCACCGGCACCGCGGTAAATTCAAAGCCGAAGCGCGTCGGATAACGCCCCGTCATCATCGCCGCGCGCGAGGGCGAGCAGGTCGCATTGGCGGCGTAGGCGGCGGTGAAATTGACCCCTTCGCGCGCCAGTGCGTCGATATTCGGGGTCTGGACGATCCCGCCCGCGACGCCGCCGCCGTTCAGGCTGATGTCGTTATACCCCAGATCGTCGGCGACGATCAGAATGATGTTCGGCGGCCGTGGGCCCGCGGGCGCCTTGACCGGCCCTTGCTGCCAGCGCACCGCGCGGTTCGGCACCACCGGATCGCGCCAGTCCTGCACGATGCCTGGCAAACGATATTTGTTCGCCTGATACCCCCAAGTGCCGCCCGCGGCCAACGCCGCGACAACGCCCGCGGCAATCCATCGCCTCTTCATGGCCATCCCCACCCCATGCCATCGATATTATGACACTATATGTGTCACTATATCGACGGCGGCGCAAGATCGTGCGACACGTGCCCATTGACCCCGGCGCCAAGCTGGGCCAGCGAAGGGGCGATGACCAAGGCGGCAACCAAATCGATTGCGACAAAGGTCGAACCCGCGCGGATCGACGGGCGGCGCGAACGCGGCCGGTCGAGCCACAAGCGCATCGTCGAGGCGATGATGGAGCTGATCGTCGCGGGCGACCTGGCGCCCAGCGCGGCGCGCGTCGCCGAAGAGGCGGGCATCGGCCTGCGTACCGTGTTTCGCCATTTCGACGACATGGACTCGCTCTACGCCGAAATTACCGCGACGATAACCGAACAGGTGATGCCGATCGTCGCCGCGCCCTATCCCGACCAGGATTGGCGCGCCAATGTCCGCGACATGGTGCGGCGCCGCGTCGGCGTGTTCGAAGCGACACTGCCCTTTCGCCTCGCCGCCAATATCAAACGCTACCAGTCGCCCTTTCTGATGGGGCAATATGGCAAGGTGGTGATGCTCGAACGCGAGCTGCTGCTACGCCTGCTGCCCGGCGCGGTGCAGTCCGACCGCATCAATATTGAGGCCTTGTGCGCCGCGCTCTCGTTCCAAAGCTGGCGCGCGCTGCGCCACGACCAAGGTTTGTCGGCGGAGGAAGCGGGAACGGTAACGATGCACATGGCCGAAACGTTGATGGCGACGATGCCCTAGGGCCTGTCCGGCTTCGCTGCAGCAAGACGGCGCGCGCGGCGTCGGCGGCGCCGGTGCCAGACAAAAGCTGAAAGCAGCAGGACGATCCCGCCGGCCCACAGGCCCAGCCGGATCAGGCGTTTGCGACCCTGTTGTTCAAAGGCATAACGATTGATCTGTTCGTCGGCGGTGTAGCCCGCGGGCATGGCGAGCACGCCGTTCGCTTTGGCATAGGCGCGGTAGTCGGCCAGCATTGCCGCGAAGCGATCGGGCATCGCGGCGGCCAGATCGCGCGTTTCGCCCGGATCGTTTCTGAGATTGTAGAGCCGCCATTTGCCGTCGCCGGTCGGCGCCAGATTGCGGACCAGCTTATAATCGCCGCGGAACAGCGCGGCGTTGCCCGACAATTCATACCCCAGCGGCGCGTCGCCATGGACGCTGGCGACCTGGCCGGTCAGCGCCGGCACCAGGCTGCGCCCGGTCACCGGTTCGACTGCCTTGCCCTGCCACGCGCCGCCATGGCCGGGCACGCCCGCCAATTCGGTCAGCGTCGGCACGATGTCGGTCACATGCGCGAGGCCGTCGCTGACGCCGCCCGCGCGCAGCGCCGCATTGCCCGGCCAGGCGATGATCAGCGGCACGCGCAATCCGCCTTCGGTCGCACTGAATTTATAGCCCGACAGCGGCGACGCCGCGGCGCTCGCCCAGCCCGGCCCAATCGCCGCAAAGCTGCCGCGGCGGCCGATGTTCGCGGTGCTCAAATCATATTCCATGTCCAGGAACAGCCGGTTGCGTCGGCTGCCAAACGGATTGGTCGGCTCAGCGCCATTGTCCGACAGGAACACAAAGACCGTCTTGTCGTAGTCGCCGGTCGCTTTCAGATGTGCAACCAGCCGCCCCACCTCGCGGTCCATCGCGGTCGCCATGCCTGCATAAGCCTGCATCACCCGCACCGCGGCGGCGCGTTCGTCGGCCTCGAGTTTGTTCCAGTCGGGGGTCGTCGGCATCGTCACCATCGGCACTCCGGCGGGAACAATGCCCAGCGCCGCGGCCCGCCTCGCCCGCGCCGCGCGCAGCACAGTCCAACCGTCCTTGTACAGCGCCGCATAGCGCGCGATGTCGCTGTCGGGCGCCTGCACCGGGATATGATTGGCGAGGAAGTTGATCGAGGCGAGGAAGGGCTTGCCGCTGGCGCGGTCCGCCTCGACATAATCGATCATCTTCTCGACGACGAAGCGCGACGAATAATAATCCTTGGGGAGCGTCGCGGGCTTGCCATTCTCGGTCCACGCCGCGCTGTCGTACATGCCCTCGATCGGGCGCTGCTCGAAATTGTCGGCGCCGGCATCGGCCAGACTGTACGCCCGGTCATAACCCCGCACGTGCGGCAGGCGCGTCGCGTCGCTGCCCAGATGCCATTTGCCGGTAAAATAGGTGCGATAACCCGCCGCCTTCAGCAATTGCGCGATGGTCACGACGCGGTGGTTCATCACCGTATCGTATCCGGGCTTGCCGCGATGCTCGTCGGGGATGGTTTCGGGCATGTTGCCCAACCCGTTGCGGTGGTTCATCACCCCGGTCTGGAGCATCGCCCGCGTCGGCGAGCAGGATCCGGCGACATGGAAGTTGGAAAAACGCGTCCCCGCATAGGCCAGCGCGTCGATGTTCGGGGTCGCGAATTCGGCGCCGAACGCACCGACGTCGCTGAACCCCCAATCGTCGGCGAGCAGGATGACGATGTTGGGCGGGCGCGGTGGCGCCGATTTCGGCTGTCCCTGCACCGGCGTCGCGACCAGCAGCGCGCCGCATGCAAAGATGGCAGTGCGCCGGAACCGGCCCTTGCGACCCGGCACCTTGGTGGTCCTCACGCGCACTGCCATCGCCCCCTCCCCCCGGGATACTGGCACTTACTATGCCAATATATCGGCGAGTCAATATCGAGGCGCGGGCTATCGTTCGCGATAGTCGGGGGCGCGTTTTTCAAGGAACGCCGCCAAGGCTTCGCGATGATCTTCGGTCGCCGACAGGATCACCTGCTGACGGTCCTCGATCGCCATCGCGGCATCGAGGCTCTGGGCATCGATATTGAGGTTCAACGCCTGTTTCGACAGCCGCAGGCCGTGCGGGCTCGTCGCGAGCATCTCGTCGGCGAGCGCCAGCCCGCGGTCCAGCAGAGCCTCCTCGTCGACGATCTCGCTGACCAGCCCGGCGCGCAGCGCCCGCTCGGCATCGATGAAGCGCCCGGTCAGGATCATCTCGGCAGCCAGACTCGCACCGACCAGCCGCGGCAGGAAATAGCTCGACGCCATATCGCAGCCGCCCAGTCCGATGCGGATATAGGCGGCGTTGGCGCGCAGCGACGGCGCGGCGTAGCGCACGTCCGACGCCAGCAGCAGCGACAGCCCGCCGCCGCACGCGGCGCCATGGCCCAGCGCGATGATCGGCTGCGGACAGGCGCGCATCTTGCGATAGATATTGCCGATGCGGGTCTGGGTGCGCAGCGTGCGGAGAACCGGCGTTTCGTCGCTCGACCGGTCCTCCTGAATGTCGAGCCCGGCGCAGAAGCCGCGCCCCGCGCCGCGCAGGATGACGACGCGCACCTCGGGGCGATCGGCGAGTCCGCCGAAATAGGCGTTGAGTTCGTCGACCAGTCCTTCGTTCAGCGCATTGAGCCGGGCTGGCCGGTTGAGCGTCGCGATCTCGACCGCACCGCGCGCTTCAATCAGCAGGTCATCGGTCACAGGCACTGCCCGTCATCGACGGTGATCACGCTGCCCGTCACGCCGATCGACGCATCGGACGCCAGAAACAGCAACGGCGCGTGCAAGTCCGTCGCGGGGCGCGTCCGCTGACGCGGAAAGCTGGCGACCAGCGCCTTGCCGACGTCGCTGGCGAGCATGTCGCCGGTCATTTCCGATTCGAAATAGCCGGGCTGGATGATATTGACGTTGATGCCGCGCCGCGCCCATTCGCGCGCCAGGCTGCGCCCCAGATGGCGCACCGCGGCCTTGGTGGCGCCATACATCGACGATGCCGGATAGATTTTCTCGGCGGTGATCGAACCAATCAGGATGATCCGGCCATGCCCCTTTTCGCGGCTGCCCGCCTTGTCGAGGCGCTTCGCGCCTTCGCGCGCGGTCAGGAAGACACCGCGCAAATTGGCGGCGAGCAAAGCATCGACCTCGTCGATGTCGAGTTGCATCGCCATCTTCTCGGTCGCGACCCCGGCATTGGCGATGATCGTGTCGACCGTCCCGAACGCGGCTTCGGCGGCGTCATAGGCGGCAATGGTTGATGCTTCGTCAGTGACGTTCATGGTCACCGCGGCCGCCTGCCCGCCCGCTGCCTCGATCGCGGCAACCTGCTCGGCCAATTTGTCGGCGCGACGTGCCGCTAGCACGACCTTTGCGCCAGCGGCAGCAAGCACTTTCGCAAAACCCGCCCCCAGGCCCGACGATGCACCGGTGACCAGCGCCACCCGACCGGAAAGATCGAACTTCGGTTGCTCGGCCATCATGCGTCCTTTTGTTGCTCCCCCCGGTCTTGGCCATGATTGACGTTAACGTCAACCGAGAGGCGCTTCTCAAAAAAGTGAGGGGATTGGGTTGACGAACGGCATTTGTTCTCTTAATGTTCCCCTGTCGACGCCAAACCTCATCCCCCGTCGCAGCCGCCAAGCGTGGCGGGCGGGGGATAAAGGTTTCACCCTTTGCCCCAAAACCGAGATGTGCGGCTGTTGCCTGGGCGCGGCGCTGGCGCTCGAATTCTCTCCCCTCGCGCTATTGCATTGATCGCCGTGACAATCGGCGGCAAAGGTGGCGCCGGATTTTGCGGACTGTCGAGGGGGCTCATCATGGCATCATCACCCGGCGCCTTCGCCGATCGGACCTGAACCGATGCACGCGGTCGAAACCTTCGAACTGGTGCTCGGGCTGCTAGCGCTCGTGATCGCGCTGCACTGGCTGGCGCTCAAGCTGCACTGGCCGCCCGCGACCGCACTCCTCGTCGGTGGCGGTGCGCTCGCTTTCATTCCCGGCCTGCCGACGATCTCGCTCGACCCTGAACTGGCGCTCGTTCTGTTTCTGCCGCCGTTGCTGATGGACGGCGCCTATTACACCGCGCTCGGCCGCTTCCGCCGCCATTTGCCCGGCATCTTGTCGCTCGCGGTGGGCGCGGTCGTGTTTACCACGCTGATCGTCGGGGTGGTGGTGCACTGGATCCTTCCCGAGCTGCCGTGGGCCGCCTGCTTCGCGCTCGGCGCCATCGTCTCGCCGCCCGATGCCGTGTCGGCGCGCGCGGTGCTGAAGGGCGTCCATCTGCCGCGCCGGCTCGAAGCCTTGCTCGAGGGCGAAAGCCTGCTCAACGATGCGACCGGGCTGACCTTGTTCCGCTTTGCCGTCGCCGCCACGCTGAGCGGGGTTTTCCATACCGGCGAGGCGGTGCAGAGCTTTGCCGTCGTCGCGGTCGGCGGCGCGATCGTCGGCGCCGCGGTCGGCGCGGTCTGGCTGTTCCTCGCGCGCCGCCTGCGCGACCGGATGCTCGTCGTCCTCATCACCCTGTCGCTGTGCTGGGCGGCGTATATTGCGGGCGAGGCGGTGCATGTGTCGGGCGTCATCGCGACCGTCGCCGCGGGGCTGGTGATGGGGTGGTACCAGCATGTCGTGCTGTCCGCCGACGTCCGGCTGCTCGGCAGTTCGGCGTGGCAGATCATGGTCTTCCTGCTTGAAGCGCTGGTGTTCATCCTGATCGGCTTTTCGCTGCGCGGGGCGCTCGATCGGATCGGCGGGATCGATGCGATTCCGCCGTCGATGGTGGCTGTGGTGGTTGCGGTGGTCGTCACCGTTGCGGTCGCCCGCTTCATCTGGGTGTTCGGGTCAGAAGGCCTTCTCGCGATAGCGCAGAAGGTCGGCGTCGAGCGCGCCCGCCCGCTCGGCTGGCGACAGGCCACGGTGCTGAGCTGGGCCGGAATGCGCGGCGTCGTGACGCTGGCGGTACCACTGACCCTGCCCACCGATATGCCCGGCCGCGACCTGATGCTGATCTGCGCCTTTGCCGTCATTTTCGTCACCGTCGTGGCGCAGGGGTCGAGCCTGGGCTGGGTCATCCGCAAGATTGCCCCGGTCGATGCCGATCCGCCCGCCAAAATGGCGATGCCCGCCGCCGAAGCCGCGATGGCGCGGGCGCGGAGCGCGGTCATCGAAAAGCTCGCTTACGCCCCCGACGGCACGCTCATCCACCCCCAGATGCTCGAGGAGCATCGCAAGCGTATGCGGTTCATGGAGCGGTACGAGGCCGACGCCGCCGCCGCGATGGACGATTTGCGCCCGCATTTCGACGTCTTGCTGCAAGCGATCGCCGCCGGCCGCGCCGAGCTGATCCGCATCCACCGCGCGGGCCATATCGAGGACGAGGTGCTCCACGAACTCGAACGCGACCTCGACATCGAAGAGATGGCGATCACCTTCCAGCGCGGCGAATAGGGCGGGAAACTGACACCGGCTGGCTGGCTGGGACGGCAGAGAGTGCCGATGGTAAATTCATGCTTCGGTGATTTTTGGATGAGCCCCAAACGCGCCCAACGCGAAGGTCCCGAACGCCAAATCGGTCGGCTATTGCGGCACGCCAGCCAGCAACGTCATGCGTAGCCGGTCGATCGCGGCATCATCGAGACCAAGCCCCTCGCGAACATAACGGTCGAACGAGCCATAGCGTTTATCGACTTCGGCAAAGGCCGCCTCGATATAGGCGGTGCGCACGCCGAGCACCGGCTCGAGATTCTCGCGCGCGATTGGCGTCGACGCGCTTCCGGCCGCGGCGAGGATGGCCTCGTTCTTGGCGCGCAGATAATCGTTGCTCGCGAGATAATCGGCCATCACCGTTTCGCGCGGGACGCCAAGGATCGTCAGGATCACGGCGGTAGCCCAGCCCGTGCGGTCCTTGCCCGCCGTACAGTGATAGAGAGTCGGCCCGGCGTCTTCGGCGCCGATCCGGCCGAGCAACGCGCTATAGGCGGCCCGTGCGCTGTCCAACGAGACGAATTCGCGATTGGCCTCGGTCAGCATCGCGGCGCCCTTGCCGGTGTTGATCAACGTCATCGCCTGACGCATGTCGCCGCCAAGCCCGTGGCTGTCGGCGGCGACATCGAGCACGAGATGATCGGCACCCGCGGGCAGACGATCGGGTTCGCGGCTGCGTTCGGTTGCCGTCCGCAGGTCGGCGACGAGTGCGATCCTAAGGTCGCCCATCGCGCCGAGGTCGTTATCGCTCAGCCGGTCGAGCTGGTCCGAACGGTAGAGCATCCCCATCTTCACCCAACGGCCATCGGTCGTGCGGTAGCCGCCGATGTCGCGCAAATTGGGGATCGTCTTAAGGTAAAGCCCGCGGTCCGCGATGACCAGCGGCGCGCCTCGATCGGGAACGAGCGCGAAAAACCAGCGCTTGCCGGGCGCAAGGCCGGAAACGCGGATACTGCCCGCTGCATCCCCCTGCCCCACCGGCTTCGTCCGGTCGCTCACCGCGACATCGGTGCCCGCATAAACCCTGACCTGACCCGCGCCCGGCGCGGACCAGCTGATCGTGCCATCCGCCGATACGGTGGCGGCGATGAAGGGAATGACGCCCGGCTGTTCGGCAACCGCGCCGGCGCCCGGCTGCTTGCCGACCGTCGCACATGCCGGCAGCGTCAGGACCAGCGCGGCTGCAAGAGCCGCCCGCCACATCCGATGATCGTCATTCCGCATTTTCAGATACCTTTCTGCGCTCAGCCGCGCTGCGACGAGATGTTGCCGCCGTCGACGACGAGTTCGGCGGCGGTGATGTAGCTCGCCTCATTCGAGAGCAGGAAGCGCACGACGCGTCCGATCTCCTCCGCCGCACCGATGCGTTCGAGCAGGATACGCTTTTCGAAAAAGCCCTTGGGCAAATTGTCGACCGCGGGCTTCATCATCGGCGTCATGATCTGGCCGGGCGACACCGAATTGATCCGGATCTTGTCGCGCGCCAATCGATCGGCGAGCGAGCGGACGAGCGAGAGCATCCCGCCCTTGGCCGCGCTGTAGATCGGGTTCATCGCGTTGCCGAGCGTCGCATTGATCGAGGTGATCGCGACCACCGCCGAACCCGGATTGGCGGCAAAATCGCCATGGAGCTGCTGCGTCAGCAGCGCGAGCGGACGCAGATGCGTGTTGATCCCCGCCGCCCAGCTTTCCGGCGTGATTCCTTCCAGCGAGGCGGTGTCGACGATGCCCGCGGCGTGGACTAGCCCGCCCAGCGCGCCCAGTGCATCGCGGCTGGCGGCGATCGCGACCGGATAGGCTTCCAGATCGGTCAGATCGACCCCGATGCCGATGGCCTTGACGCCGAACTTCCGTGTGATCTCCGCCGCCTCGGTCTCTGCCTTGCCGACGTTGATGTCCCAGAGCGCGACCGCCCGGCCAACTGCCGCCAGCGCGTGCGCCGAGGCGAGCCCGATCCCCGACGCCCCCCCGGTGACGATGGCGACAGTCCCGGGCGAACCAAGCGCGGGCGAAAGATCCGTGAAGTTCATGGTAAAAACACTCTCCATATGCGGGCCATTTTCAAGTCCCGGGTGCCCGTGCCCGCGTCAACGAGCCTTGACCGGTGGCGGCCCCTGTTTCCCGAAAAAGCCTTCGAGTTTCAAATTGCTGACACGCGGCGCGCCGCCGGCGACCGAAATCCACATGACGTGATCGACCACCGCGGGATCGTCGATCGCGCCGCCGGGCATGCCGCCTGTCGTACCGAGCTGGATATAGTCGTGCCCCCCGCGCGTCTCATGGGCATATTTGTGGTAGTGCCCCGCGAGCACGCTATGCGGCCGCCCCTTCAACAGCCCCTCGATCTCGCGGAATGCAGGCGAATCCACCTTCCAGGCAGGGCGATGCATCAAAACGAAGGTCCAGCGGGCTTTCGGGTTCCTCGCCAGCGCCTCGCGCACCATCTTTACCTGATCCGCGCTGACCGCGACATCCTCCGAACCCCGAATCTTGCCCGCCAGCTCGGCCAGCTTCGGCTCACTTGCAAACAGCGCCTCGGCTTTCGCGGGATCGCCCTGGAGCGCCTCGAACACCGCCTTCATCGCCTCGCCGCCATATTGCTGGAACAGCTGCATCCGCGCGATCCTGGGCTGGGGCGGATCCTCGGTATTGAGGATGAGGAACAGCGCGCGTTTGTAAGTGAAGCTGTAATAATCGGCGCCCAGACGCTTGCGCCATTCGATGCGTTGCACCTCGTTGGCCAGGTCGTGATTGCCCGGCACATAGAAGAAGGGGACGCTGAGCCGGTCGATCGCGGCGCCCACCTCGTCCCATTCGGTGCCCAGCTGCGCCCGATCCTCGCTATTGCCCTCGATCAGGTCACCGATGTTGATGACAAAATCGGGGCGCAGCGCCTCGACCTTGTCCATCGCATCCTCGAACACCCCGGGGCGATGCTTGCCGGTGCGGTCGCCGATGACGACGAAGCGGAACTCATCGGCGCCGCCCGCAAAGTCCTTTTGCGTGCGGGCGACGTCGGGCGTGCCGGCGCGAAAATCCTTCGCCCCCTGCCCGGCGCCGATGGCGACGCCGGACAACGACAGGGCGAGCACGCCGCCGAGCAGCAAGGCTGCATATCGCATCGCAAATTCCCTTAGAATTCGATGCTCAGATCGACGCCATAGGTACGCGGTTCGCCAAACAGCGCGCCGGGGCGGCCGATATTGAACTGCGTGACATAATATTCCTGGTCGGTGAGATTGCGGCCCCACAGACCGACGCGCAGGCCGTCCACGCCCGGAATATCGGCCAGCGTCAGCCGCGCGTTGAGCAGGCCATAGTCGCCGACGATGAATTTGCCGCTCGAGATGCTCGAACTGACGAACTTGTCGCTCTGCATCGTGTAATTGACGTTGGCCGAGAATGTACCGGCCGGCGTCGGCGGCAGATCATAGTTGAGATCCAGCGCAACCGTGTGTTTTGGCGCGTTGGAGAAGCGGAAATTGGCCGAGATGTCGTTGCCCGTGGCGTCGACGATCTCGTCATATTGTGCGTCAAGATAGCCGTAGTTGATCGTGAAGCGTAGCGCGCGAACGGGCGCGAGCGTCAGGTCGGCCTCAATGCCCTTCACCGTCGCCTTGCCCGCGTTGAGCACGTCGGTGATCCGGACATTGGTCGGATCGGACTGCACGTTGATCTGGATGTCCTTATACTTCGACTGGAACGCCGCAACGTTGAAGCGCAGCTTGTTGTCGAGGAACTGGCTTTTCATGCCGAGCTCGTAGGACCAGAGCGTTTCCGAATCGAAGCCCTGGTTGAAGCGAGCGATCGAGCTGGCGCGGGTGTTGTACCCGCCGGACTTATAGCCCTTCACCACCTTGCCATAGACATTCACATTTTCGGCGACGTCATAAGCCAGAATGACGCTGGGGCTGAAATCCTTGAACTTGCGGCTCCCGTCGCCCACCCCGGGCACGGGCACGATTGGGCCATTATTGACCTGCGTCTGACGCGCGAGCGTCGCTTCGCGCTTATCCCAGCTCTGCCGCGCACCGACCGTCAGGTGAAGGCGCCGGTCGAGCCATTCCGGGGAGTAAGTCGCCTGCCCGAACACGGCCCAGGACTCGTTTTCGATCGTGGTGGTCGTGAAGCTGCGCGTCCGCGTCGGCGGGCTGAAGCTGTTGCTGAAATTGTTGCCCTCTTCGGAGAACCAATAGCCGCCGACGACATATTCGAGCTGGCGGTCCAGCGCATCGCCGACAAATTGCAGCTCTTGGCTCCACTGATCCTGCGTGGCGCGGCTGCTGTTCTTTTGAAGCGGTGTCGGGCCGAGCACGCCGGTCAGATAATCCTGATTCTGGAAGTTATCGAGTTTGCGATACCCCGTGATCGAACGGATGGTGAGCGAGTCCGCCGCATTCCACTCGCCGATCAGGCTGTGCCCCTGCGAGGTCACGTCGTTGGCGAGCAGATCGAGGACCAGCGGACTGCCAGCGGTCGGGCGCCGAACAGTCAGCGGATGCAGCGGCGAGAAGGCGACGAAGATCGGAGTGTCCTGAATCTCTGAACGGTCATAGCTGTAGCGCAGGCTGACCGTGTCGGCGGGTTGCCACAGCACATCGGCGCGTATCGCCTGGCGATCCTTGTCGCCCCAGCGCTTCACGCCGGTGCCGGGGTTCTTCACGAAGCCGTCCTGCTGGATGTTCGCATAGGAAAAGCGCGCCGCAAGCGTGCTGCCGATCGGCACATTGACCGCGGCCTTGAGGCGGCGATTGTCGTAGTTGCCGAGCGTCACCTGCCCTTTGAAGCCGAAATCGCCGAGCTTGGGCTTCTTGGTGATGAAGTTGATCGCGCCGCCGGTAGCGTTGCGGCCATAAAGCGTGCCCTGCGGGCCGCGCAGCACCTCGACGCGCTCGAGTTCGGCGACTTCGAGCGCCTGTCCCTGACTGCGCGCGACATAAACGCCGTCCATATAGACCGCAACGCCCCCGTCCTGCGTGATCTGGTCGTCACTGAGGCCGACACCGCGCATGAAGATCTGGGTCGTCGCGGCGCTGTTGGGGTGCGGCGTGAGCTGAAGGTTGGGGACGTTGGCGCGCAGATCGGTAAGTCCGCTGATCCCTCTGGTCTCCAGATCGGCAGCGGTGAAGGCGGCGATCGAGATCGGCGTGTCCTGAAGCGATTCCTCACGCTTCTGTGCGGTGACGACGATTTCACCAAGGCCCGACGCCTCGTCGGCTGCCGTTTCGGCATTCTGCGCCCATGCGGGATGCGCCGCGGTCATCGCGAGCGTGCAAAGCAGCAGGCGGGCCTGCGCCCCGGAAACCTTATTCATCGTAATCCCCTCCATCGAACATTCGGGCGCATGATCGCCTCGCTTCACGATTCTACCTTCGTGTAGGTAGATTTCTACCGTCATGAAGGTAGATTGCAAGCAGGATTTGATTGCGCCAAAAGGAAGCGCGCCTCGCGGGCGCCGATATGAAAGGTTTTTGAGCATTGAGCATGAAGCCCATCAGGCACGCGCGCGGCGAGGCGACGCGTCAGGCGATCCTTGAGGCGGCCGAGACGGTTTTTGCCGAGGTCGGCTTCACCACGGCACGGCTTGAAGACGTCGCTGCCGCCGTCGGCATCCGCCGTCCGTCGATCGTCTATTATTTCTCCAACAAGCAGGAGCTTTATGACGCGGTGGAGGAGGACATCTTCGCCTCGATGCACCAGGCTGCACTCGCCCACATTGCACGCCACCACCAGCCGATCGACAAGTTGCTCGCGCTCCTCGACGGGTGGCTCGACTTCCTCGTCGCACGGCCGACCGCGGCGCGGATCATTCAGCGCCTCGTCGCCGACGTTTCACCCCGCCGCGGCGACCCTACGCAATTTTCGAACGTCCTGCTGCGCGATGTCGAGATCGTCGTAAACGAAGGCATCGCGGTCGGCGACTTTCGCCCGTTGCCGCCGATGCACGTCGTCAACGCGGTAGGATCAAGCTCGCTGTTTTATGTCTGCAACAGCAAGCAGCTCGGCTCCAACCGCAGCTATGACGCCGCAGACCCCGGTGAACTCGAAAGCTTCCGCGAATTGCTCCATTTGCTGACCCGCGCGGCCGTCGCCCCGTAGCAGCCTGGCTAGCGGTCGCCAGCCACGCCTCAATCTGTTTGAGCGAGGCTGAGGAAGATGGGCCGCTCGCCGCCGCCGTGCAAGGCGATCTTCGCGCCGCTGACATAGGCGGCATCGCCCGACGCCAAAAAGCTGACGACCCCGGCGATGTCTGGCCCGCGCGCCATCCGGCCGAGCGGGAGCATCGCGTCGATGCGTTTCATCCCCGCCTCGCCGCCATAATGATCGGCCGCGGCATCGGTGGCGACCAGCCCGACGATGATCGCGTTCACCCGCACCTTCGGCCCCCACTCCATCGCCAGCGATTCGGTGAGGCTGAGCAGCCCAGCCTTGGCCGCGCCATAGACCGCGGTACCGGGCGAAGGCCGCGCGCCCGAAACGCTGGCGATATTGACGATGCTGCCCCCGTCCTCCTGCGCCTGCATGATACGGTTGGCCGCCTGCGCGACATAGAGCGGAGCGAGCAGGTTGAGCGCGACGACACGTTCGGAAAAGCGCGGCGAAGCCGAAGCGGCATCGGCTTCGGGTGAGCCCCCAGCGTTGTTCACAGCGAGGTCGAGCCGACCGTGGCGTTCAAAAATGCGGTCGATCATCGCGTTGACCTCGTCCGCCGAACGGACGTCGCATGCCTCGAACTCCGCCGCCGCGTCATGGTGGCGCGGCATATCCTCAGGGGCATTGCGGCCGCAGATCATAACGCGCATGCCGTCTTCCAACAAACGTTCGGCGATTGCGCGGCCGATGCCGCGACTACCGCCGGTCACGAGCGCCACGCGCTGTTTTTCGTCCGCCATAACCATCTCCATTTCTCGTCCGCCTCTCTCTGATCGGGCGGCGGGAAAGTCTCTCTCCATATGGTGGTATCGGCCGAACGACCAGCGCGCCTATCCATCTTGCAACATCGCGGGCGCCCTCGTGCCCGGCGCCTGTGGGCTGGAGAGTGGATTGAACAAGCAATTGACCATCGAAGAGTTCGTCGCCTCGCTGAAGAGCGGGATGACGATCGGAATCGGCGGCTGGGGCCCGCGGCGCAAACCGATGGCGCTGGTCCGCGCGATCCTGCGTTCGGACCTCACCGACCTGACGATCGTCGCCTATGGAGGCCCCGAGGTCGGCATGCTCTGCGCGGCGGGCAAGGTGAAGAAGCTGATCTTCGGTTTCGTCTCGATGGATGCGATCCCGCTCGAACCTTATTTCCGTAAAAGCCGCGAGGCCGGGGCGCTCGACGTCCTCGAACTCGACGAAGGCATGCTCCAATGGGGTTTGAAGGCCGCGGCGTTCCGCCTGCCCTTCCTCCCCACCCATGTCGGGCTCGGCACCGACGTGATGACGCATGGCGGCTTCAAGACCGTGCAGTCGCCCTATGACGATGGCGAAGTGCTGCTGGCGATGCCCGCGCTCAAGCTCGACGCCGCGCTGCTCCACGTCCACCGCGCCGACCGGCTCGGCAATATCCAGGCGCTCGGCCCCGATACCTATTATGACGAATGGTTCGCGCGCGCCGCCGACCAGACGTTCGTCTCGGCCGAGGAAGTCGTCGAGCGGATGGACCACAGCTATCCCGAAGACGCCCGCGCCAATATCGTCGAGCGCTGCTTTATTCACGGCGTGATTGCAGCGCCGCTCGGCGCGCATCCGACCTCGATGCCGCCCGCCTATGGCTGGGACATGAAGCACCTCAAATCCTACGCCGACAGCGCGCGCGAGGATGGCGGCTGGGACCGCTACCTCGCCGAGACGATCGGCGCTGACGAGGCGGGTTATTTCGATCGCGTCGGCGGCAAGGACGCCGTTACCGCCCTCCCCCTTCCCATTTTCTGAGGCGGCCGACACCATGACCACCGCACCCGAATTCACCCTTTGCGAACAGCTCATCGTCGCCGCGTCCGAAGCGTGGCGCGGTAATGGCGAACTCGTCGCGACCGGCATCGGCCCCGCGCCGCGCCTCGCCGCCGGCCTTGCCAAGCTGACGCACACCCCCCAACTGATGATGACCGACGGCGAGGCGTATCTGGTCGAGGACCCGGTGCCGCTCGGCCCGCGCGGTTACGACGACCTTAAGGCCGCTGGCCACCTCCCCTTCTCGCGCTTTTTCGACGCCGCGGTGTGGTCGGGCAAACGCCACGCGATGGTGACGCCCAGCCAGATCGACCGCTTCGGGCAGACGAACATCTCCTATCTCGGCGGCACCTACGACCGGCCAAAGGTCCAAATGCTCGGCGCGCGCGGCTTTCCGGGCAACAGCATCTGCCACATCAATTCGATGTTCATCCCCCAGCACTCGAAGCGCGTCTTCGTCGAGGGCGAGGTCGATATGGTGTCGAGCGTCGGCTATAATCCCGCGCGGCGGACCCCCGGCGCCAACTTCAGCCGCGTCGACCTGCGGCTGATCGTCACCGATCTCTGCGTCATGGACTTCGGCGGCACCGACAATGCGATCCGTGTCGTCATGCTCCACCCCGGCGTGACCTTCGAGCAAGTGCAGGAGGCCACCGGCTTCGCGCTCGAAGCCGCAACCGAGATTAGGGATACCCCCGCGCCGACCGCCGAACAGCTCGCGATCATCGCGCGCCTCGACCCGCACGGTCTTCGCGCGGTCGTGCTCAAGGACAATCCCGCGGGCAAGAGGAGCTGAGCCATGACCGATCAGAATGACGGGCTGATCCCGCCGGTCGACGAAACCCCGGTTTACGAGACCGACACGCCGGTCCTCTACGAGGCGGCTGACGGCATTGCGTGGGTGACGCTGAACCGCCCGCAATATCACAATGTCCAGAACAGCCAGATGACCTACGCGCTCGACGACGCGTTCTTCCGCGCGGTCGACGACGATGCGGTCAAGGTCATCGTGCTGAAATCGGATGCCAAGCATTTCAGCGCCGGTCACGATATCGGTACACCCGGACGCGACTTTCATTCGCCCGTCAAGCGCCGGCTGATGTGGTACGATCATTCGACCAAGGCGGGCGCCGAAAAGGCCTATGCCCGCGAGCACGAGCAATATCTGGGCATGTGCAAAAGGTGGCGGGATATTCCCAAGCCGACCATCGCGCAGGTCCACGGCGGCTGCATCGCCGGCGGGCTGATGCTCGCCTGGGTATGCGACCTGATCATCGCCTCGGACGACGCCTTCTTCCAGGACCCGGTGCTGCAGATGGGTTTCCCGGGCCTCGAATATTTTGCGCATTGCCATGAACTCAATGTCCGGCTGGCGAAGGAATTTCTGTTCCTCGGCGAGCGGATGAGCGCCGAGCGCGCGCGCGAAGCCGGGATGGTCAACCGCGTCGTGCCGCGCGCCGAGCTGGCAGGCGAGGTGAAGCGCGTCGCCGAGCGGATCGCGACGCAGCCGCGCCTAGCGCTGCAACTCGCGAAGCAGGCGTGCAACCATATGGAGACACTGGCGGGCAAGAATGCCGGAATCGATGCGGCGTTCGGCTATCATCACTTCGCCCACGCCAACAATAGCCTCGTCAAGGGCGACTATATCGCCGGGTTCGACGGCAAGAAGATGGCCGAAGCGAACAAGAAGGACGCCTCCCAGAAAGATCAAGGCGCGAGCTGATGGCCGACCCGCTCGCCACCCTGTTGACCGAACGACTCGGCTGCCGGTTACCGGTGATCCAGACCGCGATGGGCTGGATCGCGACGCCGGGGCTGGTGATCGCGTCGAGCGAGGCGGGCGCCTTCGGCTTTCTCGCGGGTGCGGTGATGCAGCCCGCAAAGCTCGAAACCGCGATCCTTGCGGTCAAGGCGGGCACGAACCAGCCCTTCGGCGTCAATTTCCACATGTTCCAGCCGGGTGCGGCGGAGATCGTCGAGATCATCCTGAAGCACCGCGATCAGGTGCGTGCGGTGAGCTTCGGGCGCGGTCCCGATGCGAAGATGATCGGTCGTTTCAAGGGCGCGGGCATCCTCTGCGTGCCGACCGTCGGTGCAGTGAAACACGCGCAGAAGATGGTGCAACTGGGAGTCGACATGGTGACGGTGCAGGGCGGCGAAGGCGGCGGGCATACCGGCTCGGTCGCCTCGACGATCCTGCTCCCGCAGGTGCTCGACAGCGTGACGGTGCCGGTGATCGCCGCGGGCGGTTTCGGCGACGGGCGCGGGCTCGCGGCGGCGCTAGCCTATGGCGCGGTCGGCATCGCGATGGGCACGCGTTTCCTGATGACGCGCGAAAGCCCGATCCCCGAGATCACCAAGGCGCGTTATGTCAGTGCGGGCACCGACGACATCCTCGTATCGACCAAGGTCGACGGCCTGCCCCAGCGGATGATCAAGAACGCGCTGCTCGACCGGATCGAGCGTTCGTCAGGCCTCGGCATCTGGCGCCGCGCGGTCGAGAGCGGGTTTGCGATGAAGCGCCAGACGGGCGCCTCGTTCGCCGAATTGTTCAGGGCCGCGAAGGGCATGACCAGTCACGGCGGGCTCACCCTGCCGCAGGCGATGATGGCCGCCTCCGCCCCGATGCTGATCCAGAAGGCGGTGGTCGAGGGCGACCCCGATCACGGGCTGATGGCGACCGGTCTCGTCGCCGGGCGGCTCGAAGACCTGCCAAGCTGCGCCGACCTCATCGCATCGATCGAGGCCGAGGCGCGCGCACGCCTCGCCGCCCTTTCCTCTTCTTCGCCAACAGGGGCCTGACCCATGCCGATCCATACCGAGATCAAGGACCGCATCGCCGAGATCGTCTTCGACGTCCCGCCGGTCAATGCGTTCGACAGCGAAACCTGGAACAGCCTGCCCGCGATCATCCGCGACGCCGGGCAGAACCCCGAGGTCAATGTCGTCCTCATCCGCGCCGCCGAAAGCGCGCGCGGTTTCTGCGGCGGCGTCGATATCAAGGAGATGCAGGCGCATCCCGAGCGCATCACCCTGCTCAACCGCGGCAATTACCTGACCTTCAAGGCGGTGCGCGACTGCGAGGTGCCCGTCGTCGTTGCGGTGCATAAATTCGTGATCGGCGGCGGCATCGGTATCTGCGGCGCGTCGGACACGATCATCGCCGCCGACGACGCCTATTTCTCGCTGCCCGAGGTCGATCGCGGCGCGATGGGCGGCGCCTCGCACCTCTCGCGCATGCTGCCGCTGCACAAGGTCCGCGCGGCCTTCTTCACCGGCGGCGACATCCCGGTCGCGGAAGCCTATCGGCTCGGCGCGGTCGAGAAGGTCGTGCCGCGCGAGGCGCTCGTCGAGGAAGCGCGGGCCTTCGCCAGCGTCATCGCGGGGAAGTCGCGCAAGGCGCTGGTGATCGCGAAGGAGGCGCTGAACGGCCTCGAAGCGCGCGACGTCGATCGCGGCTATCGCTGGGAGCAGGGCTTCACGCTCGAAATGTATATGCACGAAGACAGCCAGAAATCGCGCGACGCGTTCGTCGAGACGGGCAAGGCGGCCGAATTCTGATGGATCTCGCCTACACCCCCGAACAACAGGATTTCCGCGCCGAAGTGCGCGCGTGGATGGAAGCGAACGTCCCCAAGGAACCGCTCGTCACCTTGGAGCGCGAACACGGCTATCACCAGCATGTCGAATGGGAGCGGAGGCTCGCCAGCGGCAACTGGGGCATGGTGACCTGGCCCGAGGCCTATGGCGGGCGCGGGCTCGACCTGATCCAGTGGCTGATTTTCGAAGAGGAATATTACCGCACCGGCGCGCCGCTGCGCGTCAATCAGAACGGCATCTTCCTGCTCGGCCCCACGGTGATGGAGTTCGGCACCGACGAACAGAAGGCGCGCTTCCTGACCCCGATGGCGAAGGGCGAGGTGATCTGGGCGCAGGCATGGTCCGAGCCCAATGCCGGGTCGGACATGGCCGCGATCACATCGAAGGCGATCCGCGACGGCGACCACTATGTGATCTCGGGCCAGAAAACCTGGTCGAGCCGCGCGAGCTTTGCCGACTGGGGTTTCGGGCTGTTCCGCACCGACCCGGACTCGAAGCGCCACAAGGGCCTCAGCTTCATCCTGTTCGATTTGAACGCACCTGGCGTCACGCGCCGCCCGATCCGCCAGCTTCACGGCGATCCGGGTTTTGCCGAGCTGTTCTTCGACGAAGTGCGCGTGCCGGTCGAGAACCGCATCGCGGGCGAAGGCGAAGGCTGGAACGTCGCGATGGCGACCGCGGGCTTCGAGCGCGGGCTGATGCTGCGCTCGCCTGCGCGTTTTCAGGCGGCCGCCGCGCGGCTCGTGGCGCTCTTTCGCGAGCATGAAACCAAGGTCGCGCCCGCCGCGCGCGAACAGGTGATGCAGGCGTGGATGGACGCGCAAGCCTATGCCTACAACACCTATGCCGTTGCGTCGAAGATCATGGCAGGCGGACATATCGGCGCCGAGGCGAGCCTCAACAAGATCTTCTGGTCCGAACTCGACCGCGCCGCGCACCGCACCGCGATGCAGCTCCTCGGCGCCTCGGCCGAACTGCGTCACCTCGACGGCGGCGCGCTCAACATGTGGCTCGAAGGCTATATCTTCTCGCTCTCGGGCCCGATCTACGCCGGGTCGAACGAGATCCAGCGCAACATCATCGCCGAGCGGCTGCTCGGCCTGCCAAGGTAAGCGGCCATGGACTTCATAATCACCGAAGATCAGGCGACGCTCACGACAGGCGTGCGGGACTATCTGGCGGACGTCCACACACCCGAACTGCTGCGCGCGCTCGACACCAGCGACAGCCGCCGCTCGGCCGACGTCTGGCAGGGGCTCGTCGAAATGGGCCTGCCCGGCCTGCTCGTTCCCGAGGAACAGGGCGGGCTCGGCCTGTCGCTGCTCGATGCAGTGCTGATCGCCGCCGAACTCGGCCGCGCCGGGGTCGCCGAGCCGATTGCCGACACCGCGCTCGTCGCCGCGCCGCTGCTCGCGAAGGCAGACGGGCAGGACGCGCTCCTCACTGCGATTGCCGCGGGTGAAGCGAAGGTCGCGCTCCAGCATCCGGCCAATCCGTGGGTCGCCGACCTCGATGGCGCGAGCCACCTCTTGTCGGTCAACGACGGCGCGCTGCTGCTCGCCGACCATAGCGGCACGGCTAAATTGCTCGACAGCGTCGATCCGCTCCGCCGCCTCTATGCACCCGTCGCCCCATCGGGCACCGGGGTCGGCCCGGCCGACGCGCTGCTCGACCATGCCGCGCTGATCGCCGCCGCGCAGCTCGTCGGCCTTGCTGATGCGATGCTCGAACAGGCGACCGATTATGCGAAGAACCGCAGCCAGTTCGGCCAGCCGATCGGCAGCTTTCAGGCGGTCAAGCATCATCTCGCGACCGCGGTCGTAAAAATCGAATTCGCCAAGCCCGTAATCCAGCGCGCCGCCGTCGCGCTCGCCGAGGGGGCCGCCAGCGCCTCCGTCCATGTCAGCCACGCCAAGCTAGCCGCCGCCGACGCCGCCTGGGCGATGGGCGAGACCGCGATCCAGACGCACGGCGCAATGGGCTATACCTATGAAGTCGACCTGCATTTCTGGATGAAGCGCGCCTGGGCGCTCGCCGGCGCATGGGGCGACCGCGCCTTCCATCTTGGCCGCATCGACGCCGCCGTTATCAGCGGCGCGCTGCCGATCGGCCCCGGCCACAGCTTCGCATAAGGACAATCATCAATGGCTGAAGCCTATATCATCGACGCCGTCCGCACCCCGATCGGGCGCAAGAAGGGCAGCCTCGCCGCCGTCCACCCCGCCGATCTCGCCGCGCACCCGATCAAGGCGCTGGTCGAACGCACCGGCATCGACGCGGGTCTCGTCGACGACGTCGTCTGGGGCTGCTGCGACACGATCGGACCGCAGGCGGGCGACATTGGCCGCA
The DNA here is from genome assembly GCF_005502465.1 of Sphingopyxis sp. L1A2A. GTDB lineage: Bacteria > Pseudomonadota > Alphaproteobacteria > Sphingomonadales > Sphingomonadaceae > Sphingopyxis. Next base: position 33,087 of record NZ_SCOT01000011.1, read on the forward strand.
CCGCGTGGCTGGTCGCGGGGCTTCCCGAACATGTCCCCGGCACGACGATCGACCGCCAGTGCGGCTCGTCGCAGCAGGCGGTGCATTTCGCCGCGCAGGGCGTGATGAGCGGGACGCAGGATCTTGTGGTCGCGGGCGGCAGCCAGGCGATGAATGCGATCCCCATTTCGGCGGCGATGTACGCGGGGCAGGCCTATGGCTTCGACAGCCCCTTCATCGGGGCGAAGGGCTGGGACGCGCGCTACGGCACGCAAGAAATCAACCAGATCAAGTCGGCCGAGATGATCGCCAGTAAATGGCAGATCAGCCGCGCGGCGATGGAGGAATTCGCCACCGAATCGCACCGCCGCGCGCAGGCCGCGATCGACAATGGCTGGTTCAAAAACGAGATCGCGCCGTTCGAGCGCCTCGAACAGGACGAAACCGTCCGCCCCCAAACGACCGCCGAAGGGCTCGCGACGCTGAAGACCGTGAACGAGGGCGGCGTGATCACCGCGGGCATCGCCAGCCAGAATTGCGACGGCGCCGCCGCGCTGCTGATCGCGAGCGAGGGCGCGGTGAAGGTGCATGGCCTGAAACCCCGCGCACGCATCCACCACCTGTCGGTCCGCGCCGACAATCCGGTCTGGATGCTCACCGGCCCGATCCCCGCGACGAAATATGCGCTCGAAAAGGCGGGCATGACGGTGGGCGACATCGACCTGTTCGAATGCAACGAGGCCTTTGCGAGCGTGCCGATGGCGTGGATGCAGGAACTCGGCATCAGCCATGAAAAGGTCAATGTGCAGGGGGGCGCGATCGCGCTCGGTCACCCGATCGGCGCCACCGGCGCGCGGCTGATGACCACGCTGCTCGGCGCGCTCGAACGCACCGGCGGCCGTTATGGCCTCCAGACCATGTGCGAGGGCGGCGGTCAGGCCAACGTCACCATCATCGAAAGGCTTTGAGACCAATGGGCATCTGCGACGCACGGACCGTCATCATCACCGGCGCGGGGCGCGGGCTGGGGCGCTCTTACGCCCTCGCCTTTGCTGCCGAGGGCGCCAATGTTGTCGTCAACGACATCGGCACCAGCCTCGCGGGCGAGGGTCGCGACACCTCAGCAGCGGATAACGTCGTCGCCGAGATCAAGGCCGCGGGCGGCAACGCGGTCGCCAATTATGAGGACATCACCGACTGGGACGCTGCCAAGCGCATCGTCGACGCCGCGGTCGCGGCGTTCGGCGACCTGCATGTCGTCGTCAACAATGCCGGGATCGTCCGCGACCGCATGTTCGTCTCCGCCACGCCCGAAGAATGGGATGCAACGATGCACGTCCATCTGCGCGGCCATTTCTGCGTCAGCCGCCATGCGGTCGATTACTGGCGCGCGCAGCAGAAAGCGGGCAATCCCGTCGACGGCCGTATCATCAACACCACCAGCGGCGCGGGGCTGCAGGGTTCGATCGCGCAGGCGGCCTATTCGACCGCGAAAGGCGGCATCGCCGCGCTGACCCTCGTGCAGGCGGCTGAACTCGGTCGTTATGGCATCACCGCCAACGCCCTCGCCCCCGCGGCGCGCACGCGGATGACCGAGGGCGCCTTTGCCGACAAGATGGCGGCGGTCGAAAGTGGTTTCGACGCGCAAGACCCCGACAATATTGCGCCCACGGTCGTGTGGCTCGGTTCCGGACAGTCGAAACATGTTACGGGCTGCGTCTTCGAACTCGAAGGCGGCCGCATCACAATCGAGGATGGCTGGAGGCTCGGCCCTACCGTCGACAGGCAGGCCAAATGGACGCCCGCCGATGTTGGCCCTGCGGTCGACGAACTGATCGCGGTCCGCAGCGAACCGCGCAAGGTCTGGGGCAGCTAGGATGCATTTCGCCTTCACCGACGAGCAGGGGATGATCGCAGAGACGGCGAAAACATTCTTCGCGGAGAATGCGACGAGCGAGCGCACGCGCACCGCGATGGCCGACACGGGCGTCGACAAGCTGCTTTGGCAGACTTTTGCCGCCGAACTCGGACTCGCCGGCGTCGCGATTCCCGAGGTGTTAGGCGGTGTCGGGCTCGGCATGGTCGAGCTTGCCATCTTGGCTGAGGAAGCGGGGCGGCATACCGCGGCATTGCCCCTGCTCGCCAGCCTCGCGCTTGCCGCCCCCGCGATTCTCGCTGGCGGCAGCGACGAACAGAAAGCACACTTGCTCCCCCGCCTTGCGTCGGGCGAGCTGATTGCAAGCTTCGCGGCTGTGAACAGCGACGGAACGCCCGGTGCCATGTTCAGCGACGGGACGCTCACCGGGGCTGCGCTCCATGTTCCGCACGGTGCCAGCGCAGACCTGTTCGTGGTGGCGACCAACAATGGCGTTGCGATCATCGAACGCGGAGCGCCCGGGCTTGGCATTACCCCGCTGACCAGCATGGATCAGACGCGACCCTATGCGCGGCTCGATTTCGGCGGCGTGGCGGCGGAGGCGCTTGCCAACCCCCGCGAGGCGGCGAACGCGGCCTTCACCACCGGCTGGCTCGCCATCGCCGCCGATGCGCTGGGCGGGGCGCAGGCCTGCCTCGACCACACGGTCGCCTATGCGCAGGAGCGCGTCCAGTTCGGCCGCTCGATCGGCAGTTTCCAGGCGGTCAAGCACCGGCTGGCGGACATGATGATCGCGATCGAACAGGCGCGATCGGCGGTTTATTGGGCCGCGTGCGCGATCGACGAAGAATCGGACGAAGCCCCGTTCGCGGTCCACGCCGCCAAGGCCTTCGCCTGCGACACCTACACCCATTGCGCGGGCGAGATGATCCAGCTCCACGGCGGGATCGGCTTCACCTGGGAGCATGACGCGCATCTCTATTTCAAGCGTGCACGCAGCAACGCAAGCCTGCTCGGTACCCCCGACTGGCACCGCGAACAGGTGGCAGGACTTGCCGGATTGGACGAAGCCGCATGAAGCTCGGATTTTCCCCAGAAGAAGAGGCTTTCCGCGCCGAGGCAGCCGCGTGGCTCAAGTCCGAGTTGGAAGGCGCCTTCGCCGATGTGCGCGGGCTGACCAGCCTGATCGAGATGCCCGAACGCCGCCGCGACTGGGAGCACCGGCTGGGCGAAGCGGGCTGGAGCTGCGTCGGCTGGCCCAAAGCCTATGGCGGCCGCGACGCGACGCTGGCGCAGCAGGTCATCTTTGCCGAGGAATATGCGCGTGCGGGCGCGCCGCCGCGGCTCAACCATATCGGCGTCGAACTCGCCGGCCCGACCATCCTCGCCTTCGGCTCCGAGGAACAGAAGGCGCGCTTCCTCCCCGCGATCGCACGCGGCGAAGAAATCTGGTGCCAGGGATATTCGGAGCCGGGTGCAGGCTCCGACCTTGCCAATGTCCGTACCAAGGCGTGGCGCGAGGGCGATGACTGGGTGATCGAGGGGCAGAAAGTCTGGACCAGCCTCGCGCAATTTTCCGACTGGATTTTCGCGATCGCGCGTACCGAGGATGGCTCGAAAGGGCCCAAGGGGCTCTCCTTCCTGCTCGTCCCCGTCGATCAGCCCGGCGTCACCGTCCGCCCGATCCACCAGATCACCGGCGAGGCCGAGTTCAACGAAACCTTTTTCGACGGCGCGCGCACCCACGCCGCCAATATCCTCGGCGCGCCCGGCGACGGCTGGACGGTCGCGATGGGGCTGCTCGGCTTCGAGCGCGGCGTCTCGACGCTCGCGCAACAAATGGGCTTTCGCAACGAACTCGACGCCGTGATCGCCGCGGCGCGCGCCAATGGCGAGGCGAAAAATCCGCTGATCCGCCAGCGCATCGCCAAGGCCGAGATCGGATTGAAGCTGATGCGTTATGGCGCGCTGCGCATGCTCACCGACGCGGAGGGCGGGCGGCTCAACCCGTCGGCGCTCACTTACAAGATCCAGTGGGCGACATGGCGCCGCGATCTCGGTGAACTCGCGATGGACGTGCTGGGACAAGCGGGCGAGACCGTCGCGGGGCATGAACATGCCTTCCCGGCGCTTCCCAACCTGTTCCTCTACAGCCGCGCCGACACAATTTATGGCGGCACCAACGAGATTCAGCGCAACATCATCGCCGAGCGCGCGCTGGGGCTACCCCGCGAGCCGCGCGGCGACCTCAAATAAAGGAACGAAGCGTGGCACGACCCGCCCCCGACTATCCGACCCCCACCGGCCTGCTGAAGGGCAAGACCGTGCTGATCACCGCCGCCGCGGGCAGCGGCATCGGCGGCGCGGTCGCGCAGCGCGCGGCGGAGGAAGGCGCGGCGCTCTTCCTCTCTGACATGCACGAACGGCGGCTTGGCGAGACCGCGGACCGGATCGAAAGCCTCGGATTCGCGCGTCCGGGGACGCTCGTCTGCGACGTGACCAATGAGGAGCAGGTTCAGGCGCTCGTCGCCGCTGCGATCTCCGGCATGGGCCATATCGATGTGCTCATCAACAATGCCGGTCTCGGCGGCGCAGCTTCGGTGGTCGAGATGACCGACGATCAATGGCACAAGGTGCTCGACGTCACGCTCACCAGCGTCTTCCGGATGACGCGCGCGATCCTGCCGCACATGTACGAGCGCCAGAAGGGCGCGATCGTCAACAACGCCTCGGTCCTCGGCTGGCGCGCGCAGAAGCTGCAGGCGCATTATGCCGCGGCGAAGGCGGGGGTGATGGCTTTCACACGATGCTCGGCGCTCGAAGCCGCCGAGCATGGCGTGCGGATCAATGCGGTCTCGCCCAGCCTTGCGATGCACGCCTCGCTGTCCAAGGTGACCCCGCCCGGGCTGCTTGAGACGCTGACCGAGAAGGAAGCCTTTGGCCGCTATGCCGAAACGTGGGAGGTCGCGAACGTGATGCTCTTCCTCGCCAGCAACCTGTCCTCCTACATGACCGGCGAAGTGCTCGCGGTGTCGAGCCAGCAGGCATGAGCGCGCGCATCTTTGAAGCCCCGATGGAGCTGCTCGCCGCCGTGGGCGAGAGCTTCAAGCCCACCGGATGGGTCGCGATCGAACAGGATCGCATCAACCTGTTCGCGCGGGCCACCGACGATCACCAGTGGATCCACATCGACCCCGCGCGCGCGAAGGACGGCCCGTTCGGTGGCACGATAGCGCACGGCTATCTCATAATGAGCCTCGTCAACCGCTTCCTCCCCGAACTGATCGAGGTGCGCGGCGTTTCGATGGGGATCAACATCGGCACCGACAATCTGCGCTTCCTGAGCCCCGTCCGGGCGGGCGGCCGGATTCGGGGCAAAGGCGAACTGGTCCATGCCGCGGAAGCGAAGGGCGGCGTGCAGGCGGTGGTCCGCGTGACGGTCGAGATCGAAGGCGCCGAGAAGCCGGCTTGTGTCGTCGATACGATCAGCCGCTTTTATCCCGAGAATTGATGCTCTGCGTGCGTAGGGAATAGTCCGATTTGGGGTGGTTACCTGTCATTCGTCATCCCGGACTTGATCCGGGATCCGCCGCGGCGCTGAAGTCATGGATCATGGATCAAGTCCGGAATGCGACGAAAGAGGTGGCAAATCCCGGCTGAAACCGGCCCGAACCCGTTACTCTCGCAGTAAAAATTTCTGCACCTTGCCCGCGGCGTTCATTGGCAGCGCGTCGAGGATTACCACCTGACGCGGGACTTTGTAGTTCGCCATATTCTCGCGGCACCAGGCGATGATCGCTTCGGGCGTCGCGCTCGCGTCGGGGCGCAGGACGACATAGGCCTTGGGCACTTCGCCCAGCCGTTCGTCAGGCACACCGATCACCGCCGACTGCATCACCACGGGGTTGGCCGCGAGCAACCCTTCGATTTCGGCCGGATAGGCGTTGAAGCCGCCGACGATGAAGATGTCCTTGGCGCGGTCGGTGATCTTCACATTGCCGCGGGCGTCCTGCACCGCAATATCGCCAGTACGCAGCCAGCCTTCGCCGTCGATCGCCGCCGCGGTCGCCGCCGGGTCGTTGAAATAGCCACGCATTACATTGGGCCCGCGCACGAGCAATTCGCCGGCCTCGCCCGGCGCCACGACCTCTCCCGCCTCGTCGACAAGCTTGACCTCGATACCGGCGAGCGGGCGGCCCGCGGTGTTCGCGATCGTCGCGGCATCATCGCCGGCGCCGCACATCGTCACGACGCCGCAGGTTTCGGTGAGGCCATAGGCGGTGAGCACGACATTGATGCCGAGTTTGCCGCGCATCTCCTCGATCAGGGTGACCGGCACCGACGCGGCGCCGGTGATCGACACGCGCAGCGAAGAAATGTCATGGTCGCAATAAGGGCCGGCGAGCAGGCTCTGATAGATGGTTGGTGGCCCCGGGAGGAGCGTTACCCTCTCGCGCTCGATCCGTTCGAGCACCCTGTCGGTCTGGAACACGGCGTGAGGAAGCACAGTCGCGCCACGCATCAGCGCGACCAGCCAGCCCGCCTTGTAGCCAAAGCTGTGGAAGAACGGGTTGATAATCAGGAAATTGTCGCCCGGCCCATAGGTCAGCGTTTCGCCATAAGCGAGATATAGGCGGACATTTTGCCCATGCGTGGTCACGGCACCCTTCGGATTGCCCGTGGTGCCCGAGGTGAAGAGAATGTCGCAGACCTGATCCTCGCCCAGCGCATCCATCCGCGCACCGACCGCGGCGTCGGAAAGGGCGGCGCCGCGATCGAGGAAGGTCTGCCAGGCCATACCACCCTTGTCGCCATCGATCAGGACGATTTCGCGCAGATCGGGCAGATCCTCGTCGGCGATCAAGTCCGGATAGGCGGTGCCAAGAAAATCCGAAACGGTGAGCAGCAGCTTGGCACCGCTGGTGCGCAGGATATAGCCTGCTTCGCGCCCCTTCAGCCGCGTGTTGAGCGGTACGATCGCCGCGCCCGCCGCCTGCGCGCCGACCGCAGCAATGATCCAGCCAATCGCGTTGGGCGCCCAGATTGCCACCCGGTCCCCGGCCACGACCCCTGCCGCGATAAAGCCCTTGGCGGCGGCCCGTACCAGCGGTTCGAGATCGCGATAAAAAACCTCGGTCCCGTCCTCGCCCCGGATCGCGACGGCATCGCCATGCGCGCGTACCGCGGCGAAGATTTTATGGGGTATCGTGAACTTGGCTTCGGCCACGGCAGATCGTCTCCTGCGCCGGACATCCATGGAGAAGCGGTCCATTTGCCCGATCGATTTGCTCTTCGCTGCGTTACGCGCAGGCGTCGCGGCGACAACCCCTATTCGGGGGGCGCGCGATTTGCGCACCGCCCCTTGCCGCTCGACCCCGGACAGGTCATTGCTGGATGGAAACCGACTCCCATCGGTACCGGGGGCGGGACGCGAACAGGAAGCGAAGCCGGAATGCGGATCGGAAAACCTCTGGCCGAAGTCGATGAACTGGTGACCTTGCTTTATCGCGGGCCGCTCGAAGCGACGCCGTGGCTGGGTTTCCTCGAAGCGTTGAGCCGGCGGATGCGTTGCGCCAGCGCGGCAATCACCTTGCGGCTCAGCCGGCAGGGCACCCCGCCGCTCATCATCTGGGGGCCGCCTCCCGTGATCGACGAGCGCGAGGCGCGGCGGATTCACGCCGTCCATGCCGAACTCGGCGATCTCGACCCCTTGCGCAACGCACTGACCAAAGCCGGCGACATCTACCGGCTGAGCGAGGTCATTTCGCCCGATAATCTTCGCGGCAATCGCTTCTATCGCGAGATATTGCAGCCCTACGGCATCGAATATCAGCTCGGCATGTATATTTCCGAGCCCGGCGGCTGGGAGGGCAATGTCGGCCTGACCAACGGCCCCGATGAAGCGGATTTCACCGACGACGACAAGGCGGTGCTGCTGGCGCTGCGCCCGCATCTGGAACAGTCGCTCGCGCTCTTCTCGCGCATCCGCCGCGACGAGACCGAGCTGCAGGTGATGATCGACACGCTCGACCGGTTGACGCTCTGCACCTTCATCCTCGATGGCGCGGGGCGCATCCTGCGCACCAACAGCGCCGGTCGCGCGTTGATCAAGTCAAGCACCGCGCTGCGCGCCGCCGACGACCGGCTCGTCCTCGCAAGCAAGGCGGGCAACGCGCAGCTCCAGCAACTGGTCGGCCAGGCGGTCGCGGCGCGCCGCGATGGCGGCAGCTTCGCCGAAGGGTTGCGCGTCGAGGCGGACATAGACCGGCACCTGGGCGTGCTCGTGCGCACGATCGAGACGCCGTCGCGCTACAGCAACGAGGCAGGCCCGGCCGCGGTGGTCTATGTCTCGGGGCTCGACAATAACCAGCCGCTTGAAAGGCTGGTGAGCCAGATCTTCGACCTCACACCGTCCGAAGCGCATCTGGCGGCGCTGCTCGCGACCGGGCTCAGCCTCGCCGAAGCGGCGGCCAAGCTGGAGCTCACCGAAAATACCGTGCGCAGCTATTGCAAGACGATCCTCAGCAAGACCGGGGTCAGCCGCCAGGCCGATCTCGTCCGCCTCATCCTACGCAGCGTCGCGGTTCTCGGCTGACCCGCCCAAAAGGGGATGGCGGCGCCGGTGCCGAAGCCGCAATCCGGGCGTCCTATCTAGTCCAATTGAGCGATGCGCGGTCAGGCCCGGGCGATAGGGTCGATACGTACCAGCCCATCGCACGCGGCCGGATGAGGAGCAAAAGGTCATGGCCGCCAATCCCGATGCCATCGCATTCCGGAGCGCGCTCGGCGCGTTCGCGACCGGGGTCACGATCGTCACGACGCGGAACGCCGCGGGCGAGGATTGCGGGCTGACCGCCAACAGCTTCAACTCCGTCTCACTCGATCCGCCGATGGTGCTGTGGAGCCTCGCGCGCACGTCGCAAAGCATGGCGGCGTTTCAGGGCGCGTCGCATTTCGCGGTGCATATCCTCGCCGCCGATCAGGAGATGCTCTCGAACGGCTTCGCCAAGCGCGGCGCGGACAAGTTCGCCGGCGCCAAAATCGAGCGCGGCGAAGCCGATGTGCCGCTGCTCACCGGCTGCACCGCGCGCTTCCAATGCCGCACCGCCTATCAATATGAAGGCGGCGATCACATCATCTTCGTCGGCGAAGTCATCGCCTTCGACCATGAGGACCGCGCGCCGCTGCTCTTCCATGGCGGCCGCTATGCATTGGCCGCACGCAAGGCCGCGATGCTCACCGCCTGCGAGCCCGGGGCGCAGCCCGCGGGCAGTTTTGGCGAAGATTTCCTCGGCTATCTCCTCGGCCGCGCGCATTTCCAGCTTTATGGACGGATGCAGGAAAGTTTGCGCGATCATCATCTCGACGCCACCGATCACTTCATCCTGAGTGTGCTCGGCATCAACGATGGACGCACCGCCGCCGAGATCGACGGCCTGATCGCCTATACCGGCACGCATATCACCCCCGATCGCATCGCATCGCTCGCGGCGCGCGGCATCGTCCGGAGCGATCCGACCGACCGGCTCTGGCTGACCGAGACCGGCCGACGCGCCCTCATCGAACTCGCCGCCGCCGCCAAGGCGGCCGAGGAAGGCGCGCTGGGCGCCTTTGACGAAAATGAAGCCGCGCTGCTCAAGCATCTGCTCAAGCATGTCATCCGCAGCACCGATCCCGGACTTCCCGATCCCTGGGCGGCGCAGGAGACGCCGCAAGCCACACGCCCAGAATGAAGGAACGCCGAGGATGGAGAGAACACAGACAATCGCGCGCCTTGGCCCGATCGCCCAGATCGCCTGGCTGACCGAGGATCTGGATTGCGCGATCGACCAATGGCGCCTCCTCGCGGGCGTCGGCCCCTGGACTGTCTATCGCAACGTCACGCTCGACGGCGTATTTCGCGGCGCGCCCGCAAGGATCAGGATCGATGTCGGGCTTGCGTACCAAGGCGAGACCCAGATCGAGCTGATCGCCCCGCACGGCACCGGCCCCTCGCCCTATCATGACGCAGATGGCCGCGTGCGCGTCGGCATGCACCATGTCGCCTGGCTGGTGGACGACGTCGCGGTGGCCGCTGAGGATGCCGCCGCCGCGGGCCTCGTTCCCGTCTTCAGTGCCGAGAGCGGCGGCGGCGCAACGCGCGTCGCCTACCTCGAGGCGCCCGACGAACCCGCGATCCTGCTCGAACTGATCGAGGCGACGCCGATGATCCGCGAAGGCTTTGCGGCCGGAACGGCCGCCGCCCGCGACTGGGACGGCAGCAATCCCGTTACCGTTTTCGACTTCGCAGCCTGAGGGAGCAGCATGGAAAAGATCATTTACGCCCTGTGGAAAGACAGCGCGGAGGACGGCGCGCGCTTTACCGCGCGGCTGCTGGGTGAGATCGCGCCGCGGCTGGATGGACTGGCGCACGCGGTGCGCATCAATGTCCAGGATGACAGCGTCGCGGCCGGCACCTCACCGCGCATGGCCTCGACCCTTCCGCAGATGGATGCCGTGGTCCAGCTCTGGCTGCCGAGCGCGAACGACCCCGAGCGTGCCGCCGTCGATGCGATCATCGCGGAGGCCGCGCCGCGCCATGCCGCGTGGCTGGCGAGTGAATCCACCATTATCGCGAACACGCTGGATCCGCCGACGCCCGGTGCGCGCACCGAGGGCTTTTCGCAGATCGTCTTTCTGGGCCTGCCGCCGCGGCTGAGCTGGGACGCCTGGCGTGACGCCTGGCAGCGCCAGCATTCGGCGGTCGCGGTCGATACGCAAAGCAACTTTGAATATGTCCAGAATCTGATCGTGCGGCCGCTGAGCTATGGCGCGCCCGCCTATGTCGCGATGGTGGAGGAATGTTTCCCCGCCGCCGCGCTGACCGATGAGGCGGTGTATTTCGACGCGGTGGGCGACACCGCGCGGCTGGCGGAGAACCAGCGGCTGATGATGGAAAGCTGCGCGCGCTTCATCGATTTCGACCGGATCGACTGCATCCCGACCAGCCAGTTCGATATTCGGCCGTTCGCCCGCTAAAGCCCCGCAAACCGAAAGGATATGTCGTGCGTAATAAGGATGAATCGCTGACCTATCTCGATCCCGACGCCATCGTCCGCTCGGAGCGCGTCGAGATCGACGCCCCCGCCGCGGTGGTATGGGAGATATTGGTCGATCTTCCGCGCTATGGCGAATGGAACCCCTTCTGCATCGCCGCGGAATCGACGCTCGCGATGGGCGCGGCGGTCAACATGACGCTGAAAAGCTATATCGAACCCGATACGGCCTTTCCCAATTGCGAATATGTCTGCGCATTCGAGCCCGAACGGCTGCTGTCATGGGAGCTTCCGCATGACGAAGCCTGGCCCTATCCGGCGCGTCGCGATCAGGTCATCGAGGCGCGGGGCGACAGTGCCTGCGCCTATCATTCGACCGATGCCTTTCTGGGGCCCAACGGCATTCATGTGATGCGTTTCGCCGGCCCCTGGGTGAAGCGCGCTTTCGATGACACCGCCCATGCGCTCAAGGCACGCGCCGAAGCGATGTATCAGGCCCGCAAAACCGCGGAATAATCCCCGACCTGACCTTGGCCAAAAGCAAAGCCGGGCGCCGCCCATCGGCGACCCCCGGCCTCACCATTATATTGCTGGCGAGCTTCTAGAATTTGAAGCCCAGCTCGACGCCATAGCTGCGCGGATCGCCGTACATGACGCCGGCGAAACCAAGCGAACCGAAGTCGATCCCCGAGAGCGCATAATCTTCCTTGGTCAGATTCTTGCCCCACAGCGCGATCGATGCCCTGGCACCGCCGACCGCAATATCGGCGATCGAGAGCCGCGCGCTCAGCAGCCCGACCCCACCGTCGGAAATCTCCTCGTTGAACGGGTTGACGGGGTGCCAATAGACCTTGCTGCGATAGCTCCAGTCGGCGCGCGCGATGAGCTTGCCGAAATTGCCGAGCTCGGTTTCATATTGCGCGCCGACATTGGCGGTCGTCGCGGCCGAATATTGGAACTTGGCGAAGTCCGAAATATCGGTTGCGACACCGGTCATGGGGTCGACGAAGGTGAACCTTTTATATTTGCGGTCGGTATAGCCGAACGACGCATCGACGGTGAGCCCATCGATGATCTGCGCCTGAAGCTCGGCTTCGATGCCGGTGTAGGTGGCCTTCGCGGCGTTGACCGTCGTGCTGGCCGCGCCGCCGGTGCCGGCGAGGAACTGCTGCACCTGCAGGTCGTCATAGATCGCGTGGAAAGCGGCGACGTTGAAGCGCACGCGGCGATCGAACAGCTCGCTCTTGAACCCGATTTCATAGGACACAAGATCCTCGGGGTTGAAGCCATTGTTATCCGCGGCCCGCGCGTTGAAACCGCCCGCCTTGTAACCCGTGCTCACCCGGGCATAGGTCATGATGTCGTCGCTCCAGTCATAGGAGACGTTGGCAAGCCAGTTCAGGCGATTGAACTTGCGCGTCAGGTCGCGCGGCGCGGTCGGTGCCGGCGCCGACTGGATAAGATGTTTCTTGTCCTCGGTATAGCGAATGCCGCCGGTGATGCTTAGCCGGCTGTCGAGCGCCGCCGGTTTCCAGGTAAGCTGGCTGAACGCCGCGACCGACCGCGAGATGTGGCGATAGGACAGCAAGGTATCGAGGTTGACGCCAAAGCTGTTCAGGTTGACCCCCGGCGCGATCGGGATCGGCACCGGCGAAGGCAGGACCAGCGTGAAGCCCTGCGGATTCACCTCGGTCGCGCGCTCGCGGAAATAATAGGCGCCGAGGACATAGTCGAACTCGTCGCCGATCGAGCCGATCAGGTTGAATTCTTGGCTGAACTGCTTTTGATGCCGCTCATTGCTGGTGTGGAACAGGTCGACCGGGCCGATGCCCTGCGGGATGAAGGCATTGGGCGGCGCCAGGATCGCGGGGCTGACGAGGAAACCGACGAGCCCGCCATTGCCGTCGAGATCCGAGCTTTCGCTCACATTGTCCCATTTGCGATAACCGGTGATCGAGCGCAGCGTCGCGTCGCCGATCTCGAGGTTGAGGGTCAGCGAATGCCCCTGCACCTTGTCATGGGCATTGCCGTCGCGGTCGAGCCGGATCTGCGAAAGCCTGTCCGGCGAAAACTGCGGCGCCGCCCCGCCGAACGCGGGCGAGAAGCTCAGATATTGCAGGATGTCGGGGCGGATCGCCCGCAACTGAAAGGCATTGGCGCGGCCGTTCCGGTCGCTGGAGTCAAAGACATAGTCGGCGGTGAAGCCCGTGCCCTTGTCAAAGCGCACCGCGGCGCGAACGGCGTCGGTGTTGCGCGCGCCCGGATCGCGCTTGTCGGAGGGTTCGAGCAGATTGTCGACGGTGCCGTTGCGCTGGCTGTGGTAATAGCCGAGCTTCAGCGCCAGACCGGTGTCGCCCAGTTCGCCGGTGTCGATCAGCGCCTTCACCATATATTCGTTGAAGCTGCCATAGCCGACTTGCAGGCGGCCGCCGAAATCCTTCGACGGCTTGGCCGAGATCAGGTTGACCGCACCGCCCGTCGTGTTGCGGCCATAGAGCGTGCCCTGCGGTCCGCGCAGGATTTCGACGCGCTCGAGGTCCATCATGTCAAACAGCGCGCCCGCCGAACGGCCGACGATGACGCCATCGACATAAAGCCCCACCGCGGGATCGGCGGTCAGGATCGGGTCGTTGTCGACGATGCCGCGGATCGAAATCGACGGGTTGGCCGTCGCCGACGGCGTTTCGGTGATGATAAGGTTGGGGGCCGCGCTGCCCAGCGCGGCGACGCTGGTGATGCCGCGCTGCTCGATCATTTCGGCGTTGATCGCACTAATCGCGAGCGGCGTGTCCTGCAGGCTTTCCGAACGTTTCTGCGCCGTGACGATGATTTCGGTCAGTCCCTCGGACGCACTATCCTCGGCCTGCGGCGCCGGTTCGGCCTGCTGCGCTTGCGCGGCATTGGCGATCCAAGGCGCCATCAATGCGATAGCGGCAAGCTGCGTGCGATGATGTGTGCGTAGCTTCATCAGTCCCGTCCCTCCATTTTATCGATTACGGCGTATTATGTGCCGTTTTCTGGTCAAATATCACGCCTTGCGTATTATGTGCAATATATAACTACGCAAGAAGGCAATCCAACACCCCCTTTTGGTGGTTTGCCCAGGGCCAAAAAAAGGGGCGGCAAAAGCCGCCCCAGTTTCCGCCCCTAACCCATTTAAATCCCGGGCTGCTCCTTCGGGATATGAATCCTCAGCCCATCCAGTTCTTCGGTGATATGGATCTGGCAACTCAACCGGCTGCCCGGTGTGACGTCGATAAAGTCGGCCAGCGCATCGAGCATGACGGCCTCATCCTCACCTGGCGGCCCGACTCGCTCGACCCAGGCATCGTCGACATAGACATGGCAGGTGCCGCACTGGCGGACGCCGCCGCACAGGGCATCGATCCCGTCGATCAGATTGCCGATGGCAAGGTGCATGACCGCCATGCCCTCGAAGTTGGTGCAGGTTTTTTCGCTCCCGTCGGGCTGGACATAGGTCACGCGGGCCATCAGTTTTTACCCTTCGCGTGCATCGGACAGCCCGCGGCACTGGCAAGCGCATCGAGATCGGCGGCCGAACGGGCGGCGATGGTTCGCCGGTTGTACCGCACCCGGCACGGCTGTTCGGGCCAATAGGTGCCCGCTCCGGCGATCGGGCGCGGCGTGTCGATCAATTCCATGTCGTAGCGCTGGAGCAGGATAGCGATCAGCGCCTTCATCTCCATCCGCGCGAAATTGACCCCGGCACAGCGGTGCATGCCGCCGCCAAAGCCGATCAGGCTGTTCGATTCGACCTTGCTGTCCGCGCGTTCGGTGTTGAACCGCTCGGGGTCATAGTCGTCGGGCCGGTCGAAAATTTCGCTCATCCGGTGGCTGACCGAGGGCGCGAGCAAGATCCAGTCGCCTTCGCGAACCTGATAGCCGTCGCGCTCGAAGTCGGCGGCCGCCTTGCGGATCATCGTGAAGGCCACCGGGTGCAGCCGCTCGGTCTCGCGGAGCGCGAGATCCATCTTCTGCATCGCGATCGCCTGTTCCCAGCTGAGATCGGCGCCCGAGGCCGAACCCAATATGGCGGCGATCTCGCCCCGCAGCACATCCTGATATTCGCGGTTCTGGAGGATGTCGATCATCGCCCAGCTGACCTGCCCCGCCGTCGTTTCATGCCCCGCCCAGACGAGCAGCAGGATCATGTGGATGATCAGCTCGTCGGGGATCGGGCGGCCGTCGGGATAGGTCGACGCGACCATGTCCTGGAAAAAGTCCGCCGGCTCGATCGGGTTTGCACGCCGCTGCCTGATCCAGTCGCCGAGGATCTGGTGGAGTTTTTTCTTGGCGGCCTGGCTGCGGCGCATTTTCTTCGTCGGGAGCCAGAGCGGCAGGACGAATTCCATCCCGCCCGAAAAGTCGCGGAACAGCTCGAAAAATTCATGGCCCAGCTTCTGCTTGAAATCGCGCCCCATGAAACTGTGCGCCGCGATATCCATGACCACCGGCCCAAGGGTCGAGATGAGATCGAATTCGCCGCAGTCGCCGAGGCGGTGACAGAGCGCCATCGTCTCTTCGGCCATCACCGGCACATATTGCTTCATCGCCGACGCCTTGAAGCGCGGCATGATGACGGCGCGCTGGTTCAGATACTCCTCCATTTCGGCGAAGGAGTAGAAATTGGGCGAAAACATCTTGTGGAAGAAAGGCATCGATTCGCGGATCGACAGCAGTTTGTCGGTTTCCTGAAAGACGAAGCGATTGTTATCGGGTCCGAGCATCACGACCATGTTCCGTCCGCCCATGCGGAAGGAATAGATCGGGCCATGTTCCTGATAGCCCCGGCGCAGCAATCCGACCGGATCCTTGAAGAAGTCCGTCAGGTGACCAAGGAACGGGACGCCGCCGCGCATCGCGGGCGGCTGCATGGCGATTGCCGACATCGAATTTCTCCCTCTCGCGCCGACATCGGGGCCGGCTTGCGATCGGGTATCGCGCCAACGCGCGGCATCGCCGAGAGGGTCGCATGATTGTAGCGAATTTTAATCCTTCAAGGATCGTATTTCGCGACTTTCGGGACCGAACGCGCCCGCGGTGACGTCGCGCGCGACCATCGGCAACGGGATCGGGGTCGATGCGATCAGCAAGCCGATGTTGGTCTTCACCGCGGGCGGCAGCAAGGCATCGCGCGCGATCAGATCGCGGACTTCGCGAAACAGGCTGGCGAGCCGACGTTCGAGCAGGATGCGCGAGGCATCGGACAGCTCGCCGATCTCGAACTCCCAGATCGAGCCCTTGGCCGAGAAATCATATTGGAGAAACTCCTCCTTCACCCGCCGGTCGAAGAAACGCCGCATCGGCCCGCCGCGGCGCCAGCTGATGCTGCGCGCCGTCATGAGGCGCATGACGTTGCCGGGAAGCAGCTGGATCAATCCGATGCGTTCGAGCTTCATCAGCGCCGGGATCAGCAAGGTCTGGTCGATCGCATAGTCGCGCTCGATCCGTTCGACGGTCCAGCCGTCGGTCGCGAGGTGAAAGCAGAACAGCGCAAGCGGATCGTCGACCAGCGCCTGTTCCTGCGCATCGGTCAGCGTCGTAGGCATCGCGGGCCGCATGTCGCCCGCCATCCGCGCGAGCGCGAGAAAATCGACGCCGACGAGTTCACAAATCTCGTCGATCCGCGCGAGGGTGAAGCTGCGCTGCGCAAAGATGCGCCGCACGCTCGCATGGCTGATGCCGAGCGCGCCCGCGACATCGGCATAGGTCATCCCGCGCTCCTTCAGCACACGCTTCAGCGCCTCGACCAGATAGACGCTTTGCGTGAGCGGGGGCGCGGGTGCCGTCATCGGCTGCTTATCACGCTAAAGGATCGATGCCTCAAGCGCGCAGAAACTGTGACAGAGCCGCGCATCGACGATCCGGTCGGGGCATTCGGGATCGAACCAGCGATCGATCCGCGCCCAATGATAGGGATGCATCATATAGGGCCCCATCAACCCGCTGGCATCGGCATATTCCTGTTCCCAGATATGCGTCCAGCGGCGCGCGCCGACCGCTTTGTCGGCGCGGCTCAGCTGCCAGTTGCGGATTGCCGGGATATAGTGCGGCATCATCCGCGTTTCTCCCTCGAAACGCGCGACGACAACCGGGTCGGCGCCTTCATCGACGCTGAGCAACAGCACGCGATAGACACCGTTCGCAAGCCCGGGATCAGACCGACCGCCCAATCCGCTTTGATAGGCAACGCCATCGACCGAAACGACCGCCGGGGTGGTAAGCAGCGGCGCCAGCGCCGCGTCGAAATCGGCGCGCTGCACCGCGTCGTCGAATGCAAAATGGGCGAGGAGGTCGCCGCCGAAATGGCTCCCCACCAGCGTCGGGGCGACCAGCTGGCGATAGGCGGCGTGCGCCGTAGCCAGCGCGTGTATCTCATCGGCCAACGCCGCAACACCCGCGGGATCGGCGACGGTGACAAGCCGGGTCAGCTTATACATCGCAGAGCCTTTCGATATCGGCAGGGGCCGAAGCGAAAAAGCGCCGCCGGCTGACCGCCCGCGGATCGACATCGGCCCACCAGGCCGCGACATCGGGGTCGTTGCCGCCGACGAAGCGCATCTGCCACCATGCCCCCGCATCGGCGAGCGACCAGCGAAAGACGAGGGTGTTCGACTGATCGTCGAGCCACATCGGCGGGCTCACCAATATCTGTTCGAGCGTCATGCCGCGCGCCCGCGCGCCGGGCGCATAGCGCGCCAGATAATCGCCGAGCAGCGCCTTGCCCTCGCCCGGCTTCGCGACAATCTCGTCGATCGCATGGACCATCGGCGCAGCCGCCGTGTCATCAGTCGTCATGGGGCGCTACCTCCAGGATGATCTTGCCGCGGACATGCTGTCCTTCGATGCGGCGATGCGCCTCGGCTGCTTCGCCGAGCGGCAGGATCTCGATCGCGGGCGGCTTCACCCCGCCCGCGGCGCATAAGGCCGCCAGTTCCGTCAGATGCTGCGGCAGGCGCATGACGGCGGTCATGTTGGACAGGATGCTCACGCCGTTCGCCGCGGCACGCGCGACCTCATCGGCGCTCGCCTGCGACACCAGCGTTGCAATCTCGACATAGCGGCCACCCGGCGCGACGATATCGACCGCGGATGGCAGCAGGCTGTCGAGTCCGACCGCATCGAGAACAAGATCGACGCCGCCGGGCGCCCATTGGCGTACCGCCTCTGCGACATCGCCAGCGCGATAGTCGATCGCGTGGTCGGCGCCGAAACCCCTGACATAGGCCATATTGTCCGGGCCGCAGGTCGCCGCGACGCGCGCACCAAGCGCGTGCGCGATCTGGATGCAGATGCTGCCGACGCCGCCCGCGCCGCCGTTGATGAGCACGGTCTGCCCTGCCGACAATCCGCCGACGTCGACAAGCCCGCCATAGGCCGTCGTCCCTGCGACCGGCAGCGCGGCAGCCTGTGCAAAACGCCAGCCCTGCGGCAGCGCGGCGACAAAAGCCGCGTCGGCGATGCAATATTCGGCATAGGAGCCATCGCGTCCTTGCCCCTGTTTGGACATGCCGAAGACACGGTCGCCGGGACCAAACGCGTCGACGCCCTCGCCGACCGCCTCGACAATGCCGGCGAAGTCGAAACCGAGCACGAACGGAAAGTGATAGTCGATGTAGGCTGACAGCTTGCCGACGCGCGTTTTCCAGTCGGCGGGGTTGACCCCGGCGCAGATGACCCGGACCAGCACCTCACCCGCGCCGGCTTCGGGTGTGGGCAGATCGCCCCAGACAAGCTGGTCGGGACCGCCGAACCCGTTGATCACCATCGCTCGCATGCCATTCCCCTTATCGATCGATGGCAAAGGGTCCGGCCGCGCCATGCGGCCGCCCCCTGCCCCGTCAGCGCCGGAAGCTGAGTGTTGCCCAGTAGCGGCGTGGTTCATTAAAATAGCCCTCCACAAAGCCGAAGCTGGTCGAGGCGTCATAGCCCGCGGTCAGCACGCGCTTGTCGGTCAGATTGTCGACCGCGAGGCGAAGCGACAGCCCCCTGGCGGGCAGCGTGAATTCGGCGCTGGCGTTCAGGATCGCATGATCGGGCGCGCGCATCAGCGGCGAATTTTCGACATCGATCCAGGTGAGGCTGCGGTAGGCGGCGTCGAGGCGGAAGCTCGCATCGACGCTGTCCGACAGCGCGACCGAATAGACGATGCTGCCGCTCGCGGTGAGGTCGGGCGCCTGCTTCGGATTGCGGAAGCTGACATCGGTCGGAACGCCGCCGATCACCGAGGTATAGCGCAGATATTTCGCATCGAGATAGCCGAACGAACCGCTCAGTCGCAGCTCGCGCGAGACGCGAACGTCACCCTCCAGCTCGATCCCCTGAATCCGCGACTTGCCGGCATTGTCGGTGCGCACCACGATCAGACCGGTGTTCGGGCTGACCGTCGAGATGAGCAGTTGCTGATCCTTGTAATCGTTGCGGAAGGCCGAGAGGTTCAGCGTGACAAGCCCGCCGAGCGTCGTCTTGAGCCCCGCCTCATAGGCGGTCAGATATTCGGGATCATAGGACCCGATTTCCTCGACCGAGGTCGGCCGTCCGTTGAAGCCGCCGCTGCGGAACCCCCGCGACCAGGAGACATAGCCGAGAATATCGGGGGTGAATTTATACGAGAGCGAAGCGCGCGGCGTGAACGCCTTCCAGTCCTCGCTCAGCCGGTACGAGGGCATGCCCGAAAGCAGCGGCTGCTGGCTGTAGATCCGCATCGCGGCCTGATCCCAGACCTTCTTTTCCCAAGTGTAGCGCGCGCCGAGTTCGAGCGTCAGCGCATCGGTGACGTCGAAGGTGGCGTTGCCGAACAGCGCATAATTGGTCGTCTTCTGCCGATTGGCGAAGTCGATGTTGAAATCGAGCGCGGTGGCGAGCGCGGGGTCGAAGCCCGCCGCGATCAGGCGCGGATAAAGTCCGTCGGCAACGTAGAGCGTGGTGTCGTCGCGCGACTTTTCGCGGAAATAATAGGCGCCGAGCAACAGCGAGCCGCGATCGAACAGGCTGGTCGCATATTGCAGTTCCTGCGAGATCTGGCGCGCACTCTCGTCGTGGATGTCGCCCGCATAATTGACCGCCGCCGAGGCATCGCCATCGCGCCCGAAGATCGCATGGACCCAGCGATAGGCGCTGATCGACTTCAACGTGCCGCCGCCCAGATCGGCCGAAAGCGTCAGCGTCGCATTGGCGGCATCGGTCTCGTCGCGGTTGAGGAAATCACTGGTGTCGGTGCGGTTGATGCTGCCGGGCGCGGTGCAGCACGGCGCAATGAAGGCCGATTGCAGTCCCGAGAAGAAAGTCGGGGTAAAGGATAGCATGCTGTGCGGCGTGCTGTTCTGGCGGCGGCGCAGCCCGTCGACGGTCAGCACCGCATCGATCGGCGACGCACCATAATGCAGCGTCAGCCGGCCCGCCTGAACATTGCGATTGCCCAGATTCTTGCCCGAGGGGACTTTCTGCCAGCCCTCGCCCCATTCGCCCAGCGCGGCGACCCCGATCGCGAGATTGTCCGAAAGCCCTGCCTCGACATTGGCGCGTAGCCGGAGATCGTTGAACGAGCCATAGCGGATGTCGCCTTCGATCCGGTTACCCCTCGGCACACGCGAGACGACGCTGATCGCGCCGCCGATCGTATTCTTGCCGAACAGCGACCCCTGCGGCCCGCGCAGCACTTCGATCCGGTCGATGCCCAGAAGCTCGGTGGTCGCGCCAAAGCTGCGCGCGACATAGACGCCGTCGATATAGAGCGCGACCGCGGGATCGGAGGTGATGATGAAGTCATTCTCGCCGACGCCGCGGATGAACGCCGAAACGCCGCCGCTGTTGCCGCCCTGCCCCGGCGTGAACTGAAGGTTGGGCGCGACCTGGCCGACGTCGGTGACGCCGTCAAAGCCGCGCGAGTCAAGCTGCGCGCCGCCGATCGCGGTGATCGCGATGGGTACGTCCTGCAGCTTTTCCTCGCGCCGGCGCGCGGTGACGACGATCTCGGTGGAGTCGTCTTCGTTCGCCGCGTCCTCGGCGGCGGGCGCCTGCTCCTGCGCAAAAAGCGGCTGCGCAGTGGCAAGCGCCACCAGCGCAACCGAAGCACGCGCGAAATACCTGTAATTTTTCATCTTTGCCCCTCCGCGACCCGGATCATCTCCGCGATGATGCCCATATTATGCATGACAAATGACATCGAATAAAACGCATTTCAACATCAAATAGAATTTTCACTTATGTCATGCGCTTACCAAAGGCAGAGTTTTATCGCACGTCGTCGATTTTCGCGGACCTCCCTGCGGCATTTTTCGCAAGCATGGGGCGCCCGTTCCTCGTCCAATTGGATCAATTCGCCTGACCGTGCCGGTGCTACGAAATCGGGCAACGACGGATGGAGAGAGGATCGAGATGGGCATGTTCGAAGGCAAGGTCGCGCTGGTAACCGGCGGCGCTTCGGGAATCGGCGTCGCGGCGGCGTTCCGCTTTGCCGACGAGGGGGCCGCGGTCGTGGTCGCCGACATCAACGAAGCCGGCGCCGAGGTGATCGCCGACGCGATCCGCGCCAAAGGCGGTCGCGCGCGCGCCATCCGCTGCGATGTCGCCAGCGCCGCGGACAATGACGCGATGGTCGCTGCGGCAAAGCAGGATTTCGGTCGGCTCGACGCCGCCTTCCTGAACGCCGGTGCCTATGCGCAGACCGGTTTCGAAGAGTCCGACGCCGCGATCCTCGACACTATGGTCGCGATCAACCTCAAGGGTGCCTGGCTGGGGCTGCAATCGGTGCTGCCCGCGCTCGAACGTGAAGGTGCGGCGGTGGTAACGGCATCGACCTCGGGCGTCATCGGGTTGAATGTGGCGGCCGCCTATAGCGCCGCCAAACATGGTGTGATCGGGCTGGTGCGATCGACGTCACAGAGTTTTGCGGCGCGCGGTCTGCGCGTCAACGCGATCTGCCCCGGGCCGGTCGCGACCGCGATCCTGGGCGTGGCCGAGCAGGCCCCGATCCAGCCGGCCGACACGCTCGCGCTTCCCGATTATGGCGGCGTGCTGCTGCCCCAGCATATCGCAGAGGTCGCGCTGTTCCTTGCAAGTCCGCGCTCGGGCGGAATCAACGGGCAGTCGCATATCGTCGATGCGGGCTATCTGGCCAGCTATCCGCCGATGCCGCAATGAGCCGGAGGGCGCGTCAGTCGCGCACGACGCGGATGCGGCTGAGCCGGGTCCTGGCGATCAGCCAGCGCCCGCGCGCCTTGCGATAGCAATCATGATAATGTCCGAAACCGTGGCGCGAGCGACCGGCAAGATCGCTTCCCTCGCCCGCCCAGAAATGGTCGTCCATCGCCCAGATGCCCTCGGCATCGCGTGCGCCGGTGAAGCGGATTTCAAAGCTGTGGACATGATGCACCGTCGTGGCATTTTCGAGCGCGGCGGCAACCCCGGCGACAAAGGCCTCGGCACCGGTGGTCAGCAGTTTTTCATCGGCCTCACCCGGCATTTCGCGAAAGTCGCCGACCATGTCGTCGGTGAGCAGGCTGCGCAGCAGCGCCCAGTCCTTGGTGTCGAGCGCGCGCACGTAGCGCGCCTTGAGCAGCCGGATCTCCTCGATCGCAGCAAGATTGACAGCTTCTGTCACGATTTATTTCCTCTCCAGGAAGGCAGCTCGATAGGCCGCGAAACGCTGTTCTACATCGGAGCGGACCAAGCAGAAATCCTCAAGCGCATATTTGTGCGGCGCGCGATCCTCGCGCTTGTTGGCATCGATCCACTCGGCCATGCCCGCGCGCACCGCGTCGGTGACATCGACCCCCGCGGCCTCGAGCACGCGCACGCCCTCGCCGATCGGATCGCTGAGCAGATCGGCGTAGCGAACGTCGATGAAATTCTGCCCCGCGACCTGTCCGCGCACCGCCATGAAACGGTCGAGCAACTCGGCGAGCCGCGGCACCCAGAAGGCGGCAACGCTCGCCCGATCGACGCTGTCCGACACCATCCGGTAAAGGCTGTGCTCCATGCTGCAATAGCTCGGCACCGTCGCGACCGGGTCGCGGTGCGTCATCACGATCTTCGCCTCGGGGAATATCTCGATCACCGCGTCGAGCGCGAGCAGATGACCGGGGGTCTTGAGCACCCATTTCGCCCCCGCGCGGCTCTGGTCCTGCCATTGCAGCGACTGGAGAATCTGCTTGAGGTCGCGATAGCATTGGATGCCGTCGTTTTCGGTCAGCCAGCGCGCATAGCCCGGAACATGGTAAGTCCCCTCGATCATCGTGCTCGAATAGAGCTGGCCGAGGATGATCAGCTCCTCGTCGGGCTGGTCGATACTCATCGGATGGATCGACATCAGATCGGGGATCGTCCTGAGCATATAGTCGAGAAAGCCGCGCGCCGCCGCGCGCCGCGGCTCGGGATCGCCGCGCGCCTCGCCCGGGAAGGGTGCATAATTCTGCGTCTCGAACCAGCGGGTACCGGTCATCCCCGGCGCCGAGGCCAGCATGCGGTGCAGCATCGTGCTCCCGGTGCGCGGGAGGCCGACGACGACCGCCGCGACCTCGACGGTCTCGTCGAGAATTTCGGGATGCTGCTTGATCAGGTCGACATGCCGCAGGCGGTTGACGAGGCCGTTGACGATCATCGCCGCGGCGCTCGCAACCCCCGCCTCGCTGAGCCGGGCTTCGGTATTGAGCGCCGGGATCAGCGCGTCGATATTGGCGAAGAACCAGGTGTCGCCGAAATCCGAAAGCCCCGTCTGCTCGCACGCGCGCGCCACCAGCACGTCGCGATCCGGCACCTGGCCAATTGCCTCTTTCACAGCCCATCCTCTCTGCATCATGATAGTAATTTTATATATGTCATACGATATTCGTATTCACATATGCTATCATCTACGCAGAAAGAAGCAACATCCTTAGGTGCTGGAGCCACCCAATTCGGTCATTCCGGCGTGGAGCAGGTGCACCAGCTGCGACTGACGCCGAGCACCGGTCTTGGCGAAGATCGAGCGCAGGTGCGAGCGCGCGGTGTTGTGCGCGATGCCCAGCCGGTCGGCCGCCTCGACCAGCGAACCGCCGCCGGCAAGCGCCGCGGCGAGCATCGCCTCCATCCGGGTCAGCTGGAACAGGTCGCGGATCGCTTCGGGATCGGGCGCCGCATCCTGCCCCGGATCGCTGATGAACAACGCCAGCGCCGCGCCCTTGCCGCCGCGCATGAAGGCGGGCGTCGTCACCGCCTTGGCGACGACGCCCAGATCGCGCCGTCCCGAGGGCCGCTCGATACGGAAGCGCTGCGGCGGCGAGGCGGCGGGATCAGTCTCGGCATCGAGCAATTTAAGCAGTTTTTCGAGCGTTCGGTGCGCCGTACCCGCCGCCAGCCGGAGCCGCCCGCCCGCCAGTGTCAGCCCGTCTTCCTCGGCCAGCAACCGCTCGGCAACCGCGTTGGTGCGGATCACCTTTCCGTCGTGGTCGAGCGTGATCGCCGCGACGCCCATTTGTTCGACAACGCCGCGATAGACGCCATGTTCGGCGCCCGACGCCTGCAACCGTTCGAACAGCTGGATCGCATGGCGCAGATGCGGGACGAGCGTCTGCAACGCATCGCGTTCGGCGGCGCCGAAATCGTGACGGCTGCTGTCGCGCGTCACCCGAAGCCGCGCCTCGAAACCGCTGTCGAAACGCAGGTCGACGCCGAGGATCTGGTCGCCTCCCGCGGCTTCGAGGAAGTCGCGCCAAAAATCGCTCGCGCGCGCCGCGCCTTGGACAAAGTCGCTAAAGGACATGACCTTGCCTTCGGGCAGCCCCTTGAACGGATCGTTGGCAAAGAAGCTTTCGGCATAATCTTCGCTGGTTTGCGGATCGGCGTCGGGGGTGACGATCGTCCCGGGCTTGCGCGTGCCGGGCATTGTCAGGATCAGCGTCGCGTAAGTGCCGTCGAGATAGAGCGCGAGACCGCGCAGGAAATCCTCCCACGGCGTGTCCGCCAGCAAACCGCCGAACAGGTCGGCGAGCAGCTTCGAAAATTCCGCGGTCGGTCCGCCTGCCTTCACCATCGCACCTTCATTTCCATCCATTCCATCCCACAAGCCGGAGAGCTTTGCCATGCCCATTGATCCTGCCCTCGCGCCGCTGCTCGACATGATGAACGCGCTGCCGCACATGAACGCGCCCTTCGATCCTGCCGCGCTGCGCCTCGCTGACGAACAGCCGATGCCTGTCCCCAAGGCCGGCGTGGCCGAGGTCCGCGATGTGACGCTCGACACCAGCGCCGGAGCCGTGAAGGCGCGCCTTTATCACCCCATGCCCGGCACGACGCTGCCACTGCTCGTCTTCATCCACGGCGGCGGCTGGGTGTTCGGGACGCTCGACACCCATGATCCGCTGTGCCGCGCGCTCGCCGCCGCCGCCGAGGTCGCGGTGCTCTCGCTCGAATATCCGCGCGCGCCCGAGCATCGCTTTCCGACCGCGCTCGATACCGTCCGCGCCGCCGTGGTGACTGCCGCCGCAGAGGCCAGCACCCTCGGCATCGACGCTAGCCGGATCGCGGTCGGCGGCGACAGCGCGGGCGGCAATTTGTCCGCCGCTCTGTGCCTCGCGACGCGCGACGAAGGCGGCCCCGCGATCGCGCACCAGCTGCTCCTCTATCCCGTCATCGACAATGACTTCACCCGCGCCTCCCATATCGAAAACGCCACCGGCTATATGCTGAGCAGCGAAATGATGCAGTGGTTCTGGGCGCAATATCTGGGCGATGCCGGTCGCGCCGCTGGCGCGCTCGCGACCCCGATCCGCGCCGACAGCCTCGCCGGCCTGCCGTCGGCGACCATCGTCACCGCCGAGTATGACCCGCTGCGCGACGAAGGCATCGCCTATGCCGAGCGGCTGAAGGCGGCGGGCGTGACGGTGACGCACGACCATTTCCCCGGCGTGATCCACGGCTTTGCCAGCATGCTGGGCATGTTGCCGCAGGCCGATGTCGCGGTGGGAACGGCGGCCCGGGGATTGCGGGCCGCCTTCGCGATGGAAGCCGTGGCGTAACGGCGGTGCCGGGATCTGCGCCGTCGCGTCAGACCCCGTAACCGCCCGCGACCGCAATCTGCTGCCCCGTGACATAGGCAGCTTTGGACGAAGCAAGGAAGACAGCGGCATGACCGATTTCCTCGGAACGACCCCAACGCTTGAGCGCGAGGTTCTTGTGCACCTCGGCGGTCCATGCGTCGTCGAACACGCCTTGTTTCGACAGCTCGAGGAACATCCCCGCCTCGATCACGCCGACGAGGATGGAGTTGGCGCGGATGCCATATCGGCCCTCCTCGCGCGCGATGCCCTTGACCAGCGCTTCATTCGCGGCCTTCGGCGCAACCGACAGGCCGTCCTTGTCGGGCCAGCGCAGGTCGCCCGCCGACCCCAGATGGACGAACGAGCCGCCGCCCTGCGCGCGCATGTGCGGAAGGATCAGGTGCGCGGCGAAGAAAAAGCCGTGCACCTCGACGTCGATCGCGCGGCGCCATTGTTGGGGCGTCGTCTCGGCGAGATGGACCTGCGCGACGAGCGGGCCGGCGCCCCACAGCATGGTGTGGATGCGCCCGTGCGCCGCGATGGCGTCGGCGATAGCGGCGGCCAGCGCGGCGTCATCGGTGACGTCGCATTGGTGCAGGCTCGCCTTGCGGCCCGATGCCTCGATGTTTCGGGCGAGCGCTTCGGCGTCCGCCTGTTTCGAGCGCCAGACGATCGCGACGTCGCTTCCCGCGGCGGCAAATTCGCCCGCGACTGCGGCACCGATGCCGCCGGTCGCGCCGAAAATCAGCGTCGCGCCCTCGGGAAACTGCGAACCTTCACCCATCTTCACCCTCCTTGATCCACAAAATATTGCATAATGTCGGCAATAGTGAGATATGTTATCGAAATGCGATGATTTCACAAGTTGTGAAAACGCAAAACGACAATGCCTGATGCAAACCGGGCATGATGGGAGATTTTCAATGGCGACAACCGCAGACTATGGACTGGGCGACCAGGTCTTTCCGCGCGGCTGGTTCATGATCGCCGCCGCCGCCGAACTGGAAGGGACGACCCCGCTCGCCGTCCGCTTCTTTGGCCGTGACCGGGTGCTTTATCGCGGCGAGTCGGGACAAGTTTATCTGGTCGACGCCTATTGCCCGCATATGGGCGCGCATCTGGCGAAGAATGAAACGAGCTTCGTGATCCGCGACAACGAGCATGTGCAGGGCGAATCGATCCGCTGCCCCTATCATGGCTGGCGCTTTGGCCCCGACGGCAAGTGCAACCAGATCCCCTATTCGCCGCAGAAAATCCCGGCGGCGGCGAAGCTCGAAAACTGGCCGGTGATCGAGCGCGCGGGCTGCATCTGGATGTGGCACGATCCCGAGGGGCTCGAGCCCGAATATGACCTGCCGTCCTTCGAGGAATATGATCAGCCGCATTGGGTAAAATGGGAACTCGACCGGCTGGGCGAGCTCGCCAGCCATCCCGTCGAGATCCTCGACAATATGGCCGACCGCGCCCATTTCGAACCCGTCCACGGCAATGACGCCGTCGACGTCTTTGAAAATGATTTCGACGGCCACCGCGTCGTCCAGCGGCTGCGCGCGGGGCACCGCACGCTCCAGGGCGACGCCCCGCTCGAAACCGACACCTGGTATACCGGTCCGGGCATTCTGCAATCGCGCATGTCGGGGCAATTTCCCTCGATCATCATGATCGCCCACACCCCCGTCGACGACGGCGTGGTGAAGGTGTGGCACGCGCTGCTGGTCAAGGTGCCCAACGCCGAGCCGACAGCGGACGACGTCGCGATGGCGCGCGCCTATCAGGCCGCGGCCTGCGCCGCCTTTGCGCAGGATTTCGAAATCTGGTCGAACAAGAAACCGTGCATCAACCCCATGGCGGTGCAGGGTGACGGCCCGATCGGCAAGCTCCGCATCTGGTATCGCCAATTCTACAACAGCCGGGCGCGCGCCGAGGAATATCAGAAGCGCGTCAACGGCACGCACGTCACCCGCGGCACCTTGTCCGCGCCGTTCGAACAGAAGGTCGCCTGACGGCGACATAACATACAGAAATCAGGAGAAAATGCGTGGCAAGACTCGCGGGTAAAGTTGCGATTATAACGGGCGGCGCCCAGGGCATGGGCGCCGCGACCGCGCGGCTCTTCGCGGCCGAGGGCGCCAAGGTGGTGCTCTGCGACGTGATCGAGGACAAGGGGCAGGAAACCGCGCGCGACATCGGCGAGGGTGCCGTCTTCGAGAAGCTCGACGTGCGATCGGAAGCCGACTGGGAACGCGTCGTCGCCGCGACGGTCGCGCGCTTCGGCAAGCTCGACATCCTCATCAACAATGCCGCGGTCGTGCATTTCAGCCCGATCGAGGCGATGCCCGCCGAGGACATCGAACGCGTCCTCGCGATTAATGTCATGGGAACAATGCTCGGCGCCAAATATGCCGCGCGCGCGATGACCGAGGCCGGGCGCGGCGTGATCGTCAACATCTCGTCGGTCGACGGTCTTCGCGGCTGCAACGGCCTGTCCGCCTATACCGCGAGCAAATGGGCGGTCCGCGGCCTGTCGAAGTCGCTCGCCTATGAACTGGGCCCGCGCGGCATTCGCGTCTGCACCGTCCACCCCGGCGGCGTGAACACGCAGATGGGCAATCCGACGGGCCTCACCGGCGACGCACTCAACATCGGCTATGAACGCGTGCCGCTTCAGCGGATCGGCGAGCCCGAGGAAATCGCGCGCGCCAGCCTGTTCATCGCGTCCGACGATGCCAGCTATATCAGCGGCGCCGAACTGGCCGTCGATGGCGGCTGGTCGGCGGGCTATTATCAGCCCTTCCTGCCCGGCGCCCCAGCAAGCCTGATGGGGCAGCCGTGATGCGCGCGAACCTGGGCTGAGGGACGGGCGGCGATGCAAACGTCTGTCGGCATCGCCGACCCGTTCACCCCGGTCCAGATCGGGCCGATCAGCCTGCGCAATCGCTTCATCCGTTCGGGCGCGAACGAGATGATGAGCAAGGCAACCTTCCCCACGCGCGCGCTGATGGATTTCCACCGCGCCTATGCCCGCGGCGGCGTGGGGATGACGACGCTCGCCTATCTCGCGGTCTCGCCCGACGGGCGCACGCTGCCCGGACAGGGGATGCTGAGCCGCAACAGCGTGCCGCATTACCGCGCGGTCACCGATGCCATCCACGCCGAAGGCGCCAAGGCGTCGGCGCAGATCACCCACGGCGGCAGCTTTTGCCAGATCGACGACCTGTCGACCCCGCGCGCGATGTCGGCATCGGCCGGGATCGACAAGATGGGGGTGCTGAAGGGCCGCTTTTTCCAGCGTGCGATGACGCACGCCGACATGGAGATGGTGACGGGCGAGTTCGTGCGCGCCGCCGAGCTTGCCGAACAAGCTGGTTTCGATGCGCTCGAAATCCATATGGGGCATGGCTATCTGCTCAACCAGTTCATCTCCCCGCTCTCCAATTTCCGCAAGGATGGCTATGGCGGATCGGCCGCGAACCGCGTGCGCTTTCCGGCCGAGGTGCTGGCGGCGGTCAAGCGGGCGACCGGCGGGCGGCTCGCGATCCTCGCCAAGATCAACCTGATGGATGCGGTGCCGGGGGGCGCGACGGTCGACGATGCGATTGTAACCGCGCGCGCGCTCGAAGCGGCGGGCGCCGACATGCTGGTGCTGTCGGCGGGGCGCAACATCGAAAGCACTTGGGCGATGTTCGGCAGCGCGCTGCCCTATGACGACCTCGCCGCGATGCAGGGCGGCCTGCTGGCGAAACTCCAATTCGCGATCCTCAAGCGGAGCGTGCCGAAGCTGCCCCCGTTTAACGAAAATTACCTGATGGAACCCGCGCTGAAGCTGAAGGCGGCGCTCGGCCGGACGCCGATGAAGCTCGCCTATCTGGGCGGCATCCAGTCGCTAGCCGGGGCACGGCAAGCGGCGGCCGAAGGGTTCGATGCGATCGCTTTGGCGCGCGCGCTGATCCACGATCCCGGATTGATCGCAAAATGGCAGAGCGGGGCCAGTGATGTTTCGGGCTGCACCGCGTGCAACCGCTGCGTCGCCGCGATGTACGGCCCGTCGGGAACGCATTGTCCGGAGGTCGGCAACGCGTTCGATCCCGGACTCAAGGACATATTTGCGGGAGAGAAATATGCCGAGCCTGCTTGAGAACAAGGTCATCATGATCAGCGGGGTCGGCCCCGGCATGGGACAGGCGATGGCGCGGATCGCCGCCGCCGAGGGCGCGAAAGTCGGGCTCGGCGCGCGCAACAAAGATTTCATCGATCAAGTCGCCGATGAGATCCGCGCGAACGGCGGCGAAGCGGTCGCGGTGCCGACCGACGTCGGCGATGCGGGCCAATGCGCGGCGCTGGCGAAAGCAACCGCCGACGCGTTCGGCCGGATCGATGGACTGGTCAACACCGCCTATATCCACGGCGAATGGGTGACGGTGGACGAGGCCGATCCCGAGGATTGGGCGCGGGTGTTCGACGTCAATTGCCTCGGCGCGCTCAGGATGACGCAGGCGGTGCTTCCCGCGATGAAAGCACAAGGCGGCGGCGCGGTGGTCAATGTCGCCACCATGTCACAGGTCAATCCCTTTCCCGGCGAGGGCGGCTATGCCACCGGCAAGGGCGGCCTCACCACCATGACGAAACATATGGCCAAGGATCTTGGCCGCTTTAATATCCGGGTCAACGCGACGCGGATGGGCTGGATCGGCGGCAAGCCCGTCTATGATTATATCGACCGTGCGGCCGCGGGCGGACAGGACCGCGATATGGTGATCGGCGAGATCACCGGGCGCATCCCGCTCGGCGTCATTCCGCCCGAGGAGGATTGCGCGAAGAGCGTGCTCTTCTTCCTCTCCGATTATGCAAAAATGGTCACCGGCGCGACGCTCGACGTCAACGGCGGCCAGTATATGGCGCCATGACGATGACGGAGGATCGCATCCTGTCGCCCGATGTCTGGCGCGATTTCTGTCGGCGGCTGGAGGCCGCGGGCGAGATTATCACCGACGTCGAAGCCGCCGCCAACCCGCTCGACCGCGCCGAGGGCTATCGCTACCTCACGCGGCTGCTGCGCATCGCGCTCGACATGCAGCTTGAACATGCCGACCCCGATTTCCCCAGCTTCTATGCCGCGTCGCACGAAACCGCGAAGATCGGCGCCGACAACCCCGACAATATCTATATGAACGCGAGCGTTTCGGGCGCGCGGCGCTATCGCATCCGGGGTCGGCGCGGCAGCGTGCCGATCCTGAGTTTCGGCACCAAGGCCAATCGCTATGCCGTGGACGGAACGATGGCCTCGACCGGCGAGATCGATTCGGCCGATTTGGCGATCGCCCCCGACGGGTCATTCGAGATCATCGTCAGCCGCGAAAAGGCAGATAGCAACTGGCTCCCTCTCGCCGACGACAGCTCGATGGTGATCGTGCGCCAGACCTTTCTCGACCGCGCGAACGAAGTGCCGGCGACGGTGGAGATCGAAGCGCTCGACGGCCCCGCCCACCCCGCGCCGCTCTCCGCCGACAAGCTCGCGGCGGCGCTGGAGCGCACCACCGCCTTTGTTGCCGGCACGGCGCGCACCTTTGTCCAGTGGGCCGAGGATTTTCGGACCAACCAGATGAACCGGCTGGCGACGATCGACCAGGCGCCCTTCTTCCGCGCGGGCGGCGATCCGTCGATCTTCTACCTCCATGGCTGGTGGCAGCTTGAGCCCGGCGAAGCGCTACGCATCGATACGCGCGTGCCCCGATGCAGCTTCTGGAACTTCCAGCTCGACAATGTCTGGATGGAATCGCTCGACTATCGCCATCACCGCATCCATGTGAACGGGCATAGCGCGCGGCTGAACGACGACGGCACGCTGACGCTGATCGTCGCGTCGCACGATCCGGGCTTCGGCAACTGGATCGACACCGCGGGGCACCATCAGGGCACCATGTTGCTGCGCTGGATCGGCGCCGACGACCATCCCATTCCCGAAAGCAGGATAATCCCCCTCGATGACCGACCTTGAATCCCGCATCGCGCGCCTCGAAGCCGAAAGCGACATCCGCCGCCTGAAGGCGCGTTACCTCAACGCCTGCGACGCCAAGGATGTGGACGCGATCCGCGCCTGTTTCACCGAGGACGCGGTGATCGATTTTCCGCCCGTCGGCGAATTCGACCTCAACGGGCTGATCGGCGTGTTCACGCAGATGGCGGCGACCACCCCGATCACCGACGTCCATCAGGGGCATAATGCCGAGATCGAAGTGAATGGCGATGAAGCCAGCGCGCGCTGGAATCTGGGCTATGCGACCTATGACCCGCGCACCGGGAGCTTCCGGCTGCTCGCCAACTTCTATCACGACCGCTATCGCCGCACCCCCAAGGGGTGGCGGATCTGCTACACGCGCTCGGAGCCGCGCGCGATCGTCGACGGCACGCTCACCGAAGATGGGATCAAGGCGGGCTGGGTGGCGGGGTAAAACGATCGGTTGCCACGCTCTCCATCATCGTCACCCTCTAACGAGACACGTGGCTCGTTAGACTTGATCCGGGGTCCAGTTTGAGGCCGAAGCCGATCGACGCGTCAAGAAAAGCGGGATCCCGGATCAAGTCCGGGATGACGAAGGGAGATAGAGCAACGGCCGCTTTCCACCCGTCAACGGTCATTTCGGGGCATTTTTCTGCAATCGATAAAGACCGCGTTCAATCGACCAGCGCGCACCAGCGATAATCGTGCTTGATAAAATTCTGCCCCAGGCTGTAGCGGACGCGCCGGACGCCGGGGATCTTGTCGATCGTCTGATGCAGGAAATCGGTCAGCTCATTGCCGTTTTCGACCAGCGTCATCGCCAGCACGTCAGCGCGCCCCAGCGTCGTCGCGACAAAACCGATCTCGGGGAGGCCCGCCAGGCTCTCGGCAACCTTCTCGATGTCCGCGGCGCTGTCCGCCTCGACCCAGAGATAGGCGAGGATCGGATTGCGCAGCCGGTTGGCGTTGGTGACCGCGGCGACGCGGATCACCCGGTTGTCGAGCAACCGCTTGAGGCGCGAACGGATCGTGCCTTCGGTCAGGTCGAATTCGCGGCCGATCTCGCGGTTCGACACCCGCGCATCATGGCCGAGCCGTTCGATGATCTTGTGATCGAGCTCGTCGAGGCTGATCCTGGCGCTCATAGCGGTGCCCACTCCGGATTATATTTGAAAACCTTGAGCGCGAGGCTGGGGAACAGCCGTTCGACCCCGTCGATCTTGGCGATCACACCGGTCAGAAGATGCTGCATCTCCTCCAGCGTCTCGGCCACCACCTGGATTTCGAGGTCATGCGTTCCGATCGCCACATTGACGGTGATGACGCGCTCCAGCTCGGCGATCTCGGCGCCGACATCGCCCGCCGACCGTCCCTTCACCTGCACCCCGACGGGCGCCAAATAGCCAAAGCCCATCGCCGAAAGGTCGCGCATCGCGACGACGCGCACCATGCTGGCATCCTCCAGCCGGCGCAGCCGCGTGCGCACCGTCGCTTCATTCAGCCCCATCTCGCGCGCGATGTCGCGGTTTGCGATCCGGCCATTCTTGCGAAGCGCGGCGATGATCTGCTCATCGACATCGTCGAGCGCCGGCAGCCCGTCCCCCTGGTTCGCGTTCGCGGCCTTGCCCCGCGTCCTTTTTCCGGCCTTGGTTGCGGTGCGCAACGCCTATTCTCCCCAGCTAAACCAGCACCCTGTGCGACGGCGCATCGACGTCATCCATATAGCTTCCCACAGACCGCATCGCCGCGCCTCTGTCAACATTCATCGAATACGGTGCAGAATATATAACAGTTTGCGTAAAAATTTTATGTTTCAAAAACGCAATCATTATGTAGAACGACACATGGACCGGAAAGAGCAAGTTTTCCGATGCAGGAGTAATGGGGTGACCGTTCACGAAGTCGACATATTGGTGATCGGATCGGGCGCGGGGGCGCTGACCGCGGCCTTCACCGCGGCCGACGCCGGCGCCGACGTGCTGGTGGTCGAGAAAAGCGCGCGTTACGGCGGGACATCGGCCACCTCGGGCGGCGGCATCTGGATTCCGGGCAGCGACGACGCGCGCGCGAAGGGCCATGCCGACGACCCGGCGGAAGCGCTGGGCTATATCAAGACGCTGATCGGCGACGACGTGCCCGAAACCAAGCTCAGGGCCTATGTCGACAATGCGCACCGGATGCTGCGTTATCTCGAGGAACGGTCTGAGGTTCGCTACACCGCCTATGCCTATTCCGATTATCATATGGACGTCGCCGGCGCGCGCGACGGCTGGCGGACGCACGATCCGATCCCGTTGATGGCCGACCGGCTCGGCGCGGATTTCGAGCGGATGGAACCGCCGCACACGCTGACGCTGACCTTTGGCCGCTTCACCTGGACGATGGCGGAAGCCAAGCTGCTCCTGACCATGAGCCCCGGCGCCAAGCCTTTGCTGTTCAAGCTGATGCTCAAATATATGTTCGACCTGCCCTGGCGCTTCAAGACCAAGCGCTCGCGGCGGCTCACCGGCGGCAATGCGCTGATCGGACGGCTGAAGCTGTCGATCGACGAAAAGGGCGTACCGCTCTGGCTGGGTGCGCCGATGATCGAGCTGGTCCGGGACAAGAGCGGAATCGCCGGCGCGATCGTCGAACGCGACGGCCAGCGGATCGAGGTCCGCGCGCGCCGCGGCGTGATCATTGCGAGCGGCGGCTTCGACCATGATGCCGCGCTGCGCGAAAAATATCTGCCGCAACCCACCTCAGCCGAGTGGAGCGCCGGAGTGCCGAGCAATACCGGCGACGGGCTGAAGGCGGGGCTCGCGGTGGGGGCCGCGACCGCGCTGATGGATTCGGCGTGGTGGGGTCCCGGCTTCCTGCTCGAAGGCGAGGACCGGGCGCGGATCATGTTCGTCGAACGCGCGCTCCCCTCGTCGATCATCGTCAACCAGGCGGGCAAGCGTTACATGAACGAGGCGGCATCCTATCATGTCGCGGGGGGCGAGATGCACCGCTGCAACACCCCCGAGGCGCCGACCGCCCCCTCCTGGTTCGTGTTCGACGCGCGCTATCGCGGCAAATATATGCTCGGGCCGATGATGGCGGGCAAACCGTCGGCCGACGGCCGCATCCCCGAGGCAATGCGCAAGATCTTGAAGAAGGCCGGAACTATTGCCGGGCTCGCGAAGGAGATCGGCGTCGACGCCGCGGTGCTTTCCAAGGAAATTGCCCGTTTCAACGCCAACGCGCTCAAGGGCGAGGATCCCGATTTCGGCCGCGGCGCCTCCGCCTATGACCGGCATTATGGCGATGCGTCGGTGACGCCCAATCCGACGCTCGCGCCGATCGCCGAGGCGCCCTTCTATGCCATCCCCATCTATCCGTGCGACCTTGGCACCAACGGCGGGCTGCTCACCGACGACAACGGCCGGGTGCTCGGCGAGGACGGCAAGCCGCTCGGCGGGCTTTATGCGATCGGCAACGCCTCGGCCGCCGCGATGGGACGGACCTATCCGGGCGCGGGCGCGACGCTCGGCCCGGCGATGACCTTCGGCTGGCTCGCCGCGCGGCATGCGACGCGGGTGAATCAATAAATCCAACTTCATCCCGGCGAACAAGGAAACGGCCGGTTACGGACAAAGGCGGGAAGGCGGCTTTCGACCGTTACCGTCATTCCCGCGAAGGCGGGGATCCCGCTTTTCTTCACCGTTGCAAAGCGGGATCCCCGCCTTCGCGGGGATGACAAAGTTAGGTAAAATCGGCAGCTCCCTACCCCAAAGCCGTCATTCCGATGAAAGCCCGGTGACGGATGCTTGCTCAGCGCGCCAGATAGCCGCCGTCGACCGCGAGCGGGTGGCCGGTGATGAAGCTCGCCTTGTCCGAGCAGAGGAAGATCACCGCGTCGGCAATTTCATGCGCTTCGCCGATACGGTTCATCGGGTGCATTTCGGCCACGAAGCGCGCCGCGGCTTCCTCCTTCACCACCGCATCGACCATCGGGGTGCGGATCGCGCCGGGGCAGACGGCGTTGATGCGGATGCCCTGTGCGGCGTAGCGCATCGCCGCCGAGCGGGTGAGCCCGACGACCGCATGCTTCGACCCGCAATAGCCGGCGCCCCCGGCGCCCGCCATGCCCGCGATCGATGCGGTGTTGACGATCGCGCCGCGCCCCGCCTTTTCCATATGGCGGAGTTCCGCGGCCATGCAGAGCAGCAACCCGCGCTGGTTGACCGCGATGGTGCGATCATAGGCGGCGAGGTCGCCCCAGGGGGTTTCCACCCCCTCGACCGAGACGCCGGCATTGTTGAAGGCGCAATCGAGCCGTCCCCAGCGCGTGACAATGTCGTCGACAAAGGCGTCGACCGCGCTCGCGTCGGTGACGTCGAGCGCGCCGTGATGCGCCTCGCCGCCCTCTGCGGCGATCAGCGCAGCGGTTTCGGCGGCGCTGTCGCCATTAAGATCGCCGATCGCGACCTTCGCGCCCTCGGCGGCAAAGGCCAGCGCGGCGGCGCGGCCGATGCCGCTGCCCCCGCCGGTGACGAATGCGGTTTTTCCTTCAAACAACAGTGCCATTGCTGCCTCCCACCGATCAGACGATTTCAAACAGGCCCGCGGCGCCCATGCCGCCCGCGACGCACATCGAGACGACCGCATAGCGGACGCCGCGGCGCTTGCCCTCGATCAATGCGTGGCCGACGAGGCGCGAGCCCGTCATCCCGAACGGATGACCAATCGCGATGCCGCCGCCGTTGACGTTGAGCTTGTCGGGGTCGATGCCGAGCGTGTCGCGGCAGTAAAGCGCCTGGCTGGCGAAGGCCTCGTTGATTTCCCAGAGGCCGATGTCGTCGATCTTGAGACCCGCGCGTTCGAGCAGCTTGGGGATCGCGAAGACCGGGCCGATGCCCATTTCCTCGGCCTTGCACCCCGCGACCTGAAAACCGCGATAGATACCGAGGATCGGGAGCCCCTCCTTTTCGGCCATCGCGCGGTCCATCACGACCTGTGCCGAGGCGCCGTCGGAGAGCTGGCTGGCGTTGCCCGCGGTGATATGACGGCCTTCCTTGACGACCAACCCGTCCTTGAACACGGGTTTCAGGCCCGCGAGCTTTTCGGCGGTCGTGTCGCCGCGCACGCCCTCGTCATGCGCCAGCGTCACCGCTTCCTTGCCGGTCTCATTGCCCTCCTTGTCGAACAGCGCCTTCTCGACGGTGATCGGCACGATTTCGTCGGCGAACTTTCCCGCAGCCTGCGCCGCGCCCGCGCGCTGGTGGCTTACAGCCGAAAATTCGTCCTGCGCCTCGCGCGTGACGCCATAGCGGTCGGCGACGATCTCGGCGGTCTCGATCATCGCCATATAGGCGTGGGGGTCGGCGGCCTTGATGAACTCCGACCGGTTGCGGAAGGCGGGGGTGTGCTTGTTTAGCGTCAGCGAGATGCTCTCCATCCCGCCCGCGACCGCGACGTCGATCTCGTCGGCGATGATGCCGCGCGCAGCGAGCGCGAGCGCGTTGAGCCCCGACGAACATTTGCGGTCGAGCGTAAAGCCGCCGGTCGAGTCAGGGAGCACCGAACCATGGACCGCCAGCCGTCCGAGATTGTAGCTCTGCGTGTTCCAGTGATTGCCGACGCCCAGATAGACGTCGTCGACCCGCGCCGGATCGATCCCGGCGCGCGCGATCGCGGCGTTGACGACATGCGCCGCCAGCACGGGCGCCTCGGTGTCGTTGAACGCACCGCGATAGGCCTTGCCGACGCCGGTGCGCGCAGTCGAAACGATGGCGGCTTCACGTGCCATCTCAGGCCTCGACTGCGCGCATGTTGGCAGGGCTCCAATAGGCGCGCATCTCGGTCACCTTGCCCTCGGCGTCGAATTTGAACGTGTCGATCACCTCGATCTCCTTCGGGCCGCCGAAATCGACGAGCACGGTGAAGGCGAAGGCCGCATAGTCGCCGCCGGTGCGGACGGGGCCGTCGAGACGGAGCTTTGCCTTCGCCTGCATCGACATCGAATAAAAGGCATGGATCGCGTCGCGACCCTGGTGGATCGGGGTGCCGATCGGGTCCTCGACCGTCGCGTCGTCGGCGTACAAATTGGCCGCCATATCGGCGTCGCCCTTGTCGAACGCCTCGACATAGCGATCGACGGCGCGGACCATTTCCTCGTGGGTGGGCATGATGTTTCTCTCTTGGCTAAGGGTGAAGGACCGGTGCGGCGTCAGCCGCCGAAATCCCAATGATGACCCCATTCGTCTTCCTTGAGGCTGATCGTCGGGGTGAAGCTGGTCCAGTCGGGCTGGATGCCGCCGAAGCCATATTCGATGTCGAAGCCGCCGGGGCTGCGCATGTAGAAGCTGACCATCTTGTCGTTCATATGCTTGCCGAGGCTCGACGAGATATGGACGTTCGCCGCCTTCGCGCGGTCCAGCGCGCGGCCGACGTCGTCGAGGCCCGGAACCTCGACCATCATGTGAACGAGCCCGCTCGGCACCGGGAATTCGGCAAGCGCGACGCTGTGGTGCCGGGGATTGTCGCAATGAAGGAAATGGAGGCCGAGCCCCGGATCGTCGGGTCCGCCGCCCTGCATATAGACGCGCATCTCGTCGGTGTCGCCGAAGCCGAGCAGGTCGATATAGAAAGCGCGCGTCTCCGCAAGCCGGGCCGCGGGGAAGACGACATGCCCCATCCCCATCTCGCCCGTAATGAATTCGGAGACGCCCGCGGGCGAGACGAACGGGTTGCCGTCGACGACGCGCCCCCAGCCGAGTTCGAGCCGGTTGCCCGAGGGATCGGCACAACGAACGAATTCGACGACATGGCGATCCTTCGCCTCGCCCTCGGACGCGGGCTCGATCGCGATGCCCGCGTCGCGGAGCCCCGCAACGCCGCGATCAAACGCCGCCTTGTCGGGATAGACGAGCCCCGCGGCGTGAAACTGCTCGGCATCGCCTGCCCGAATCAGCATGCGGAACGGACGCTCATCCATCCTGAGGTGCAGCCCGCCCGCATGGTCGATCGCCTGCATACCCAACACCTGCTCGGCATAGGCGCGCCAGGCTTCGACATCGGCCGTATCGACCACGACATAGGCCAGTGACCTGATTGCCATTCACTCATCCCCTACGGACGGGTGCTCCGGCACCCTGAATCGAGCGCAAGCTACAGGCGAGTACGCGCCATATCAAGTATGATACGTAGAAATATGCGTAAAAATTTACGCAAACCGTATATTTTGCCTTCTCAGATTGCGCTTATCGCTGTCGATCGCTCAATCCGGGGCCCTGAACGCCGCTACGGCAAGCGACACTTTGCGTATCGTGCTGCGCGCCTCGATACGCAGCCTGATCCTTCGAATGGCCCGAGGCGGTATTTTGCATAGAATCTGGATTGACAGCTTGCGTAGAGAAATGCATCATTCACTACGAATACAGGAGTGATATCGCGACGCGGCCTCCCGCAAGCGCATGAATATCCCGAGGAGAGCTTATGGCCACCGCCCCGCAGCAAGCCGCCGACACCGCGCCGCCCACCCCCGCCGCGCTGATCGAGCGCGCACGCGCAATGATCCCGACGCTGAAGGCGCGCGCACGCCAGACGACGCTCGGCGGCAATGTGCCCGCCGAAACCGTCGCCGAGATGCAGGACGCGGGATTCTTCCGCATTCTGCAGCCGAAGCGCTGGGGCGGCTATGAAATGCACCCCAATGTCTTCTTCGAGGTGCAGAAGGCGCTCGCCGAGGGCTGCATGTCGACGGGCTGGATCTATGGCGTGCTCGGCTGTCACCCCTATGAGCTCGCGCTCTTCCACGATGAAGCCCAGCGTGAGGTGTGGGGCGACAAGGACGACATGCTCGTCTCGTCGACCTATCAGCCGGTGGGCAAGGTCGAGAAGGTCGAGGGCGGCTTTTACCTCTCGGGTCGCTGGGGCTTTTCGTCGGGTTCGACGCATTGCGGCTGGGTGCTGCTCGGCGCGCTCAACTTCGATACCGACGGCGGCCCGCCCGACATGCGCACCTTCCTGCTCCCGCGCGGCGACTATCAGGTCATCGAAGGAACGTGGGACGTCTTCGGTCTCCAGGGCACCGGCAGCTTCGACATCCTCGTCGAGCGCGTCTTCGTCCCCGAACATCGCACCCACCGCGCGAGCGACGGCTTCGCCTGCACCAATCCCGGCCAGGCCGAGAATGATGGCCCGCTCTATCGCCTGCCCTGGGCGCAGATCTTCGTCCGCTCGGTGTCGACCGCGGCGTTCGGCGGCGCCCGCGCGGCGGTGAATGCGGCGATGGAGATCATGCAGGGCCGCATTTCGACCAACACCGGCAAGGCGT
Source organism: Sphingopyxis sp. L1A2A (assembly GCF_005502465.1). Taxonomy (GTDB): domain Bacteria; phylum Pseudomonadota; class Alphaproteobacteria; order Sphingomonadales; family Sphingomonadaceae; genus Sphingopyxis. Next base: position 73,315 of record NZ_SCOT01000011.1, read on the forward strand.
CGAAGGCCGATCCTTTGCTCCATGGCGCGATCGCCAAGGCCCACGCGCAGATCCTCGAAATGGAGCTGACGCACCAGACGACCTTCGACCGGCTGATGGCGAAGTCGGAGAGCGGCGAGCCGATCACGCTCGAGGAACGCGCCCTCTACGCCTACCAAAGCTCGACCGTCGTGCGGCGGCTCGCCGAGCTCGTCGACGGCATGGTCCAGCTGCTCGGCGGCCGCGCCATCTATATGTCGAGCGCGATCATCCAGCCGTGGCTCGACCTCAACGCGGCGCGCGCACACGTCGCGAACGACCCCGGCAATCGCGTCACCGATGTCGTGATGACGCAGCTCGGCGAACCGCCCGCATTCACCTTCATGTAAAAGGAAAATGTCGATGGGAGAGATGAAGGAAGCGACGCACCGGGTTGCCGGCGGCTATGACATCCACATCAAGGAAACGGGCGAAGGCCCCGCGCTGGTGTTCGTCCACGGCAGCGGCCCCGGCGCATCGGGACTGTCCAATTTCCGGCAGAATGTCGATGCGTTCGTCAATGCCGGCTACCGCGTCATCCTGCCCGACATGATCGGCTATGGCGCCTCCTCGCAGCCTGCCGATATCGACTATACGCTGACCCTGTTCACCGACACGCTGTACGAGGCGCTGAAGGCGCACGGGATCGACAAGGCGACGCTGATCGGCAATTCACTCGGCGGCGGTGTCGCGATCCAGATGACGCAGGACCATCCCGAATTCACCGAACGGCTGATCCTGATGGCGCCCGGCTGCATCGAGGAACTCGACGTCTATTTCGCGATGCCCGGCATCGCCGACATGCGCTCCTCCTTCGGCAGCCCCGACTTCAGCCTCGCCGACCAGCGCCGCCTCGGCGAAAATCTGGTTTACGACCCGAAACATATCACCGACGCGCTGGTCGAGGAACGCTTCGCGGTCGCACGCCAGCAGCCCAAGGAGGTGATCGCGCGGATGCGGACGCACAATGTCCGCCCGCGGCTCGGCGAGATCAAGGTCCCGATCCTGCTCTTCTGGGGCCAGAACGAACGCTTCATGCCGCTCTCGGGCATCCAGTATTTCTTCGAAGCGTGCGACGATGTGCGCTGCGTGACCTTCAACAAGGTCGGCCACTGGGTGCAGGTCGAACGAGCAAGCGAGTTCAACCGCTATGCAATCGAGTTCCTCGATGAGCATCGCTGAAACCTGGGGACGCGAGCTTTACGAGGCACTGCGCGCCCGGTGCACCATCGCACCGCTGATCGCCCGCGACGGTGCGCTGACGATCGACGACGCCTATGCGATCAGCCTCGACTTCCTGTCGCGGCGGCTGAAGGATGGCGAGCGCGTCGTCGGCAAGAAGATCGGCGTAACGTCGAAGGCGGTGCAGGACATGCTGGGCGTCCATCAGCCCGATTTCGGCTTCCTCACCGACGCGATGCAGGTCGCAGACGACACGATCGACGTCGACACCTACGGCCTGATCCAGCCGCGCGCCGAGGCGGAGATCGCCTTCATCCTGAAAGCGCCACTGAAAGGCCCCGGCGTGACCGCCGCCGATGTGCTCGCCGCGACCGAGGCGATCGCCCCCTGCTTCGAGATCGTCGACAGCCGCATCACCGACTGGAAGATCGGCATCGTCGATACTGTGGCGGACAACGCTTCCTGCGGGGTCTTTGTGCTTGGCAAGGAGCGTCTCGATCCGCGCGCGCTCGATCTTCCGAACCTGCATGTCGCGGTCGCGAAGAACGGATCGCCGCTGTCCGAAGGCTATGGCCATGCGGTGCAGGGCGACCCGGCGCAGGCGGTCGCGTGGCTCGCCAATACGCTCGGCGCGCACGGCGTGACGCTCGATGCCGGCGACATCATCCTGTCGGGCAGCCTCGTGCCGCTCGAACCGGCGGTGAATGGCGACATCTTCGAAATGATCCTCGGCGACGGACGCCGCACGCTCGGCCATTGCGTCGCGCGCTTTGTATAAGGAATGGCAATGACACGGGTGAAGGCGGCGATCATCGGATCGGGCAATATCGGCACCGACCTGATGGTCAAAATGATCAAATATCCGCAGAATATGGAACTGGTCGCGGTCGTCGGCATCGACGAGAAATCCGAAGGGCTCGCAATGGCGCGCGAACGCGGGGTCGCGACGACGCATGAAGGGCTCGACGGGCTCCGGGCGATGGACGTCTATCCAGAAATCGGGATCGTCTTCGACGCGACCAGCGCCTACGCCCACAAGGTGCACGACGCGGCATTGCGCGCCGACGGCAAGCAGGTGGTCGACCTAACCCCCGCCGCGATCGGCCCCTATACGATCCCGACCGTCAACGGTGAGGACAATCTCGACGCCGGCAACGTCAATATGGTGACGTGCGGCGGACAGGCGACGATCCCGATGGTCGCCGCGGTGAGCCAGGTCGCGACGGTCCATTATGCCGAGATCGTCGCGTCGGTCTCGTCGCGCTCGGCGGGGCCCGGCACGCGCGCCAATATCGACGAGTTCACCCGCACCACCGCCGGCGCGATCGAAAAGGTCGGCGGCGCGGCGCAGGGCAAGGCGATCATCATCCTGAACCCCGCCGAACCGCCGATGATCATGCGCGACACGGTGTTCACTTTGTCCGAAGGTGCCGACGAGGCCACCATCCGTGCCTCGGTCGAGGCGATGGTGAAGAAGGTGCAGGCGTATGTGCCCGGGTACCGCCTGAAGCAGGAAGTACAGTTCGAGCGCTTCGGCGACAACAACAAGCTCAAGATTCCCGGGCGAGGCGAGTTCACGGGGATCAAGACGATGATCCTCCTCGAGGTCGAGGGCGCGGGCGATTACCTGCCCAGCTATTCGGGCAATCTCGACATCATGACCGCCGCCGCCAAGGCGACCGGCGAACTGCTCGCGGAGCGTATCCGCGAAGGAAAGAAGGTGACCGCATGACGAAGACATTCAACGTCGAGGCGGGCGACAAGCTCTATATCCAGGACGTCACGCTGCGCGACGGGATGCACGCGATCCGCCATATGTATGGCATCGACGAAGTGAAGGCGATCGCCAAGGCGCTCGACGACGCGGGGGTCGACGCGATCGAAGTCGCGCATGGCGACGGCCTGAGCGGCGCGAGCTTCAACTACGGCTTCGGCGCGCACACCGACTGGGAATGGCTGGAGGCGGTCGCTTCGGTGCTGACGAGGTCGGTGCTGACGACACTGATCCTGCCCGGCGTCGGCACCGTCGAGGAACTTCGCCGCGCTTATGACCTCGGCGTGCGTTCGGTGCGCGTCGCGACGCATTGCACCGAGGCCGATGTCTCGAAACAGCACATCGGCATCGCACGCGATCTTGGCATGGACGTCGCGGGATTCCTGATGATGAGCCACATGATCGAGCCCGAGGCGCTCGCGCAGCAGGCCTTGCTGATGGAAAGCTATGGCGTCCAGTGCGTCTATGTCACCGACAGCGGCGGCGCGCTCGACATGGACGGCGTCAAGGCCCGGCTCGAAGCCTATGACCGCGTGCTGAAACCCGAAACGCAGCGCGGCATCCACGCGCACCACAATCTGTCGCTCGGCGTCGCGAACAGCATCGTCGCGGCGCAATGCGGCGCGGTGCGCATCGACGCGAGCCTCACCGGCATGGGCGCGGGCGCGGGCAACGCGCCGCTCGAGGTCTTCATCGCCGCCGCCGACCGCAAGGGCTGGAACCATGGCTGCGACGTCAACGCGCTGATGGACGCGGCCGAGGATCTGGTGCGTCCGCTTCAGGATCGCCCGGTTCGCGTCGACCGCGAAACCCTCGCGCTCGGCTATGCAGGGGTCTATTCGAGCTTCCTGCGTCACGCCGAAAAGGCGGCCGAGACCTATGGCCTCGACACGCGCACGATCCTCGTCGAGCTCGGCCGCCGCAAGATGGTCGGCGGGCAGGAAGATATGATCGTCGACGTCGCGCTCGACATGCTGAAGGCGCGCGAGACCGCCGCATGAGCGATTTCTCCACCGCCCGCCCTTTTCCTGACGAACGGGTCGAGCGCTGGGACGCCGAGACCGATGTCGCGATCGTCGGCTTCGGCGCTGCGGGCGCCTGCGCGGCGATCGAGGCGGCCGAGGCCGGCGCCGCGGTGACGCTGTTCGAGGCAGCGTCGGGCAGCGGCGGCGCCTCGGCATTGTCGGGCGGCGAAATCTATCTCGGCGGCGGTGGCGGTACCGATGCGCAGCGCGCCGCGGGCTTTACCGACACCACTGAAGCGCTCGAAGCCTATCTGATGATGGCGGGCGGCCCCGATGCCGATGCCGCCAAGGTCTCGCTCTATGCGCGCGAAAGCCTGGGCCATTACCAGTGGCTCAAGGATCAGGGCGTCCCCTACAAGGGCAGCTTCCTGCCCGGCAAGATCATCGAGCCCGCCGAGGACGACACGCTGATCTGGTCGGGCAGCGAGGCCGCTTGGCCCTTTTCGGAAACTGCCGCCCCCGCGCCGCGCGGACACACGATCCAGTTCATGGGCTGGGGCGGCGGACGCAAGCTGATGGACATATTCGAGGGGCGGGTTCGCGCGCTCGGCGTCGACGTTCAATGCGATGCACGCGTGCTGTCGCTCGTCGCCGACACCGACGGCCGCGTCACCGGCCTGGTCGTGCGCATCGACGGCGAGCCGCAGTTCATTCGTGCGCGCAAGGGCGTGGTGCTCGCAACCGGCGGTTTCTGCATGAATGACGACATGCTCCGCCGCCATGCGCCGCAGACGCTGCGCCTCGCGAACCCGATCGGCGAAAATGATAACGGATCGGGCATCTTGATGGGCATGGGCGTCGGCGGCGACGCGATCCACATGGACGAATTTTTCACCACCTGCCCGTGGATCATGCCCGAAAGCCTGGTGAAGGGCATTTTCGTCAACGAACGCGGACAGCGCTTCATCAACGAGGACTGCTATCACGGGCGCGTCAGCCGGACGATGCTCGACCAGCCGGGGGAGCGCGTCTATCTGCTCGTCGACAATGCGATTTTCGCGCGCCCGCTCGACCTTGCGCGGATCGAGATTGCCGCGGTGGGCGACCGCTGGGAAGAGGTCGAACGCGAGCTGGGCATGCCCGAGAACACGCTGGCGCCGACCGTCCACACCTTCAATCGCTATGCCGCCGAAGGCCATGACCCGATCTTCAACAAGGCGCCCGAGTGGCTGAAAATACTGGACGAAGGGCCTTTCGCGGCGCTCGAACTCAACATCCGCACCAGCTTCTTTTCCTTCTTCACCCTTGGCGGCCTCAACACCCGCCCGTCGGGCGAAGTGCTCGATCGCGCCGGCCATATCATTCCCGGCCTCTATGCAGCGGGCCGCGCCACGTCGGGCCTGCCGCGCTGGGGGCATGGCTATAGCTCGGGTCTCAGCCTCGCTGACTGCACCCTTTTTGGGCGCATGGCGGGGCGGCAGGCGGCAACTGCTACGCCCGGCTAATAGACGATTGCGGGGTTCGGATCGCGTGGGCTGCCCAGCATCTCGCGGTGCGAGGGCGGCGTCTTACCGCGGTCGGTGATGCCATAGCGTTCGGCGATCTCGGCGCCGATGACCGTGTGCCCCGACAACTCGTCGCCCTGGGGGTCGCTGGCGATCGCGTGGATGATATGCCCGGTGAACTGGGGCATCTCAGCCATCGCCATAAAGCCTTCATATTGTTCCTTATGGACCTCGGCCGCGCCCAGGGCGCGCTCGGTGATCTGCGGCCCGAGCCAGATCGAGACGGCGCGAACGCCATGCGGGCGGAAGTCGACTGCCATGTCGTGCGCGAGCTTGTCGACGCCCGCCTTTTGCGCGCCATAGGCCGCGCCGTGCATGTAGCAGCTCGCGCCGAAGGAGGAGGTGAAAGCGATCAGCCCCGATTTTTGCGCCACCATCATCGCGGCGGCGTGCCAGCTCGCGACATAGGCCGAGCGCAATCCGACGTTGAGGATTTCGACCGCCGCAAGCTCCTTTTCCCAGAAGGGCGCCTGCGTGATGAGCTGGTGATGGATATAGGTGGCGTTGTTCACAAGGATGTCGAGCCGCCCCGAATCCTGGCGCACCCGTTCGAAAAGCGCCGCGACCTGCGCATCGTCGGCGTGATCGCAGGCGACCGCGATGCCCTTGCCGCCCGCGGCCGTCACCGCCGCGGCGGTTTCGTGGATGGTTCCTGCCAGCGGCGCGCCGTCCCATCCCGTCGCATTGCTGTGATCGCTGCTGCGGCCAGTGACGTAGACCGTCATCCCCTTTTCGCCGAGACCGATCGCAATCCCCTTGCCCGCGCCGCGGCTGGCGCCGGTTACGACCGCAATTGCCGGATTTGTCATTTCACTCTCCCGATGCACCCCCGCCTTCAGGCGGCAACCTCGGCCTTCACCATCTCGAAATCGTCGAAGTCGGGCTTCGCCATTACTTCGGCGAAGCGGCCATAGCTCCACGGCCAGGTCATCGGGACGCCATCCTTGCCGAGATACCAGCTCGAACAGCCCGACGCGAAGATCGTCCCCTTGGCGGCTTCGGTGCGCGCGTCGTCATAACGCGTCATGGCATCGGGTGTGACGCAGATTTCGGCACATTCGCCGCTCGTCACCTTGTCGAGCAATTGTTCGATATAGCCCCACTGGCGCTCGGCGACGTCGATCAGCGAGAAATTGCCGACCGGCCCCGTCGGCCCGTTGAGGAAAAAGAAGTTCGGGAAATCGGGTAGCGAGATCGCGTTGTACGCGGTCGTATGTTTCGCCCACATGTCGTCGAGCGACGCACCGCCGCGCCCGGTCACGACCGCAGGGCGGATGAAGCGATCGGCGTGGAAGCCGGTCGCGAGGATGATGAGGTCGAGTTCGTGGAGGACGCCGTCGCTGGTGCGGATACCCTGCGGCTCGATCCGCTCGATCCCCTCGATTACGATGTCGACGTCATACTGCTGGACGACCTGATAATAGTCGGGCGAGAAGATCAGCCGTTTGCACGCCGCGCGGTAATTCGGCCGCAACCGCTCGCGAAGCACCGGGTCGGCGACCCCCTGCTCCAGATTGTCACGCACGATCGTCTCGATGATGTGCATCTCTTCGCTGTCGGGCTTGATGATCCCCGCGGTGAAACGCAGCACATTCGCCTGATATTCGGGATCGTAGCGGACGGCGTCGATCAATGCCGGGTCGCGGCGGAACGCCTCGCGCTGCTCCTCGCTATAGGGCGTGTTCGGCATCGGCATGATCCATTGCGGCGAGCGCTGGAAATGGCCGAGCTTGCTCGCGCGCCCGGCGAGCGCCGAGACGAGCTGGACGCCGGTCGATCCGCTGCCGACGACGCCGATGCGTTTGCCGTCGAGCGCGATCGCATCGTCCCAGCGCGCGCTGTGCGCCACGGTGCCGGCGAAGCTGCCCAGCCCCTCGATCTCGGGCATCCGCGGATGATGGAGGACGCCCGTCGCGGTGATGACGACATCGGCCTCGACGGTCATTCCCGCCTTGGTCGTGATGGTCCAGACGCGGTCCCGATAGGTGCAGCTCTCGACCTCCTGCCCGAAATGCACGATCTCGCGCAGACCGAAACGGTCGGTCACATCTTCGAAATAGTCCTGAATTTCGGGGCCCGGCGCCAGATAGCTGCTCCATTCGGCATTGGGTGCGAAGCTGTAGGTATAGGCGTGGGCGGGCACGTCGCAGTTGAGCCCCGGATAGCGATTTTCGCGCCAGGTGCCGCCGACGGTTTGTGCCTTTTCGAGAAGCGTGACGTTGCGACAGCCTGCCTCGCGCAGGCGGATCGCCGCCAATATCCCCGACATGCCCGCGCCAATGACGACATATCGCAGGTCCAGATTGCGCTCCACTATCCACTCCATTTGTCCGTTTGACTTGCTCCCTTCCCTAGGGGCGGCGCCAGGCGCTCACATCACTCAAACGGACGAGATCGGAACGGGAGGAAAAGCAGCTGGAGTGGTAGGTCAGCCTTCGACCGCGCGCCGATAGTGCGGGAGCGCGACGAGCAACAGCGCGACGATCAGCGGCAGCACGACCGCACCCGCGATCGCGATCGAATAGCCCAGTGCCGCCTGATCGCCGAAACCGAAATCGGTGATCGCGGCGATGACGCTGGCGCCCAGCCCCATCCCCACCAGATTGACGCACAAGAGCGAGATCGCGGTGACCTGTCCGCGCAGCTGATTCGGCGTCACATCCTGGATTGCCGTTAACATCACACCTTGCGACGCCTGCCCGATCAACGTACCGATCGCCATCATCGTCAGCGACAGAGAGGCCGTCGGCATCAGCGGCGCGATGATGAGCGGCACGCCCTTCAACAAGGTCGCGATCAGCACGACCCGCATATTGGCGTCGGCCCGGCCGCCCTGCATCAGCCGTCCCGCAAGCCAACCACCGGACAGCGTGCCGATAGTGCCGCAGGTCAGCATGATGATCCCATAGGACGTCCCCACCTCGGTGGGGCTCATGCCATAGCTGCGGATCAGGAAGGTCGGAAACCACAGGGCGGTGCCGATCGCGAGGAGCGCAATCAGGCTGAGCGACCCGATCAGCGAACCGAACAGCGCCCAGCGCTCGGAAATATAGTCGAACCCCTCGCGCAGGCTGCTTTGCACCGACAGGGTCGCCGCCAGTTCCTGCCGCGCCGGCTCGCGGATCGTCATCATCATCGCGGCGACGATCAATCCGGGCGCGGCGACGCACAGGAACACCATTTGCCACGGTTCGAAACTGCCGAGCCACGGCAAGGTCGCGCCGCCGGTTTTTGTGAAGCGCGCGAGCAGCCAGCCGCCGATCAACAGCGCCAAGCCGCCGCCGATCGGATAGCCGATCGCATAAAAGCTGATCGCCAGCGCCCGCCGGCGCCGCTCGAAATAGTCGCTGATCAGCGAATAGGCGGTCGGGCTGAGCGTCGCTTCGCCCACCCCGACGCCGACGCGGGCGAGGAAGAGGCCGATGAAGCTGCTGGTAAAGCCGCAGGCGGCGGTCATCGCCGACCAGAACAGCACCCCCCAGACGATCAGCGTCGCGCGCCTTTTGGTCCGGTCGACGTAGCGACCGATCGGCAGCGCGGCGATGCTGTAGAGCAGAGAAAAAGCAAAGCCCTGCAGCAGGCTGATTTCGAAATCGCTGAGGTTCAGGTCGCGCTGGATCGGTTCGACCATCAGCGTCAGCACGCGGGCGTCGATCGCGCTGAAGCAATAGCCGACGAACAGGATCGCAACGACCAGCCAGCGATAGACGCCGTCGCGCGTGACCGCGGTGCGCGCCGACTCTTCGGCAACGGCTTCGGTCACCATGCCGACGGCGGATCCCGCCGCGCCAATATCTGTTCGGTGCGCGCGGCGATCAACCTGTCATTCTCCTCGCTTTCGGGAAGCAGCCAGAAACGCCCTGCCCGGATGCCGTCGAGTGCGAAGGCGGAGACCTCCGTGGGCTCGGTCAGCTTGAGCTTGAGGCCTGTCATGCGGACCAGATCTTCCATCGTGCGATAGGCCACCTTCGTCTGCGCTTCATTCTCGACATAGTCCGCGGGGCGGACCTCGCCCGATGCCATGATCGCCGTGTTGACCGTGTGCGGCCCCGGAAACAGCGTGGCCGCACGCAGCTTGCCCCCCTCGCGCAGCAATTGCTGGTGCAGCACTTCGGAGATGCTGGTCACCGCTGCCTTGGTCGCGGCATAGATGGGGGTATTGGGTAGCGAGCGCAGCCCGCCGTTGGTCGAGCTGGTATTGACGATGACGCCCTCCTGCCCCGCTTCGATCATCCGGGGCACGAAGGCCGCGATCCCGTGGACGACGCCGAGTATATTGACGTCGATGCCCCAACGCCAGTCGCTGAGCGGCAGCGTCCACAGTTTGCGCTGCGCCTCACCCAGACCGACACCGGCATTGTTGAACAGGATATGCACCGTGTCGAAGTGCCCAAAAACCTGATCCGCCAGCGCGCGTACCGACGCTTCCTGGGTCACGTCGCACGTGATGGCCAGCACCTGTCCCGACCCCAGCGCATCAATCTCGCCGCGCACGGTTTCGAGCCGTGCCGGATCGATGTCGGCGATCACCACATGCGCGTCGGCGCGCGCGAGGTCGGCGCACAGACATTTGCCGACCCCGCTCGCACCACCCGTTACGACGGCCACCCGGCCGGTAAAATCATCCATCAGGCAGCCTTCCGCTCGCCGATCTCAACCCCGACATTGCGCGGGTCGTCGTGCCGCCCGACCCAGTGCGGCGCGATCCACTCGCCCGGCACCTTGCGCAGCAGTGTGCCGCCGGTCGCGGTGCCGCCCTCGACATATTGCATGTCGACGAGGCGACGAACGGGGATGTCAGCAAGCGGATCATAGGCCGAATCACGCAAGGTGATCGTCCCCGTCATCGCGCGGCGGGCGTTGTAATTGCGTTCCCAGTTGAGGCGGGTAAGGAAGACGTCGCCGTCGAACTGCCCCGGCTGGTCGATCGATGGCATGCCCTTGTAGCAGAAGAGATGCTCTTCGAATTTCAGCGGTTGGTCGATCGCTTCGCCGATCGTGCCTTCGATTTCGAAATAGGTGACGCCGTGGCGCGAACAGGTCGCGCGCAGATGATCGCCATTGCGTTCGAAATGCGTCTCCGCGATCTTTTTCGGCTCTCCGAAGCGTTCGCGTCCCGAGGTGACGACGGTTTCGCCCTCCATCGCCATGTGGAAGCAATAAGCGCCCGGCGCGCCTTCGTGGGTGCAATTGACCCCCATGGTCAGCGCACCGATTTCGACGGTGTCGGTTTCGGTCACATGCATCGTGACATGCGCCATCTGCAGCCAGATTTCGGGCCGTTCAGCGGCAACAAGCGGCTGCGGCAACAGCGCCGCGATGATTTCGGGATCGGTCTCATATGTCGCGCGAATTCCGTATACGGTGTTGCGCAGCATACCGGGCGCGCGGGTTTCGACGGATCCTTGAATATAACGCAGTCTGGACATCGCAATTCTCCCTATGGCGCCCCAGGCGCAGCTAGTTGACGGTGATGGTTTTCCGCGAGCGCGGAGGCCTTATTCGGCGGCTTCGACGAGACGGTTTCCGTCGGGGCCATCGGCATAAAATTGCTCGAAATAGCGGCGGAAACGCAGGATCGGGCCGTCGCCATCGCACAGATAAGGCTGGGCGCGGTGGATCTTGTTGTGCCAGATCGGAATATCGCCCTCGACGCCCTTTTGCCCGCAGGTATTCTCGATCGCCTGCTCGATCGCCTTTTCCTCGGGCGAACCCGGCGCAACCTTCGGGTGCGTGAAGCAAAAGCGCAGTTCGACATCGTCGGCTTCGACCGGGCTGGCGATGACCAGCAGCGACAGCTCAACAAGCCCGCTCAGCCGCGTGAACTTCTGCCCCGCCCCGTTCTGGATCGTTTCGACCGAATAGCTCAATTGCTTGCGCTCGCCCGACGGCAGATCGATGGTGCGATGCCCGCGCGCCACGCTGCGCCGCCGGACACCCTCATAATCGGTCTCGCCCTCGGGCACCGCGTCCATCGCGTGAACATAGGCGAAATGGGCGACATCGACGCCATTCTCGGCGATTTCCTGCGGATTGCTGGCGAAGCGCCATTCGCGCTTGATCGGTGTGGCCCAGTCGGCGTCGGTAAATTCGGGATAGTCGATGACATCGAACGTCGGCAGGGCGCCATCGGGATGATACCAGGCCCAGATGACGCCGCTCTTTTCGGTCACCGGATAGGACTGGGCGAGCGCCTCGCGCTTAGCGCGCGGCGGGAAAGCATTGGCATAGGGAATGCTGCTGCAAAAGCCGTTGGGCCGGAATGCCCAGTGATGAAAGGGGCAGCGAATACTGTCACCCTCGACCGTGCCGCCATGGCCCATATGCGCGCCAAGATGCGGGCAATAGGCATCAAGAAGCCCAGCCTCTCCCTGCTCGTTACGGAACAGGACGAGGTCGCGACCGAAATAGCGGACCGGCCGCACATCGCCGACCGCGAGGTCGGAGCCATAGCCTATCCCGAACCAGCCATGCGGAATGGGCATCGGAAAGCGATCGACCTTTGGCATCGTCAGTCTCCCAGTTCATGCCATCTTTGAGCGACGGCCTTGGTCAGGAAGTGTATCGCCTGTTCGCCAAGAGGTAAGATCAAAATCGCGCACAGTTTGTGCGTGCTCGCGAACAATGGAGAGGTTCAGGGTCCGAACCCTAGTAGCGCGCGGCGAGCGATGCGGCCATCGACGGACGAATTTTCACGCGCGACGTTCGGCGGACCAGATAGTCGATGAAGGCGCGCGTCGCGACGGACATGATACCCGGTGAATAGACGACCCAGCATTCCCGATCATAGAAGGACCATTCCTCCTCAAGCGCGAGTATCCGCCCTTCGACCAGATCCTGGCGGACGACGCTGACCGGCAGGCTGGCGATGCCGAGACCCTTTCGCGCCGCGCTGCGTAGCGCGATGCCGCTGTTGCTCGCCCACCGGGGCTGAACCCGGACGCCGACGCCGTCGTTGAACGTGATCGACGCGCTGCGGTCGGTCAGGCAGTCATGTTCCGCTAGATCTTCGGGCTTTTTGGGCCAACCGCGGGCGGCGACGTATTCGGGCGCTGCGCACAGGCAATAGGAGAGATAGCCAAAGGTGCGCGCGCGCAGGTTCGAGTTCGGCAACACGCCATAACGAATGACGATATCGAAGCTTTCCTGAACGATCTCATTCTCGTTCAGATAAGCGATGGGCTCGATCATGATCCCGGGATGTTCGGTGCTGAACTCCGCCAGCAACGCCGACATATAATCCGAACCGAAGATATCGCTCAGCCCGATCCGCAACCGCCCCACCGGCTCGGTGCTGTACAGGCCGACCTGCTTTTCGACTTCGCCCAGCCGCTGTTGCAGCTGCGCGCATTCGCGATGAAAGCTCTCGCCCGCGCCGGTGAGCGACAGGCGGCGCGTCGTCCGGACGAGCAGCTGGACGCCCAGCCGCTCTTCCAGTTCATGCACCGTCTTGCTGATATAGGATTTGGAAAGGCCGAGCTGATCGCCCGCAGCCGTGAAGCTGCCCTGATCGACTACCGCCAGAAATTCCTCGATCCCGCGCCAGCTTGACATCAACCCACCTTAAAGGCCGGGATGTATCAGCCCCCATCGCTTGAATGCAATCGCCTATTCCCGCACCCGGCGCAGGCGGCCTACTCGGCCGCCTGCTTGACGAACAGTTCGCGGCGCGGGCCGATTTCGCCTGCGATTTTCCAAAGCGCGTCGGCATCGACATCATAGACGTCGAGCGCGTTGATGCCGAGCATCGCCTGAATATCGTCGTCAGGCAATCCGCCAAGACTGGCCGACATTTTTTCGAAGGTGTGCGGCCAGGTGCCTTCGGGATGCGGATAATCGGTGCCCCACAGGATGCGATCGACGCCAATGTCATAATAGGCCTGCGTCGTTTCCTCGTCGGGCAGCGCCGAACAGCCGACCCAGATGTTGCGCGCAAAATACTCGCTCGGTTTCATGCTCATATTGGCATAATAATCGCCGAGCTTTCCGCTCGTATGCTTGGCCGAAGCGCGGATATCCATCAGCTGCATCACCCACGGGAACCAGAATTCGCCGCCCGCCTCGGTGAAGCAAACCTTCAGCTTCGGATATTCCTCGAACACGCCGCCAAAGGTCATCGCCCACAGCGGCCGCGTCATCCAGAAAGCGAATTCGCACAGGAAGGTACCGATCCAGCCGGGCTGCGTGGTGTCATAGGCAGGCGCGGCGCCCGAGTGGAAATGAAGCGGCATGTTCATTTCCTGGAGCATCGCCCAGATGCGGTGATATTTGGTGTGATTATAGAGGTCGTAGCCGTCGGTGAGCGCAGGGAAAAACACGCCCTTCAGGCCGTGGCGCTTCGCCCATTCGATCTCTTTCGCGGTCTCGTCGATGTCATAAAGCGCCGGGATGACCGCGAGCCCGATGCGGCGGTGCGGGTCGTCCTGGCAGAATTCGGCAAGCCAGCGATTGTGCGCCCGCGCGCCGGCCCATTGCAGCTCGGCGCGCGAAGCCGAAGGCCGGAGGCCAATGTCGGCGCCAAAGGGCGGCGCGTTGCGTTCGGTGATCCCGTCGGGAAACAGGACTTCGGCGGCGACACCGTCGCCGTCGAGCACGCGGTTGCGGATGGTGCCATCCCACGCGCCCTCGAGCCCGTCGCCGACGCGGGCGCGCCACTTGTTGTTGAAGTCGTCGATCAGGAAGCGTTTTTCATGCTCTTCGCGCGCCTTGATCTCGAGCTGAACCGTCTCGTCGAACTGCTGATGATATTTCGATTCCAGATAGCTCCGATATTTTTCGGGGGGCAGGCCGACATGGCCGTCCGACGAAATGACAAGATAACGATCCACACTCTCTCTCCAGTTTTCATCCCCGCGCACGGCCATCATTCGCCGCGCACGCCATGGTCAGACACTATGCGCTTCGCCCGCCGGATAAAGCGGGTCGGCGCGAACGATCTATCGCTCGTCATGGACAATATGCCGGACGAGCGCAGGCAGCAGATGGCTCAGCAGCAAGGCGCCGCCGATTGCCGCGGCAATCGCGAACGGCGCCGGACGCGACCATTGATAGGCGGCGGATGCGAGGACCGGCGGTAGGGTGATCGATGCCCCGGCAATAAAGGTGATCGCCGAGGCGATCGCTACCTGATCCTCGCTCGATCCCGCGAGCGACGCCGCCGCACTGAACCCGGGGCGGGCCAGTCCGTAGCCGAAACTGGCAAGGACAAAGCCCAAGGCGGCGGCCTGCACACCTCCGTCGAATACGGCCAGAAGATTACCGGCAAAGGCAAATCCGGTGCCGATCCGCATCATCGCGAGCGGCGATGGAGAAAACAGCCGGACGAAGCCCCATTGGCCGAGCAGCGCGGCCGCGGCGGCGGCAGTCATCGCAAGCCCAATCATCCGCTGTGCCGCCAGCGGATCTTCGGCCATCCGGTCGATGATCACGAAACCGATGGTATAGAGGTTGATCGCCTGCGCCGAGCAGAGCAGCAATCCGAAGCTCAGATGATGCCCAACCCCCTTGCGCCGCCACACCTGCGCGAGCGACATATTCGGCGCGCCCCCGGGTACCGACGCACCATCAAGCCTGTCGCGCGGGAGACAAACGAAGGCCCCGGCAAGAGCGAAACCGCCGAGCAGCGCAAAGCCGAGCATCGGTCCGAGCGGCCCCAGCGGATCGACGATCATCGCGGGCGCGATCGCTGGTCCGACGATTGTGCCGAGGCTAAGTGCGCCAGCCAGCGTCGTGATCGCCCGCGTTCGCGCGGCGCCGGTAGTCTCGGCCGCGATCAGCGCCTGCGTCGCGGTGGCGGCCGCCGAGCCGAGCAGGCCATAGGTCGACCGTAATATCGAAAAGAGAAGGAAGGCGGCGAAAGGCGTGAGCAGCCCCAGCAGGCCAAGTTCGACCGACAGCGCGCAGCCGCTCATCGACACGACGAAGCCGACGAGCCCCGCCCGGATATAGGGGTTGGGGCCCTTGCGCTCGATCCGCGACACCCAGAATGGGGCGCTGATCGCCCAGGTCAGCGCCGATAGCGAGAAGATGCCCGCGACCAGAAAATCCGGAATCTGCAACATCCGGCCGATCGTCGGCATGATCGACACCAGCCCGATATTGCCGATCGCGGTGAGGAAGGTCACCGCCCCGAGAAAGGGCAGGACCCACCGCGACCCGGTGCGCGGCGGATCCAGAACCACTGACACGCCGACCCCGCCGCGGTTAGAAGCGGATGCGAAGTTCGCCGCCGAAACTGCGCGGATCGCCGTACTGGCCGAGCGTGAGGACGCCGAGGTTGATCGCGCTGACTTTATACTCCTTGTCGGTCAGATTCTTCCCCCACAGCGCAAGTTCGGCGGTCGTCCCGCCGCCGAGTTCGATCCCTATGAGCGCGATGCGCCCGTCGAGCAGGCCATAGGACGGCATCTTGGCCAGTGGATCGGGGGTGATCGACGAGAACTGGCTGCTCCGCCAGCTGTAGTTCAGGCTTGTCTCCAGCCGCTCGGCGCCGACATCGTGGCGATAGAGCGCGCCGGCCTGATAATTCCATTTGGGTACGCGCGAGAGCACATAGGTGTCGGTCACGTCGGTGCCGTCGGGAAGGATGAAATCGGTGTAGCGCGCATCGACGTAACCGCCGCCGAAGTTGAAGCTCAGCCCCTCGACCGGGCGCAACGTTCCTTCGACCTCGAAGCCGGTGAATTTCGCCTTCCCCGCGTTGATGATGTTCGTCGTCACCAGCGACGGGACGAACACGCCGGCCTGAAAATCCTTGTAGATCGAATGATAGACCGCTGCGCTGAGATTAAGCGCGTTACCGAAGCCCCCATATTTTACCCCGAGCTCGAACGATGTCAGCTTTTCCGGATTATAGGGCGTCAGGAAGGCGGCGTTGGTCGCAGCGGTATCGTTGATCCCGCCGCTCTTGAAACCAGTCGCCACGCGCCCATAGATCGAGAAATCGGGCTGGACTTTATAGAGGATGTTGAGTTCAGGGTTGAACCGCTTCCAAACTCCGGAATTTTCGAGCGGGCTGAGGTCGGTATAGCCGATCCCTCCCGCGCCCGGTCGCGCGCCCGCTGCCGGGCCGCCGCTGCGGGTGACCGGATTGCCGTTCACGTCGCGCAGGAACACGCCCGACCCCGGGGCGGCCGGATTGACGCGATAGGCAGAGTTGGAAAGCAGCAACTCATGAGCATGCTTGGATTCGCGCGTATAGCGAAGCCCCACCGATGCCGTGAGCTTCTCGTCGAGCGCCCGCGGTGTCCAAGCGAGCTGGCCATAGCCGGCATAGGATCTGGACCCGCCTCCGCGTTCGCTGATGTCGAAGGCATTGCCCCCGAACTGGAAGTTCCAGCGCGGATTGAACACGTCATAATCGTCGTCGAGATAGAAGGCGCCCAGCGTGTATTTGAAGTCGCCGACGGTCCCGATCGCCTGCAGTTCCTGGGTGAACTGCTTGTAATTATTGTCGAGAATGATGCGCAGCAGGTCGAGCGGGCTGCCGTCGAAATCGCTCGCCGACCGGGTTATTGCGGTCCGCCGTGCAGTAATCGATTTGAGCGTGAGGTCGCCGATACCGGGTTCCCATTCGAGCGTCAGCGCGTGACCGTTGGTGCGATAGTCACTGCGCAGCGCGCTTTGCGCCCCGATTTCGCGCGTCCGTCCGCTCACGACATAGGGCCTGAGCAGCGCGTTGACGAACGCGGTCGCGCCGGATCCGGTGACCGCGGTGGCGGCAAGCTGGTTCGGCGTGCCTTTGCTGTCCGAAATGTCGTAGCTGTAGAGCGCACTAAAGCTGCCCGACGGGCGCCACAAAAGATCAGCGCGCGCTGCCCACAATTCTTCCTCGCCGAAATTCTGCTTGCGCACCGAATTGCGATAATAGCCGCCGTCGAGCTTGGTGATCAGGCCGACCTTGGCGCTGAAACCGGCCACCTCGGGCAGGTCGACCGAAATCCGCTGGTTGAACTGGCCCCAGCTTCCGGCGCCGGCCAGATACTGGCCGCCGAATTCGCCGCTCGGCTTGCGAGTAATCAGATTGACCGCGCCGCCGATCGTGTTCTTGCCGTACAGGGTGCCCTGCGGCCCACGCAACACCTCGACCCGCTCCAGGTCGACGGTGTCGAAGGCCGCCCCGGTCGACTTTCCGATCGGTACGCCATCGATGTAAAGACCGACCGGCTGATCGCGGGCGAGGCTGGTGTCAGCCGAGGGAGAAAGACCGCGAATGGTAATCAACGGGCCGAAACTGTTGCCGATCGTTTCGTTGATCTGGATGTTCGGAACAATGGTCGCGATGTCGGTGACAGTCCGGACTTGCGCCCGATCGATCGCCGCGCCGCCAACCGCGGAAACCGAGATCGGTACGTCGATCAGCCGTTCCTCGCGGCGCTGCGCGGTAACGACGATCTCTCCATCGCCGGCCTGAGCATCCTGACTCTCCGCCTCTTGGGCCAGCACCAGCGACGAGCTCAACGCAGTCGCGACCATGACCGCCGCCAAAGCGGCTTTCAGAATTGCCATAATTCCTCCCTCGTCCCGCGACGGCTGGGTTCAACCATCGCGCTTCAGGCTTCTCCATGTTCGGCCCGATAGCTGCTCTCAGGATAATCGAGGAGCCACGACGGTAAAGCGCGCCATGGTGGCCACACTGTTCACCCCGGTGGCGAATAGGGGCGATGTGCCGGGGCACTCAAGCCGCTCGTTTCGGGGTCGATGACGCTTCCTTCACAAAGGGCATCAAGGGCAGCGGGCGTGAGACTGGCTTTTGGACTAGGGACGTCCCACCTTCGGCTTGAATCCAAGAAAAACGGGTAAGAAATCAGGACATTATTGGCGCGGAAACCAGTCCAAAGCTGGCGAAATCTGTCTAGCTGACAGACCGCATTCTGCACCGGCATCCCTATGTTTTCAGCCGAAACTTCCGGCACCGGCTGGCTGGGGCGGCAGGATTCGAACCTGCGAATGGCGGCATCAAAAGCCGCTGCCTTACCACTTGGCGACGCCCCAACGGGCCGGTGCGAGGCGCGCTCTATAACGCGCCGCCGCCTATTGCAAGGCGGCGCTTAGAGCCGGGTCACCCAGCGGTCCGGATCGGCGGCGCGGCCGCGCTGGATGTCGACGAGCTTGTCCTTGAGCATTCCGGTCACCTGGCCGGGACCGCCGGCGCCGATGGTAAAGCTGTCCTGCCCACGCGTCACCTTGCCGACCGGGGTCACCACCGCGGCGGTGCCGCAGGCAAAGCTCTCGGTCAGGCGGCCGCTTTCCGCATCGGCCTGCCACTGGTCGATCGCATAGGGTTCTTCGCGCACCGTCAACCCGGCGCCGCGCGCCAGCGTGATGATCGCGTCACGCGTGATCCCGGGCAGGATCGTGCCGGTCAGCGGCGGCGTAACGATGCTGCCGTCATCGAACACGAAGAACATGTTCATCCCGCCCAGTTCCTCGATCCAGCGATGTTCGGCGGCGTCGAGGAAAACGACCTGGTCGTGCCCCTTGGAAATGGCCTCGCGCTGCGCGATCAGACTGGAGGCATAATTGCCGCCACATTTGGCAGCGCCGGTGCCGCCGGGCGCGGCGCGGGTGTAATCTTCCGACACCCACAGCGAAATCGCCGGCGCGCCCGATTTGAAATAATTGCCGACCGGCGAGGTGATGACGAGGAACTGATATTCGGCCGCGGGCTTCACCCCCAGAAACACCTCGCTCGCGAACATGAAGGGGCGCAGGTACAGCGCGCCGCCGTCAACCGGCGGGAACCAGGCGGCGTCGGCAGCGACGGCTTCCTTGACCGCCGCGATGAACAAATCCTCGGGCATTTCGGCCATCGCCATGCGCCGCGCGCTGGCGTTGAAGCGCGCCGCATTGGCCTCGACCCGGAACAGCGCCATCGACCCGTCGTCGAGCCGATACGCCTTCAGCCCCTCGAAAATTTCCTGCGCATAATGGAGCACCGCGGTCGCGGGATCGAGCGTTAGCGGCCCGCGCGGCATCACCTGCGCGTCGTGCCAGCCCTTGCCCTCGGTGTAGCGGATCGACACCATATGATCGGTAAAGACGCGCCCAAACACCGGATCGGCGATCGCTGCCGCGCGTACATCGTCCGCAACGCGATTGGGGTGCGGCAGATGGGTAAATGCGGGAGCGGACATGCGAAAACACCTGTGGCTGAGCGGTCTATGGAGCGCGCCTCTTGCCAAAGACGGGCGCGGCGCGCAACGATAGTCACCATGGCCGAGGAAAATTTTCTTTCACAAGTCCCCGCTGCGTCTGCTCTTTTCTTGCGCGAAGACGAAGTGCGCCGCGGCATCGAATTTCTGTTTTTCGCGCACGCCTCGCTGTGGCGCTCGATCGACGCGCAGCTCGCCGAGCAGGAATTGGGCCGTGCACATTACCGCGCGCTCTATTTCATCGCGCGGCAACCCGGCCTAACGATTTCGGACCTGCTCGCGCTGCTGGGCATCACCAAACAGTCGCTGGGGCGGGTCGTGAAAGAGCTGGAAGCGCGCGACATGCTGACCACACGGCCCGGCAATCGCGACCGGCGGCAAAAGGAACTGCGCCTGACCGAGACCGGCCGCACGATCGAAGCCGCAATCTTTGCGCTGCTGCGCGACACGATGAGCCGCGCCTATACCCATGCCGGACAACAGGCGGTGACCGGATTCTGGCACGTCAGCGAGGCCCTCGTCCCGGTACGCGACCGCAAACGCATTGCGGCGCTGGGGCGCGATCCGGCTTAGCCTTCGCCGCGCGCAATATCCGCCAGCTCGCGCCCGCGATCGCGCGCCGCGCGCAGCACGTTGGTGAGCAGCGCGGCGAGTTGCCCGTCGCCGTCGAGCACATCGAGCCCGGCCTGCGTCGTGCCGCCCTTGCTCGCGACCTGCGCGGTGAGCACCCCGGGTTTTTCGCCGCTGTCGGCGAGCAGCGCGGTGGCGCCGCCAAAGGTTGCGGTGGCCAGCGCCAGCGCATCGTCGGCCGACAGGCCCAGCCGCTCACCCGCTGCTGCGTAGGATTCGATCAGGCGAAAGACGAACGCCGGGCCGCTGCCGGTAAAGGCGGTGACCAGATCCATCGTCGAATCGTCGGCCAGCGTCACCGTCTGGCCCAGCGGGCCGAGCAGCGCCGCAATGGCCCGTTCATCGGCGTCGCCCAAGGTTGCGACCGCCGACACCCCGGCGCCGATGCGCGCCGCAAGATTGGGCAGGATGCGAACCTGCGCGCCCGCGTCGGGGAAACGCGCTGCCAGATCGGCGAGCGACACCCCGGCGAGGATCGACAGCAAATGGACGCCACCCGTGACCAGCGGGGCGAGGACATCGGCGACATCGCCCAGTTGCTGCGGCTTCATGCCCAGCATGATCCAGTCGGCGGCGCCGTCCGCGGCCTGCCATTCGCCGATCGACGCATGCTGGACGACGCCGGCGCGCGGCGCCGCGAGCGGATCGACGATCGCGACCTGCGCCGGATCGAGCCCCGCGGCGAGCCAGCGATCGAGCATCGCGCCTGCCATATTGCCGCAGCCGATCAGCAGCAGCCGGCCGGAAAAGTCCTGCAAAACCTTTTTCATAGTCGTTTCTTTTCTGATCCTTAACGACAGCTGCTGTCAGCACCCGACAACAGATCGAGGCAGCGCCCGTCGATCTGGCCCGCATCGACCGGCACCCCGATCAGCGCCGCGAGCGTCGGCATGATATCGACCGTCATCACCGCATTCGGCTGTTCAAACCCGGCCAGCCCCTTGCGCCAGAACAGGATCGGCACGCGCCGATCATAATCCCATACCGACCCGTGCGTCGCAACATAGCCGAGCCCTGATTCGGGAATCGGGGTAACGCGCGGTTTCAGCACCACGACGAAATCGCCCGAGCGAGCGGGGTGGAACGACGCGCGCAGCTTGTCGTGCAGGCTCCAGGTATCGGGCGCCTGCTTCGGCATGGGGCGGCTCGCCAGTTCGTCGGCGGTCACCACCGCTTCGATCTGCGGATGCGCGCGCAGCCGCGCGAGGATTTCGGTGAGCGCGGTCTTACGCTGCGCCGCGGTCAGCGCTTTCGACAGATACATGTCGCCGAACGGGCCGTCGCCATGAAGCAGCGGCTGCGGCAGGCCTAGCTTTTCGGCGACCGCCTTGCCCAGCTTGTCGGGATCGAGCGCCGGATCGACACGCTGCGCGGCGGGCCAGGCGTTCTGGCGGTTGCGTTCGGGCATGTCGTGCCCGCCATGGTCGGCGGTCAGCGCGACGGCATAGTCGATCCCGGTCGCGTCGAGCCGGGCAAAGAAATCGCCGAGCTCGCGGTCGAGCCCCGCCATCTGGAGGCACATTTCGCTGCCCTCGGTGCCCGCGCCGTGGCCGACATAGTCGGTCGCCGACAGCCCGACGATCAGCAAATCGGTGCCGCTGCCCTCGCCCATTTTGCGCGCCTGGCGCAGCGCCGCGGCGGTCGCGAGGACCGCGCCGTCGGCTTCGGGCGACGCCAGGAAGCGGCGAAAGTCGCCCGCATCGCGCGCCATACGGCCGGTGCCAACGGTGGCACCCTTGTCGCCGACCGGGATGGCGATGTCGTGGTTCGCGCAGTCGGCGGGCAGGGTCATCGCCGGGCGCGGCTGCGCGATCGCGGCGGCAATCGCCGCGCCCGCCTGCGTCGCGGTTGGCGACAGCGTGGTGCCGCGATAGCTGGTGAGACCGGCGGGAACGAGCCACATCAGCTCGTCGGCCTGGCGCCCGCCCATCATGATCGCGGCGCGATCCTTGCCGGCAACCGAAACGACCTGCGCGCCGGGGTCGCGCGCCTTCATCAGGTCGCCGAGCGTCGGGACGAGCAGATGCTTCACCGACGGCGCATATTTGCCGCCGCCCGATGCGGTACCGGCGACACTTTCATCCTCGGCGCAATAGATGCGCTTGTCGTCGCGCGCGACCGACAGGTCGAAATAATTGTTGGCGACGATCCCGGCGCGGCCCGGGTGGCTGCCGGTCAGGATCGTGGCATGGCCGGGGCAGGTTTCGGTAGCGGCCTGCGCCTGATAGCCCGACGGAAACACCACACCCGACGCGAGCCGTGCGAAGCCGCCGGTGAATTTGTCACGATATTCGGCGAACAGGTCGGCCGACAGCTGGTCAACCGCGACCATCACAATCAGTTTGGGCGGCGGCGTCGCGGCGGTCACTTTCGCGACCGGCGGCGCTGAATTTTGCGCAAGCACGGTGCTGGCGCTGCCTACACAGAGTGTAGCGGCCAGGGCGATTTTGAGATGTTTCAGCATCACGAGCGGCGTCTCCGTTGCGAAGGGGTGTCAGCGCGGGCTGTCCTCTCGACGAAAGCCGCCTATATGGCAAGCCTCGAGAGATGGATGACAGCAGAACCGGCATGGATCGCGGCAAGGACGTTTTTGTGACAAGCCTTTGGCGCGCGGCGCTGGCGCTGCTGGCGTTCGCGCTGCTCGCGGCTGGCCCCGCAAGGGCGCAATCGACGCATATCCAGCCGAAACTGGTCGCCGAATCCGCTGCGCCCACACCCGGCGGCGCGACGACGCTGGCGCTCACGATGACCCCCGACGCGGGCTGGCACGGCTATTGGGTCAATGGCGGCGATGCCGGTTTCGGGCCGTCGGTCGAATGGAACGCGCCCGAGGGCGTCACCGTCGCGCCCTTCCGCTACCCGGTCCCCGAACCGCTGATCCTGTTCGGCATGATGAACCATGTTTATGAGCATCCCTATGCGCTGATCGCCGACGTCCGGATCGACGACCGCATCGCGCCGGGCGCCGACCTGACGCTGTCGGGGGTCGCAAACTGGCTCGCCTGCACCGACAAGGTGTGCGTGCCGGAAAGGGCGGTGATTTCGGTCGCGCTGAAGGCGGGCGACGGTGCCGTTCCGGCCGCAGCGCGCGCGCGCTTCGACGGCTGGCGCGCGCTGCTGCCGCAGCCGCTCGACCGCAGCGGCACGTGGGAGCGGCGCGGCGACATGGTGCGCTTTGGCGTCCCCTTGCCCGCAGGCGCCGCGCTCGATGCGCCGCATCTGTTTGTCGAAACGCAGAATCTTGTCGACTATGCCGCGCGGCAAAGTTTCAGCCGCAACGGGGACCAGATCATCGTCGAGACCCGCACCAAGGGCGAGGTGCAAGGGCCGATTGCGGCGTTGCTCAAGCTCGGCGACGGGCGCGGACTTTCGGTGCGCTTCGAACCCGGCACCGTCGCGGCGGCCGGCAAAGCGATCCGGACGGAAAGCCGCGGCATCGACATCACCCTGTTCTGGACCGCGCTAGGCGGCGCAATCCTTGGCGGACTGATCCTCAACCTGATGCCCTGCGTCTTTCCGATCCTCAGCCTCAAGGCGCTCAGCCTCGCGCGCTCGGGCGGTGATGCACGGTCGGCGAAGGTCGAGGCGCTCGCTTATACCGCGGGCGCCGTCGTCACTGCACTGCTGCTCGGCGGCGCGCTGCTGGCTCTCCGCGCGGCGGGCGAGCAGGTCGGCTGGGCGTTTCAGTTGCAGCATCCGCTCAGCGTGCTCGCGCTGCTGATCCTCGCCCTCGCGATCACCCTGAACCTGCTCGGCGCCTATGAACTGCCGTCCTTTGGCGGCGGGCAGGCGCTGGCGGACACGGGCGGCGCGGCGGGCGGTTTCTGGACCGGCGCGCTCGCCGCCTTTGTCGCAACCCCGTGCAGCGGCCCGCTGCTCGGTGCCGCGCTGGGCGCCACGCTCGTGCTACCGGCCTGGGCGGCGCTCCCGATCTTCGGCGGGCTAGGGCTCGGCCTCGCCCTCCCCTTCCTTGCCATCGGGTTCGTCCCGGCGCTGCGCAACCGGCTGCCTAAGCCGGGGCCGTGGATGGACCGGTTTCGCCAATGGATGGCGCTGCCGATGGGGCTGACGGCGCTCGCGCTCGGCTGGCTGCTGTGGCGGCAATTGGGCAGCGGGTCGCAGCTCATTTGGCCGATCGTCGCGGTCGCCATGGCGCTGGTCGTGCTCACTCATTATGGCGCGATGCAGCGCGGCGACCGGCGACCTTGGCTGCTGATCGCCGCCGGGCTGCTCTTCGTGGTTGGCCTTGGCGGCACCGTCACGGAAGTTGCCGACACCGAACGCACGACCGCGGCGAGCGGATCGACCTTCTCCCCCGCCGCCCTCGCCAAAGCCCGCGCGACCGGCAAACCGGTGTTCGTCTATTTCACCGCCGACTGGTGCCTGTCGTGCAAGGCGAACGAAGCCGGCGCGATCAACCGTCAGACGGTGCAGGAGGCGTTCGGCAAGGCGGGGGTCGTCACGCTGGTCGGCGACTGGACCAACGGCGACCCGGTGATCACCCGCACCCTGGCCGACCATGGCCGCAACAGCGTACCGCTTTACCTGTGGTATGCGCCCGGTGCGACGAAACCCGAGATCCTGCCGCAAATCCTGACTCCCGGGTTGCTCGTCGAACAGGCGGGCGGCTGATGGCCAAACAACGCGCCGACCAGCTGCTCGTCGATCGCGGCCTCGCCGAAAGCCGGACGCGGGCGCAGGCGCTGATCCTCGCCGGGCTCGCCTTCATCGGGGACCGCAAGATCGACAAGGCCGGACAACAGGTCGCCGACGACGCCGAGATCAGCGTCAAGGGCCGCGACCATCCGTGGGTGTCGCGCGGCGGCATCAAGCTCGACCATGCGCTGACCCACCTCGGCTGGGATGTGACGGGCGCGGTTGCGATCGATGTCGGGTCGTCGACCGGCGGCTTCACCGATGTGCTGCTCAGTCGCGGTGCGGCGCGCGTCTATGCAGTCGATTCGGGCACCAACCAGCTCGCGTGGAAGCTGCGCCAGGACGACCGCGTCATCGTCCACGAACAGACCAGCGCGCGCGTCCTGACCGCCGCGCATATCCCCGAACCCGTCGACCTGATCGTCTGCGACGCGAGCTTCATCGCGCTGTCCAAGGTGCTGCCGGTGCCGATGAGTTTTGCCAAAGACGGCGCGCGGATGGTCGCGCTGATCAAACCGCAGTTCGAGGCCGAGCGACACGAAGTCGGCAAAAAAGGCGTGATCCGCGACGCTGCGGTGCACGCGCGGGTGTGCGAAGAAGTGCGAGCCTGGCTGGAACACAAGCACTGGACGGTCGTTGACACGGTCGAAAGCCCGATCACCGGGCCGGAGGGCAATGTCGAATTTCTGATCGTCGCCGTAAAAGCTGCCGCTTGACGCTTGCGCCGCCACCCGCGACACCCTTGACCAGCCGATTCCCGCGCAAAGGACCATGTGCATGACCGAGATCGCTACGCCGGGCCAGCTTCGCATGTCGTATCTGCGCTGGGCGCTGGTGACCGTCCCCGCGATCGTCCTGGTCGGCAGCCTGATGGGGATGCTGTCGAACAGCGGTTATGGCAATCGCTGGTTCGCATCGCTCGACCTGCCCGCGATCACCCCGCCGGGCTGGGTGTTCGGGGTTGTGTGGCCGGTCCTCTACATCATGCTCGGGCTGGCGCTCGCGATGATCCTGCATGCTCGCGGCGCGAAGGGGCGCGGCTTTGCGCTGTTGCTGTTCTTTGTCCAGCTGATCGCGAATTTCGCCTGGTCGCCGCTGTTCTTTGGCCAATATCAGGTGACGAGCGCGCTTTATCTGATCATTTTCATCCTGATGGTGACGATCGCCACCGCCTTTGCCTTTGCCCCGATCCGCAAGGCGGCGGCGTGGCTGCTCGTCCCCTATATGGTCTGGCTGAGCTTTGCCGCGATCCTGAATTTCCAGATCGATCAGCGCAATCCCGACGCCGAAACCCTTGTCCCCACCGCCGCCAGCACCCAGATAGGGTGACGGCAAGGGACTGAACGTCCGACAAAGGAATTTTAAGATGCAGAGCGAAAACCGCTTTTTCGACGATCTGGCCAAGATGGTGAACGGCGTTGCCGGAACCGTTGCCGGTGCCGGCCGCGAGGCCGAAGCCGCGATGCGCGAACGCGCCAAGGAATGGGTCGGCCGGATGGATTTCGTCAGCCGCGAAGAATTCGAAGCGGTGAAGCAGATGGCGGCAACCGCGCGCGCCGAAACCGAAGCGCTGAAGGCGCGGCTCGACAAGCTGGAAGGCGTAGCGAAGTCTGCGGGTGCGCCCAAGGCCGCGGCTGCGAAGCCTGCGCCCGCGCCGAAAGCAGCGGCAAAGCCTGCCGCGAAGCCGAAAGCTGCGCCCAAAGCATAGTCGTCACCCCGGCGAAGGCCGGGGTCTCATCCTCGCGCCTTTGCGCACTGGCGAGATCCCGGCCTTCGCCGGGATGACGATTGGTGGTGGGCATAGCGACTCGCCACCAGATCGAACACTCGCTAAAGCGCCCCCATGAGCGAAGATATTTACGACGACGAAGACGGCCAGGACGCGGCACCGATGGACATGCTGGCGTCCTATTTTGCCGCGCACGACTGGCCGCACGAAATGGTCGGCGAGGACGAGATCGTCGCGACCGCGCAGGGCAGCTGGACCGCCTATGAGCTGCGCGCCGTGTGGCGCGCCGACGACGGCGTCATCCAGTTGCTCGCCTTTCCTGACATCCGCGTCGTCGAGGAAAAACGCGCCGTGGCGCATGAAGCGCTGGCGCTGATCAACGAACAATTGTGGCTCGGCCATTTCGAGCTGTGGTCGAACAGTGGGACGATCCTGTTCCGCCACGGCATGCTGCTCGGCAGCGACGCGTCGCTGGCGCTCGACATGACCGAAACGCTGATCGAAAGCGCGATCGACGAGTGCGAGCGCTTTTATCCGGTGTTCCAGTTCGTGCTGTGGGGCGGCAAATCGCCCGCCGAGGCGTTGGCCGCATCGCTGATCGAAACGCGCGGCGAGGCTTAACGCTCACCCCTGATCCGTTCGTGTCGAGCGAAGTCGAGACACGAACGAGTTTAAAACGTCGGCGCTATCTTTTCTCGAACCGCATCAATCCCGCGCCGAGCTCATTCGCCCCGATCGCCAGCGCCTCGCCGCTCCAGTCGGCAACAAACACCGATTTGCGGTCCAAGCCCGCGGGCAGGCTGGCGCGGTTGCCGACAATCGACAGGCCGCGCGACGGGTTCTTGCGTTCCTCGGCGGCGACCGCGATCAGCGCCGAGTAATTTTCCTTGTCGCGCCCCTGCACGAACAGATTGTTCGCGATCCGGCCGACCGATCCCGACGGCAGGTCGATCATATAGTTGGTCGCCGTCCCCTGGGTGTCGTCGAAACTATTGTCGTTGATGTCGACCGTGATCGCGCGGGTTTTCAGATAATGGCCGCCGCTGCCCTTTTCGAACCGGGTGCGGGTGACGACGACGCGGCCATAGAGGCCGGTATAGACGCTGTGCGCACAGCTGAGGCCGCGGTCGCAGCGACCGAGGCGCGAAAAGGTCGAGCGGTCGATCGTCAGCGTCGCGTCGGAATCGTCGGCGGTCAATATGCCTTCCTCGCTGGCGCGGAACAGGCTGTTGACGACGTCGAGGTCGCTTTGTTCGAGGCGGATGCCGGCGCCATTGCCGTCGGGCACCCGCATATTCTGGAACACCAGCCCGTCGACCCGCGCGCCCGCACCGCGCAGCACCAGCGCCGCCTTGCCCTCGCACGCCACCCCGTCGAAGATCGCGCGGCCGGGCTCTACCGCGACAAAGGCGATGCGGCCCGCGGTCTGTACCGCGCAGTCGCGGTGATAGCCGGGGGCGATGTTGATTGTCCCCTCGCCTTCGCCGATCGCATCGACGGCGTCCTGCAGACGCCCGAAACTGCGGCCATCGACACCATAGGGCGCGCCGCCGGTCTGCGCCGGCAGCGGCGCCGGGGCGAACAGCAGCGGAAGGGCGAGCAGCGGCAACATGGGCCGACGAAAAAGAGACTTTACCATGAAAGCCTTATAACGCGTTTCGCGCCGCCAGTCGTTCGCGAAGGCGGTTAACCGGCGGCGCGTCCCGTTGTCGGACAGACGTATTCGCCCAGGTTAATCCAGATTGGGCCGCAGCCAGCGCGTTGCGGTGTCGATATCGACCCCGCGCCGCCGCGCATAATCCTCCAGCTGGTCGCTGCCGATCCGGGCAACACCGAAATACTGGCTTTCCGGATGACCGAAATAGAATCCGCTGACCGCGGCGGTCGGCAACATGGCAAAACTTTCGGTGAGCACCAGCCCGGCATTCTCCCCCGCCGCCAGCAGATCAAACAGGATCGGCTTCAAGCTATGGTCGGGGCAGGCAGGATAACCCGGCGCCGGACGGATACCGCGATATTCCTCCTTGATCAGCGCCTCATTGGTTAGCTGTTCGCCGGGGGCATAGCCCCACAAATCGGTGCGAACATGCTGGTGCAGCCGTTCGGCAAAGGCTTCGGCAAAGCGGTCGGCGAGTGCCTTCAGCAAGATGTCCGAATAATCATCCTTGTCGGCGCGGAAGCGTTCGGAATGTGGCTCGATGCCATGGATGCCGACGGCGAAGCCGCCGATCCAGTCGCCCGCCGGATCGATGAAATCGGCAAGGCACATATTGGCGCGGTCGCGGCTCTTCTTGATCTGCTGGCGCAGGAAGGAGAGCGTGACATGCCGTTCTTCCTCGGCGAGGTGGATGGTGACATCGTCGCCGTCACGCGCGCAGGGCCAAAGACCGCACACGCCGCGGGCGGTCAGCCATTTTTCGGCGATCAACTGGTCGAGCATCGCATCGGCATCGGCCTTGAGCGCGCGCGCGGTTTCGCCGACGACGTCGTCGTCCATGATCGACGGCCAGGTGCCATGCAATTCCCACGCGCGGAAAAAAGGCGTCCAATCGATACATTCGCGCAAATTTTCGAGCGACCAGTCGTCGAAGCGATGCAAGCCGGGATGCAGCGGCGGCGGCGGCTTATCGCTGAGATAGGCGTCGTAATAATTGGCGCGCGCCTCCTCCAGGCTGTGCAACACGCTCTGCCCCTTGCCCGCGCGCACGTCGCGGATATGGGCGTAATCGTCCTTGTAGCCCTGCACATAGGCGTCGCGCCCGGTGTCGCTGACCAAGGCGGTCGCGACACCCACCGCGCGGCTGGCGTCGAGGACGTGGAGCACCGGCCCCTGATAGGCGACATCGATGCGCAGCGCCGTGTGGACCTTCGACGTCGTCGCGCCGCCGATCAGCAGCGGCATCGTCATCCCGGCGCGCTGCATTTCCTCGGCCACCGTCACCATCTCGTCGAGCGAGGGGGTGATCAGGCCCGACAGGCCGATCATGTCGGCGTCATTCTCGTTCGCCGCCTCGAGGATCTTCGACCAAGGCACCATCACGCCCAAGTCGACGATTTCAAAGCCGTTACACTGGAGCACGACGCCGACGATATTCTTGCCGATATCATGGACGTCGCCCTTGACGGTCGCCATCACGACCCTGCCCTTGCCCTTTGCACCCGGCTCCTTCGCGGCTTCGATGAAGGGCAGCAGATGCGCGACCGCTTTCTTCATCACGCGCGCCGATTTCACGACCTGCGGCAGAAACATCTTGCCCGACCCGAACAGGTCGCCGACGACGTTCATGCCGTCCATCAACGGCCCTTCGATCACCTCGATCGGGCGCGGCAGCAGTTGCCGCATTTCCTCGGTATCGTCGACGACATAGGCGTCGATGCCCTTGACCAGCGCATGTTCGAGCCGCTTGGCAACGTCCCACCCGCGCCATTCTTCGGCGGCCTTTTCCTGCGCCGGGCTGGTGCCCTTATAGCGTTCGGCGAGTGCGATCAGCCGCTCGGTCGGGCTTTCGACCTCGCCATCCTTTTTGCGGTTGAGCACGACATCCTCGCACGCCTCGCGCAGTTCGGGATCGATCGTGTCGTACACGTCGAGCTGGCCCGCGTTGACGATCGCCATGTCGAGCCCGGCGGGGATCGCGTGATAGAGGAACACGCTGTGCATTGCGCGGCGCACCGTCTCGTTGCCGCGAAAGCCGAACGATAGGTTCGACAGCCCGCCCGAGAAATGGACGTGCGGACAGCGGACGCGAATGACCTTGACCGCTTCGATGAAATCGACCGCATAATTGTCATGTTCTTCCAGCCCCGTCGCGACCGCGAAGACATTGGGGTCGAAGATGATGTCCTCGGGCGGAAAGCCGATCGTCATCAGCAGGTCATAGGCGCGCGCGCAAATTTCGATCTTGCGTTCCATCGTATCGGCCTGCCCGACCTCGTCGAACGCCATCACGACGACCGCGGCGCCATAGGCCATGCATTTGCGGGCGTGTTCGAGGAAGGGCTCCTCACCCTCCTTCATGCTGATCGAATTGACGATCGGCTTGCCGGGGACGCATTTCAGCCCTGCCTCGATCACCGACCATTTCGAGCTGTCGATCATCACCGGGACGCGCGCGATGTCGGGTTCGGCGGCGATCAGCTTCAGAAAAGTCGTCATCGCATATTCGGCGTCGAGCAGGCCTTCGTCCATATTGACGTCGATCACCTGCGCGCCATTTTCAACCTGCTGGCGCGCGACCTCGACCGCCGCGGTGTAATCGTCGGCGAGGATCAATTTCTTGAACGCCGCTGATCCGGTGACGTTGGTGCGTTCGCCGATATTGACGAAATTGGTAGCGGAAAGGGTCTCGGTCATCTCATGCTTTCGAGCCCCTCCCCGTCAGGGGAGGGGTTGGGGTGGGGGTCGCAGCATAGAGCTGCGACCCCCACCCCAACCCCTCCCCTGACGGGGAG
>NZ_SCOT01000012.1 GCF_005502465.1 Sphingopyxis sp. L1A2A
ACACTCGCTCCCGACGCTCCGATATCCTCGCTCATCACCGCTCCTCGCAAAGAGCGGCTATCAGCACCCCGCAGCAGCTTCCCGCAAGGTGGCCTTCAGGACACGGTTACGCTAAAAACGGTGATTTCCTTCTGGCGCTGCTAGAGTGTAGTCGGATCGCACCCTCAAAAAGTGGCGGAAACCCTGCGTTCACCCGTGCGTGAGGTGTGTATCCAAAATGTGGGTCCGATGCGTAGCATCGCGGCCCTGCTACACCCGACGAAACACCAGCGCCTCAAAGTTGGTACGACACGATCCAAAGCTTTATTATTGGAAAGCTCTTCACCATTATTCGATGTTTTGTATCGGGGTATCGGGTGAAGGGTCGTGAACAGGGTTTCCGAGGATCATTTCTAGCGAGACTCTAATCTCACTCAACGCGTCGGGTGCAATACGGATGTCAGCTTCGAACACGTCGCGTGAGTTGTCTGCAAGAAGTTCCGCTCGGGCAGCAGCCTCAAGCAAGAGAGCCGCAACACGCTCGACGTCCACTCCGAGATCAACGCCAGCAGCCCGCTGCCGCCAAGATTCGATTGCTGCGGCAGTCATTCCAGCGAGCGGGACGACTGAACCGACACGGCGATTTACCGGGATGAGAAACTCTCGTTCGATCCTCACCCGTTCCTGAAATCTGGTCCTGCGCGTTGATGCATCCATCAGTGTTCCTCCAGCCTAAGTCGAAGCTCGGCAATCCAAGGTTCTAGTCTACCATAAATGTCAGCTACCATCGATGGAGGGAACGGTGCAGGTGGAATTAGTCCACGCTGCCCTGCCATTCGGCACGACATGGCTAAGTCGTACTCGGACTGGGAAAGTGGCACTACGGACACGCCGCTAAGTCGAAATGGCGAGTACCGCGAAAAATCCGGGCGATCGCAGAGCTTTGACGACGCCGCCATGCAAATGTTGCGGAGGCACACATACAACAATCCCAACTCGTAAAAAGCATTCTCGGGCGACGCCTGTAGCTGAACAGGAATCCGCGAAAGAATATTCTCGAAGGACTCCACGTCGGCTGCGGCATCCTGGTAAGCCGAAGGCTCGCCAAGGCTCTGAATGACTGGTTGGATTTCAAAGAGAGGAACGGCTTCGTGATACAGGTGCCACCCGAAAAGCTCGCCATTTTTGAACATTTCGCCAAGCCGACGCCGACCGTACCAAGAGATCGAAGGTTCTAACCCTGAAAGCTGCCTCGGTACGTGAGCGTACACCTCCCGATCGTCCACCTTGCCGCGCCCATCGGAGACGACCGCCAGCAGGTCCAGATCGCTTCGTTCATCGCGGTCACCGCGCGCCACCGAGCCAAATATGTAAACACCGAGAACCTCGCCCATCAGCGGTGAGAAATCGATTTGAACAACACAGAGATAAAGAGCCCAATGTACAGGTAGCGCATCCCAATCAACGCATAATCGACTAGGATGTAGCCTTTGAAAGAACTATCGGGGCCAGAGTCCCAGAACTGATCGAAACAGTACTTAAGAATCTTTAGACCAGAGCCACTTTCTTGCCAGCCTACGTTCGGCACCACGGACCACATATTAATCAGGCTCAGAAGAAGGATGAAGAAAGCCGCACTTCCGACAAGGCGCAGGGGACGCTCCCCATGTCCCCAAAGGAACCCGCCAAATCGGAGACCCAAGTAGGCTAAAGCAGCTTTCGTCTTGTTGAGAAAGCCGGGATACTTCCTACGATAATAGTCTTCAGTTCCCTTCCAAGCGCGCGATTGGTGATCAACGGCCGCCCCGATCTCTGCTAGTACGAAATCTCGCTGGCTAGAAAAGTCACCGATTTCTGCCGCGTTGGCCCGTAAGTTTTGCAGAGAATCGCGCTTGAGATTCGCTTCTTGAGGAAGAAGCGCAATCATCTCCCTCGGCTCGATAAGAGTCCGATGGAACGTTGAATATTTGAAATCTGAGCCGGGAAAGGATGCTCCGCGAAGATTTGAATCATAGAAGCGGCACCCGGTGAACGTGCAATTGCTAAACACCGCTGACCGGAAGTACGCACGCTCGAAGATCGAGAACGAAAAGTCGCAGTCAACAAATCTCGCCTGATAAGCGTTCATGTCTACGAAGCGGCGATGGCGCAGGTCAAGTTTCTCATATGTGTCGCGGGAAACAGGAACGCGTTCAATTCGCTCACCCATGCTTCCCCCGTCCCCGGGTGAGAGCGCTGGCGTTTCAAGGGAAGGAGGCGGCGGCCCCTCCGAGGTGGGGCGCCGTCTAAAAATTCGACTGATCATTGCGCGAATGTAACGTGTTCTGCTCGCACCCGCCAGCAATGACGATTCCAAGATTTACTTCGGCACTATGTTCGCGTTTTGCAGCGCGGGTGGATGCATGATCAATTCGTAATGGCATTCCAACTGATCGGTAGGCAGGGTTAAAAGTGGGCGGTCTGGGGAGGGCAAGATAAAAGCCGTGCCAGCTTCGGGCACGTAATGGTCGGTCTTCTGCGGCATTGGGCGTATGGCACAGCCAAAATTGGCCATACGCGACGGCCTCACAGCCGGAGCTTCCGTCATTTTAATGTCTGGCATCGGTCAGCGGCGCGGCAAATTGGTGAGCTCCAAAATTCGTCGCCGAGTGGTCACGTCCGCGTGTATCTGAACGGCAGGCGTGCGTTTTGTCGTAAAATTAGAAGCGATGGCGCACAAACGTCGGCTGGCGATTGCCATACGGATTGCGGATAATTGGATGTCGCGTCGCGAGCTTGCGCCGTCAACATCGTTATAGCTGCTGCAGATAGCAGGAGGTCTCATGTCTTTCCCAACTAAATCCATTGGTACAGACCGCTCCACGACGGCACCGATCGCCATGCGCGTTCCGGATGCGTGTAGGTTCATCGGACTCGGTCGTAGCACCCTCTATGTTCTCGTTGCCACGGGAGAGATCGAAACCGTGAAGGTCGGAGCCGCAACTCTTGTGCTGACCGAAAGCCTCTGCGCCTTAATTGACCGCCGTCGAAAAACGCGTGTGTGAAGCGCCTATCTTGCGCGTCGATCTTTGTTGTTCCGCCGCAGTCTTTTGCTTCCGCTCAGATTGCGCACCGGCATCTAGCATTGGTCCTCGCTCTCAGGTGAAGGTTTTGCCATCTGCCGAAAGCGGAAGAAATCGGAAGGGGTTCAAAATTCGACAATCGACGTGCAGGGATAGCTTTGTCGAAGACGCGATTGCCTTTAGCATCAGCAGGCCCGGCCGTATGATTATACAGGGTCAGAGCCCTAAATCGAATCCGGTTTCCGGGCCTGCCGTTCCCAGGAGGGAACTTTTTGCCGTCGCGACAAGAGGCTCGCTGGTCGATGGTTCAGGGAAAGGCTCGAACGTATTGCCGCTTTTCCACATGGCGAGCATAACGGTCGATAACTTGCGCGCCACTGCGACTTTTGCTCGCGCCGGACCTCTCCGGTCGCTGACTCCATAGCCCCATCTTTTTATACCACTATCCTTGGTCGTGGGGCGGAGCAAGATCATGGCGGCCGTGGTCAAATGTCGCCGCGTCATCGTGTTTCCCATCTTACTGATCCGCAAGCGAGCGACTGTGCCACCCGATTGCCGAACACGTGGCACGAGACCAAGATATGGACCTACGTCGATTGATTTTTCAAACCGTTGGGGATTGCAGATCGCACTGTAGAACGACAGAGCGGTTATCGGCCCGACCCCAGGGATTTCCATAAAGCGCTGGCAGACCTCGATGCGTGCAGCCATTTCCGCAATGGTGCGATCAAGATGCTCGACGTAAGCGCGCAGGCTCTCACAAATTGAAAGCACAGGTTCAATATCCCCTCTTAAGTCGATCTTTTGCTCCTTGCGTAAGCGTGCCATTTCCAAATGCGCGTTGCGGCGAAGGATTGCCGCGGACCAGTTTCGGGATAGCTTCCCGCCATAGAGGTGGAATTGCGAACCAATCGCTGATTCTGTCGCGACCCTGATCCTGATCATTTGCTGGCGCGTTGCCAGCATGGATCGGATTCTCTGACACTCGACGGTCTTAAGCACTACTTCAGAAACGGATCCTCGGCCGCTTCGAGCAACCTCCGCGATATTCCGCGCGTCGTTTCTGTCCGTCTTATTCTGTTTGATGGCAAGGTAGGTCGAAATCTGCCGGCAGTCGAAAACCACGACCGAATATTTGAGACGCTCTAGCCCGCGCGCTAGAAAGATACTTGTCGATCCCGCCTCCATTGCAATTGCGGCAACATTTCCGCGTCGCATTGGTCGAACGAAGGCGTCGATGTTTTCGACAGAGGTGGGGAACTCGGCCTCTCGGACGGCCTCACCAGTGGCGTTGAGGATGCAAATAGCCGTTGTGTGAACGCCTACGTCGAGGCCTACCCAAATCCGTTTGCTCATAAGTCCCTCCCGCCGGTGAGATTCGGCGCCGCGTGGGCATCAAGGTCATAGCCTTATAAATGGGCACGGCGTCCGAACCTCAGCGGGAACCTGCAGCGAATTTCTCAACAGATTATGATGATTCTAACTTGAGGTGCTTTTGACCAGCAAAGAATGCTCACCGCCATTTCATGAGCAAATTACACTGCTGACGACAGCAACCGAAAAGGACAGCAACATTCGCAACTCGGCCGGGCGGCGCTCGATCTCAAACGTAGCCGGTCCGCGAATGTCTTCCCGAAACCGGCCGTTTGCACTGCTGGTAACAGGCGTCAGCAATGCCCCTGACATCAACGTGGAGCGCGAGTGCCCGCTTCGAAACCAGCTATGGATAATGGCACCGTGGCCACGGCGTGGCATTCGGTTACTCAATCAAGGCGCCATATTCCAACTCATCAAGGCGCGAGGCCGCGCGACGGATATAGCCCAGCAAATTTCGATCACCGTCGCTGGCTTCCCACACTGCTAAGCTCGCTCCCAACAGATCGTGAAAAAGATCGAAAGATGTTCGATCAGATTCCCCCATGCCGGTCAGCGCCGAGCAGACTTCTTTCGCTTGACGCTCGGTCGAGATCGAAATGTTGCGGGTGTGTATTATGTGATTGAACGCCGCGCCGCGATGCCCGCCTAGCCTAGAATAAAGCGTGCGCTTGGCATTGAGCAATTTGATAAGCTCGTCTCGCGTTTTTGGTTTCGCAATCTTGCTCGCCTTCAAAGCCGCAACCGCGCCCTTCCGAGATTGCCCGGCCAAATGGAGATAATAGAAGATCGGTAAAATCCAGCCTGCCTCATGGCTGACTTGACTGAAATATGATAGCGGTTGCTCCACTGGATTTCGGTTTATGAAATTTCGCAAGATCGCATCGACGGTCACTTCCTCGCGCACGGTCCGCACTGGCGCGAGTATCTCGGTGGGAACGGTCTGTGCGTCGCCGATGACGCGGAGCGTAGGCGCCCCGTCCACCTCATCAAACTCCCCTTCACGGATGAATTTGATCCGTTCAAGCGATTGCGGGTCAATCAAGATGGGGCGCCCTCCATCTTCCAGTTGGCCATCGGCCAGGTTGGCGACCATCGCATCCTTGGGGCCAAGTTCGAGCAATCGCTGCACCATCGGCAAGATCGCCTCACGGCTGCGCTGATCGCGCTCATCAAGGATGGCGCGCAGATCAGCGTAACAAATGGCTTTGGTTTCGCCAGAGTAGCGATAATAAATTGCGCCTTCGGCAACATCGCCCTCGGTCTTGCTGGCGATGACTGGCTTGGCGCTATGCGGTTCAACGTGAATCACGCCGACCGTCATGGCGTCGAGTTTGAGGCTGGCGACGCGGAAGCGCGGTGTGGGTTCCAACACGGAACGGATGGTCTGGCTGAATTTGTTCTGATCGGTATCGGTGAAACGGCCGTCCGCCAGACCGCTAACGGCAAAGCCGAGCGGTTTGTCCTTCACCCCGAAAAACAGATAACCGCCGCGATTATTCGCGAATCCGGCTATAGTGCGCAGCGGCTTGCTAAAGTTGCGGAGGCTGAACCCTTCCTTGCATTCATACTCGTCGGTTTCGCCTGCGGTGCAGCGCCATACGCCGTTTGCATCCTTGGCAAAGAAGGATCGCAGCATCTTTTCGTCCATCGCATCCAGCGGTGCGGCGGGCGTGGTTTCGACGACGATGCCAGGGGCAGAGAGTTCGGGAGACGCGAAGTTGGCGATGAAGGCTGACAAGGCTTCATCGCTGGCCTTCGGCACTTCGGGGCCATAATCACGGTGCTTGATCCCGCTGATGCGGCCCGAATTGACCGCACGATCCTGCCGGTTGAAATAGAATTGGATCGCCTTGTTCGCCATGCCGCGCGCCAGCATGGCTTTGATCAGGCCTATTTCCGCGTCAGTGATGCTCCGCCTTGGCAAATGGCTAAACTTTCTCGACACCAAGGACTGAATTGATCATCGTCCTCAAACGCTCGCGCCGGGCGATATGAAATTTCTCAAACCCATCGATACCCAACGGGATTTTTCCGAGGACATATTTTTCGCAATAGTGCTTTTGCTCTTTAGAATTTGCGAACTGTGATGTGATCCAGTCAGCCGGAAGTTTGTCCTTTTTCTCAATGTTAGAATGCCCCTCAAGGAGTTGGAGATTAGAGATTTCGTTCGCGAGGTTCCAAAGTTCATCTGCTCGGTCTACCGAGAAACCTGCCTTTTTCAGTTTCTTTGTTGTGAAGAGCGAAATTGGAAAAACGTGGTCAACATGGAAATGATTTCGCAAATCAACAAAGGGAAATAGCATCGTCAAAAGTGGGAACGCCCTTTTATCCCCGTAATTAACCGAAAGTAGGTCATCGATCTCGATATCGCTGAAGGTTAGAGATTTTCCTCTTTGATCCATAACCTTCTCGATCTTTTCAACCGGGAATTCTGCATCACCATTCTTTTTGAGAACATCTCGCAGTGCAGTCAGCAGGGTATCCAAGCCACTGCCCCAAATGCCAGATGTTTTGAGAAGGGACCGCATCAGCCAAGATCGAATCGCCTCGCGGTCGGCGGCATATTTTCCGGCGGTCACAAAGTTCTTTGGGCTACCCCGCATGTATAAATAATAGGCGATGGGCAGCAACGCACTGTCCGCTCTAAGTGTTTGCCAACTCAAGCCAAAATTGGCCGCTAACTCGGCAGCGCTGACGAGGGCTTTTCGGACCTCTGTCCAATTTTTCTCCAACTTCTGCATGTTTGTCTGTGTGAAGTTTTCGACCTTGAAACCGACGCTGGCTATGTCAGATAACATTAGCCCTGCCTTGAGAACAAAATCCTGACTCAGGCTAAAGCCTGCGCCAACGTCGTTGATTTCATCTACAAGTGAATGGATTTCCTGACGCGCGTCAATAATTTTCCATTGTGCGACCGCGATACTCAAGAGAAGGTCGGAATAGGATAGAACGGTGCCTCCCGA
The DNA here is from genome assembly GCF_005502465.1 of Sphingopyxis sp. L1A2A. Lineage (GTDB taxonomy): Bacteria > Pseudomonadota > Alphaproteobacteria > Sphingomonadales > Sphingomonadaceae > Sphingopyxis. The sequence continues at coordinate 7,382 of NZ_SCOT01000012.1, forward strand.
ATTCAATCGGATGAATATATTCAAAACTCTCTCAATGTCTTGCGATCCCTCCTCGTAATAGAAGATGCAGGGTTCGTTATGAACGACTTGATGGAGCCGGTCGAGATTAGTGTACGCAACATTGAGTGCGTCTCCCTCAACCTTGTTTGCGGTCAGCCACGCCAGCATGGGCGGCCCACCCTTCATCCCGAGAATATCCGGCACTGGGAACCATAAGGACGCATCATCGCGAACAATTTGATCTTCAGACAAGAAGCGAAATTTATACACTACCCCGTCCTCATCGGGCTGCGGAGTTGCCAGTAAATTCAGGTGCAATGTCTTTTTTGGGAAGGCCATAGAATTGTTCATGCGCTTGTATGGTTGCTTGAAGGCCAAAGAACCGCGAAGGCCGATATTTAGCGCAGTCAATCTCTGCTGACCATCCAATACGGCAGTTACTGTCTGATTATGCAACTTTGGCAGTTCGGGGCAGTGTGCCGCATCGCGTTGATGATAATTCAACACAAAATCATAGAATTTGAATTTTCCGCTGGTTTCCTGTCCGACAGTCCAAAAAAGGAACGTACCAAATGGATAGCCCTGCATAAGGCTGTCAAAAAGTCGCTCGATTTGCTCAGGCTTCCAGACGAACTCACGTTGAATAGCCGGCAGAACATATGATTTTGTCTGAATTTTCTCCAGCGCTGCGGCAATGGTACCCCCCGGCTTATACATGATTTGCATATCCTCTGATGGATTAGTAAAATATCAAAAAATTCTTATTCTATAAGATATTTAAACGTCAACCTGCTTGAATCGCAGGAATATTACTTAACCGTCTTGGCTTTACAAAGCCATATTCGGTTTCAGGTATGTCCACGGTCTTTGTGCGTTCCCGATAAATGCTCAAATCATTTTCACAGGACTTGTAATGGCCCGTTACGAGCTGGTCATGTTCGAGATAGGCAGTTCTGGATTTGCGTTTTTTCTTCCTCGCCCTGGCGGACGAATGTGACCGGATGTCGGAAGCCTTGGAACAGAAAAGAGCTATGGGCTCGCTGGCCAACACCGACGCAATATCGCTCGCGATGGACGGCTCACTCGGCATCGTCCTCCTCTGCTCCCATGCGGAACTTTATGTCATAATTGATGATGAAATCGAGTTCTTCTTCGGAAAACCCATAATGATCGGCAAAGGCGGCGTCGATTTTGTCGAGGATGTGCTTCACCTGACCTGAAGAAAACTCCTGATAAATGATTTTCCCTGCTTTGGTCGTGATAGATTTTTCGACCGAAGTGTTAGCCATTTCGGCCATCAATTCTGCGTTGAGCGAGGTGATTTTCTTTAGCTTTTGGGCATCTTGAATCGCGACATATGGCATCGCATACACATCAGCATAACCGCAATGAAATCCATCCGAAGTCGTTCTCCAAAACCAGTAAAATAAGCTGCTGTTCAGCAATGCGATAATGGGTTGCTGGTGATCTTTGAGAAACTTGAATTCTTTGTAATCGTCGGATTTGCCGATGGTGCCGGTTGGATCAACGAATTTTGGCGTAAAACTCAATGCTTTTATGAAGTATCGCACTATCCGATGGACGAGGAACGGGTTCTCGGTACCGCTTTTGAAGTTTTCGAGACGTGGACCGTCTATTTTTAAGCGGATTTCCGATTCCAGCGGGGTTGAGAATTTGGAAATAATCGCATCCGCCGAAGTCGGTGCAACCTCTGTGTATTTGGTATTTTCAATCAATGCAGGGCGCTCGACTGATTTCCAGCGCCTGTAATCACCAACAAAGATGGTCTCTCGCTCATTTGGACTCTTCTGTGAAATCAGAATGGATAACCTCTGAGCGACGCCCTCAAAAAGTGAACCGGGCCTCATATCATACGACGAAATCCAAGCAGTAAATTTGCTAGTATATGCGCGCAGATCGTTGGTACGCGCTGTCGAAACAAGGCTTAGCGGCACTATCAAACTTAACCACCCGACCGGTCGAGTGAGTTGGTATGCGCGCTCTACAAACGGCGCATACAAATTTCCGCAAGACAAGGTTTCATACGCCTTCGGCAAAAGGCTGTAGGACTTAACCTTGCTAACCTCGATATAGGGCGGATTTCCTACCAATACATCGAATCCGCCGCCGTTGATGATCCCATAAAATTCGATCAACCAATGGAAGGGCTTGTGGCTCTCTTTCCATGCTGCGAGGCTGGCAGTCGCAGCTAGATCGACGCCCGCATCAATGCCGTAGTCACTACCAAGGAAACGATCCAGTTGCGCTTCAAGAGTCGCAAGCTGGTTACGCAGTTCGGCTTTGTGATCCGCGCCAACTGCGCCATGAAGCGCCGTCTGCTGGTCGCGGAACAGGCGGAACGCGGCGTCCAAATCTCGCGCCGCCGCCTCAATCTTCCCAGCACGATCATCAAAGTCGAATCCCGATGCCTCGGTCGCGCGGCGGACGTCGGCAATCGACGTGTAACCAATCAGCGTGTTCCCCGCCCTGATATTGAAATCAATATCGGGCAGCGGCTCGATCTGGTCGGCGCGCTCTAGCTGCGACGCGAGTTTCAGGAACAGACGGAGCTTACAAATCTCAACCGCCTCATCCATAATATCGACGCCGTAAAGATTATCGAGTATGATTGATTTGTAGATGAAATAGGGGCGGTTGGGATGACGCTCGATTTGTTCCAGCACCTTGCGGAAATCGGAATAGAGCTGGCGCGGCCCTCCGCCCTCAGGCGCTGAGTCAACGAATTGCTCCATCCGTTCAAGGCAGGCGTCATACAAATCATAGAGGATGCCGAGCGCGGCGAACAGGAATGCCCCTGATCCGCAGGCGGGATCAAGCACCTTGATCGCCGATATGCCTTTCCAGAATGCACGGACAAGATCGGGGCTTTCGGCATATTGGATCGCATCGCGGGCGAACTGGCGAATATCGAGGTTATGGGTGATGAAATCTTCAATAGAGGCAATTTCGCCAGCTGCTGTTCTAGCCTTAATTGCTTCGTAACGTTCGCGTCGCGCGACGACTTCGCGCCAAATTTCGCTAGGCAGGCCGTGCGTTGCTGGCGCGGTCTTGTTCCAGTCGCCACGCTTTGCCACTTCAGCCATGCCCGCCGCGATGTTCGCGGGCAGCGGTTCATTTGCCCCGTGCTTTACTGACTTGTAGATATAGGTGTCGGCATTTTCGGACAGCATCCGCCACACCGAGCTCCCGGCATCAAACGCCACTTTGTCGTGGGTCAACGCATTCTGGAACAGCCAGGGGATGACGGTATTCTTGGTGATATAGTCGGTGATGTCTTCCTTGGTATAATAAGCCCCCATCTGCTTCTGGTTGATATATTTCTCGAATATATGGCCCAGGATGTCGGGGTTGATCTCGCGCCCATCGGCACGTTCGATCGCGCGGGTGTCGAGCGTCCATTCATATTGATCGAAGAAGTTGAATACGCCCTCAAACGCGGCGTCGGCGATGGCGATAGTGTTGCCATCCACTTCCAACGCGTGGGGCTCAAACAGGCCGCCGTTCAGATAGGGGATGTTGCCGAGTAACCTGGCCGTTTCCGCGTCTCTCGCATCCTTCGGCGTGGCAAGGCCGCCGTGGAAGAGTTTGAGAAGGAACGCGCGGTAGAAACTGTGGAACTGATCTTCGCCATTGGTGGCGCGGACGGACGTAAGGCGGTTTTTCAGATAATTGATGTCGCCATCCAGAAAGCCCTTTTTCTGGATAAAATAGACAAACATCAACCGGTTGAGCATCAACGAGGCGTACCATTGCCGGTCGGACACGTTTGCCAATCCGTCTATGAAACCAAGGAAGCGGTCATGCTGCTGCTTGAAGGCTTCGTAGAACCGCTTGGTAATCTTCTCACGGTCGAACGCATCGCGCATCCGAAGTGTGGTTCCGGCGAGGGTCAAACCCTCTTCCTCGCTGAGTGCAAACGCGATGTGATCGAGTTTCTGGATCAGAGCATCGGGCGCACTTGCGGCAAGCCAAGTATGTTCGCGGAACGCGGCAGGCTTGCCCTTCTCGCGCGCAACCCACTGCCATATTTGTTTGGTTTTCGCCGGGTCGGCGAAAATAATCAGATGCTCGTAGGCGAGCTTGGCAATCTCGCGCTCAATCCGCTGGCGGGTATTGCGATCCGGTTCGGTGGCACAGACAAAGATGCGGACACCGCGTTTCTCGGCGACAGGAGCCAGCGCATATTGTGTGCCGCTCACTTCCACGACTTCGCTGTGGCGCGATGCTGGACGGTCCCAGCCCAGCTCTTCGATAAATAGGGTCGCGAAATCGAACGCTCTAAGGTGCGTAGTGGCTGCCGCTTTATTGAGTGCCATATTAGCCCTTTAATCCCATCGAGCAGACGATCCGCATGTCATTCTGTGTGTCACCCTTGTCCTGCTTCATGCACAAGCGACCATCCTCACGGAAGGCGATGACCATTTCGGCGAGCTTGGTGTCGCTGATCCCGGTTTTTAGCTGGCGATTGAGCGCATCAATTGTCGATTGAAACAAGGGAAACTCGTAAATATCACCCATCGCCTTTTCTACATCGCGAACGAAGTGTTCGGTAACGAACAGACTGCGCGCGTTGCCCTGGTCGGTAACCCAGCGTTTCAGGCGGTCATAGGTCTTGAAGCGTGCGCCAGACGGGCGACCAAGCGCGCCGTGTGTAGTCCGCTCTTCCTGCATCAAATGCTCCACTCCTTTCCGCACGATGTCGTGATGGAAATCGGTGCGCTCCAGCGCAGGTTCCTCAGGGCCGCACTCTGCAGCGCGGAGAATCGCCAGCGGGGATTGGGTGAGGATTTCGCCATCCCGCGCCATCCATGCCAACGCATCATTGTCATCCGGAGTGCGGAGATAGACCAACGCGCCTTCTTTAGCGTCGGGCTGCTGCGGAATTGCTTTAGTGGCGAAAACGACGTCGGGCATATCCTCGACAGCTTTTTGAAGCTTTGGATTGTCCTTGATCGCGTTTTGCCAAATCTGAAAAGCGTAGGAAGCGAGATCGACTTCGCCATCATCGTCACCATCGAGAATGCCAGATTTCTCACTATACAGATCTTGGATAGGGTTCTTGTGATCGTCGTCCTCAAAAAACGCTTCGTCTGAGCCGACGACTTCCTGATTCTCCTTGAGTCTTTCACGGACTCGGGCGCGAAGACGAATGATCCGTTCCACGCCTTCGGCCGGCAGGAACGAATAACAGTTGATCGTATTGGCCTGCTGCCCGATCCGATCCACGCGACCTGCACGCTGGATCAGCCGAATGATTGCCCAAGGCAGGTCAAAGTTGACGATGGTGGAGCAATCCTGAAGGTTCTGACCTTCTGAAAGAACATCAGTGGCGATCAGGATACGAAGCTCGCCGTCGACGTTTGCTACATGCTCTTTCTTGTTAGATTTAGGACTAAATCTCCATGCCAGCCGAGTGGGGCTCTCGGATTGGCCCGTGACAGCAGAGATGGCCGTAACACCCGTCTTTTTGAGCGCAGTCTCAAGGTAGCGTGCGGTATCAGCGAACTGAGTGAAGATCAGCAGTTTGTCGTGGGGGTGATCGACACGGACAAGATCAATCAAAGCGCGGAGCTTGGTGTCGCGGTCTTCTGCCCAAGCGCCACAATGACGCAGCACTTCGCGCAGTGCATCAACGTCGGCTACGAGGTCGCTGTGGAGTGAGCGGTGAAAGAGGGCAGCCTTCAACCATTTGAAGCGGCGGGCTTTCGCATTAGAATAGACGCCGTAAATGTGCGCGGCCTGCGCCTGCAGCCGGTCCATTTCTGTAGAGGCGATGGTCGTTTCTTCCTCGCCTTCCGCAAACTCACCATTCTCGAACAGTGTGCCAGCGGCTTCAGAGTCCGCGTCTTCGTCTGTCAAATCGAGCAATTCTGCGTCCTGCGTCCCAATCGGGACAGGCAGGTCATTTTCAAGCGCGTGAAGATAAACGAGGTTGCGCATGACGTGGCGTTCAATCGACTGGATGAATGCGGGTCCGCCGCTTTCAAGCCGCTTGAACAGGTTTGTCCGGCAAAAACCCATCAACCGGATACCGGCTCGGCCAAGCCCGTCCATAGTCCGGCCTTCATCGGCTGTCGGCGGATGAGCGGGGTCTGCGGCCAGATAGTTCGCAAGGCCGTAGCGAGGCAATTTCAGTCCATCGACCGCCGATACCACCGCATCCGAATAGGCTCTGGCATAAGGATCGTCGGGATCGCTATCGTCAATTTCAAACTTCACGGATTTAGGCTGGCGCACCGGGAAATATGATCGTGTGCCGTCGGCAAAGGTGATGAATTTCCGGCCATTGGCTTCATCGGTCTGGGCATAGTTTTGCAGAATGAATCCGCGTGTGCGTCGGATCATGTAAAGCCGCATAAGCTCCCGCCAGTCGTCGATCTGGTCGCTTTTCTCGAACGCCGGGAGTGAGCGCACCGCGCATTGATGCTTGCGGACAAATTCGGTTTCCCCGCCAATGGCGCGGATCATCGCCTCGGGTCGAACGCCGATATCTTGGTCGTCCTCAATGAACAGCCTGAGCTGCGAGGAAAGGTCGATGAACGACTTGTTGTATGGCGTGGCAGACAGCAAGACGCAGCGGCTGTCATTGGATCGGACATAATCCTCAATTGCTTTGTAGCGTTTGCCCTCACGATTACGCAGGTTGTGGCTCTCGTCGATCAGGACCGTTCGGTAACGCTTCAATTCCTTCAATTCGGACTCGACGCGCGAAAGCGAGATGATTTTGGCGTTGAGTTCATATGTCTCAACATAGTCGTGCCACATATCGAGGAGGTTCTTGGGGCAGATAATCAGGCTACGGCCGTCAACCTCCTCAACGATTTTAAGAAGGGCTGACGCCATTATGGATTTGCCAAGGCCGACGACATCGCCAATCACCACGCCACCACGCTTATTTAGGTGGTGGGCTGCCACTTTAACGGCGCTGGTCTGGAAATCGAACAGCTTGTCGCCAAAAATCCGGGGAATGCGAAACTCCGATTGACCATGCCGCGCCTCTCGCGCGAGGTGATAAGCCATCTTCAAATAGACATGGTAAGGTTCAAGTAGCTTCTCCCCCGCCCAGCTTTCTTCGATAATCGTCGCAAGCTCTTCCGAAATGTCGATGCACCAGCGGTCGTTCCAGCGATCTTCAAACCATGCCGCCAGCTTGTCGCAAGCATCGTGATCCATCACATCAACATTCAGCTCGCCTTGTAGCGAAAGGCCGGCAAAGGTCAGATTGCTGCTGCCGACAAACCCCACTTTCGGATTGATCGGGTCCGAACGGTGCAGCAGGTAGAGCTTGGCGTGTAGCTGATGCTTTAAGAATAGCTTTACGGTCACTTTCCCGCCGCGAATTTGCCGAGCCAGTCGCCGCAGACCGGCTTCGTCATCATTGCTAGGTGCGCCAAGAGCAAGCTGTGCGCGGAACTCCTCGGCCAGTTCCTTTTTCAATTCCAAGGCTCGAGCGTTGTCGATCCCATCATCATGATAAGCGGTTGCCAGCTTTTCGCGCAGTCCCCGCTCAGGTGATTTATGCATGCCGACTAGAAGGCGACAAGCATTGCCATCCTGACCCGACCAACGTTCAATATGTTGGTCGATTTTGCGCCATCCTCGTAGATTGAAGTAGCCAACACAGAAATCGGCCCTTTCAGATACGGACAGAACCTTGCTGAGTTCGGGCAGCAGAGCCTTATCGATATTATCAAAAATTCTCGGCAAAATACCCTCCCAGCATCCCGCCGTAGTATCTCGATTTTCAGGAATTGCCAGCAACCGGGCGAGAAATAGACACTCCTATGTGCTCTTGCGCAACCAACACTCATTGGGCGTCGAAAAGACGACGACTCCCAATCCGCCGCAGCCCGGTATATGAGCGACTATGCGGGAAGGTGGCGCTGCTGGGCGGTTACACCAATCACCATATCGGTGGCGTCTAGGGATTCATTCGACGCAAACAAATGTTTGATATGGGCGCGACATGCCGAACGACGTCAAATCATATCCCGGCGAGAACGCCGGTCCAATTTCACTTCGATTGCTCGCGGACCAATATCGACGAGCCGCGGCAGTACTTCGAGACAGCGGTCAGCGTGGTCAACCGATGAGCTGGGCACCTTTCCGCCTCACCGCCGTGCAGGCGATTGAATTATATCTGACAGCGTTTCTTCTCCATCGCGGCTGCAGCGCGATCGAGGTGAGGCGCATGGGGCACCATCTTGGATTGAGGGCGGAAGCAGCGGCGGCAGCTGGGTTGCAACTGCGGAAACGGACGAACGAGCATCTCGCTTCTCTGAGCGATTCGCGTGAGTATCTAATTACCAGGTATTGCCCCGACGGCCTTGAATCTGCGTCTCAGATCAACCGCCTCACCGCAACACTCGCGGAGGTTACTCACAAAACGGCAGTCGTCGGTGCATCATTCCCGAGCCAATCGAGCATCGATCGCTAATTACCGACGCATCCCGCCTTGCTGTTGTGGCGCTCCCCACTGCGAGCAACTGACTGCAACCTGCCTAACCAGCCCCCAGCCACAACCAAAAGACTTCGGCCCTGGGGGCCCCGGCTCAGGAAAGGTGATCCTTAGGGGCCCCGAATTTCGGCGAAATTGGCCCCCAAATTTGCCAACGCAATACCGCGCGCGAGCGGGCACAACGCTGAATAACAACGCTTTTAAGACCGTGCATTGCGTAAATGTGAGTCCTAGCAACGAAATTTGGCCCAAAACATGTCGGCTGTGGACGGACGGTATTTAAAATCGGCGATCACGGTTTTCAGCGACTTTTTCTCCGAAATGGCGCCGGACGAGATGTGAGTCCTTAGTTCGGTCAGTCCTCGGCTACGGGGGCCAAAAAATTCTAGCCGAAAAATTACACTATATTTCAATTAACTAAGGTCTAAAAGTCGGTCCTGTAAGCGCACCATATTCCCGTTCTTGCGCGTTCCGCCGCTATGCTGTCATGGTCAGCGCCAGCATAAGATATTTGCTTATGCTGTGTTAAGCCTCTAATACGGCGGGTGAGCATGACCTGGTTTCGCAAACCCGATAGTCCCGATCCGATCGTCGTCGCGGCGCCCCTTGCGCCGCCGGGCGCGCCCGTTTTCGACGCGCCGCCGCCGGTCGTCCCCGAAACGCGGCGGCGCAAATGGCTGCGCCGGATCTCGCGCGGTTTTGCGATTTTTTGCATCATCTTCATCCTGCTCATCGGCTGGCTGGCGCTCACCGCGCCTTTGTCCAAATCGCTCGAACCGATCGCGCCGCCGCAGATCACCCTGCTCGCGTCCGACGGCACCCCGATCGCGCGGATCGGGGCGATCGTCGATACGCCGGTCAAGGCGAGCGCGCTGCCCCGGCATGTCACCGGCGCGTTTCTCGCGATCGAGGACCGGCGCTTTTACACGCATTGGGGCGTAGATCCGCGCAGCATCGCGCGCGCGGTATGGAGCAATGTCACCGGCGGCCGGACGCAGGGCGGCAGCACGATCACCCAGCAGCTGGCGAAATTCACCTTCCTGACCCCGAAACGCACGCTCGGGCGCAAGGCGCGCGAGGCGCTGATCGCCTTCTGGCTCGAAGCGTGGCTGACCAAGGACGAGATCCTCGAACGCTATCTGTCGAACGCCTATTTCGGCGACAACACTTATGGTTTGCGCGCTGCGTCGCTGCATTATTTCTATCGTCAGCCCGAGAAACTGACCCCGGCGCAGGCCGCGATGCTGGCGGGGCTGGTGCAGGCGCCGTCGCGGCTGGCGCCGACCAAGAACCCCGATCTGGCGGAAAAGCGGATGAAGCTGGTGCTGGATGCGATGGTCGCAACCGGCTATCTGTCCGAGCAGGAGCGAAAGGCGCTGCGCACCCCGCGCATCGATGTGCGGTCGCGGAACACCTTGCCAACGGGGACCTATTTCGCCGATTGGGCACTGCCCGAGGCGCGCAAGCTCAGCGACGTCGGCTATTCGCGGCAGACGATCAAGACGACGCTCGACGCGCGATTGCAAGCGGTGGCGCGGCGCGTCACCAGTCGCGCCGGGGTCGGGCAGGCGCAGGTGGCGCTGGTTGCGATGCGCCCCAATGGCGAAGTCGTCGCGATGGTCGGCGGCAAGGATTATGCGGCGTCGCCGTTCAATCGGGTGACGCAGGCGCGGCGCCAGCCGGGGTCGACCTTCAAACTCTTCGTCTATCTCGCCGCGCTGCGCGCCGGATGGGAGCCCGACGACGTGATCGACAACCAGCCGATCGAAACCGGCTCGTACCGCCCGAAAAATTCGGGCGGCGCCTATTCGAAAACGATCACGCTGGAGGATGCGTTCGCGACGTCGAGCAATGTCGCGGCGGTGCGGCTGTTGCGCGAGGTCGGTGACGACAAGGTGATCGACATGGCGCGCGACCTGGGCGTCACCGCGCCGATGACCAAGGGCGACCCCAGCCTGGCGCTCGGCACGTCGAGCATGACCCTGCTCGAACTGACCGCCGCCTATGCCGCGGTCGCCGCGAACAGCTATCCGGTCGTCCCGCATGCGTTCGCGGGCGAGGACAAGGGCTGGTTCGAAAATCTGATTTCGGGGCCGAGCCGCTTTGGGTCGGGCGTCCATGACGCGATCGAACAGATGCTGCGCGCCGCGGTCAACCGCGGCACCGGCCGCGCCGCGCGGCTGCCGCAGGCGAATTTCGGCAAGACCGGGACCAGTCAGGACAATCGCGATGCGCTGTTCGTCGGCTATGCCAATGGCTTGGTGGTCGGGGTGTGGATCGGCAACGACGATAATTCGCCGCTACGCGGCATTTCGGGCGGCGGGCTGCCGGCGCGGATGTGGCGCGATTTCATGACCCAGGCATCGGGACAGAAAGCCGCGCCGCCGCGCCCGACCAACCCGCGCGGCCCGGTCGAACCGCAAGACATTCCCGACATCGGCGAGATTCCGATCGGCGACAACAGCAGCGTCGGGATCGACGGCGGCGACGCGGTGATCTCGACCGAAATCAACGGCAGCCGCATCGATTTGCGCCTGCCGATCCCGAAAGAAACGCCCGCGGCGCCGGTGCCCGAGCCGCGGTGAGGGGACGGCGGTGCAGTCCGGTGTTGACGGGGGCGGACCCCCGTGACCGTAGCCCTGAGCCTGTCGAAGGGCGCCTATCTGGCAAGCGCCCTTCAACAGGCTCAGGGCTACGGTTCAAGTCATCGGGCGACCTTTATTCGCCGACCGCCAACAGCTCGAATCCGCTCGTCGCCATCGTCTGGCCGTTGACGATCAGCTCGACCTCGTGCCGCCCGGCATGATGATGCCGGGTGCTGAAATCGCGGATGATTTGACTGATTCTTAGGGCAATGGTGTCGCGCCCCGCGAGGTCGAACGTCTTCCATTTGAACACCTTCGCCGCGCTTTTGCCGCCGCCGCGCGCATAATGTACCCGGTAATCGACCACCAGCCGCTGGGCATCAGACGAAGCTGACGTGATTTCGGTGCTCATCACGATCCGCTCGCCCAGCCGCACCACCGGCGGATCGACCGTGAACCCCCGCATCGTCACCGCCGCGCCATGGCTGACGCCGATCAGCGCCAGCGCGCGCGGCTCGCCCTGCTTGATCAGGGTGCGCAGCGCGTGGCGGACGATCCAGACGGTGTGGGGATCGTCCTGCGGCCAGTCCGCCAGCCGATCGAGCAGCCAGTCGGGGCGGTCTTTCGCGATATCGTTCAGATGGTTGGCGACCGATTTGCGGACATAGAGGCTGGGATCGGCCTTCAGCACCTCCAGGATCGCCGCCGCGCGGGTCGGATCGGCCTTCAGCGCCGGAACGCGCGCCGCCCATGGCAGGCGCGGACGGCCGCCTTCGCTCGCCAGCCTGCGGACATGCGCGTCGTCGCTGCCGGTCCACCGCGTCATCGTCGCCAGCGCGCGATCGGCATCCTGCGCCAGATACGGCCGGATCGCGAATTCGGCGGTGCCAAAGCGCGTCAGACTGGCGAGCGCGTCCATCGACCGGTCGAAATCGTCCAGCCCGTAGCGCGCCACATACTCGGTCACCGCCACCGCCTGAAACCCGTACGTCAGCCGCGGCGCCATTGCCCCGATGACGTCGAGTGCCGCGCCATAGTCGGCGGGCAGCGCGGGGCGCAGCGCGCCGGCGATATGGCGCACCCGTTCCATGATCGACAGCGGATCGAGGCCGGTCGACGCCGCGTTCAGGAAAGCCGGTCGATCGAAGCGCGGCGAAGCGGCTACGCCGGCGTCGGCGATTATCGTCAACGCCTGCGGACCGAGGATGTCCTTCAGCAGGGCGGGGGTGGTGGCACTGTCCGAAATCGACGTGATCCTTAGCGGCGCTCGACCAACCCGCCGCCCAGCGCGACGTACAGCGTCACCAGATTGTCGACCTGGGCGCGGCGCAGTTCGATCAGCGTCTGTTCGGCGGCGAACAGATTGCGTTCGGCGTCGAGCACTTCAAGATAGGTCGATACGCCTTCGCGGTACCGCTTGCGCGCGAGGTCGGCGATCTGCCGCTGCGCCAGCGTGCCGCGCTCCTGCGCGTCGACCTGCTCGGCCAGGTAGCGGCGCCCGGCGAGCGCGTCGGCGACTTCGCGGAACGCTCCCTGGACGGTGCGCTCATAGGTCGCGATCGCGATATTCTCGCGCGCTTCGGCGACGGTCAGATTGCCCTTGTTGCGACCGAAATCGAAAATCGGCAGGCTGATCGACGGGCCGAAGCTCCAATTCATGCCGTTGTTGCTGAACAAATTATCCAGCGAATTCGACGCGAAACCCAGGCTGCCGGTCAGCGAGATCGCCGGGAAGAACGCGGCGCGGGCGGCGCCGATATTGGCGCGCGCGGCGCGTAGCCGTTCCTCGGCCGCCAAGACGTCGGGGCGGGCGACGAGCAGGTCCGACGGCAGGCCAGCGGTCAGCACCGGCGACTGCCCCTGCGCGACGAGCGGCAGCGGCGCGGGCAGGGGGCCGGGCACCGGGCCGCCGGTCAGCACGGTCAGGAAATTATCGGCCTGTGCCTTGCCGAGCTTCAGGCTCGCCAGCTGCGTTTCGGCCTGCGTCAGCAGCGTTTCCGACTGGCGGTAATCGAGCGCCGAGGTCACCCCCGCGTCGAGCCGCCGCTTCGCAATGCGCAACCCTTCCTTGCGGCTGGTCACCGTCGCTTCGGCGAGGGCGATCTGTTCGGTGGCGCCGCGCGAGGCGAAATAGGTCGACGCGACGTCGCGGACCAGCGTCAGCCGGAAGGCGCGCTCGGCCTGCTCGGTCGCCAGATATTGGCTGCGCGCCGCTTCGGAGAGGTTCTTGACCCGCCCCCAGAAATCGAGCTCGAACGACGTCACCCCGACCCCGACCGAATAGCGACTGGTCGTGTCGGTTCCGGTGCCGGTCAGCGACGGCCCGCGGCTGCGCGCCGCATCGGCGCTCGCGCCCACCGTCGGCAGGCGGTCGGCGTCCTGGATCCGGTACAGCCCGCGCGCTTCGGCGATCTGCGCGACCGCGACGGCCAGGTCGCGGTTCCGCTCGATCGCCTGCGCGATCAGCACTCCGAGCTGCGGGTCGGCAAAGAAATCGCGCCAGGCGACATCACTCGCGCGCTGGCCCAGCGTCACATCGCCGACGAACGCCGGCGGGTAATCGGGTGCGGTGGGCAGCGCCGGGCGCTCGTGCGGCGGCGCCATGTTGACGCAGCCGGCGAGGGTCGTCGCCGCGAGCAGCGCGATCAGCTTACGCATGTCCGGGCTCCTCATGATGGCCTTTTTCGGCGGGCGACGGCGGCCGCTTGCGGCTGATCCATTTGCGCACCGAGAGGTAAAAGAGCGGAATGAAGAAGATGCCGAGCAAAGTGGCGGCGATCATGCCGCCCATCACGCCCGACCCGACCGCGATCCGGCTCGCCGCCCCCGCGCCGCTCGCGATGACGAGCGGCACCATGCCGAGGATGAAGGCGAGGCTGGTCATGATGATCGGGCGCAGGCGCAGCTTGACCGCCTCCATCACCGCATCGAGCGTCGATTTGCCCTCGGCCTCCTGCTCGATCGCAAATTCGACGATCAGGATCGCATTCTTTGCGGCGAGGCCGATGATCGTGATCAGCCCGACGTTGAAATAGATGTCGGCGCTGAGGCCGCGCAGCATCGAAAACAGCACCGCGCCGAGCACGCCCAAGGGCACCACGAGCAGCACCGATACGGGCACCGACCAGCTTTCATACAGCGCAGCGAGCAGCAGGAAGACAACGACCAGCGACAGCCCCAGCAACATCCCGATCTGCCCCGCCGACTGTTTTTCCTCATAGGAAATGCCGGTCCATTCAAACGAGAATCCGGCGGGCAGCGCCGCGGCCAGCCGCTCCATCTCGGCCATCGCTTCGCCGGTCGACTGGCTCGGTGCGGGTTCGCCCGAAATCGTCATCGCGGGATAGCCGTTGTACCGCTGCAACTGCGGCGCTTCGGCGGTCCATTCGGCGGTGCTGAACGACCCGAACGGCACCATGTCGCCATTGGCGCTGCGCACGCGCAGATCGACGACGTCCTGCGGCGTCATCCGGCTCGCCGCATCTGCCTGCAGCAAAACCCGCAAAACGCGGCCCTCGCGGGTGAAATCATTGGCGTAGGCGCTGCCAAAGGTGATCGCGAGCGTCGCGTTGACGTCGCCGATCGACAGCCCCAGCGCGCGCGCCTTGATCCGGTCGATATCGACCTTCAGCACCGGCGCATCCTCCTGACCTTCGGGGCGGACATTGGCGAGCAGCTTGCTCTGCATCGCGCCGCCCAGCATCTGGTTGCGCGCGCCGATCAGCGCCTCGCGCCCGTTACCGGCCCGGTCCTGCAGCTTGAAGGTAAAGCCGCTCGACGTGCCCAGTTCGGGGATCGATGGCGGGCTGAGCGAGAAGGCAAAGGCTTCCTTGATGTTGCTGAATGTGCCCATCGCCTTGCCGGCGATCGCGTCGGCGCTGTCGCCCTCGCCGGTGCGCTCGTCCCATGGTTTGAGCGGGGTGAACATGATCGCGTTCGCCTGACCCTGCCCGAAAAAGCTGAACCCGTTGACCAGCACGACGTTGGCGACCTGCGGCTGTTCGGCGAAAAACGCCTTGACCTGCTTGGTCGCTTCGTTGGTGCGCTGGGTCGTTGCGCCCGGCGGCGCCTGGACGACGGTAATCAGATAGCCCTGATCTTCCTGCGGCAGGAACGAACCGGGCAGGCGGGTGAACAGCAGCGCGGTGACCGCAACCAGCACCAGAAACACGCCGAGCCAGCGTAGCGGCGCCGACAGCATCTTGCCGACGCTGCCCTGATAGCGGTCGGTGGTGCGCCCGAACCAGCGATTGAACCAGCCGAAAAAGCGGTCGGCGCGCTCGCCGATCGGGCCGCTGCGCTTGGCCTGATCATGCGGTTTCAGCAACGTCGCGCACAGCGCCGGGGTCAAGGTCAGCGCGAGCAGCGCGGAGAAGGCGATCGAGATCGCCAGCGTCAGCGAAAATTGGCGATAGATGCCGCCGGTCGATCCGGGGAAGAACGCCATCGGAATGAACACCGCGATCAGCACCAGCGTGATACCAATGATCGCGCTGGTGATCTGGGTCATCGCTTTCACCGTCGCCTCATAGGGCGACAGATGTTCCTCGTTCATGATCCGCTCGACATTCTCGATCACCACGATCGCGTCGTCGACCAGGATGCCGATCGCCAGCACCATGCCGAACAGGGTCAGCACGTTGATCGAAAAGCCGAACATCCACAGTCCCAGGCACGCGCCGGCCAGCGCGATCGGGACGACGATCGTCGGGATGACGGTTGCGCGCCAGTTCTGCAAGAACAGGAACATGACCAGAAAGACGAGGACCATCGCCTCGGCCAGCGTGATGACGACCTCTTCGATCGACAGCTGGATGAACGGCGTCGTGTCATAGGGGATCGACCAGGTGATGTCGGGCGGGAACCCCTTGGACAACATCTCCATCCGCTCGCGGATCCCGGCGGCGGTCGACAGCGCATTGGCGCCGGGGGTCAGCTGGACCGCCATGCCCGCCATCGGCTTGCCGTTGAGCTCGGAGGAAAACAAATAGCTCGCCGACCCCAGCTCGACGCGCCCGACATCGCCCAGCGTCACCGCCGACCCGTCGGGGTTGGCGCGCAGGATGATGCTCGCAAATTGCTCGGGGGTGGTGAAGCGGCCCTGCGTCGTGATGACAGCGTTAAGTTGCGCGCCCTTGCCTAGCGGCTGGTCGCCCAGCTGGCCGCCCGGAGTCTGGCTATTCTGTTCCTGCACCGCGCCCAGCGCCTCGGCGGGGGAGAGATTATAGGACGCCAGCTTTTGCGGATCGAGCCAGATGCGCATCGCATATTCGGGTGCGAACGCCTGTACATTGCCGACCCCGTTCACCCGCCTCAGCTCGTCAAGCACACGGGTGTTGGCGAAATTATTGACCTCCATCGGGTCGGTCTCGCCGCTTTTCGACGTGATCGCGACGATCAGCAGAAACCCGGAATTGGCTTCGGTGACCGAAATGCCCTGGCGGCGGACATCCTCGGGCAGCCGCTGTTCGACGCGGCGCAGGCGGTTCTGCACTTCCATCTGTGCATTATCGATGTCGGTTCCCGCCTCGAAGGTCAGGGTGATCGACGCGGTGCCGTTCGATTCGCTGGTCGAGGCCATGTAGAGGAAACCCTCGACCCCGTTCAGTTCCTGTTCGATGACCTGGGTGACATTCTGTTCCAGCGTCTTGGCGTCGGCGCCCGGATAGGTGACGCCGATGGTCAGCGACGGCGGCGCGACCGAGGGATATTGTTCGACCGGCAGGCCGCGCAGCGCGATGATGCCCGACAGCAGGATGCCGATGGCGATGACCCATGAAAAAATGGGGCGATCGATGAAAAAGCGGGGGGTCATGGTCGGGCCGTTCTTTAGCGTTTTGTCGGCGCGGCGGCGGGCGCGGCTTTGGTTTTTGGTTTGGCGACCCGCACCGGCTGGCCCGGCTGCACCTTTTGCAGGCCATCGACGATCACCCGGTCGCCGGGTTTCAGCCCTTGCAGGATCGACCACAGGCCGGCCTGCATGATCCCCAGTTTGACCGGACGCGGCGTCGCGATGTTCTTGGCGTCGAGCACCATCACCGTCGCGGCGTCGGCGGTCAGCTTGACCGCGCGCTGCGGGATAAGGACGCCGTTCGGCCGGCTGCCCGCCAGGATGCGCGCGCGCACGAACTGCCCGGGGACCAGCCGCGCGGCCGGATTGGGAAATTCGGCGCGCAACGCCGCGGTGCCGGTTGCTTCGTCGATCGATAGATCAAGGAAATCGAGATGGCCGACCACCGGATAGGGGGTGCCGTCCTCGAGGATCAGCTGTACTTCGACCCGCTCGAACTGCGGAATGTTCAGCTTGCCGGCCTCGATATCGCGCCGGATCGCCATCAGGTCCGAACTCGACTGGCCGAAATTGACATAGACGCGGTCGATCTGTTCGATGGTGGTCAGCAAGGTGCCCGCTCCGGCGCTGACCAGCGCCCCCTCGGTCACTTCGGCGCGCCGCGCCCGGCCCGAAATCGGCGCCGTCACGGTCGCATAACCCAGGTTAAGCCGCGCCGATTCCAGATTGGCGCGCGCCGCCGCGACATCGGCCTCGGCGGTGCGCTGCTGCGCGATCGCGGCGTCATATTCCTGTTTGCCGATCGCCAGATCGGCGAGCAGCGGCTGGTACCGTTTCACGACTTGGCGGGCGTTGGCGGCGGTCGCCTGGGCGCGGGCCAGCTGCGCGCGCGCGGCATTGGCGCTGGCGCTCAGCTGGCGCGGATCGATCCGGAACAGCGCGGTGCCCGCCGATACAAAACTGCCCTCGTTGAACAATCGCCGCTCGACGATGCCATCGACGCGCGCGCGCACTTCAGAGGTGCGATACGCCTGGACGCGGCCGGGCAGTTCGATGACATTCGGCACCGCTTGGGTGCTGATCGTCACGATATTGACCTCGGGCGGCGGCGGCGCTGGGGGCGCTTCGCCCGAACAGGATGCCAGAAACAGGGCCAGCGCGGCGACGCTGGCGCTTGCAAAGGAACGAGCGCGACTCATAAGGACCTCTGAATATCGATGTATTATGAAACGGGAATGGCGCAAAAAATGCGTTGCATAACGCAGCGTGTAATTTAGATTACAGAAAAGCGCAAGGGAGAGAATGACGGATGATAAAGTCCGAACTGATGGATTGTCAGGCGGCGGCGCCGTCGCTGCGCGAGCGGCGCCAGGGCGCAATCCTCGACGCAGCCGAGGCGTTGTTCCTCGAACAGGGTTATGAACGCACCAGCCTCGCTGAAATCGTCAAACGGTCGGGCGGATCGCTGGCAACGCTGTATGAATTGTTCGGCAACAAGCAGGGGCTGCTCCATGCCATCGCATCGAGATGGGGCAGTGAAACCGCGCTTGAACCCGTCGATCGCGACGCGGTGCCGCACCATTCGAACGCCGAAGTGCTGACCCGCTACGCACGCCGCCAGTGCGAAATGATGCGCTCGCCGCGCGCCGTCGCGCTGATGCGGATGCTGATTTCCGAAAGTTTGCGCGACCGCGAGTTCGCGTTGCAAATCTACCGCGACCTGCACATCCCGGCGGTCGACGAAATGTCGGCGCTGTTTGCCAAATGGGCCGCCGCGGGCGAGGCCAGGATCGACGATCCCGAAGCCGCCGCAAAACTGCTGCTCAGCATCGTGATCGGCGATTCGATGCTCCACACACTGGCTGGGCTCGAGGATGAGTGGCTCGACAACGACCAGCTAGACTGGCGCCTCCAGCCGTTTCTGTCGCATTTCAAGATCGCTTAGCTAGGTTGCCCGCCGCAGCATCTATTGACATGACTGTCAATAACTGAAAGCCTGCTGCTTTCCGCTTCGGGAGCAACGCGACTTGGCGACGACTGCCCTGCCATCGGCTGGCCGGCCCGGCGAAGCCGCTGCCTTGCGGCCGCGGAGCGTGGCGGCCTATGCCGCGACGGCGGGGCCGACCGTGATCCTTGGCCTGCCGTTCAGCGTCTATTTGCCGCCCTATATTGCCGAGGGCGGGGTGATTTCGGTGGCGCTGGTCGGGCTGCTCTTTTCGCTCACCACCATATGGGACGGCGTCGTCGATCCGCTGATCGGGACGATGGTCGACCGCGTCCGCACCGGGCTCGGCGCGCATCGGCGCTGGATGCTGCTGGCGCTGGCGCCGCTGGCGCTGCTGCTGCTCGCGCTGGTGACGGTGGGCGACCAGCTGCCCTTTGCGGCGCTGTTCCTGATGATGGTGCTCTTTTATTCCAGCTTCAGCCTGTACGAGGTCGCGCAACTGTCGTGGGGCTCGGCGCTGGTGCGTACGCCGCGCGACAGCGCGCTGCTGTACGGGATGCGCGACTGGTTCGCCAAGATCGCGCTGATCCTCGCCTTTGCCGCACCGGCGGCGGCGCAGTTGCTGATCCCCGGGGTCAGCCTGCAGGGGCGGATCATGGCCTATGCCAGCCTGTTCCTGCTCATGGTGCCGATTGCGCTGATCGCGATCCGCATTGTGCCGCCGCGACCGGTGATTGCTGAACCGGGGATCGGCTGGCGCCAGGAAATTCGCGCATCGCTGTCCTTTCCGCCGCTGATGCTGCTGCTCGGGGTGCAGTTCCTCAACAGCTTTGCTTTTGGGTCGCTGACCTCGCTCTTCGTCTTCTTCGCCGCCGCGGTGCTCGATCTCGACGGGCAGAGCGCGGTGCTGTTGTTCGCCAGCTTTATCGGGGGGGCGATCGCGTCGCCGATCTGGACGGTGCTGGCACGGCGCTACGGCAAGCCGCCGATGATGATCGCCATGGGGTTGCTGATCTCCAGCCTACTGATCGCGACGCTGTTTCAGCCGCCAAAGGGCGTCGGCCAGGCGGCGGGATTTTCGATCATGCTCGGCACGGGTTTCGTTGGACTTTTGTTCACCCATTCGATGCTCGCCGACCTCATCCCGCGCGACGCCGCGCGCTGCGGGCGCAGCCGGTCGGCCTTTCTGTTCGCGCTGCTCAACCTGATGCAGAAATTCGGCGTCGCCGCCGCGATCGCGGTCAGCTATCTGTTGCTCGACCTCGTCGGCTTCGACCCGCTCCGCGGTGATGCCGCGGCCCGCGAGCTGCATTTGCTGTTCGCGCTTCAGCCGACTGCCAGCTGGATGGTCATGGTCGGCCTGCTGATCTTGATGCGGCGGGCGCTGGCGCGAGAAGCCGACCCCGCACTTGCAATCGCTTCGCCGCGCCAGTAAAGGCCGCTGTCATTCGGACAGATGCGCCGTTTTCGTTCCGCCTTTCGCCGACACGCTCGGGGAGGGTGGGCGGACTATTGCCCAAAGCGTGCTTGACGCGCGGGGCATGGCAACCCATCTGGCCCGAAGCTGAATAATATTAGGACAGGACGATCGACATGGCGAAAACCAGCCCGGCTGAGTTTATCAATCAGGTGCGCGCCGAAGCCCGGAAAATCGTTTGGCCTACGGGACGCGAAACGGTGCAGACGACGATCATGGTGCTCATCATGACGACGATCCTGTCGCTGTTCTTTTTCGGCGTCGACACGGTTTTCAACGCGATCGTCAGCTGGCTGACGTCGCTCGCGCGCTAAACGCCGCGGCTTTCAGGGACAGGACACGGACACACATGGCGCGCTGGTACATCATTCACGCCTACTCGGGTTTCGAAAACAAGGTGCGCGATTCGGTGCTTTCCGAAGCCGAACGCATGGGCCTCACCGACTTTGTCGAAGCGGTCGAAGTGCCGGTTGAAACCGTCACCGAGGTCAAGCGCGGCAAGAAGGTTCAGGCCGAACGCAAATTCTTCCCCGGCTACGTCCTCGCCAAGCTGACGATGACCGACGATGTCTATCACCTCGTCAAGAACACGCCGAAGGTCACCGGCTTCCTGGGCTCGATGGGCAAGCCGCAGGCGATCAGCGAAGCCGAAGCCGCGCGCATCCTGAACAGCAAGGAAGAGGCTGCGGCCCGCCCGAAGCAGGAAATCCGCGTCGATTACGAAATCGGCGATCAGGTCAAGGTGCTCGATGGACCCTTCGCCAGCTTCAACGGGCTGGTCGAGGAACTCGATTTCGAAAAGGCGCGCGTCAAGGTGTCGGTGTCGATCTTTGGCCGCGCCACCCCGGTCGAGCTCGACTTCGAACAGGTCGAACGCTTCAAATGATTTTGCCTTCCCCCTTGATGGGGGAAGGATACGCAGCCTTATCGCGCAGCGATTAGGCGAAGTTGGATGGGGGTGAGGGTGCGTCCTGGCACCGTCGCTTCAGGCTGAAGCCGCACCCCCTCCGCTGCAACTAGCCAGCAAAGCTGGCAAGTTTCGCTGCCTCCCCCATGAAGGGGGAGGGTAAGGGGGCCGCACGATGACAATCCTCTCCCCCGATCAAATCCAGGACCGCATCGAGCGCGCGCGAGAGATTCACGCCAGCGTCGACGCGGCGAAAGTCGTCGGCGCGGTCGCGCGGCTGTTCGATCTGAGCCCCGCCGACGAACCCGATGAATTTACGTTTCCGGCGCTCGCGACCACCGCGCGCGAGCGGATTTTCGGCGGGCAGGTGATCGCGCAGGCGATGGTCGCCGCGGCGCGCACCGTCGGTGCGGGCAAAGAGGTTCATTCGCTCCACGCCTATTTCCTGCGCGGCGGCGACGAGACCAAGCCGCTGCATTTCCGCGTCCACCGCGATTTCGACGGGCGCAGCTTTGCCAACCGCCGCGTCGTCGTGCGGCAGGACGGCAAGGTCATCTTCAACCTCACCGCCTCGTTCCAGCTGCCGGCGCTGGGTCTGGCGCATCAGGTGCCGATGCCCGACCTGTTGCCGCCCGAGGAATGCCGCGACTTTCTGGAGACGATCGCCGCCGATCCGAATATTTCGGATCAGGCGTTCGCGCATATGGCGCGGCGGCGGCCCTTTGAGCTGCGCAACCACCGTCCGCCTGCATCGGCGAAGGCGACCCAGCATTATCAATGGTTCCGCGTCGCCGCATCGATCGGCGACGACCCGCTGGTGCACCGCGCCTTCCTCGCCTTTGCCTCCGATATGGGGCTGTTGTCGTCGGCGATGCTGCCGCACGGGCTCAACTGGTCGACCCCGGGGCTGTTTTCGACCAGCCTCGACCATGCGATGTGGTTTCACAATGACATCCGCGTCGACGAATGGTTCGTGTTCGTGATGGACAGCGACTGGACCGGCGGCAGCCGCGGGATCAACCGCGGTTCGATCTATCGCCGCGACGGCACCCTGATCGCCTCGGCGGTGCAGGAAGGGTTGTTGCGCTACGATCCGCCCGCATAAGGCTTGTTTTTCGCGGTGTTTGCGCTTATGCGCGCCGCTTCGCGTCAGATACGGGCGTGATTCCGCGCGGGAGGAAGGGGTGATGCCCTTCTGTTCGACCGCTTATTTTGAGCCCCGGACCGGGTCCGGGGCGACAGAAAGATAGGAGGCCTTCATGGCTAAGAAGATCAGCGGCTACATCAAGCTGCAAGTTCCGGCAGGGACCGCAAACCCCTCGCCGCCGCTCGGGCCGGCACTCGGCCAGCGCGGTGTCAACATCATGGAATTCTGCAAGGCGTTCAACGCCGCGACGGATGGCATGGAAAAAGGCACCCCGACCCCGACCATCATCACCGTGTTCGCCGACAAGAGCTTTTCGTTCGTCACGAAGACCCCCCCGGCGACCTATCTGATCAAGAAGGCCGCAAACCTGAAGTCGGGTTCGAAAGAGCCGGGCAAGATCAGCGGCGGCAAGATCGCCCGCTCGAAACTGACCGAAATCGCCGAGATCAAGATGAAGGATCTCAACGCGAACGATCTGGAACAAGCGACGAAGATCATCGAGGGCAGCGCGCGCTCGATGGGCCTCGAAGTGACGGAGGGCTGATCCGATGGCAAAGCTGACCAAAAAGCAGAAATCCCTCGAGGGCAAGGTTGACAGCCTCAAGCTGCACACCGTCGACGAAGCGCTCAAGACCGTGCGCGAGCTGGCCTCGGCCAAGTTCGACGAAACGCTCGAAATCGCGATGAACCTGGGCGTCGACCCGCGCCACGCCGACCAGATGGTCCGCGGCGTCGTGACGCTGCCCGCCGGGACCGGCAAGGACGTCAAGGTTGCCGTGTTCGCACGCGGCGACAACGCCGACAAGGCGCTGGCCGCCGGCGCCGACAAGGTCGGTGCCGAAGACCTGATGGAAGACATGCTCGCGGGCAACCTCGACTATGGCCGCGTCATCGCGACGCCGGACATGATGGGCATCGTCGGCCGCCTCGGCAAGACGCTGGGTCCGAAGGGCCTGATGCCGAACCCGAAGCTGGGCACCGTGACCCCGAACGTCGCCGAAGCCGTGAAGGCCGCCAAGGGCGGTCAGATCGAATTTCGCGTCGAAAAGGTCGGCATCATCCACGCCGGCCTGGGCAAGCTGTCGTTCGGCGAGGAAAAGCTCCGCCAGAACTTCGACGCCTTCGTCGATGCGATCGTCAAGGCGAAGCCGGCCGGCGCGAAGGGCAAATATGTCCGCAAGATCGCGCTGTCGTCGTCGATGGGCCCGGGCGTGAAGGTCGATACGGCCGACGTGACCGGCACCTGATCGAAGCGCACATGATTTAGGGAAGGGCCGGGGGAAACTCCGGCCCTTTTCTTATGGGCTGGTCTGGGGGTGGCGGACGGCCATGGCCTCCTTTTGTCGTCGCGGGGCCGGTCCGGTCGGCGCAAGGGCTGCGTGATATTCCAAAGTTCAGTAAAGTTCAGCCCTGTGCGCACCCCGATTTGGACCTCGCGTCGTGCTGGACGCGCCGACACGCCCCGCCATGGTCGTACCGGCAAGCCGGGCAGCGACCGCTTTATCCACCAAATGAAAGAGCGGGATGAAGGCTGGCACAGCGGAATAATGTAGGAAAGGCCTTTTTGAAGGCGACGCCTGCTTTGGGGTGGGGAGCGGACATCCTGCCGTCGTCACCCCCGACTTGATCCGGGGTCCATGACCTCTTGCGCCGCGCTATGCCGCGAGGGCGGATGGGTCCCGGATCATGTCCGGGATGACGAAATCGGAGGTCTGTGATCGGTCGAAAGCAGCCACGCCCCATTTCCGCTCGTGTCGAGCGAAGTCGAGACACCCATCGAGATAGCGCCGCGCCTGAGGGGCATCTCGACTTCGCTCGATGCGAACGGGATTGAGAGAGACGTTTACTCGCGCAGCCCCCGCATCGCCGCGCCCGCCGCGAACGGCCCGATCATCGTCAGCAGCAAGCTCGTCGCGGCCAGCAACTTCATCGCCCCGCGTCCCGACGGGTCGAGCATTCCGGCGCCAAAGATCAGCAGGGGCACCGCGAGCGGCAGCACCAGCAGCCCGCCGATCGCGTTCCCTCCTTTCAGCCCCGCGGTCAGCGCCGCGCTCAGCACCGCCAGCGACGCCAGCGCCGGGATCGCAATCGCAATGCCGACCGCCAGCACGTCCACCCGCGCCGCATCCTGCGCCAGCAACGCCGCTGCGGGGAGCAGCGCGATCATCAACGGCAGCCCAAAAGCGATGGCGTGTGCGATGATCTTCACCGTCGCAATCACTTCGTCGGCGATCCCGCGCACCGCGAGCTGGTCGAGCACTCCGGCATCGCGGTCGGGCCGCACCAGCCGGTCGATCGGTAGCAATGCCGCGAGCAACGCCGCGACCCACACCATCCCGCCGCCCGCGCGGCGCAGCAACGGCGCATCCGGTCCCACCGCAAAAGGAAAGGCGGTGGCGACGAGCAAGAAGAACAGCACCGGCAACCACAGCGCCCCGCTGCCCCAAGCACGACGCAGGTCGCGCCAGAACAGGGCGAGGAGGGTGGTCATGCGCATTCCTCGTCATTGCGAGGCGCGTAGCGACGAAGCAATCCCCAGCTATCGACCTCGTGCAAGATCGACAGCTGGGGATTGCTTCGCTTCGCTCGCAATGACGGATGAATCGTCATGCCGTCGCCCCCATATCGAGCTCAGCCAGATCATCGCCCCCCAGCGCAAAATGCGACGCTAGCAGCACCGCGCCGCCATTCGCCCGATGCGCCGCGATCGCCATGACGAGCCGCGCCTGCGCCGCATCGTCCATGCCGTTGGCAGGCTCGTCGAGCAGCCAGATCGGCGCCCCGCTCGCAATCACGCGCACCATCGCGGCGCGCTTGCGTTGCCCGGTCGACAGCATTGCGACCGGTACGTCGCTCAGCGGCGCCAGCGCCATCGCCGCCATCGCGCGGTCGACGGCATGGCCATCGACGGTATCGACCCGCGCCCAGAAATCGAGCGCGCGGCGCAGCGGCAGTTCGGGGTCGAGCGCCGAGGCTTCGTCGATCAGCGCGCTGCGCCCGCGGCGCTCGACCGTCCCCGCCGCCGCGTGCAGCAATCCCGCGGCCAGACGGATCAGGCTCGATTTGCCCGCGCCATTGGGGCCGCGCAGCCACAGCGCCGCGCCGGGATTGAGCGCCAGCGACAGATTTTCAAATAGCAGCCGGTCGCCGCGAATACACGCCACATTGTCGAGCCGCAGCAACTCGCTCACGCCATATCTTCCAGCGCGTGCATATCATCGTCCGAAAAGCCGAAATGATGTCCGATCTCGTGGATCAGCACATGGCGGACCAGCCGGTCGAGCCGCTCGCCGGTCTCGATCCACTCGACCAGGATCGGCACGCGGTACAGCGTCACCCGGTCGGGCATCCCGCCGCTTTCGCTGACGCTGCGTTCGGTCAGCGGGCGGCCTTCGTACAGGCCGGTCAGCTCATAAGGATGCTCGATGTCGAGTGATTTCAGTACCGCGTCGTCGGCAAACTCCTCGATGGCGATCACCACGCCCTCGATATGCGGCTTGAACACATCGGGCATCGTCGCCAGCGCCGCCTCGGCCATGGCGAACAGCGCATCGGCGTCGGGCGCGGTTCCGGTCCAGATGCCAGACAGGGCGGGGGGCAGGGCAGACTTGTCGCTCATCGCGCCCTTCCTTATGGCGGGCGCACGGCCTTTACCAGCGGGAGAACAATCATGGTCCAGAAACTCGACGACGACGCCCGCACCGCCTTGCTCGCGCGTTTCCCCGACTGGGCGCACGAACCGGCGCGCGACGCGATCACCCGCCGCTTCAAATTCGCCGACTTCGCGCAGGCGTTCGGCTTTATGGCCAGCGTTGCCATCATCGCCGAAAAAATGGACCATCACCCCGAATGGTCGAACATCTATAACCGCGTCGACATATTGCTGACGACGCACGACGCCGATGGGTTGTCAGAACGCGATGCGCGGCTGGCCGAAGCGATCGAGCGGCTGCTCTGATCGCATGATCCGCTTTGACCCGTCGCATCAGCTGCTCGCCGTCGGGGTCGCGATCCTCGCGGGGTTTGTCGATGCGATCGGTTTCGTCGAATCGGCGGGTTTTTTTGTGTCGTTCATGACCGGCAATTCTACCCGGCTCGCGGTCGGGCTGGCCGAGGGACAGCACGCGGCGCTCGTCGCCGCGATCATCATCGCGGTCTTTGTCGCGGGCGTCGTGGCGGGGGCGCTGGTTGGCGCGCACGCCGGACGGCGGCGGACCCCCGCCGTGCTGCTCGGCGTGACCATCTTGCTGGCAATTGCAACCACGCTGCGGCTCGACGGTGAGGCTTGGGGAGCAATCCTGTCGCTCGCGCTCGCGATGGGTATTGCCAATGCCGCCATCGCGGGCCGCGACGGGGCGGTGGTCGGGGTCACCTATATGACCGGCACTTTGGTGCAGATGGGGCAGAAAATGGCCAATGCCCTGCGCGGCGAGGGCGATCGCCGCTGGCTGCACCATTTCGGTTTGTGGGCGGCGCTGGTCGGCGGCGCGTTGCTTGGCGCGCGCGCTGTGCTCTGGTCGCCGCCGCTGGCTTATGTGCTGGCGGTGGGGCTGGCCGCGGCGCTCGCGCTCCGCGCGGGCTGGATCGTCCGGCGAACCGTATAGGCCCATCGCTCGGGCCTTGCCTTCGCGCATGATCCGTTCCAAACGACCGCAATAAAGTAACAATGGGGAGCCGACTACATGACCAACAGCCTGTTGCGCCGTAAACCGATCGTTCCGGAACAGCAGGAGGGGCATGGGCTCGCCCGCACGCTTGGCTGGCCGCATCTGATCGCGCTCGGCGTCGGCGCGATTGTCGGCACCGGCATCCTGACCCTCATCGGGGTTGGCGCAGACAAGGCGGGGCCCTCGGTCATCCTGTCCTTCGCGATCGCCGGGCTGATCTGCGCCTGCGCCGCGCTCGCTTATGCCGAAATGGCGACGATGATCCCCGCGTCGGGCAGCGCCTATACGTACAGCTATGTCGTCATCGGCGAACTGATCGCATGGGTGGTCGGGTGGAGCCTGATCCTCGAATATTCGCTGGTGGTCAGCGCGGTCGCGGTCGGCTGGTCGGGCTATGCCGCGCCGTTGCTGGAGGCGTGGGCCGGGGTGCCGATGGCGTTGATGCAGGGGCCGGAACTTGGCGGTATCGTCAATCTGCCCGCGATCGCGATCATCGCGGTGGTGGCGGGCCTGCTGCTCGTCGGCACGCGCGAAAGCGCGACGCTCAACGCGACCCTCGTGGTCGTCAAAGTCATCGCGCTGGTGATCTTTGTCGCGGTCGCGCTCCCCGCCTTCAACGCCGCCAATCTCGAACCCTTCAGCCCCTATGGATTTGCCAAGCATATGGGCCCCGACGGCGTAGAGCGCGGTGTGATGGCCGCCGCGGCGATCATCTTTTTCGCCTTTTACGGCTTCGACGCCATTGCCACCGCGGCTGAGGAAACGCGCAACCCCGACCGCGACCTCAAGATCGGGATCGTCGGGTCGATGTTCGTCTGCGTCGTCATCTATATCGCGGTCGCAGTCGCTGCGGTCGGCGCCATCGCCTACACCCGCTTTGCCAACAGCCCCGAACCGCTGGCGCTGATCCTGCGCGAACTGGGCAGCCCGCTGGCGGCGCAATATCTCGCGGTGTCGGCGATCATCGCGTTGCCGACCGTCATCCTCGCCTTTTTCTATGGCCAGAGCCGCATCTTTTTCACCATGGCGCGCGACGGGTTGCTTCCCGCCAGCCTGGCCAAGCTGTCGTCGCGCGGGACGCCGGTGCGGATCACCATCTTCACCGCGCTTGTCGTCGCGGTGCTGGCGGGCTTCATCCCGCTCGGCGAGCTGGCGGCGCTGGCCAATGCCGGAACGCTGGCGGCGTTCATCGCGGTGTCGCTGTGCATGCTGATCATGCGCGTCCGGGCGCCCGATGCGCCGCGCACCTTCCGTGCGCCATTGCCATGGGTAGTCGGCCTCGGCGCGATCGGCGGCTGCCTCTACCTCTTCTACAGCCTGCCGGCGCAGACGCAGCTGTGGTTCCTGGTGTGGAATGTCGGCGGGCTGGGGGTCTATTTTCTCTACGCCCGGCGGAATGCAGTGGTCGGGTAGCTGGAGCATAAATCTTCGTCATTGCGAGGAGCGAAGCGACGCGGCAATCCAGAGGTGGCGTAAACCGCTCTGGATTGCTTCGCTTCGCTCGCAATGACGAATCGAGAGAGTAGAAGAGGTTCGTCGAGGCTTGGGGTCCGCGCTCAGTCGAACAACTCGCTCAAAAAGCTCTTCTTGTAATTCTTCTTGTACGGCTTGCTGCCGTAATAGCGGTCGTCGTGCCCCTGCTCGCGATACTGCGGCGGCTGCTGATAGGGCTGCTGCGGCGGAGGTGGCGGTGCCGACGCGCGCGGGGCAGGGGCCGCCGCCGCTTCGCTGCGCTCGATGATCTTGTCGAGCTCGCCGCGGTCCAGCCACACGCCGCGGCATTGCGGGCAATAATCGATCTCGATTCCCTGTCGCTCCGACATCGTCAAATTCACGCGGCAGGTCGGGCAAAGCAGCCCTGGGGCATCGGTCACGGATTTTCCTTTCCTTCGGGGGGTAACGCCGGGTTCAACGCAGCAGGGGCGCCGCGCGTTCCGCCTCACCTAGATGGCGTTTTCCAGTCAAACGGCAAGGGTGCCTCGCGAAAGGCAAAGCGGTCGAGGTGCCGCGCGACGGCGCCCTGCAATCCTTCCAGCTGCGCGGCGACGCTGGCGTCGATGCGGACCGACAGGGCGTCGGGTCCGGCGTCGAAAGTCACCAGCGCATCGTCCGGCCAGTCGGCGCCGCGGGCGTCCTTCGGAAAGGTCACGGTGCCGCGGTCGGCGGTGAAGTTGACGGGCAAATTATGCTGCCAGTGCTTGCACAGCTGTTGCAGATATTTGCTGGCGTGGGCGGTCGGCACCGCCGCGATGGCGCTGACCGCCATCACAGCCGCTCGATCTTTTGCGCCGCCTCGTCGATCAGCGCGACAATGTCGTGCAGCGCCGCCTTGTCGAGGTCGCGGTCGCTCAGCCGGTCGAGCAGTACCTGGCGCAGATTGCCCATCGCGCGGCGGATCGATGCCGAATCGGTGCGCTGCGTTTCTTCGCCGACCGCGGTCAGCCGCGCCATCGCGGCATCGACGGTTTCGGTGTTGGCTGCCAGCTCGGCGCGTCCGGCATCGGTGATCGCGAACAGCTTTTTGGCGCCCTCGCTCTGCTGCGCTTCGATCTGGCCCATGTCATCGAGCATCGTCAGCGTCGGATAGATGACCCCGGGGCTGGGCGCATAGGCGCCCCCGGTCAACTCCTCGATCTGGCGGATCAGGTCGTATCCGTGGCGCGGTTCGTCGGCGATCAGCTTGAGCAGCACCAGCCGCAGCTCGCCGCTGTCGAACATCCGTTGCCGTCCGCCGCGCTCGCCCCGGCCGCCGCCACCGCGTCGGCCGCTAAAGCCGTGCCCGAAGCCATGGCCAAAGCCGCGTCCGGCGCCGCGATGCATCGCATGCCGCCCGCCACAACCGCGGCCATTCATTTTCGCATAAAAAATCATTATCATTCCTTTTGAGTGATTCTTGATGCGTCTACGATATATCTTAAAGCGAACTTTGCAAGAGGGCGATTGCACGCTGCGCGACACTTTCGCCAACTTCCGCCCCGCGCCTTGACTTCCGGCCGTTTCCGGCTAATAGCGCCCCCGTGTTGCCGCGGGTTCGCTTGTGGCAATTCCGTCCGAGACAGTTGGTGCAGGGGATTTGCCCTGCTTAATTTCCAGCCGAGACGGGGAACAGTCTTTTTCGGTCGCCCGCCTGCGTGTTCAGGCGACGCGTCTTGACCGACCCCTTCGGACATCGCCAACGCAAATGCAGGTGAGCCTTGGCTCGCGCCTGTATCTGCGTTTTTTAGCCGCCCGGCGGCGCGTGCGTTTCGGCGTGGGCGCATCCGGGCACAGAGTGGAGTATAGGCATGGATCGTACGGAAAAGGCCGAAGCCGTATCCTCGCTGAACGCTACGCTGGCATCAGCTGCCTCGGTTGTGGTCGTCCGCAACCTGGGCATGACCGTCGCTCAGTCGACGGTGCTGCGCCAGCAAATGCGCGACGCAGGAGCCGACTTTCGCGTCACGAAGAACCGTCTTGCCAAAATCGCGCTCGACGGCACGTCCTATGGCGGGATCGGCGAACTGCTGACCGGCCCCACCGCCCTGGCAACCTCGACCGATCCGGTCGCGGCGGCAAAGATCGCGGTGGAATTTGCCAAGACCAACGACAAACTTGAAATCGTTGGCGGCGGCATGGGCGACGTGGTGCTCGACGTGAATGGCGTGAAGGCGCTGGCTTCGCTTCCCTCGCTCGACGAGCTGCGCGCCAAGATCATTGGTCTGGTGCAGGCTCCGGCTACCAAGGTTGCGCAGATTGCCGCAGCTCCGGCGGGCCAGTTGGCGCGGGTTTTTGGCGCATATGCCGCCAAAGAAGCAGCGTGATTTCGAACTACCTTTGAAACTTACTGCCGGGACATCCCGGTTCTGATGGAGAATGAACATGGCTGATCTTGCAAAGATCGTTGAAGAACTGTCGACGCTGACCGTCCTCGAAGCGGCTGACCTGTCGAAGATGCTCGAAGAAAAGTGGGGCGTTTCGGCTGCTGCTGCCGTTGCTGCCGCTCCGGCTGCTGCCGCTGCTGGCCCGGCTGCTGAAGAGCAGACCGAATTCGACGTCATCCTGACGGGTGACGGCGGCAACAAGATCAACGCGATTAAGGAAGTTCGCGCGATCACCGGTCTGGGCCTCGGCGAAGCCAAGGCGCTCGTCGAAAGCGCACCGAAGGCCATCAAGGAAGGCGTCAACAAGGCTGAAGCTGAGGAGCTCAAGAAGCGTCTCGAAGCAGCCGGCGCGACTGTCGAACTGAAGTAATTCGGTTGGCAGGAACCGGCCGGTTCATCCGGCCGGGCTCCAGGACAAAAGAAAAGGGCGGCGCCGCGAGGCACCGCCCTTTTTTTTGTGCGGCGAGGGACCGCCGCGGAATATCGGGATTAGCGGTTGGAATATCCCGGACGGAACGTCGTGGTGACGCTGCCGCGCGTGGGTTCGGGACGACGCACTTCCTGTTCCTGCAACGCTGGGGCGGGGCGCTGGGCGATCTCCCACGCGCTAACCGGCTTGCGCGTCATATCCTTCTGCGCGCTCAGCGTATCGTCGTAGGCGACGCGTTCCTGGCGATCGAGAAAGCGGGCGCGCTTCAGACGCTTGTTCAGCGTCGCGAACGGATTGTCCGGCGTCGGGCCAGCCATGGCCATGGCTTCGTGACGTCCCATGCTGCCGCTCGGCGCGGCGGCAAATGCCGGGGTGGTGCGCGGGGCCGAGGGGGTCTGCGCACGCGGCGTCGGTGCATAGGCGGGACTGATCCAGGGCTCGGCGTCGCTGGCCGCCGGAGCAGCCGCCATCACTGGCGCATGGCGCTGAACCGGAGCGTCCTCAGCAACCGCGCCGGATGCACGGCGACGACGGGCAAAGGCGAGGCCGGCACCGCCAACGATGAGCAGCGCCGCGGCGCCGCCAGCGATCTCCCAAGGGAAATCGCTCGTCGCTGCGGTCGCTGCGGTCGCCGTTTCGGCGGGCAGCGGCGCGGCGTCAACCGCCGGTTCGGCAGGGAGCGCCATCGGTGCGGCGATCGGCGTGATGTTCGCGGGCGGCGCTGTGTCGGCTACCGGCGCGGCGGCTGCCGCAACGGCCACCGGCGCGGCGGCAGCGGGGCGAACACGCGGAGCGGTACGCGCCGTGCGGGCCGGAGCGGGCGTTTCCGCGCGCGGCGTCGGCGGCGGCGTTGCCGTGCTTTCAACCGGTGCGATGTCGAGCGGCACCCGGATGACCGGCGCCGGGGCAGCGGTCTGCGGCGCCGCCACGGGGGCGGGCGCGCTCGGCTCGGCGACGGTGGGCGGGGTTTGCGGTGTCGGTGCCGTCGGCGCAGCGACCGGCGGGGTCATCGTGATGGTGGGCGCTTCCTGAGCGAAAGCACTGGGGGTGGACAGAACCAGGAACGCGGCAATCGCGCTCGTGGCGGGGCGGGAGAGGGCGATATTTTTCATCATAGTGAAGGACGAACGAACCGCGCCGGAAAACCGCTGCCCGAGCGTCTCCCTTTCCGGGACGAGCCGTGGCTGCCGAACGGCATGGCGAAGATTCCGCCGCTATTGGTCGCGCGCAGCGACCGGGTTTGCGACCGGACGCATGGCGCGGCCGTGGAGCGATAGGTCGAAAAAGGCCAAGTTTTTCAGGTGTGAAATACAAAAATGACAATGGCTTTGCGGTTTGGCGTCGTCCGGCGTCACCATTTCGTCATCGCGGCGCAACTTCGCCATGGTCAACGCGGGCCATGAAAACGACCGATCTTGCACCCACCCGGCTGCCGACCCATCTGCGTGAAACGCAGCGCCTGTTGTTCATCGCCAAGCACGCCCGCTGGACCGGCGGTCTGCATGCCGACGACGGCAATCACGCGCTGTATCACCGCGAAATGCGCGAGACGCTCGAGGAGCTGGGGATCGAGTTGCTGATCGCGGACAGTTATGCCGCACTGTTCGATCGGCCCGCTGCCGATTTCGTCTTCCCGCTGCTCAATCGCGGCGGCTTTTTCAATTCGGAAATGCTGCTGCCCTTGCTGTGCAACCAGCATGGCCTGCCCTATCTGGGCGCTTCGCCGATCGTGCGGGGGCTGTCCGACGACAAGCATCTGACCAAGCTGGAGGCCGCGGCACGCGGGGTGCCGACCGCGCCGTGGGCGCTGTTCCGCCGCGGCGCGCCGATCGACGTGGCGCGCTGTCCGCCCGCCCGGCGCTGGGTGATCAAACCGAACAACAGCTCGGCGTCATGGGGCGTCCGCGACGCGCACGACCGCGTCGAACTGGCGCAGTCGATCGCCGAGATCCACGCGCTCGACCATGACGCGCTCGTCGAACCCTTCATCGACGGCAGCGATATCGAAGTGCCGGTGATCACGCTGGACGACGAGCCCGCGATGCTGCCGATGATGATTTTCGAGCAAGACGATCCCACCCAGCTGCGCACCTATCAGGAAAAGCGCGATCTGGTCGGTAACGTCGGCTATTGCATCAAGCGCCTCGACGATCCGCTGATCAGCCGCCAGGTCGTCGAATATACCCGCCGCATGGCCGATGTGTTTCGTCCCTTCGACTATGGCCGCTTCGAATTCCGCGTCGATCAGGCGACCGGCGACGTGCGGCTGCTCGAGGTCAATCTCAACTGTAACCTGTGGTCGGAAAAGCTGTTCGCGCGCTCTGCGGCGATCGCGGGCTTCACCCACGCGGCGCTGATCGAAACGATCGTCGCCGAAAGCATGATCCGTCAGATCGCTCCGGCGATCGCGCGGCGCGACGCGGCATGATCGGCGCGATCCTGATCCTCGCGGGTCGTCGGCCGGGGGCGGTCGATGCGTTGGCTGCGGCTCATGGCGTCGCCGACAAATGCCTCGTCCCCGTGGCCGGGCGGCCGATGATCGCGCATGTGCTGAGCAGCGCGGCGCGTAGCGCGGCCAAGCAGATATTCATATCCACCCACCACTTGGGTTTGCTCGCCGAGCTGAATGACCCGGTGATCAAATTGTTGGGCAACCGCCTGATCGTTGTTCCCGCCGCGGACAATCTGGCGGACTCGGTTCTGGCGGTGGCAGGCGTCGCCAGTTTCCCGCTGTTGATCACGACCGCCGACAATTGTCTGCTGACGCCCGAAACGATCGCCGAAATCGGCGCCGAGGCCGCGCGTCTCTACGTCGAGGCGGGGGTGGCGCTGGCGCGGCGCGAGGATGTCCTTGCGGTGCACCCCGAAGGCCAGCGGCGCTTTTACGAATTTTCGGACGTCGCGGTGTCGAACTGCAATGCTTACTGGATCAGTCATCCTGGCGCGCTGAAGGCGACCGAGGCGTTTCGCGGCGGCGGCCAGTTCGTCAAAAAGCCGCTGCGGGTGATGCAGGCTTTCGGGCTGATCAATTTGCTGCGCTTTCGTTTCGGCCTCGGACCGATCCACCATATCTTCGCGCGTATTTCGCGGCACCTGAATCTCGAAGTCGCCCCGCTGCTGGTGAGCAACGGGGCGACGGCGATCGATGTCGACAATGAACGGTCGCTGCGCGTGACCGAGGCGCTGATGGTGCGCGTCAGTCCGCAACCCAGTTGCCGTGAAAGCCGGGCGGAACCCGGTGCGGCAGATGCACGACAGCTTGCGGTGACCCGGTAAAATCATCGGCGTTGAGGATAACCAGCGCGGTCGTCTGGTCGTTCATGTCGACGACCAGGCCGATCAGCCAGCCGTCATCCTCGGCGCCATTGGCGCTGCGCGGGACGAACACGAATTCGCCGGGGTGGCGGCCGGGGCCGAAATCGTGGATGGCGGTCGTACCGCGATCGAGATCGTGACGAAACAATCTGGTGTCGGCAATTTCCATCTCGGTGGTCGCGCGATCGGGTAGCGCAACCGAATAGGCGTAGCGATAGGGCCGCGTCGTCAGTCGCTCGTCATAGCGCGGGAATTCCTGGGGATGATCGTGAAGGACGGCGCGCGTCGTCGTTCCGGCGGCGGGGTCGATCGTCCAGCGTTCCATCCGTGACCGCTCGCTGTCCGGGCCGCGCTTGGAACTCGCGAACATCGTCTCATGCGCCACAACATCGACGATCACCTTGCCGTCCGCGGTTTCATACGCATTGGCGGGGTGAAAGACATAGCAGGGCTCGACCGGCACCCAGACGATCGTATCGCCGCTGCCTTTCCTGGGGAGGAGGCCGACGCGCGCCGGGTGGGCGTCATTCCACGCATAGGGAAAGCGATAGCCCGCGAGCAGCATCTTCATCGAGAAGGTGACCGGCAGGTCGAAAACCAACGCGTAATTTGCGGTGATCGCGCAGTCGTGGATCGAGGGGCCGTCGCTGATCGCGATGGCCTCTTCGCGGATGACGTGCGCGTTGCTGTCCATCACGACGTGCCAGACCTTGTTCGGCTCGTCGCCGCGATAAGTGATCGCGTGCGTTTCGTCGGTGACGGGGTCGTGGTGCGGATGGGCGGTGTAGGCGCCGACGAGGGTGCCGTCGAACGGGTTGTGCGCGATGGTGTTCAGCTCATAGCCCAGCTCGACAGGTTTGCCGCCCGCTTCGACGATCGCGAAGGTGCGGCCGGCGAGACCGACGACATTGGTGTTCGGGGCATCGTTGCGCCCTTCGCGCGGGCCGGGGGGCAGCGCCTCGCCCAGCATTTCGCAGGCTTCGGCGCCGCGCACCCAGCGATTGCGATACCAGTCGGCCTTGCCGCCTTCGATGCGGATGCCGTGGACCATGCCCGCGCCGGTGAACCAGTGATAGCTGGCGGGATCGGGGGCGACGGCAGGGTTGGGGCCGTTGCGCAGATAGCGGCCGGTCAGCGCGGCGGGGATCTCGCCTTCGACGCGCAGCCCTTCGAGCGTCAGTTCCTCGGTCATCGGTTGGTGGATGCCGGTGAGGAAGGGGTGCGCGTCGGTCGGGCGGGGCAGGCGCTTGCGGTTGAAGTCGGCGACCTTGCCGATGCCTTTGGTCACCGCGCCGCGGATGAGGGTTTCGACGTTGCTTGCCATGATATTGCTCCTTACGGATGTTGGCGAAAGTGCCGCCCCTCGGCTGGCCGGCAGGCCGGCCGCTCGGGATAAACTGGCCTCCGGCCAGCGTGGGGGTTGCGCTGGCGACTCGTAATGTTTACGGTGACAACATGATCGAACAAGATAACAGTGTCAACATAAAAAGCGACGGCGCGAAAGCGGCGGGCGCTTATCATCATGGCGACCTGCGCGCGGCGGTGATCGCGGCGGGGCTGAAACGGCTGGAGGCGGGCGACGATGGCGAGCTGGGCCTGCGCGCGCTGGCGCGCGACGTCGGGGTCAGCGCAACCGCGCTTTACCGCCACTTTCCGGACAAGGAAGCGTTGCTCGACGCGCTCGCCGACGAAGGGCTGCGGCGCCTCGGCGCGCGGCAGGCACAGGCGTGGCTGAAGGCCGGGGGCGGGCGCAATGGGTTCAAGGCAACGGGCATAACCTATGTCCGCTTTGCCCACGACGAGCCCGCGCTGTTCCGCCTGAGCTTTACGCGGCAGATGTCGGCGCGCCACGCCAATGTCGGCGGCGACGGCGGCGAAGTGGCCTATAACCTGCTCCGCGCCGGGGTGGGAGAGGCGTTGCCGGGGGTCGAAAACCCCGATACGGCGGCGCTGCACGCCTGGGCGCTGGTCCATGGCCTGGCGATGTTGATCCTCGACCGGCGGCTGGAATGGGACGAAGCGATGGTCGACAAGGTGGTCGGCCTGACCTTTGGCGGCATCGATTGAGGGGCGACGCGAACTGATCGCGCGATAAACAGGGGGAGGCGGCGATATGTTAGCGGTTTCTTTCCCTCTTTTCGGCTATCTGGTCTGATGACCCGGTCGCTATCCCCCCGCGTCGAGGCGATATTCTGGTTCCTCCTGACCGCAGCCGGATATTTCCTGCTCGCGAACCTGTCGCTGCACGCGACCAAGGGCGCCGACAATATCGCCGCCATCTGGCCGCCCAGCGGCTATCTTTTGGCGCTGTTGCTGTTGATGCCGGCGCACGCGCGCCTCGCCGCCTTTGCCGGCATGGCGGCGGCGAGCATCGGCGCCAACATGACCCAGGGGATCGAGGCGGCGACCGCCGCCGCCTACACCACCGCAAACGCCGCCGAGGCGGCGATTGCGCTGTGGCTGGTGCGGCGCCGCGAACCCGGCGAAATATCGTTCATGGGGCCGCGCGCGGTCGGGAGTTTTTGCTTCGCAGCCCTGATCGCAAGCGCGGCGAGCGCGGGCATGGCCGCGATATTGACCGGCAACGGGCTCGATTTCTTTCTGTCGTGGATGACGACGGTGGCGCTGGGAATGCTGATCGTCACCCCGCCGATCGTGATGCTGGCGCGGATGGTGCGATCGAACGCACTGAACAATGTGCCGACGGCGATGAAAGCCGAAGCGATCGCGCTGTTGACCGTGGCGGCCTTTGTTACCGGCGTGTCCTTTTCGCAGTCCGAATTCCCCGCCACTTTCGCGCCGTGCGTCGCGGTCATTGTTGCCTCGTACCGGCTGGGGCCGTTCGGCGCCGCGGCGGGGATGTTGATCGTCGCGATCATCGCGGCGTTGCTGACCGGGCAGGGCCATGGACCGATTGCCGCGATGGACGCGACGCAAAAGGTCGAGGTGCTGTTCCTGCAATTCTATCTGGTGACGATGCTGTTCGTCGCGCTGCCGCTCGCCGCGCTGCTGGTGGTGCAACGGCGGCTGGCGAAGCGGCTGGAACAGAGCAACCGCTGGCTGTTGCAGGCCGAGGCGGCGGCGCTGGTCGGTCATTGGCGCGTCGACCTGGTGCGCTGGACGATCCAGTGGTCGGACCAGACCTATCGCGTCCATGGGCTGGAGCCCGGGATGCCGGTCGATGTCGATTACAGCGTCGCGCAATATCTGCCCGACGACCGGGTGGCGGTGCAAAAGACGTTGGCCGACGCGGTCCGGTCGGGCGAACCGTTCGTGTTTCAGGGCCGGATTCTGCGCGCCGACGGTGAAGTCCGGCATGTGAAATCGCACGGGTCGATTGACAAGAGCCGCGGCGGCAAGGCGATCGGGATTTTCGGGACCGTCCAGGACGTCACCGAGACGGTCGAAAATGCCCGTGTGCTGGAGGCGGCGCGCAGCGCGGCCGAACGGGTCGCCAACACCGACATGCTGACCGGGCTGCCGAACCGCCGCCACACGCTGGCGTTCCTCGACCAGGCATTGCGGAACGCGACGCAGGACAGCGCGCCGCTGGCGGTCGCGATTTTCGACATCGATCATTTCAAGCAGATCAACGACCTGCACGGCCACGCCACTGGCGACAAGGTGATCCGCCGCGTCGGCCAGCGCGCCAAGGCGTCGCTGCGCGAGGATGACATGGTCGGCCGGTTCGGCGGCGAGGAATTTGTCTGCATCTTGCAGGGTCGCAGCGCGCTGTCGGCCGAACTGGTCGCCGAACGGGTGCGCAAGGCGGTTCAGGCCGATACCGACGGCGCGGCCGCTGGTTTGCCGGGGGTCACGGTCAGCATCGGGCTGGCGGTCTATGCCGGCGAGGCAAGCGTCGAAGACCTGCTCCAGCGCGCCGACAAGGCGCTCTATATGGCAAAACGCGACGGACGGAACCGGTTGCGCATGGCGGCGTAAAAGGCGTCCCGCCTTGGTCGTTGGCGGCTTAGCCCCCCGGGTCGACGGTCAGCAGGTCGCCGGGCTGGCACTCGAGCGCGGTGCAGATGGCGGCGAGGGTCGAGAAGCGGATCGCCTTGGCCTTGCCGGTTTTCAGGATCGACAGATTGGCGAGCGTGATGTCGACGCGGTCGGCCAGTTCGGTCAGCGTCATGCGCCGGTCGTGGAGCAGGTCGTCGAGCTTGACGATCACGGGCATCAGACGGTTCCTTCCAGCTCGTCGCCCATCGCGGCGCCCTGTTCGAAGATGCCGGCGAGGACAAAAACGAGCAGGATCGACAAGACCGCGTTGAGCGAAAAGTCGAAGCCGACGTTATTACGGCCGAACAGGTCGGCCGCCTCGCCCGCGGCGAGCGACAGCGGGATGCCGATCAGTTGCAGGGCGACCATCAGCCAGCCGATGGCTTTGAGCCGCACCGCATTGGCCATCGCGAACGGATCGCCCAGCGCGACGCTGCCGACGATCGCCAACAATTTGCGCATGATGGTCAGGATGAGCAGCAGCGCCACCAGGCCAAGCGCAAAGACGACATAGAGCCATGGATAGAGCGCCGCGGCATCGAGCCCGGGCTTTTCGACCGCGATCTGCTGCGCCACCTCGGTCCAGTAAAAGGGCAGGATTGCCGCCGTGGCGACGAGAATGGTCGCGGCGACGGCGATGAGACCCATGATCAAGAGGATCACCGCGCGGGTGATCAGCAGGACCGGTTGGCTAGATGGGCTTGTCATATCGAACTCCAATATGTGATATATTGAATATCAATATGCTGTATATCGCTTTTCGTCAAGAATATATCGCTTATCAATAAATAGGGCGTGATCAGCGGCATACCCGCGACCGGGGGCGATCTGGGCGCCGACAACCTGCTTTGGTGGCGGCGCCAATGCTGTTAGGTCTGCGGGCGGATCATGCGAAAGGGAGGATGCCATGCAAGGCGATGCGATGATGGCGCGGCGGATGGTGTTGGCGGCCGCGGTGGGCATGGCGGCGCTGGCGCAGGCGCCGTGGGCGCTGGCGAAATTGCCGCGCGGCGGGGTGAAGGGACTGATCGGCGGCGCGTCGGACGGGGCGCTCGACAAATTGGCGCAACCGGGCGCATTTTACCGCGACACCGCGGTGCGTATCCTGTTGCCGGGGGCGGGCGGCAAATTGGCGTCGAAGCTGTTCGGCGTTGGCGACAAGCTGGGGCTCACCACCAACCTGACCAAAAGCCTGAACGATGCCGGCGGGCAGGCGGCGGGCGAGGCGAAGCCGATCTTTCGCGCCGCGATCGACAATCTGCGCTGGACCGATGCGCCGGCTCTGGTGTCGAAAAAGGATGGCGCGACGCGCTATCTGCAGACGAGCGCGGGCGGCGTGCTGTTCACAAAAGTGTCGCCGCTGATCGGATCGGCGCTGGAGAATGTCGGCGCCTATCGCCAGCTCGACCAGCTGGCGAAGGGCAATTCGCTGATGGCGTCGGCGGGACTGACGCGCGACGGGTTGACCCGGTCGGTGACCGAGCAGGCGTTAAAGGGCATATTCCATTATATGGCGGGCGAGGAAGCGGCGCTGCGGCGCAATCCGGCGGGGTTGTTGAAGGGGGTGTTTTAGGCGTCTGGATCCCGGATCAAGTCCGGGGTGACGAAAAGAGGAAACGGTAGCTTGCGACCGATTGCGGACGTAGGATGTTCTTATTCTCTCCCCTTGAGGGAGAGATACGAAGGCTTGGCAGCTTGCTGCCTAGCCGCAGTTGAGAGGGGGTTTACGCCCGCTTGCGGCTCATCCCCTCTCCAAGCTTCGCTAGCTCCTGCGGAGCAAGCTGCGCTATCCTCTCCCTCAAGGGGAGAGGATTTGGCGTCCGCGCCCCACCCCAAAACGGACGGCCGCGATCATCGACAACCGCCCCAACAGCGTTGACACCTTGCCCCGCAAATCCTATATCGCCGTCACACCCCATCGTTCGAGATAGAGTCCGCCTTGCGCAGCGGATTGTACGGATAGGTCGGCGGGGATTTCGACAGGCGTTGGAAAGCTGCGGTAAACCGGCAACGGTTGCCTGCGGCTTTTTTCGCGTCGGAGCGCCCGCGATTTGGATTTTTGACAGGCGAGACAATCACTTATGGCGACCAAGGCGAAGTCGGTGGGCAAGACCCTCGAAGCAACCGCAAGCAAGCGGATCCGCAAGCTGTTCGGCAACATCCACGAAGCGGTGGAAATGCCTAACCTCATCGAGGTGCAGCGCGAATCCTATGAACAATTCCTGCGGTCCGACCCCTCGGTCGGCTATGTTTCGGGCCTGGAAAAGACGCTGCGCAGCGTTTTTCCGATCCGCGATTTCGCCGGCACCGCCGAGCTCGACTTCGTCCATTACGAACTCGAATCGCCGAAATATGACGTCGACGAATGCCGCCAGCGCGGCATCACCTATGCGGCGCCGATGAAGGTCACGCTGCGTCTGATCGTCTTTGAAGTCGACAGCGAAACCGACACCCGTTCGGTGCTCGATATCAAGGAGCAGGACGTTTACATGGGCGACATGCCGCTCATGACCGAGAACGGCACCTTCTTCGTCAACGGCACCGAGCGCGTCATCGTGTCGCAGATGCACCGTTCGCCGGGTGTGCTGTTCGACCATGATCGTGGCAAGACCCACTCGTCGGGCAAGTTCCTGTTCGCTGCCCGCGTCATTCCCTATCGCGGTTCGTGGCTCGATTTTGAATTCGACGCCAAGGACATCGTCAACGTCCGTATCGACCGCAAGCGCAAGCTGCCGGTGACCAGTCTGCTTTATGCGCTGGGCATG
This sequence comes from Sphingopyxis sp. L1A2A, assembly GCF_005502465.1. Classification (GTDB taxonomy): domain Bacteria; phylum Pseudomonadota; class Alphaproteobacteria; order Sphingomonadales; family Sphingomonadaceae; genus Sphingopyxis. The sequence continues at coordinate 48,752 of NZ_SCOT01000012.1, forward strand.
TCGGGCGAGGAAATCCTCAACCATTTCTACGACCGCCTCGTCTTTGAGCGCGCCGGGAATGGTTGGAAAGTGCCGTTCATGGTCGAAAACTGGCGCGGGTCGAAGCCGGCGTTCGACGTCGTCGACGCCAAGACCGGCGAAGTCGTGTTCGCCGCCGGGCACAAGATCAGCCCGCGCCTCGCCAACAAGGCGGCCAAGGACGGTCTCGACACGCTGCTCATCCCGACCGAGGAAATCTTTGGCCGCTATTCGGCCTATGACCTGGTCAATGACGCGACCGGCGAGATTTACATCGAAGCCGGTGACGAAGTGTCGGCCGAAAATCTCGAAAAGATCGACAGCGCCGGTATCGAGAAGCTGGTGCTGCTCGACATCGACCACAACAACACCGGTCCGTGGATCCGCAACACGCTGAAGGCCGACAAGGCCGAGGATCGCGACCAGGCGCTGAGCGACATCTACCGCGTCATGCGTCCCGGCGAACCGCCGACGCGCGAAACCGCCGAAGCGTTGTTCGGCGGCCTGTTCTTTGACCCCGAGCGGTACGACCTGTCGGCGGTGGGCCGCGTCAAGCTGAACATGCGCCTTGGCCTCGACGCCGAGGACACGGTCACCACGCTGCGCAGCGACGACATCCTCGCGGTCGTCAAGGAGCTGGTGAACCTGAAGGACGGCAAGGGCGAAATCGACGATATCGACAACCTCGGCAACCGCCGCGTCCGTTCGGTCGGCGAGCTGCTCGAAAACCAGTATCGCGTCGGCCTGCTCCGCATGGAGCGCGCGGTGAAGGAGCGCATGAGCTCGGTCGATGTGTCGACGGTCATGCCGAACGACCTGATCAACGCCAAGCCCGCGGTCGCCGCGGTGCGCGAATTCTTTGGTTCGTCGCAGCTGTCGCAGTTCATGGATCAGACCAACCCGCTGTCCGAAGTCACCCACAAGCGCCGCGTGTCGGCGCTTGGGCCGGGCGGTCTGACCCGCGAGCGTGCGGGCTTTGAAGTCCGCGACGTTCACCCGACCCATTATGGCCGTATCTGCCCGATCGAAACGCCGGAAGGCCCGAACATCGGTCTGATCAACTCGCTCGCCACCTTTGCGCGCGTCAACAAATATGGTTTCATCGAAACCCCGTACCGCAAGATCATCGACGGCAAGGTGACGACCGAGGTCGTCTATCTGTCGGCGATGGAAGAGCAGAAGCACACCGTCGCGCAGGCGAACGCCGATTTGAACGCCGACGGCAGCTTTATCGACGAGCTGATCTCGGCGCGCGAAGCGGGCGAGTTTCTGATGGCGCCCAAGGATCAGATCACGTTGATGGACGTGTCGCCGAAGCAGCTGGTTTCGGTCGCCGCGTCGCTGATCCCGTTCCTGGAAAACGATGACGCCAACCGCGCCCTGATGGGATCGAACATGCAGCGTCAGGCGGTGCCTTTGCTGCGCGCCGAGGCGCCCGTCGTCGGCACCGGCATGGAAGAAACCGTCGCGCGTGACTCCGGTGCCGCCATCGCGGCGCGCCGCGGCGGCGTGATCGACCAGGTCGATGCGACGCGTATCGTTATCCGTGCGACCGATATGGTCGAACCCGGCAAGTCGGGCGTCGACATCTATCGCCTCCAGAAGTTCCAGCGGTCGAACCAGAACACCTGCATCAACCAGCGTCCGCTGGTGAAGGTGGGCGAAATCGTGCGTGCTGGCGATATCATCGCCGACGGTCCGTCGACCGAGCTGGGCGAGCTGGCGCTGGGCAAGAATGTGCTCGTCGCGTTCATGCCGTGGAACGGCTATAATTATGAGGATAGTATCCTCATCAGCGAACGCATCGTGAAGGACGACGTCTTCACCTCGATCCACATCGAGGAATTTGAAGTCACCGCGCGCGACACCCGCCTTGGCCCTGAAGACATCACCCGCGACATCCCGAACGTCGGCGAGGAAGCGCTCCGCAACCTCGACGAAGCGGGCATCGTCTATATTGGTGCCGAAGTCGGCCCGGGCGACATTCTGGCAGGCAAGATCACCCCCAAGGGTGAATCGCCGATGACGCCGGAAGAAAAGCTGCTGCGCGCGATCTTTGGCGAAAAGGCCAGCGACGTCCGCGACACCTCGCTTCGCCTGCCGCCGGGCGTGTCGGGTACCGTCGTCGAAGTCCGCGTCTTTAACCGCCACGGCATCGACAAGGACGAGCGCGCGATCGCGATCGAACGCGAAGAGATCGAGCGGCTGAAGCAGGACGCCGACGATGAGCGCGCGATTCTGAACCGTGCGACCTTCTCGAGCCTAAAAGATTTGCTGATCGGTCAGACGACCAGCGCGGTGCCGAAGGGTCTGAAGAAGGGCGACGTCGTCAGCGAAGAGATGCTGGTCGAACTTGATCGCGCCGATTGGTGGAAGCTGGCGGTTGTCGAAGACAACAGCCAGACCGCTTTGGAAGCGATCAAGGCGCAGTATGATGACGCGATCAAGCGCATCAACGCGAAATATGAAGATCGCGTCGAAAAGCTGCAGCGCGGCGACGAACTCGCCCCGGGCGTGCTCAAGATGGTCAAGGTCTTTGTCGCGGTGAAGCGCAAGCTGCAGCCGGGCGACAAGATGGCCGGCCGTCACGGCAACAAGGGCGTCATTTCGCGGATGCTGCCGGTCGAGGACATGCCGTTCCTGGAGGATGGCACCCATGTCGACATCGTGCTGAACCCGCTGGGCGTGCCGTCGCGCATGAACGTCGGGCAGATCCTGGAAACCCACCTTGGCTGGGCTTCGCGCGGTCTGGGGCAGCGGGTGACGCAGGCGCTCGACGAATGGCGCGATGCCAATCCCGATGTGACCGGCGGTCAGATGCCCGAAGCCGTCCGCGACGCGCTTCAGCATGTCTATGGCAGTGAATATGCCGATGACATCAAGTCGCGCGATGCCGATAACATCGTTGAAATGGCCGAAAACCTACGGGTTGGCGTGCCGTTTGCGACCCCGGTGTTCGACGGTGCCAAGGAAGCCGATGTGACCAACATGCTGACCCTCGCGGGGCTGCATGAATCGGGTCAGTCGGACCTGTACGACGGCCGCACCGGCGATCGCTTCGATCGCAAGGTGACGGTGGGCTACATCTATATGCTGAAGCTCCATCACCTGGTCGACGACAAGATCCACGCGCGTTCGATCGGCCCCTACAGCCTCGTCACCCAGCAGCCGCTGGGCGGTAAGGCGCAGTTCGGTGGCCAGCGCTTCGGGGAAATGGAGGTCTGGGCGCTCCAGGCCTATGGCGCGGCGTACACGCTCCAGGAAATGCTGACGGTGAAGTCCGATGACGTGATCGGCCGCACCAAGGTTTACGAAGCGATCGTCAAGGGCGACGACACCTTCGAGGCCGGCATTCCGGAGAGCTTCAACGTGCTCGTCAAGGAAATGCGCTCGCTGGGCCTCAACGTCGAACTGTCTTCGCATGCGGAGCAGGACCCCGACGAGGCGCCCGACGCCCTTCCCGAAGCCGCCGAATAAGATCTTATCCTCACCCCCTTCGCCCAGCGCGAGGGGGGAAGAGTGGAGCTAGAATATGAACCAGCTTACCAACTTCATGAACCCGGTCGCCAAGCCCGAAACCTTTGACATGATCAAGATCGGCATCGCGAGCCCCGAGCGCATCCGTTCGTGGTCGTTCGGCGAGATCAAGAAACCCGAAACCATCAACTATCGCACGTTTAAGCCCGAGCGTGACGGCCTGTTCTGCGCCCGCATCTTTGGCCCGATCAAGGATTATGAGTGCCTGTGCGGCAAGTATAAGCGCATGAAATACAAGGGCATCGTCTGCGAAAAATGCGGTGTCGAAGTCACGGTGACCAAGGTCCGCCGCGAGCGCATGGGCCATATCGAGCTGGCCGCGCCGGTCGCGCACATCTGGTTCCTGAAGTCGCTGCCGTCGCGCATCGGCCTGTTGCTCGACATGCAGCTCAAGCAGCTTGAGCGCGTGCTGTATTTCGAAGCCTATATCGTCCTTGAGCCCGGCCTGACCCCGCTCGAGAAATTCCAGCTGCTCACCGAGGACGAACTGCTCGACGCTCAGGACGAATATGGCGAAGACGCCTTTTCGGCCGGTATCGGCGCCGAAGCGATCCGCGTCCTGCTTGAAAATCTCGATCTGGAGCAGGAACGTGTCGACCTGATGGAAGACCTGGCGACGACCAAGTCGGAGCTGAAGCCCAAGAAGATCATCAAGCGTCTCAAGGTCGTGGAATCGTTCATCGATTCGGGCAACCGCCCCGAATGGATGATCCTGGAAGTCGTTCCCGTGATCCCGCCCGAACTGCGCCCGCTGGTGCCGCTCGACGGCGGCCGCTTTGCGACGTCGGATCTGAACGATCTCTACCGCCGCGTGATCAACCGTAACAACCGTTTGAAGCGCCTGATGGAACTGCGCGCGCCGGACATCATCGTCCGCAACGAAAAGCGCATGTTGCAGGAAGCCGTCGACGCGCTGTTCGATAACGGCCGCCGCGGCCGCACGATCACGGGCGCCAACAAGCGTCCATTGAAGTCGCTGTCCGACATGCTCAAGGGCAAGCAGGGCCGCTTCCGTCAGAACCTGCTCGGCAAGCGCGTCGATTATTCGGGCCGTTCGGTCATCGTGACCGGTCCCGAACTCAAGCTGCACCAGTGCGGCCTGCCCAAGAAGATGGCGCTCGAGCTGTTCAAGCCGTTCATCTATGCCCGCCTCGACGCCAAGGGTCTGTCGATGACCCTGAAGCAGGCGAAGAAGTGGGTCGAAAAGGAACGCAAGGAAGTCTGGGACATCCTCGACGAAGTCATTCGCGAGCACCCGGTCCTGTTGAACCGCGCCCCGACGCTTCACCGCCTGGGCATCCAGGCGTTCGAGCCCGTGTTGATCGAAGGCAAGGCGATCCAGCTTCACCCGCTGGTCTGCGCCGCGTTCAATGCCGACTTTGACGGTGACCAGATGGCCGTCCACGTGCCGCTGTCGCTGGAAGCTCAGCTCGAAGCGCGCGTGCTGATGATGTCGACCAACAACATCCTGAGCCCCGCGAACGGCAAGCCGATCATCGTGCCGTCGCAGGACATGGTGCTGGGTCTTTATTATCTGTCGCTGGAACGCGATGGCGAACCCGGTGAAGGCATGTTGCTGGCCGATATGGCCGAAGTGCATCAGGCGCTGTTCACTGGTGCCGTGACGCTGCACAGCAAGGTCATCAGCCGCGTTCCGCAGACCGACGAAGCCGGCAAGGAGTATTTCAAGCGTTTTGAAACGACCCCGGGCCGTATGCTGATCGGCGAATGTTTGCCGAAATCGCACACCGTGCCGTTCGACGTCGTCAACCGCCTTCTGACCAAGAAGGAAATCGGCGACGTGATCGATCAGGTGTATCGTCACACCGGCCAGAAAGAGACCGTGCTGTTCGCCGACGCCATCATGGCGCTGGGTTTCCGCAACGCGTTCAAGGCGGGCATCTCGTTCGGCAAGGACGACATGATCATCCCGGCGTCAAAGGTCGGCATGGTCGACGAAACCCGCGCGCTGGTGAAGGATTTCGAGCAGCAGTATCAGGACGGCCTGATCACGCAGCAGGAAAAGTACAACAAGGCGATCGACGCCTGGTCGCAGTGCGGCGACAAGGTCGCGAACGCGATGATGGACGAAATCCGTGCCACGCCGATCCTGCCCGACGGCCGCATGGCCCCGATCAACTCCATCTATATGATGGCGCATTCGGGTGCCCGTGGTTCGCAGGCGCAGATGAAGCAGCTCGCCGGGATGCGCGGCCTGATGGCCAAGCCGTCGGGCGAGATCATCGAAACCCCGATCATCTCGAACTTCAAGGAAGGCCTGACCGTCCTTGAATATTTCAACTCGACCCACGGCGCCCGTAAGGGGCTGGCCGATACGGCGCTCAAGACGGCAAACTCGGGTTATCTGACCCGCCGTCTGGTCGACGTGTCGCAGGATTGCGTCGTGATCGAGGAAGATTGCGGCACCGAACGCGGCATGGAAATGCGCGCGATCATCCAGGGCGGTTCGACGATCGCCTCGCTGGGCGAGCGCATCCTGGGTCGCACGACGCTGGAAGATGTCGTCGACAAGGACGGCAATGTCATCGCGCCGGTCGGCACATTGCTCGACGAACCGACGACGCAGCGGATCGAAGACGCCGAAGTTCAGTCGGTCAAAATCCGCTCGCCGCTGGTTTGCGAAGCGGTGCTGGGCGTGTGCGGCAAATGCTATGGCCGTGACCTTGCCCGCGGGACCCCGGTGAACATCGGCGAAGCGGTCGGCGTCATCGCTGCCCAGTCGATCGGTGAACCCGGCACCCAGCTGACCATGCGTACCTTCCACATCGGTGGCGCGGCGCAGGTCAACGAACAGTCGAACGTCGAATCCATCTCGGACGGGACGATCGAATATCGTGACATGCCGACGATCGTCGATCAGCGTGGGCGCCGCCTGGCGCTGGCGCGTTCGGGCGAAGTCGCGGTGATCGACAGCGAAGGCCGCGAGCGCGCGTCGCACAAGCTGCCTTATGGTGCGCAAATCCTCCACAAGGACGGCGACAAGATCAAGAAGGGCGAGCGGATTGCCGAATGGGATCCGTTCACCATGCCGCTGATCACCGAAAAGCAGGGCGTCGTGAAATATCAGGATCTGGAAGATACCAAGACCCTGATCGAACAGGTCGACGAAGCGACGGGCATCGCCCAGCGCGTCGTGATCGAATATCGTTCGGCGGGCCGCGCCAAGAAGGAAGACCTTCAGCCGCGCCTGACCCTGCTCGACGATGCTTCGGGCGAAGCCGCGCGCTATCTGCTCGCGGTCGGCACGATGCTGTCGGTCGAGGACGGTCAGACGGTGCAGGCGGGTGACGTTCTGGCCCGTGTCAGCCGTGAAGCGTCGAAGACGCGCGACATCACCGGCGGTCTGCCGCGGGTGGCCGAGCTGTTCGAAGCACGCATTCCGAAGGACAACAGCGTCATCGCCAAGATCAGCGGCCGCATTGAATTCGTCAAGGATTACAAGGCGAAGCGCAAGATTGCGATCGTTCCGGAAGAAGGCGATCCGATCGAGTATCTGATCCCCAAGTCGAAGGTGCTGGAAGTGCAGGAAGGCGACCAGGTCAAGCGCGGCGACGCGCTGATCAGCGGTTCGCCGAACCCGCACGACATTCTGGACGTCATGGGCGTCGAGGCGCTGGCCGAATATCTGGTCGCCGAAATCCAGGAAGTGTACCGACTGCAGGGCGTGAAGATCAACGACAAGCACATCGAGGTGATCGTTCGCCAGATGCTGCAGAAGGTCGAGATCACCGCTGGCGGCGACACCACGTTGCTGCCGGGCGAACAGCTCGATTATCTGGAGATGATGGAATATAACGCCAAGCTGCCGAAGAATGGCGTGCCTGCGGAGGGCCGTCCGGTCCTGCTGGGCATCACCAAGGCGTCGCTGCAAACGCGCAGCTTCGTTTCGGCGGCATCGTTCCAGGAGACGACGCGTGTTCTCACCGAGGCGTCGGTGCAGGGCAAGGTTGACTCGCTGATCGGGCTCAAGGAAAATGTCATCGTCGGCCGCCTGATCCCGGCGGGTACCGGCGCTGCCATGAACCGTGTCCGCGTTACCGCGTCGAGCAAGGATGCCGCGCTGCGCGCTGCGATGCGCGCCGCCAACCAGGAGCATCTGATCGCTCCGACGACCGCCGCCGAAGAGCATGCCGCCGAACTGGCGCAGGGCCCCGAAGCGGCGATCGGCGACGATCCGCTGGGCAAGGTCCAGGGCGAAGACTTCACGGCCGACGATGTGATGGTCGAGGATCGTCCGGAAGGTGACAGCGAGGCATAAGCCGCCTCGTCATCGATGCCTGAGACAAAAGGGGGCTCGCCGGGTGACTGGCGAGCCCCTTTGCTTTGGGCGCGCGCGTTTCCGATGCACGCGATGACCGGGTATATTTTGCCCGTTCCCGCTCGGCACGCCACCTGATACGCCTTTGTCCATCAAGTGAATTTCGGGATGGAGGGATATCAGGATGAGCAGATCATGGCTGGCAGGCGCCGCACTGGTTCTGGCCGCGACAAGCGGCGCGGCCGCCGCGCAGGATAACAGCAACATCGAAGGCGAAGTGATCGTCACCGGCCAGCGCGCCTCGGCCGATTATCTGTCGGACGAACAAACCGTCATCGGATTGCGCCGCCCCGCCGACAGCGCGATCCAACCGGTTAAATTCACTTCGGATTCGCGCGAGGAGGAGGTTCGCAAGCGCGAAATCCATGCCATGATCGACGCGGCGATCCGCCGCGCCGATGCGGCCGGCGTCGAGCTGGTCACCGGTGAATTCGAACTGAGCAAGGTCACGCTCGCCAATTATCGCGACCTTGCGTTCGGCCGCGGCGGGCGACCCGATACCAGCGAGATTGCGGTGTTCGTCAAGGCCAAGCTGGCGGGGTCGGTCGGCAGCGCGCAATCGCGGATCGACGGCTTTATCAAGGCGGTCCCGGCAGAGGGACGCGCGTTGATCGAGCGGCGCAGCGGCATCACGCTGACGATCATCAACCCCGACCAGTATCGCGGCGAGATCGTCCGGCTGGTAGCGGCCGAAGCGTTGAAGAGTGCGACCGCCTTTGGGCCCGATTATGGGGTCGAGGTCCAGGGGCTGAACGAGCAGCTGAGCTGGGCACAGGCGAGCGCGACCGAGGTGTTCCTGTATATTCCGTATCGCTTCACGGTGCGGCCGAAATAGGAAAGGGCCCACCGGGGTGGCCGGTGAGCCCTTGGTTGCTTGGGGATAGGCGGGCCGGTGCGACTGCGCCTGAAAGGCGTCCGGCCCTGATGCTCTGCCCTTAAGGCGCGAGGATCGCGACCGCGAGGTACAGCAGCAGTGGGAGGCCGAAGCCGAGCAGCGTCAAAGCGACAAAGCCGACGCGCGTCCACAAGACGTCGAAGCCGAACTGGTCTGCCATCCCGGCGCAGACGCCGAAGATCACACCATTGCGACGATTCTTGCGAAAACCCTGTTTCATTTCTTTCCTTTCCATCCCGGCCGCATGGCCGGCGTTGATTGTGCGCCGCGGCTGATCAGGCGATCAGATTGCTGGGGCCGACGGCGGCGAGGAACATGATCGAGCAGTACAGCGAAGCAACAGCGGCAATCGCATAGCTCTTGAACGAGTCGACGTTGAAATGGGCCATGATATTTTCCTTCCTTGAACCTTCCATCCGAACCATTCGGTGGATGCCGACACTACTGCAGGGACCGTGCCAAATTCATTCATTGGCGGTTAAGCGGGGTTTGTGGCATTGCGACAGATTATTTCAGCGCAATAATTGCGGTGAATTGGTCAAAATTACCGATAATTGAAAATTGTCACGCACCAAGCGGCGCTTTGGGCGACGTGATCGATATGGCGTGGTTCGCCCAGCCGGGGATGGCACGGGCGGCTGTGGGCTGGCGTGGCGGGAGCAGCTGCGGTAGCGGCATAGGCGATGACGCTGACCCGCCTTTCATTGACTGATTTTCGCAATCATGCCGGTGCCGAGCTGGCGGCGGGGCCGGGACTGGTCGCGCTCCACGGCGACAATGGCGCGGGCAAGACCAATATATTGGAAGCGATTTCGCTGCTCGCGCCCGGCCGCGGGCTGCGCCGGGCGGCGCTGGGCGAGATGGTGCGCGACGGGGCGGCTGGCGGTTTTGCCGTGTTCGCCGAGGTTTCGGCCGCCGCCGACCTGGCGCCGGTGTCGCTGGGGACCGGGATCGAGCCTGCGCACCCGGGGCGGCGGATCGTGCGGATCAACGGCAGCGCCGCCGCCGCGGCGTCGCTGGGCGAATGGCTGGCGGTGCTGTGGCTGACCCCCGCGATGGACCGGCTGTTTGTGGAGACCGCGGGCAATCGGCGCCGCTTTCTCGATCGGCTGGTGCTCGCGCTCGATCCGCGCCACGCCCAGCACAGCAACCGGTACGAGGCGGCGCTGCGCGCGCGCGGCAAGCTGCTGGCCGACCCTGCCAGCGCCGACCCGCAATGGCTGGCCAGCCTGGAGGCGCAGCTCGCCGAACATGGCGCCGCGATGGATGCGGCGCGGCAACATATGCTGACGGCCTTGTCGGCCGAGCTGGCCGAACAGCCCGATGCGCCCTTTGCCCGCCCGCTGCTGACGCTGGTCGACAGCGACGGTGCGGCGCGCGCGGCGCCGCACGATGGCGCAGCGTTGCAGGCGTTGTTCCTGGCGCGGCGGCGGATCGACGCCGCGGCGGGGCGGGCGACCGCCGGTCCGCATCGTGACGACCTGATCGCGGTTCATGCCGCGACCGGCCGCGCCGCGGCGCGCTGTTCGACCGGCGAGCAAAAGGCGATGCTGTTGTCGCTGGTGCTGGCGCATAGCGATTGCGTCGCGCGGGCGCGGGGCCAGCGGCCGGTGTTGCTGCTCGACGAGGTCGCGGCGCATCTCGATCCCTTGCGGCGCGGCGCGCTCTATGAGCGGCTCGCGGGGCAGGGCGGGCAGGCGTGGCTGACCGGTACCGAGGCGGCGCTGTTCACCGACATGCCGGGGCCGGTGACCCGATTCTGGATCAGCGGCGGGCGGATCGCCGCCGCTTAAAGAATCTCGCGCACCAAATCCTGCGGCCGGCACAGCCGCACCCCTTTGGCGGTCTCGACGATCGGGCGTTCGACATAGGCCGGGTTGGCGGCCATCGCGGCGATGATGATTTCCTCGCTGGCGTCGTTTAACCCGCGGTCCTCGGCGTCGGTGCCGCGCAGCCGCAGCGCCGCGCGCGCGGTCAGGCCCGCGTCGGCGAACAGCTGGCGCAGCTTGTCCGCTGCATAGGGATGCTTCAGATATTCGATGACCGTCAGGTCGATGCCCGGCGTGTCTTGCAGGATCGCGAGCGTCTTGCGCGACGTGCCGCAGGCGGGGTTGTGCCAGATGGTTGCGTTCATGGACCGCGTCCTAACTTCGGCTTAGCGGACCGTAAACCCGCTATTCATAGCATATATGGCACATCTGCCCGCATGACAGGGAACCACCCGCTTGCCTTTCGCGGCCAATATACGACTTATGCAAAGTCGAAGGATCGCCAAAGGCGGCCAATGCGGGGTTGGGTTAAACGTGACTGAATTGTTCGATCGCAGGGCGATGCTCGCCGGGCTGGCCGGGGCCGGGGCGCTGGCCGCCGCGCCGTTGCGCGCGCAACTGCCCGACTGGATCCAGCAGCCGGTGGCGCCGTTACCGCCGCCGGTCGATTATCTGGCCGTCGCGCGCCAGCAGCTGGCGATGCAGAGCCGCAATATCCCGCAGACCGACCGCGTCGGCGTTGTCGATTTCGGTCTGCCATCGGCCCGGCCGCGCTTTGCGCTGGTCGATATGGTGGCGGGTAGGGTCGATATGTTCCCGGTCACCCACGGCCGAGGCTCCGACCCGCAACATGACGGCTGGCTCAAGAGCTTTTCGAACCGCATGGGCAGCCTGGCGACATCGCGCGGCGCCTATCGCACCGGCGATTATTATTGGGGCGCCAACGGGTCGTCGATGCGGCTCGCGGGGCTGGAGCCCGATAATTACAGCGCCGATATGCGCGCCATCGTCGTCCATGGTGCGTGGTACGCCGACCCGTCGCTGATCGCGACCCAGGGCAAGCTGGGGCGCAGCGAAGGATGCTTCGTCTTTGGCGAAGACCTGCTGCCGATGATCCTCTACAAACTCGGCCCGGGGCGGCTGCTGTTCGCCGACCGGCTGAGCGAGATGCCGCCGGTGCCCGCGCCATTCCAGCTGCCCCCGGTCGCCGACAATATCCGCCGCGCTGGTTCGGTCAGCGGGACGTTTCCGACGACCGCGGATTAGGCGGAGCGTCGGCTTTCGGGTAGGGAACTGCCGCCATGTTTTCGTCACCCCGGACTTGATCCGGGGTCCACGACCGCTGGCGCGGCTCTATACTGCTAGCGCGGATGGATCCCGGATCAAGTCCAGGATGACGACTGTTCAGGTCGACAAATCCGCCGCCATCCGCCGCTCAATAAATCCCGCTCGTCCCCGGCGTCGTGACGCGGGCGGTGGTTTCGACGGTCGGGACCACCGGCGGTGCCACCGGCGCGATGATCGCGGCGGTCGGACGGCCCGGCTTGGCAAAGCTGGCCACCACCGGCGCATCGCGGCCGTACAGGTCGGCGAGTTTCTTGATCCCGCCCTTGCCGTCGGGAATGACGGTCCAATAAGCGACATAGACGGGGAAGGGGTTTTCAAAGCCGAAGCGCGTCGTCTTGCCGCTGGCGATCGCCTCGCCAAAGACTTCGGGGCTTTGACCCGCGAACATCACCGCCATCAGCCCCGAAAAATGCAGCGCCTTTTCGGTGCGGATACAGCCGTGGCTGAACGCGCGGGCTGCAGCGGCAAAGGCGCCCTTTGACGGAGTGTCGTGGAGGTAGATCGCATGCTCGTTGAGCATCTCCATCTTCATCACGCCGAGCGCGTTGCCCGGGCCCGCCTTTTGCACCACCGACAAGGTCTTGCCGCTGCCCGTCCAGGTATAGCCCTGCGCGCGCGCCGAGGCGGGGTTGCGCGCGATCGTGGCGCCGATGCCTTCATTGATGATGCTGCGCGGCAGCGTCCATGTCGGGTTGACGATGATGCCGGTCGCCATCGGGTTGAGCTGCGGGGTTGCGGTCGAGGGTTTGCCGACGACGGCCTTGTGCGTCGCGATGATCGTGCCGCCGTGAACGACGCGGGTCAGATATTCGGGGACGTTGCTGACGACATAGCGGTCGCCGAGCGCGCGCGGCATCCAGCGCCAGCGTTCCATGTTGACGCGGATCGCGTTGGCATCGGCGGTCGCCTTGGTTTTGGCAAGCGAGGCCTTGAGCGCCGCGAAATCGGGGTGCACCGGGTTGAGCGCCATCAGCGTTTCGCGGATCGAACCCGCGTTCAGCGCGGTGCCGAGCAGCGACAGCAACGGTTCGCTGTCGGCGTCGCTGTCGACCATGAACCATTGTTTGCGTGCCGCATTCGGCGTGCGGCCATCGCGCAGATGGGTCGCAAGCAGCAGGAAGGTGTCGGTCGCCGTCTTGTTGAGCCGCGCCTGATCGCCCGCGAGGATCGCCGCGGCGAGGGCGTCGGGGTTATAATCCTTGGCAAACAGGCCTTCGGCGCCGATTTTCTCGATAACGCTGAGCAGCGCGGTCGCGTTTTCTTCCGACCAGTTCGGCAGTTCCATCTGCGCCGCGATCACCGGCGCATCGTCGGCAATCTTGTCGGGTTGCAGGACGACCGAATCCTCCTTCACCCCGGTTTGGGCGAGCGCGGGCGCGGCCAGCAGGCTGAGCGGGAGGAGAAAAATCGCGGCGGGGCGCGCTGAAAAAGATGCGTTTTTGGCCATGGTTAAAGCCCATAGCCAATAATGGGCGGTAGTGAAAGTGAGCTAAGCCACAGCTCATCGTCATTGCGAGGAGCGAAGCGACGCGGCAATCTCCCGCCCTCGGTCTAGCGTAAGGCCGAGGGCGGGAGATTGCTTCGCTGCGCTCGCAATGACGAAGCTAAGATGGATCAGGCTTTCGCCTCCGCATCCTGCCGCGCCAGCCACTCTTCCAGCCATTTGATCGTATAATCGCCGTGAATAACGTCGGGGTCGGCGAGCAACGCCTGATGCAGCGGGATGTTGGTCTTGACCCCGGCGATCACCATTTCCTCGAGCGCGCGGCGCATCCGCATCATGCAGCTTTCGCGGGTGCGGCCATAAACGATCAGCTTGCCGATCATGCTGTCGTAATAGGGCGGGATTGAATAGCCGGCATACAGCCCGCTATCGACGCGAACGTGCATGCCGCCCGCGGCGTGATAATTGGTTACTTTGCCGGGTGAGGGCAAGAAGGTGCGCGGGTCTTCGGCATTGATGCGACATTCCATCGCATGGCCGCGGAACTCCAGGTCTTCCTGGCGCACCGACAGGCCAGCGCCGCCGGCGATGCGGATCTGTTCGCGGACCAGATCGAAGCCGGTGATCATCTCGGTCACCGGATGTTCGACCTGGATGCGGGTGTTCATCTCGATGAAGAAAAACTCGCCATTTTCCCAAAGGAATTCGATCGTGCCCGCGCCGCGATAATGCATCGCCGCCATCGCGTCGGCGCAGATGCCGCCCATGCGCGCGCGCTCCTCGGCCGAAATGATCGGCGAGGGCGCTTCTTCGAGCACTTTCTGGTGGCGGCGCTGGAGCGAGCAGTCGCGTTCGCCCAAATGGATGGCATTGCCTTGGCCGTCGCCGAAGATCTGAAATTCGATGTGGCGCGGGTTGCCGAGATATTTTTCCATATAGACGGTCGGATCGCCGAACGCCGCTGCGGCCTCGCTCGACGCCTGACCCATCAGGCTTTCCAGGCTGTCCTCGTCGGGGACGACCTTCATGCCGCGGCCGCCGCCGCCCGACGCGGCCTTGATCAGCACCGGATAGCCGATGGCGTCCGCCATTTTCCGGCATTCGTCGCCATAGGTGACCGCGCCGGGCGAGCCGGGCACCACCGGCAGGCCGAGTGCGACCGCGGTGCGCTTGGCCTCGACCTTGTCGCCCATGGTGCGGATATGTTCGGGCTTAGGCCCGACAAAGATCATGTCATGCGCTTCGATGATCTCGGCAAAACGCTCGTTTTCCGACAGGAAACCGTAACCCGGATGGATCGCGTCGGCGCCCGTAATCTCGGCCGCCGAGATGATCGCAGGGATATTGAGATAGCTGTCCTTGGCCGCCGGCGGGCCGATGCACACCGCCTCGTCGGCGAGCCGGACATGCATGGCATCGGCGTCGGCGGTCGAATGGACGGCGACCGTCTTGATTCCCATTTCGTGGCAGGCGCGGTGGATGCGAAGCGCGATCTCGCCGCGGTTGGCGATCAGCAGTTTCTCGATGGTCATGAGGCTGATCAGCCGATGGTGAACAGCGGCTGGTCGAATTCGACCGGCTGGCTATTCTCGACATGCACCGCCTTCAGCGTGCCCGACGTCGGCGCGACGATCGGGTTCATCACCTTCATCGCCTCGATGATCAGGACCGTGTCGCCTTCCTTCACCGCCGAACCGATGGCGGCGAAATTGGGCGCGCCGGGTTCGGGCGACAGATAGACGGTGCCGACCATCGGCGATTTCACCGCGCCCGCAAAGCTGTCGGCGGCGGGGGCGGCAGCGGCGGGCGCTGCGGCCGGAACGGCGGCGGCGGGTGCCGCCACAGGCGCGGGCGCATACGCTATGGGCGCTGCGGCAACCGCGGCCTTGCGCGCGACGCGGACCTTGCGATCGCCGTCTTCGACTTCGATTTCGGTCAGGCTGGTGTCGTCGAGCAGTTCGGCGAGCGCGCGCACATAGGCCGGATCGATATTGATGCCATCGTCTTTATGGTCACCCATGAGAATTTTCCTGTTGTTGCGGCGTCCATTGATAAGGACGCTCAGACCCCGTTTTTGATGCGCCCTCTTGTCAGAGACGCGCGGCGGCGTCCAGCGCCAGCGTATAGCTGTGTGCGCCATGGCCTGCAAAATGCTGAACCGCCGCCATGCCGACATAGCTGATGTGGCGAAACGCTTCGCGCTGCATCGGATCGGACAGATGAACCTCGATCACCGGCACCTTGATCGACTTGATCGCGTCGTGGAGCGCGATGGAGGTGTGGGTATAGCCACCCGCGTTGAGCAGCACCGCCTTGGCGCCCGCGACATAGGCCTCGTGCAACCAGTCGATTAGCACGCCTTCATGGTTGGTCTGGCGGCACTCGACCCGCAGGCCGAGCGCGGCAGCCTGCGCCTCGAGCCGGGCGTGGATGTCGTTCAGCGTGTCATGGCCGTAAATCTCCGGCTCGCGGGTGCCGAGCAGGTTGAGGTTGGGGCCGGAAAACACAAAAACGGTCGGCTTGTCGGTCAATGCTGGGGCTTTCGGTTGCGGCAAGGGACGCTCCCCCTATATGGGCTGCTCGGCAAAAGGCAAAGCAAGGCGGGTACGCGGTGATTTCTGTCATCCTCAACGGCGATCCAAGGCAGGTGCGCGAAGGCAGCATCGCCGACCTTGTCGCCTCGCTGGGCCTCGACGTCAAAAAGGTCGCGGTCGAGCGCAACCGCGAAATCGTGCCGCGCTCGACGCTGGCCGATGTGGCGCTGGCCGAGGGCGATGCCCTGGAAATTGTTCATTTTGTGGGAGGCGGTTGTTGACCGACACTTGGAGCGTTGCCGGGCGGACATTCACGTCGCGGCTGATTGTCGGGACCGGCAAGTATAAGGATTTCGAGCAGAATGCGGCGGCGGTCGCGGCGTCGGGGGCGGAAATCGTCACCGTCGCGGTGCGCCGGGTCAATGTGTCGGATCCGGCGGCGCCGATGCTCACCGACTATATCGATCCGAAAAAGATCACCTACCTGCCCAACACCGCGGGCTGTTTCAACGCCGACGACGCGATCCGCACCTTGCGGCTGGCGCGCGAGGCGGGCGGCTGGGATCTGGTGAAGCTGGAAGTGCTGGGCGAGGCGAAGACGCTGTATCCCAATATGCGCGAAACGCTGGAGGCGACCGAGGTGCTGGCCAAGGAAGGTTTCCTGCCGATGGTCTATTGCGTCGACGATCCGATCGCCGCGAAGCAGCTCGAGGATGCGGGCGCGGTTGCCGTGATGCCGCTGGGCGCGCCGATCGGATCGGGGCTGGGCATCCAGAACCGGGTGACGATCCGCCTGATCGTCGAGGGCGCGTCGGTGCCGGTGCTGGTCGATGCCGGGGTCGGCACGGCGAGCGACGCGGCGGTGGCGATGGAACTCGGCTGCGACGGGGTGCTGATGAATACCGCGATCGCCGAGGCCAAGGATCCGATCCGCATGGCGCGGGCGATGAAGCTGGCGGTCGAGGCGGGGCGCGATGCGTATCTCGCGGGGCGCATGGGCGTTCGCCGCTACGCCGATCCGTCGAGCCCGCTGGCGGGGCTGATCTAGCGCCATGAAAATCGCTTCGTTGCTGGCCGCGGTCCTGCTGGCCGTTCCCCTGACCGCGGCCGCGCAGGCGCCGATCGATAGCCATGTCCATCTGTGGAATGGCGAAAAGTCGATCGCGGAATATGAGGCGCAGGTGAAGGGCGCCGGGCTGACGGTCGCGGCGTTCGGCGGCATGTGGTTCGGTGGCCCGGAAAATCAGGCGCTCGCGGGCAAGCCGGACAGCATCCGCGCGCATAATGACGCGCTGGTCGCGCTGGCGAAAAAACATCCGAACATGGTGCCGATTGCGACGGTGCATCCTTACGACGGTTCGGCGGCGATGGAGGAATTGCAGCGTGTCGCGGGACTGGGCGTCAGGCTGCTTAAGATTCATCCGCATACGCAGAAATTCGATCCCGCCGACCCGCGCGTGCTGGCGCTGGTCCGGCGCGCGGGCGAGCTTGGAATCACGGTCGTCATGGACAATGCGAATATCGTCCCCGGCGGCGACAGCGAAAAGCTGTTCAACCTTGCGCTGGCCGCGCCGAAGACGAAGTTCGTGTTTGCGCATATGGGCGGCCTGAATTTCCGCTTCTGGAATATCCTGAAAATGGCGCGGACCGCCGAGGGGCTGTTCGGCAACAATATCTATTTCGACATTTCGGCGATGGTCACACTCGCCGCCGATGCGCCGATCGAGGAGGAGTTTATCTGGACGATGCGCAATGTCGGGATCGATCACATATTGATCGGGTCGGACTATCCGCAATTCTCGCTGAAACAGACGCTCGATGCGCTTGAAAAACTGGACCTCACGCCCGCCGAAAAGGCCAAAATCCGCTCCGAGAACGCGCGCGATCTTTTGGA
Source organism: Sphingopyxis sp. L1A2A (assembly GCF_005502465.1). Taxonomy (GTDB): domain Bacteria; phylum Pseudomonadota; class Alphaproteobacteria; order Sphingomonadales; family Sphingomonadaceae; genus Sphingopyxis. The sequence goes on from NZ_SCOT01000012.1 coordinate 66,529, forward strand.
GCTGAAGCCTTGAGCCGTGCTCAGAAGGGCGCGGGTGGGCGGTAGAGCATTTCGATCCGTTCGATCTGGCCATTGATGCCCAGCACGACCTCGACATCCCATAGCAATTTGCCGGGGCCATCGGGCAGCACGACGATCCGATACGGCTGCCACAATTTGTTGTCGGTCGCCTTGCGCTCGACGCTGAATGTCTTGGCGAGCGGCAGGCGGAGAAACGTGTCGCGCGGCGCGACGCGCGTCATCGGATAAGATGCGGGCGCGCCAGAGAGCAGCTCGAAAAAGACCTGGTCCTGCTTTTTCACCTTTGCCTGCGCGTCAGCGACTTTCGCGATCAGCGCCTTCGCCTCGTCATCGGTCAGGCCGCGCAGCTGCATTTGCGGTGCGGCCTGCGGCGGTGCGGGCTGGGCAAGGGTGGCGGGGGCGGGGGCGAGCAGCAGCGCGCTTGCCGCGATCAGGATCGAGCGTGAAAATGTCATACCGGCATTCAATTCGATTTCGGCCGCAGGTCAATTACCCTTTTTTCAGAACAGTTTGTCGGACGCGCGGAACATTGGCGCCGATGGCCCGTTGGTTGGACAAGAGGCATCGTCGCCTCGGCCAAGAGCAAGGAGAAATTCCATGGGTGAACTCACCGAAAAAGCCAAAGGTCTCGCCAACGAAGCCGCTGGCAACACCAAACAGGCGATTGGCAAGGCGACCGACAACGAGCGTCTGCGCCAGGAAGGCGAAGCGCAGGAGCGCAAGGGCGAGGCCCAGAATTTGAAGGGCAAGGTCGAAGGCGCGCTCGGCAACAAGGTCTGACGAATTGTTCGTCCGATAAGAAAAAGGCCCCGGGAAACCGGGGCCTTTTTTGTTGGTTTCCTCCCCATGGCTTCGCCACAGGGAGGGTCCAAATTATTTGCCGCCCGACGCCACCAGATCGACGTCGGTCATGCCGCCGTCGCGGCGCGCCATGATGACATAGCCGAGGTCGCCCTTGGTGCCGCCCAGCATATGTTCGCTGCCGTTGACCCGGTGATCGCTGGTGTAGCCGGCGCGGACCGCCATCGTGTGGTAATAGTCGAGCACGCCCTGAATCGACGCCGCGGTCTGGAAATTGACGACGCGGATGTTGCACTTGCCGCCGGCGATGCCCGCGGCTTCGCGCAGCGTCGCGCGCGGATAGAGTTTGAACGCGGCGGGCAGGCGGTCGGCCCACTGATTGCCATAGGTCAGCTTGGCGTCGCACGCGCCCTTCGACTGGTCGCGGGCGAGCGCACCGATGGTGACCGGGCGCTGTTTGGTGTCGCAACCGTCGCAGCCGGCCTCGAACGGCAGCGCCTTGGGGGCGGTCAGCAATTTGCCCGCGGCCTGCGCCGCGGCGGCTTCGGCGGCGGTCGCGGCCTTGCCGCCCGAAACGCCGGGAACCCCGCCGTCGACGGGCTTGTTGCCCGGGCCGACGGCATTCTGGTTCGACTGGCCGGCGAGCTTGGGATCGACCATGATCTTGTCTTCGAGCGAGCCCTTGACCGCCGGGTCGGCACTGGTCAGCCCGTCGTCAAGCGGCGTGAGTTCGGACTTCGCTTCGGGATTGTCCCGGCAACCGGCAAGCGGTGCCGCCGCCATCAGCAGGCCGGTGACCAGCCATTTTCCGCGCAACATCATCGCTAACACTCCCTTAATCTTTGAACCGGATTGCCCGATCCTGGTTAAAAAGGCGCAAAGAAAATGCGTTAACGGGTAACACTTTATTAGCCGAAAACTGTCTCGGAGCGAGACGTTTTCGGGTTGCAACGGATCAGCCGCGAGGTCGCAACCGCCGCCTGGCGGTGGATCACCGCCTGCCGGTAAACGGGGTCGGTGACCATGTCCAGAAACGCCGCGCTGGTCGGATATTCGGCGATGAACACCGCGTCCCACGTCTCATCGGCCGGGCCGATCACCATCGCCTCCATCGTCCCGCGCCACACGATCCGGCCGCCGACGCGCTGGAATATCGGGCCGCTGTCGGTGCCGTAACGCGCGTAAGCCTCCGCACCGGTCAGCCCGCTGCCCGCAAGCGGATGATCGGCGGGGTAGGTCGCTGCCGCCTTGAAGCGGACGAGGTTGAGCATGTGGATCACGGTGTCGCGGGGCAGCGCCTTGAATGCCTCGAATTGCGCGCGTTCGGGGTCGACATGCTGATCGCTCATGGCAGGAATTCCTTGCGCTTGATCCGCCAGGCGTCAGCGCTCTGCGTCCAGGCGTCGACGGGCGCATCCTCGAACGGTGCGGGCAGGCGGGTCGGGCCGCTGTTGGTCGCGCCGAGCCGGGTCGCCAGTGCTTGCGACCGGATGTTGGCGGGATCGATGCTGTGCATCAGTTCGGGCCATTTGAGGAATTCGACCGCAAAATCGCAGGCCGCGACAGTGCCTTCAAAGGCATAGCCCTTGCCGGCAAATTTGGCGCGCACGCCATAGCCGATTTCGGGCGCCGGCCAGCCGTCGGGTTCCCACGGGCCGAGCCGCCCGACCCATTCGCCGCTCGCGCGCTCGATCACCGAAAACATCGAAAAACCGCGAATGTGCCAGGCGCCGGCCAGCGTACACCACATCCGCCACGCCGATGCGCGCGGGCAGGTGCCGCCGATGAATTTCATCGTATCCGCCTCGGCGCACATTTCGGCAAAGCCGTCGAAATCCTCGGTCGCGGGTGGGCGCAGGATCAGCCGTTCGGTCACGAGCAGGGGGCCGTTGAGCATGATCATCCTCTCCTTGCCGCGGCGACAGGCGCCTGCTTTGCGGCAAGTTGAGGGGAGGAACAAGCGCGAACTGATGCGCCTGGATTGGGCACGCGGTCGAGGGCGCCAACGACCAGGTTGGCGCCCTCTCCATCACGTGTGCGGGCGGAGGGGTCTCGGACCCACACCCGTAACGGGGTCTCTATCGCTTAGCGGCAGCGATATTTGTCGCGGTCGATCTCGCGGCCGAGCAGGGCGCCAGCGCCAGCGCCGATCACGGTGCCGAGCAACTTGTCGCCGCGGCCAGCGATTTCGTTACCGGCGAGGCCGCCAACGGCGCCGCCGATCAACAGGCCGGTCGTGCCATTGTCGCGCTTGCAGCGATAACGGCCGTCGCCATCACGCCACACGCGGGTGTTCGCATTGACGCGCTGGTCATGGTAATGACGCTTCTTGCGCTTGTGAAAGCCGCTCGATTGCTCAAGCTGATGGAAACCGTCGGCCTTGGCCGGGGCCGCTATACCGGCATAGGCCGGGGCGGTGAGGGCGACGCTGGCGGCGGCAATGGCGCCCATCAGGCCTTTGTTGAAATTACGCATCTTATATCCTTTCCTGGTGCCGCGCCTTGTGCCGCGAACGGCTCTGGGCGCTTCGAGATGGAAAACGAGCCATCCCCGGATCGCGTTGCATGAACGCCCGGCAACAAGACGAAGCGAGCGTTTTCATCGATGAACCGAAAGGCTCTTGCCGCATCGCAACGGGCGTGCGACATATCCTCCATGCTGAATATTGCCTCGCTCGTCATCGGCGCCATCGCTTTGGTTTTGGCCGTTTTTGCTTTCATCCCGCTGCTCGGCTGGGCGAATTGGGTGATCGTGCCCTTTGCCGTCGTCGGGCTGGCGCTCGGTGCGATGTCGAGCAGCACCAGCGGCCGTAATCTGAACATCGTTGTCATCGTCATCGGCGTTGTCCGCCTGATGCTGGGCGGCGGCATCATCTGATCTCCGGCCGAAAGGCAGCTTTCATTCCATGAACCAGCCGAACGCCCCCGCGGCCACCCCGCAGCGCGGCTTGCCCTATGCGCTGGGCGCCTATGCGATATGGGGTTTTGTTCCGCTGTTCTTCAAATTGCTGGCGGATGTGCCGCCGGTCGAGGTGTTGGCGCAGCGCATCGTGTGGTCGCTGCCACTGTGCTTCGTCATCATGGCGTTCCGGCGTCAGATCGGCGATTATCTGGCCGCGCTGAAGGATTGGCGCGTCCTGCGCCTGCTGCTCGCCAGTTCGGTGCTGATCGCGCTCAACTGGCTGGTCTATATCCACGCGGTGTTTACCGACCATCTGCTGGCGGCGAGCCTGGGCTATTATCTCAATCCGCTGATCAATGTGCTGCTGGGAATGGTCTTTCTCGGCGAACGATTGAGCCGGTTACAGGCGGCCGCGGTGGTCATTGCGGGCATCGGCGTCGCAATCCTGCTCGCGGGCGCGCTTGATACGCTGTGGATCAGCCTGACGCTGGCGCTCAGTTTCGGCACCTATGGGTTGATCCGCAAGATCGTGCCGGTCGGATCGTTGCCGGGGCTGGCGATCGAGACGACCTTGTTGTTGCCGCTGTCGGCCGCCGCGGCCGCCTATTATCTATGGATTGGCGATGGGCGCGGTTTCGGGGCCAGCGGTGAGATCAGCTGGCTGCTGGCGGCGGCGGGGGTCGTTACCGCGGTGCCGTTGCTGCTGTTCGCGACCGCGGCGCGTCGAATGAGCTATGCGGCGCTTGGTTTCGTTCAATATCTGGCACCCAGCATCGTCTTTTTGCTGGGGCTTTTTGTGTTCGACGAGCCGCTGAAACCGGCGCAGCTGTTCAGCTTCCTGCTCATCTGGACCAGTATCGCGGTGTTCAGTTTCGACATGTGGCGCAAGATGCGGGCGGACCGGATGGTGGCGGTGGCGTAGAATTGCCTGCCTATCTGTTCGTCATGCCGGACCCTTCGACAAGCTCAGGACAGGCTTGATCCGGCATCCATGATCACGGTCGTTGCTTGGACCCTGGATCAAGTCCGGGGTGACGAAGCAGGAAAAGGCGGCGACGGTTAGGTTGCCAGCCGCCAGCCGAGCGTCTCACCGGCATGGAACGGGACGACATCGCCGATCTTGTCCGGCACGACGACGTCGGCACGTTCCAGCGTCACCATGCCCTCATTGAGCGGCAGGCCGTAGAAGCGCGGCCCGTGTTCGCTGGCGAAACCCTCGAAATGGGCCAGCGCGCCATCCTGATCGAACGCCGTCACATAGCTTTCGAGCGCGAAGGGGGCATTGAAGATGCCGGCGCAGCCGCACGACGCTTCCTTGGTGTGCACGGCGTGCGGAGCGCTGTCGGTGCCGAGGAAGAATTTGGGCGAGCCCGAGGTCGCGGCGGCGCGGACCGCGAGGCGGTGATGCTCGCGCTTGGCGACCGGCAGGCAATAGGCGTGCGGGCGGATGCCGCCGACCAGCATCGCGTTGCGGTTGATGTGGAGATGCTGCGGGGTGATCGTCGCCGCGACATTGGCGGGGGCGTCGGCGACGAACTGCGCGGCCTCGGCGGTCGTAATATGCTCAAACACGATTTTCAGCGCGGGAAGGGCGCGGACCAGCGGTTCCAGGGTGCGCTCGATAAACACCGCCTCGCGGTCGAAGATGTCGACATCATGGTCGGTAACCTCGCCATGGATCAGCAGCGGCATGCCGATCGCCTGCATCCGCTCAAGCACGCCCATGATGTTGGCGACGTTGGTAACCCCGTGCGCGCTGCCAGTGGTGGCGTGGGCGGGGTAGAGCTTGGCGGCGGTGAACACCCCCTCGGCATGGCCGCGCGCGATCTCGTCTGGGTCGGTGGCGTCGGTCAGATAGGCGACGATCAGCGGGGTGAAGTCGAGATCGGCGGGGACTGCGGCGTTGATCCGGTCGCGGTAAGCGCGGCCTTCTTCGGCGGTGGTCACCGGCGGCGACAGATTCGGCATGACGATCGCGCGGGCAAACTGGCGCGCGGTATAGCGCGCGACATGATCGAGCATCGCGCCGTCGCGCAGATGGACGTGCCAGTCGTCGGGGCGGCGGATCGTCAGGCGGTCGGTCATGCGGGTCTCGCGAAGAAATGGGTGCTTGGTTTTGGCTGCCGCGTCCCTAGATTATCGCCATGGCCAATACCACCCTCTCGACGACTTTGGTCGACCGCGCGCTCGTTCGCTTATCGGGGGACGACGTCCGCGGTTTCCTGCAAGGGCTAGTCACCAACGATACCTCGGGCGAACTGCCGGTGTGGGCCGCGCTGCTCTCCGCGCAAGGCAAGGCGCTGTTCGATTTCCTGATCTGGGCGGATGGCGACGACATCCTGATCGACTGCGAGCGCGATGCAGCGGGCGATCTGGCGAAACGCCTGACCCTGTACCGCCTGCGCCGCGCGATTACGATCGAACGTGAACCCGATCTGTGCGTCCATTGGGCGCCGGGCGGCAGTGTCGGGGTTGTCGATCCGCGGCTGCCCGAACTCGGCCAGCGCTGGCTGGCTCCGGCTGATGGTGACGCGGGGGCCGACGATGCCTGGCGCGCGCACCGGCTGGCGCTGGGCGTTGGCGAGGGCCGCGCCGAGCTGGGCGACGGTACGACCCTGTGGCTCGAATGCAATGCCGCTGAACTGAACGGGGTCAGCTTTACCAAGGGCTGCTACGTCGGGCAGGAGAATACCGCGCGGATGAACTGGCGGCAAAAGGTCAACCGGCGGCTGGTCGTGGTGCCGATCGCCGATGCCGACGAAAAGCGGCAAGTGATCGCTTATCCCGCGCTCGGCTGGTCGGTCGAACATCGGCGGGTGGAGGCGATCGACGCTGCCACCGCGCCGTCGTGGATGCGTAGCGCACTGGTGCCCACGGGCGCCTGACAGGCGCAGCGTTTGCTGCTATGATGCGGCCATGCGCGCTTTCCTGATCTCGTCGGCGCTGGCCGCCGCACTCGCCACGCCCGCTCTCGCGACCGAGACCGGCGCACCTACACCATTATTGTCGGTGGAAACCGAAGCGCCCGCACCGCCGGCGCGGCTGGTCCCGCTCGCCGCCGATTCGGCCTGGACGCCGCGGTTCGCCGCGGCCGCCGACGAACTGGCGGCGGCGCTGCGCTCGCGCGACGAGGCGCGCTGGGCGCCGCTGTTGGGCGGGCAATGGCTGGCGGCGGCCGATCGCGCGCGGGTCGCAGGATTGCTCCGCGACGGCGATGGGCCTTTGTACCACGCGCTGTTTTCCAAGGGGTTCAGGCACCGTGCGATCCTGGGCTGGAGCGCCCCGTCGTCGCTGAGCATCGACGAGCGCGCCGCAATCGAAGCCGGGACCGAGGCCGAGGCGCTGGTATGCTGGTCGGCGGGCGGCGATGGTATTGGCGTGTGGCCGAAGACTGCCGCCGATGCCGACAATCGGGCGGATCGCCGCTATGCCTGCGCGCGGATCGCGTACAGCATCCGCGGCGACGCGCCGGTGTGGCGGGCGTTCATCGAACAGCCGCCCGCTTAACCAATCCCCAACCCTATGCTGCGAAAAGACGCAGCATGTTCGGGCGTTTCCTTGGCTTGGCCGCGGTCATCGCGGTCGCATCGATCGGCATGGCGGGGCTCGCCAGCCGGTCCGCGCCGAGCGATGCCGTCGAAACGACCGCCGCTATTTCAGGCAATCACGACAATTGGACGACGCACAAGCTGCGCAAGGACCGGTCTTTGGCCGCGGCCGAAGTCGCGGGCAATTCGGGCCCGCCGGGTGAGGCGCTGCTCGCCCGGTCGAGCGATTCGCATTTCTATGCCGATGCCGACATCGACGGCACCAACATTCGCGTGATGGTCGACAGCGGCGCGTCGATCGTCGCGCTGACGCGGCGCGATGCCGAGGCGATCGGCATCGATGTCGATCGCCTGCCGATCACCGGTACCGCGCGCACCGCAGGCGGTGACGTTCCGATGCGGACGGTCATGCTCGACAGCGTCGACATCGACGGGCTGGAAGTCCGGCGCGTCGAAGCCGCAGTGGTCGACGCCGATATGGGCGTGTCGCTGCTCGGGCAAAGCTATCTGTCGCGGCTGGCCGCGGTGAATGTCGAAGGTGACACGATGACGCTGCGCTGAGGTGCGCTATTTCGCTTTCTTGTCGATCAATACCGCCTGTTGCCAGCGGCTCGGCGCCTTGTCGGTGCGGTGGATGCACCCCACCCAGCAACAGGGGCGCCGCTTTCCTTCGTGCAGTTCCTCGCGCGTTCGCTCGATCCGGTGTGCGCGGGTTTTGGCCTGTTTGGCGTCATCGACCCAGCAAATGAACTCGTTGCGGCCGAGCGGGGTCAGGCTTTCCCACAGCGCCAGCGTTTCGGGGTTGGACACCAGTGCCGCCTGCATGTCGTCGCGCGCCTCATGGACGGTTCCGTGGGAAAAGGCCTTGGTCATGGTGCCATTCAATATGCCGTCAGGAGCGGCGGGTCAAATTGGCGCGGTGGCCCGGTCAACGGGTCATGCAGCCGCCGTGGCTTGCCATTTCGGCTACATTTCCCCACATCACCGCGCATGAACGCTCCCAATCCTCCGATGCGCGCGGCGATCGTGCCGGTCACCGCTTTCCAGCAGAATTGCACCCTCCTTTGGTGCACCGCGACCAACAAGGCGGCGTTCGTCGATCCCGGCGGCGACCTCGACAAGCTGAAGGATGCGGTGCGCCAGACCGGGGTCGAGATCGAAAAGATCCTGGTCACCCATGGTCATATGGATCATTGCGGGCAGGCGGGGATGCTGGCGAAGGAGCTGGGGGTGCCGATCGAGGGGCCGCACGAGGATGACCGTTTCTGGATCGAAGCCTTTGCCGAGGACGGCGCGCGCTTCGGCATGGTCGGCGAGACGTTCGAGCCCGATCGCTGGCTGGTCGATGGCGACACGGTGACGGTCGGCAATCTGACCATCGATGTTATCCACTGCCCCGGCCACACGCCGGGGCATGTCGTGTTCCACCACGCGCCATCGAAGCTGGCGATTGTCGGCGACGTGATTTTTCAGGGATCGATCGGGCGCACCGACTTTCCGCGCGGCAATCACCAGCAATTGCTCGATTCGATTACCCAGAAACTGTGGCCGCTTGGCGGCGACACGACCTTCCTGCCCGGGCATGGCGCGCACAGCAATTTCGCGCACGAGCGGCGGACGAACCCGTTTGTGGGCGATATGGCGCTGGGGACGGCGGGTTAACCGAGGATCGTTCGGCCGTCATTGCGAGGAGCGCAGCGACGCGGCGATCCCCAGCTGTCGGCCTTGCGCTGGGCCGCTTGCTGGAGATTGCTTCGCTACGCTCGCAATGACGGAGCTTTTACTTCGGCGTCACCACCGTCGTTTCGTCGATTTCGGTCGTCGTAACGCTCATCGGCGTCAAATAGACGATCGCCAGGGCACCAAGCGCAAGGCCGAGCTGGGTCAGCATGGTGATGATCGTTCCGACCATGCGGCCCCACATCATGCCGTCCATGCCCAAGGCGTGCAGGATACGCCCGACCAGGTACAGCGCGCCGACGCCCCATAGCCACATCGACGACCCCAGACCGAGTTCGACCAGCGCGAGCAGGATTAGGACAAAAGCGGTGTTTTCAACAAAATTGCTGTGCGCGCGCATGCGGCGGGTCACCAGTTCGTTGCCGCCGTCGCCGACGAAAATCTTTTCTTTCGTGCGCACCCGTCCGACCCGCATCGAGAGCCACAGGTTGAGCAGCGCCGCGCCGGCGGCTATCGTCAGGCTGATCGGCAAGATTATCATATGCGTCCCCCATTTCGTTGGCCGGTCGCCCGGCGGTCGCGGAGGTGTGGCATTGCTGACAGGGCAGGGCAAGCGCGGCTTTCGCGCCCTCGTCACCCCGGACTTGATCCGGGGTCAATGACGCCGCCGCCGCGATGGACCCCGGATCAAGTCCGGAGTGACGAAGGAAGGGCAGGATACTGCCGTCACGGGGCTTGCCTTTGCGGGCAAAAACGCTATAGCCCCGCCCGATCCGGCACCCGACACCTTCTGGCGTTGAGGCACCCTTCGGCGGACGATTTTCTTGCCAGACCATGGCAGGGACAGCGTTTCGCACGGCGGGCGGGCCAGCCATTTCCGGCAACGGGGGTGACAAATCCGGGTAGCCGATTCGTGACACACTATTGAGAATGCAGGAAATATCATGGCCGTTCCCAAGCGAAAAACCTCGCCCTCGAAGCGCGGCATGCGCCGTAGCCACGACAGCCTGAAGGTCGAAGCCTTTCAGGAATGTCCGAACTGTGGCGAGCTGAAGCGCCCGCACAATCTTTGCAACGCCTGTGGCCATTATAATGGCCGCGAAGTGCTGTCGGTCGGCGCCTGACCCCTAGCCGGAGCGCAAATCAATGGCACTGACACCGCGAATCGCGATTGATGCGATGGGCGGTGACGTCGGCGTGCGCATGATGCTCGCCGGTGCCGCGATGGCGCGCCACAAGCACGATGGTCTGCGGTTCATCCTCGTCGGCGACGAGGTGCAGATCAAGGCGGCGCTCGAAAACCACCCGAATCTGCGCGCGGCGTCGGACATCATCCACACCGATGGCGTCGTGACGGGCGCGGACAAGCCGAGCCAGGCGCTGCGCAAGGCAAAAAGCACCTCGATGGGGCTGGCGATCGACGCGGTGAAACGCGGCGATGCCGGCGGCGCTGTGTCCGCGGGCAACACCGGCGCGCTGATGGCGATGGCCAAGCTGGCGCTGCGCACGATGCCGGGGATCGACCGGCCGGCGCTCGCGGCGCTGCTGCCGACGCTGGGCGCCAATGACGTTGTCATGCTCGACCTGGGCGCCAACACCGAATGTGATGCCACCAACCTGACCCAGTTCGCAGTGATGGGCGCGGCCTATGCGCGCACCGCAATGGGGTTGGAGCGGCCGCGGGTCGCGCTGCTCAATATCGGCACCGAAGAGTTGAAGGGCACCGACGAGATTCGCGATGCCGCGGCGATGCTCCGTGCGGCCACGGGGCTGCCGATGGAGTTTGCAGGTTTCATCGAGGGCGACAAATTGTCGCGCGGCGATGTCGATGTGATCGTCCACGACGGATTTTCGGGCAATATCGCGCTCAAGACGATCGAGGGGACGGCGCGTTTCGTCACCGACCTGTTGCGCCGCGCCTTCACCAGTTCGACGCGCTCGAAGATCGGTTTCTTGATTTCGCGCCCCGCGACCGAGCTGCTGCGCCATCACCTCGACCCCAACAATCACAATGGCGCGGTGTTCCTGGGCCTGAATGGTGTCGTCCTCAAAAGCCATGGCAGCGCCGATGCCAAGGGGGTCGCGAACTGCGTCCACCTGTGCGCCGAGCTGATCGAGAAGGATATCACGCGGCAGGTGACCGAGGATCTGGCGAACTTCCGCCGCGGTGACGCGGCATGACGGTGCGGGCGATTCTTGCTGGCACCGGATCGGCGCTGCCGCGCACCCGGGTATCGAACGCCGAACTGGCAAGCCGTGTCGACACCAGCGACGAATGGATCGTCGAGCGCACCGGCATCCGGTTCCGCCACATTGCCGAACCCGACGAGACAACGGCGACGCTGGGCGCCGCGGCCGCGCAGGCCGCGATGGCGGCCGCCGGGCTCGAACCGTCGGACATCGGGCTGATCATCCTCGCCACCGCGACCCCCGACAACACCTTCCCGGCCAGCGCGACCAAGGTGCAGGCGCTGATCGGCGCCCCCGATTGCATTGCGTTCGACGTTGCCGCGGTTTGCTCGGGCTTTCTTTATGCGGTGTCGGTCGCCGACGCGATGCTGCGCACCGGCGCCGCCAAACATGCGCTGGTGATCGGGTCCGAAACCTTCAGCCGTATCCTCGACTGGGAAGACCGCACGACGTGCGTGCTGTTCGGTGATGGCGCGGGGGCAGTGGTGCTGTCGGCGAAGGACGTCGACGACGATCAGGGCATCCTCGCGACCCGGCTCCACGCCGAGGGCAAATATGCGGACATGCTCTATGTCGATGGTGGCCCGTCGACGACGGGCACCGTCGGCCATGTCCGCATGCAGGGCCGCGAAGTGTTCCGCCATGCGGTCACAAATCTCGCTTCGGTGCTGGGCGAAGTGATGGCCGATGTTGGCCTGTCGCCCGACCAGATCGACTGGGTCGTGCCGCATCAGGCGAACAAGCGGATTATCGATGCAACCGCCAAAAAGCTAGGGCTGCCGTCCGAACGGGTCGTGCTGACGGTCGATCAGCATGCCAACACCTCGGCGGCGTCGGTGCCGCTGGCGCTCGATCTGGCGGTTCGCGACGGGCGGATCAAGCGCGGCGATTTGGTCGTGCTGGAGGCGATGGGCGGCGGCTTTACCTGGGGTGCCGCGGTCCTGCGCGTTTAGGTTTGAAGGCGGCACCGGCCCGCTCCCCCACCCGGCCTCCCCAACGATAGTAGCCTATGGGAGGCCGGGTGGGGGAGCGGGCCGGTGCCGCTTCTCTCTTGGGGCATCGGCTTCACCGCATTAACTCCTCGCTCCATCCGTTTCAGTTTGGCGGATTAATTCGCTTTTGTTACATAGGGGCACGGGACTCGTGACGGTGGGGGCCGTCCGGGACCGGTTCGACCATTTTCGCTTTACGTGGGGGAGGGACCATCATGACCGCAGGAACGCTTACGCGAGCCGATATCGCGACGCAGATCAACCAGCAGATCGGCTTGTCGCGCAACGAATCGGCGACGATCGTCGAATCGATTCTGGATCATATGTCCGACGCGCTGGCGGGTGGGCAGAATGTCAAAATCTCTGGTTTCGGCACTTTCGTGCTGCGCGACAAGGCGCAGCGGGTCGGCCGCAATCCCAAGACCGGCATCGAAGTGCCGATCCTACCGCGCCGCGTGATGACCTTTCGTGCCAGCCAGACGATGCGTGCGCGCGTTGCCGGTAAATAATCCCGGCCTCGGCCATGGTGGGGTTTGACGTGCCGGACGATAACGGCAAGGCGTCCGGCGCCATGCTCGCGATCGGCGAGCTGGCGGATCGGATCGGGGTGCCGACGCACGTCCTTCGCTATTGGGAAACCCGCTTTCCCCAACTGAAGCCACTCCAGCGCTCGGGCCGCCGCCGCTATTACCGCGCCGAGGATGTCGCGCTGGCCGAGCGGATCCATCATCTGCTGCATGTCCAAGGGTTCACCGTCGAGGGCGCGCGCAAGGCGTTGTCCGAGCCGGGGGCGAAGGCTGCCCCGGCACCTGCCGCCGAAACCCGCTCCGAGCGCGCGACCGGGAATGGCGCGATGGGGCAAGCGCATGGCGTACCGGTCGCGGCGCTCATTGCGCTGCGCGAGCGATTGGCGGCAGCGCTGGATTGACGCGACTGGCGTCACGTATCAGCAAGTTCGAGAATGTCTGCTTAGGTTTCCTGCCCCGCCAGCCCCTCGGCTTCGATTAGCAATTCGCGCAAAACGATAACTGACTCCCCTGTGAGAGGCTCGGTCACAGCCGCCGCCCTGCGCCTGATATCGTCGAGCTGCGGATTAGCGATTGGCACCGACGTGAAATCGTCCCAATCCCAGTCTGCGCCAGTTCCTTCAATGTAGTCCCGCAAGGATTTTGCGACGTCTGTGGCTGATAGCTGCGCCTTCAAATTTAAGAACCAAGATAGCAGCCCAGCAAATACCGCAACTGGAAACGCAAGGACGACCAGCAAGGCTTTTGATATTGTCGAAGTCGTCTTCTGCATCGCGGGAGCTTCCTAGATTCCGCCAATGTCCGCAAGTGGTCGTTTCCAGGCTCTCGTCATCCCGGACTTGATCCGGGATCCATGACGACGGTGCAGCTATGGATCCCGGATCAAGTCCGGGATGACGATGAGGCGAAAATCCTCCCTGTCGCGAAGCGATGGGGAGGGGGACCGTTTGCGAAGCAAATGGTGGAGGGGCGGCAACGTCAGCACTATTGCCCCTCCGTCAGCGCTACGCGCTGCCACCTCCCCATGGCTTCGCCACAGGGAGGATGACCTGTCAGTCATGATCCATCGCGGGTGCCAGCGTCGAGTCGAGGTCGCGGGGGCGGATGAAGGCGGCGAAGCGGGCCATGCCGGTGTCGAGATCGTGCCAGTCGGCGATGTCGAGTTCGAGCCGCGCCAGCGCCGACGTCGGCAGCTTTTCCTCGACTTCGCCGCGCAGTTCGTCGCCGCTCGTTTCCGGCACGAGCATCAGGATCAGATCCTCCAGCCCCGGATTATGCCCCGAAATCAGCAGATGCTCGGCGTCGCGCCCGGTGTCGCGGATGACGTCGATCAGCGTCGCGGCGGAGGCGAGATAGATGCGGCGGTCCCAATGCGGTTCGATCGTGTCGAGGTCCGCGGCGGGCTGGAAGATGTCGAGCGTTTCGGTGACGCGCACCGCAGGCGAGGCGATGATGCGGTCGACGGGCAGCTTCTGGCGCTTCAGCCATTGCCCGATCAGTTCGGCACCGCGCGCCCCGCGTTTGTTGATCGGGCGGTCGAAATCGCGCTCGACCTGGACATCCCAACCCGATTTGGCGTGGCGCAGGATCGTCAAAGTCTTCAAAATCTTCCCCCGCGCGTTCGCGCTTATGCCGTCGTTCGAGCCGCCTTGTGCCGCAAACTTATGACGGTGAAAAGGCTGGAAAGGCGCTTTTTCTGCGCTCGACGTTCGCCGCCGCGACATGATTGACCGCTTCGTCGAGCGGCAGGCGGCGGATCGGGGTGCCTTCGGGAAAGGCGCTGAGCAGCCGCGATGGGAAGCTGGGCGAGAGCATCACGAACTGGCCGAAATCGTCGGCGCGGCGGATCAGGCGGCCGAACGCCTGCCCGATGCGGCCGCGAATGACCATGTCGTCATAGGCGCTGCCGCCCTGCGCCGCGCGCCGCGCCGCGTGCAATATCGTCGGGCGCGGCCATGGCACCCCCTCCATGATCACCTGCCGCAGCGATTCGCCCGGGACATCGACCCCGTCGCGCAGTGCATCGGTGCCGAGCAGCGAGGCATGCGGGTCGGCGCGGAAGATGTCGACGAGGGTGCCGGTGTCGAGCGGATCGACATGCTGGGCATAGAGCGGGAGGCCCGCGCGCGCGAGGCGGTCGGCGATGCGGGCGTGGACGATGCGCAGCCGCCTTATCGCGCTGAACAGCCCCAGCGCACCGCCGCCCGATGCCTCGATCAACCGGCTATACGCCCCGGCGAGCGCGGGCAGGTCGCCGCGCGCGATGTCGGTGACGATCAGCACCTCCGACTGGCGCGCATAGTCGAACGGGCTGGGGACCGCGAAATGCTGGACGCCGCCGTCCATGTGGCGCGCGCCGGTGCGGATGTCGGCCTCGGCCCAGCCGTTTGCACCATGACCGCTACGCAAGGTGGCCGAGGTCACGAGCACGCCTTGCGCCGGACGATAGACGATGTCGGCAATCGGCCGCGCGGGGTCGAGCCAGTGGCGGTGCAGCCCGGTGTCGAACTCGCGCCCGTCGTAGCGATCGATCGCCAGCCAATCGACGAAATCGGGATTGGCCGGACCGCCGACGCGCCCGAGCAGCGACAGCCAGCCGCCGAGCGTATCGACGCGGGTGCCGAGGCTGTGCCGCGCGCCGTCAACACGCGCGCGCGCTTGCCCGTCGAGCCAGTCGGGCGGATCGTCGACCAGCGCGTCGAGCCG
Source organism: Sphingopyxis sp. L1A2A (assembly GCF_005502465.1). Classification (GTDB taxonomy): domain Bacteria; phylum Pseudomonadota; class Alphaproteobacteria; order Sphingomonadales; family Sphingomonadaceae; genus Sphingopyxis. Next base: position 81,895 of record NZ_SCOT01000012.1, read on the forward strand.
TTTCCCCAGCGCCAGCAGCGGGCGCAGCAGCGCCTCGACCGCGTCGCTCGCCGCCGCGGCGGCGGTGACCAGCGCCGCGTCGGGATCGGCAAGCTCGGTTTCGAGGCCATAGCCCGCGTCGGCGGTGCGGGTATCGACCGCGCGCGCATACACCTGTCCACGCACCGCGGCGAGCAGCCGCTCGATCGCGCCCCACGGGTCGTTTTCGGACAGCCGGGCGAGCCAGCCATCGCCGGGCAATTCGGCGGCGGCGGCGATCGCCGCCTGAATTGCGCGCTCGCCCGCTTCGTCATAGCTCGCGACATCGGCGAGGCGCGCGGCGAGCCCGCGCCGCCGCCCGCGCGACTTGCCCTCTGGCCCCAGCACCCAGCGGCGGATTTCGACCGCTTCCTGCCCGGTCAGCGCCGCGGCGAACATCGAATCGGCGGCGTCCCACAGATGATGGCCTTCGTCGAAGATCAGTCGCGTCGCGGGGGTGCCACCGTCGCGCGGGCGCGCCGCCTGCACCATCGTCAGCGCATGGTTGGCGATGACGATGTCGGCCTGCGTCGCGGCGCGCGCTGAGCGTTCGATGAAGCATTTGCGGAAATGCGGGCAGCCCGCATAGATGCATTCGCCGCGCCGGTCGGTCAGCGCAGTGGTGCCGTTGCGGCGGAACAGCGCGGGCAGCCAGCCGGGCAAATCGCCGCCGACCATGTCGCCGTCGCGCGTATAGGCGGCCCAGCGTGCAACGAGCTGCGCGAGGATCGCGGCGCGGCCCGAAAAGCCGCCCTGCAGCGCATCCTCGAGATTGAGCAGGCAGAGGTAATTTTCGCGGCCTTTGCGCACGACGACCTTTTCGCGGTGCGTTGCGGCGTCGGGATACAGCCGCTCGGTCTCGCGCGACAGCTGGCGTTGTAGCGCCTTGGTGAACGTCGAGATGCACACGCTGCCCGCCGACTGGTCGATCCACTGCTTGGCGGGGGCAAGATAGCCGAGCGTCTTGCCGATCCCCGTTCCCGCCTCGGCGACCAGCATCTGCGGCGCGTCCTTGCGCTCGCGCGATTCGAAGATTGCGGCGGTCGCTTTGGCATATTCCTGCTGCCCCGGCCGCCGTTCGGCGCCGTCGCCGGTCAGCCGGTCCAGCCGCGCGGTAACGTCGTCGGGATTGATGCGCACCTGCCGCGGCGCGGGGCGCGGCGGCGCTTCTTCCCATTCGGGCAGGCGCGCGAACAGCCAGCGCTCATTGGCGTCGGGGGTGGTCAGCCGCGGCTGGACCAGCGGCGCCCACGGCCAGCGCTGGCGGGCGAGCGCCTGCATTCCGTGCCATGCGCCCTCGCGTTCCGCCCAGGCGGGATCGTCGATCCCGGCCAGCATCGCCGCGGTCGCTTGCGGCAGAAAAGCGGCGATGTCGTCCTCCGCCTTCGGCGGGGTGACGCCGATCGCCGCGGCAATCCCGGCGGGGGTCGGCACCGTAAAGCGCGCGGGATAGAGGAAAGCGAAGAGTTCGAGCAGGTCGAGCCCCGACAGTTCGGGATAGCCGAGCCGGTCGCCGGTCAGCGTTGCATTGAGCAGCAGGTGCGGGGTCGCTGCGACCGCCGCAATCGCCTCACCGCGCCCGACCCGCTGCACGCGCCCGTGCGTATCGGCGATCCAGATGCCGACATGGCTGGCATGGATCGCGGGCAGGGGGACAGATACGGGGGGCATGGCACAAGGTTAGGGACAAAAGGCGAACGCGGCAAGTGTTGCTCCCCGCGTTCGTCGTGCCGGCGAAAGCGGGAACCCGGTCCAACGGCGGCTCGCTGGGTTCCCGCTTTCGCGGGAATGACGAGGGAGGACGGGGTTTTGGTCGGCTTTTTCAGTTCAGCCCGCGGCGGCCGAAAATCGGGGCGCGGTTGGACAGGAATATCTGCGCCGGGTCGACGGCCACCATATTGCGCGCCCTTTTCAAAGCGTTATAGAGCGGGCCGTGGGTCAGTTCATAAGGAAAGCGGACCCCCATGCGGTCAACCTCGGACCACATGACGACGGCATAGGTGACCTGGCCGCCATAGTGGATTTCGCAGCGCGAGCGCGCCGGCATGCTGGCGCCGTCGATCCGAGCGCCGCCTTCGGACAGGTCGGTGATCTGGCCGTCGACAAAGTTGAGGACGCCGTTGACCGTTACCTCGAGGGCGACGGCGGTGCGGGCCTGACGGCGGGGCTGCGGGATGCGCGGACTATTCATGCGGCGATGCTAAGCCCCGGATGGTAAATTTTCCGGTAACGATGTTTCGGCGCGGCAGCGATGCCCCGGTACATGGCGGTAGCTGGCGCGATGCGGGGAAACATGCAGAAAGGCGCCGCCCGCTCCCCATGCTCAGGATTCGCCGATGAAAGCCATTGTCTGTCCCCGCTACGGCGGTCCCGAGGTGCTGGAGTTTCGCGACGTGCCGATGCCCGCACCCGCCGTGGACGAGGTGCGCGTGAAGGTGATGGCGACATCGGTGACGTCGGGCGACAGCCGGATGCGCGCCGCGCGCTTTCCGCCCGGCCTGGGCCTGATCGCGCGCCCGTTTCTGGGCTGGCGCGGGCCGCGGCAGCCGATTTTGGGGACCGAGGTCGCGGGGGTCGTCGATGCCGTGGGCGCGGGCGTCACCCGCTACCGCCCCGGCGACGCGGTGATGGCGTTTCCGGGCGGGGCAATGGGGTGCCACGCCGAATATCGCTGCGTCGCGGAAGCCGGACCGATCGCGCCCAAGCCCGAAGGCCTGAGCTTTGCCAAGGCGGCGACGCTGTGTTTCGGGGGCAGCACCGCGCTGCATTTCCTTGACGTCGCGGCGGTGGCGCCGGGCGACCGGGTGCTGGTGATCGGGGCATCGGGAGCGGTGGGGTCGGCGCTAGTCCAACTCGCGCGCCACCGCGGCGCGCATATCACCGCGGTGTGCAGCGCGCGCAACGCCGATCTGGTGCGCGATCTGGGGGCGGAGGCGGTGATCGACTATGCCACCACCGACTTCCTCGGCGATCCGGGCGCCTATAACGTCATCGTCGAAACCGCCGGCAGCATCACCACGCGCGATGCGCTGCCGCTGCTGCGCCCCTACGGACGGTTTGTGGCGATCGCGGCGGGATTGCCCGACATGCTGGCGACGATCGGGGCGCCGGGGCGCGAAGGGCGGCGCGTCATCGCTGGCCCGGCGACCGAAACGCCCGAACATGTCCAGCAACTGGCCGATCTGGCCGCATCCGGCGTGCTGCGTCCGGTGGTCGACGGCAGCTATGCGTTCGATGCCATTGCGGCGGCGCACGCCTATGTCGATACCGGGCGCAAACGCGGCTCGGTGGCGATCCTGCTCGACCCGGCGGCGCAGGGCTAGCGCCCCTTACGCCGCATCGCGCGCTTGCAAAAACGCGCAAAAGCGGGAAAGGGCGGAGCCCCTGCCACCCGTGTACCGGAAGATTGTCGTGACCGAATTTCGTGCTGCCGCCCTCGCGTCCAAGGCCTGGCCCTTTGAAGAAGCGCGCAAGCTGGTCAAGCGCTATCCCGACGGCAAGCCCGGCGGCGCGCCGATGCTGTTTGAAACCGGCTATGGTCCGTCGGGCCTGCCGCATATCGGCACGTTTAACGAAGTGCTGCGCACGACGATGGTTCGCCGCGCCTATGAGGAAATGACCGGCGCGCCGACGCGGCTCGTCGCGTTCAGCGACGACATGGACGGGCTGCGCAAGGTTCCCGACAATGTCCCGAACCACGCGATGCTCACCGAATATCTCGGCAAGCCGCTGACCGTCGTGCCCGATCCGTTCGGCAAGTTTGAAAGTTTCGCGCATCATAACAACGCGATGCTGCGCGAGTTTCTCGACCGCTTTGGCTTTGAATATGAGTTTGTCAGCTCGACCGAGCGCTACACGAGCGGCGCCTTTGACGATGCGCTGAAGAATGTCCTGCGCCACAATCAGGACATTCTCGACATCATGCTGCCGACGCTGCGCGCCGAGCGTGCCGCGACCTATTCGCCGATCCTGCCGGTCAGCCCGACGTCGGGCGTCGTGCTGCAGGTGCCGGTGACCGTCGTCGATGCCGATGCGGGGCTGGTGTCGTTCGAGGACGGCGGCCAGACGATCACGCACAGCGTTTTGGGCGGCGGTGCCAAGCTGCAATGGAAGGTCGACTGGGCGATGCGCTGGGTTGCCCTCGGCGTCGATTATGAAATGTACGGCAAGGATCTGACCGACAGCGGCGTCCAGTCGGGCAAGATCGCCAAGGCGCTCGGCGGGCGCAAGCCCGAGGGGCTGATTTACGAGATGTTCCTCGACGAAAAGGGCGAGAAGATCTCGAAGTCGAAGGGCAATGGCCTCAGCCTCGATCAATGGCTCGATTATGGCAGCGAAGAGAGCCTGGCGTTCTTCGCCTATCGCGAACCGAAGGCGGCAAAGCAGCTGCACATCGGGGTGATCCCGAAGGCGGTCGACGAATATCTGCAGATGCGCGGCAATTACCCGGCGCAGGATGCCGACAAGAAGCTCGGCAATCCGGTGCACCATGTCCATGTCGCGCGCGGGCAGGATGTTCCCGCCACAGAATTGCCGGTGACCTTTGGCTTGCTGCTCAATCTGGTCGGGGTGATGGGGGCGGACGCGTCGAAGGACCAGATCTGGCGCTACCTGGGCCAATATGTCGACGGCGCCGATGCCGCGACTTACCCCGAGCTCGACCGGCTGATCGACAATGCGATGGCGTATAACCGCGACTATGTCGCGCCGACGCTGAACCGCCGCAAGCCGGCGGGCGGCGAGGGCGCGGCGCTGGCCGAACTCGACGCCAAGCTGGCGGCGCTGCCCGCCGACGCCGGAGCCGATGACATCCAGAACATCGTGTATGAAATTGGCAAGAACGAAGCCTATGGCTTTGAAAATCTGCGCGATTGGTTCAGGGCGCTGTATGAAACGCTGCTCGGATCGAGCGCCGGGCCGCGGATGGGCAGCTTTATCGCGCTGTTCGGGATCGACAATACGCGGCGGTTGATCGCCGAGGCTTTGGCCTGAGGGAGGACGTCATGGCGGGTTACCAGCTGGCGCAGATCAACATCGCACGCTTCCGCCTGCCTGCCGATCATGTCGCCAACCGTGACTTCATGGACGCGCTCGACGCGGTGAACGCGATTGCGGAAGCGAGCGACGGTTTTGTCTGGCGACTGGTCGGCGAGGGCAATGACGCGACCGATGTCGCGGTGAACGACGACCCGCATGTCATCGCGAATATGTCGGTGTGGCGCGACGTCGAGGCGCTGGCGGGCTTCGTGTATCGCGCGCCCGAACATCTCGCGATCATGCGGCGGCGCAAGGAATGGTTCGATCCGATCGCGGTGTTTCAGGCGCTGTGGTGGATTCCCGCCGGGCATCGTCCGTCCGTGGCCGAGGGCGTCGCGCGGATCGACACGCTGGCGGCGAACGGCCCGACGGCGGAGGCTTTCACCTTCAAACAGCCTTTCGTCGCGCCCGACGGCACCCCGGCGCTGCCGGTCCAGGACGAATGCGCATGATCGAAATTTTCACCACCGGCGGGACGATCGACAAAGTCTATTTCGATGCGCTCAGCGAGTTCCAGATCGGCCCCGCGGCGATCCCCGACCTGCTCCGCGAAAATAATGTCCATGTCCCGCACCGAGTGACGCAATTGATGCGCAAGGACAGCCTTGAGCTGGACGATGCGGATCGCGCCGCGATCCGCGCCGCGGTCGCGGCGAGCGATGCGCCGCATATCCTGGTGACCCATGGCACCGATACGATGGTCCTCACCGGCCGCGCGCTGGCAGGGATAGCGGGCAAGACGATCGTGATGACGGGGGCGATGCAGCCCGCGTCGGTGCGCGCCAGCGATGCCGAATTCAACGTCGGCTTTGCGCTGGCGGCGGCGCAGATTTTGCCGCCCGGGGTCTATATCGCGATGAACGGGATGATCTTTGACCCCGCAACGACCGAGAAGGATCGCGCCGGGGCGCGCTTCGTCGCCCGCGGCGAATAAAGGCGGCGCGGCTGTAACATCTTTGGCGCCCATCCGAATATCACAGCATGGAGGCGCGTCTTGCCCTCCATCCTGTCTTCGGAGGATCATCATGACCAACAACAAATTCGCCGCCGCCATTGCCGCTTCGGCGACCGCGCTGGCGCTCGCCGGCGCCGCCTTTGCCGCCGATCGTCCGGCCAACAGTTCGGGTGCCGCCATCGGCGCCAGCGACACGGTCCATTGCTATGGCGTCAACAGTTGCAAAGGCACCGCCGACTGCAAGACCAGCGCCAATGAGTGTAAGGGTCACAATGAATGCAAGAACCAGGGCTTCAAGGCGATGGCCGCGGCGAAGTGCCTGACCGCCGGCGGCGTCATCGGCGACATCGGCTGACCTCGTCGCTTTCCGCGCGGCGTGTGACGCCGCGCGGAAAGCGATCCATGTCCAAAACGATGCCTGGCACCAAAGATCGCAACACACTTGCGTACCCGGGCTTCGGCCTTGGCCTGCGCCCCGATCATTATCGCGATTTTCTGGACGGGCCGCAGCCCGTCGAGTGGCTCGAGATCATTTCGGAAAACTTCATGGTGCCCGGCGGCAAGCCACTGGCGATGCTCGACGCCATCCGCGCCGATTACCCGATGGTCCTGCACGGCGTGTCGCTGTCGATCGGGTCGGTCGAACCGCTCGACAGAGGCTATCTTGCCGAGCTCAAGGCCTTGGCTGAACGGGTCGAACCCTTGTGGGTGTCGGACCATCTGTGCTGGACCGGGATCAACGCGCACAACAGCCACGATCTGTTGCCGCTCCCCTATGACGCGCCGACGCTCGATTGCGTCATCGACAATATTTCGCGGGTCCAGGACTATCTGGGCCGTCGCATCCTGATCGAAAATCCGTCGAGCTATGTGACCTTTCGCGCGTCCGACCGCAGCGAGTGGGAGTTTCTGGCCGAAATGGCGACGCGCGCCGATTGCCTGCTGCTTCTCGACGTCAACAATATCTATGTCAGTGCGCGCAATCATGGCTTTCATCCGCATGATTATCTGGTTGGACTGCCCGCCGGGCGCGTTCAGCAAATCCATCTCGCCGGCCACAGCGACATGGGTGATTATGTCATCGACACCCACGACGCCGACGTCTGCGATGCAGTGTGGGAATTATATGCCGACGCCTGCGGCCTGTTCGGGCCGGTCGCAACGATGATCGAGCGCGATGACGACATCCCGCCGCTAGCCGCGCTGATCGCCGAACTCGACCATGCGCGCGCGGTCGCGGCGCGGATGTGCGAACCCTATTATGTCTGAGGCGCTGCGCGCGATGCAGGCGCGTTTCCTGACCGGGGTGATCGATGGTGCCGCCGTTGCCGAGGCGTTGATCGTCGATGACGACATCGTCGGCGCGCGCCAGCGGCTCGACATCTATCGCCACAATTACCGCGCCAGCCTGACCGGCGTCCTGGCCGATCATTTTGCGCGGCTATTGGCCTATCTGGGTGACGAGCAGTTCGGCCGGGTGGCGCGCGCCTATGTGGCCGCGCATCGATCGAGCACGCGCAACCTGCGCTATTATGGCGGTGAATTTGCGGCGTTTCTCGCTCAGAATTTTCCCGAGGACGGCGAGCTTGCCGAACTGGCCATGCTCGACGGGGCGCTGCGCGCGGCGTTCGACGCGGCGGATGTCGCTGCGCTCGACGCCGCGCGCGTCGGTGCATTGGGTGACGGCTGGATCGACAGAGCGCTGTCGCTCCACCCGTCGGTGCGGCTGCTCGATTTTCGTTATAATAGCGCCGCAATCTGGAGCGCCCTTGACGGTGATCGAGAGCCGCCGCCGGTGACCCAGCTCCCCGGCCGGGTGCGCCTGCTCATCTGGCGCTGCGGACAGCAGCCCAGCTTTCGCAGCCTGTCGATGGACGAAGGCGCGGCGCTGGACCAATTGGCGGCGGGTTGCAGCTTCACCGCTCTTTGCGCCCGCACGATCGCCGTCGCCGGCGATCGTGCGGCGGCGACCGTTGCCGACTGGCTCGGCATCTGGCTTGCGGACGGAATTTTGGTCGCTGCCGACTAAGGTTTTGAGGTCACCTGCCGCAGCACCGCGGCGTAGCCCGGGGCGATCGTCATGGATTCGTGCCGCCCGGCGCGGCCGAGCATCGCGTGCACTTCGGCCAGCCGGTAACAGGGGACCCCCATGAACAGATGGTGTTCCGAATGATAATTCACCCAATATGGCGCAACTGTCGCGCGGGCGAGCCAGCCGGCGTGGGTGGTGCGGGCATGGGTGAACGGATCGTCGCTGCCGGTCGTGGTGCAGGCATGTTCGGCGATGTTGCGGATGCGCAGATAAAGCTGGAAGGTCGTCGCCAGCCCCGCGAGCCACAGCAGGTAGGGCGTCCAGCCATAGAGCGCGAGCGAGGCGGCAAGTAGCACCGCCTGGACGAACAGGAAGCGCCCGACCGCGCGCGCCACCGCCATCGCGCCCGCGATATCGACCGTCGGTGACGTCATGCCGTCGTCGGACTGTTTGTTGAACGGCGTTCCCGCGGTGGTGCTGGCGCGGCCCTTTTCGACCGCTTCGCCGCGCAGCATGGCTTTCAGCCCGACGAGCGCAAAGCCGAATTGCGCCAGCCGCTGCTTGAAAAAGGTCCGCCCAGTCAGATCACGCAATATCTTGCGGCCCAGACTGGCGCGGGTGGCGGGAAAGGGTTTCGACAGCGACAGGTCGGGGTCTTCGACCTGCTGGGTGAATTTGTGATGCTGAAGATGATAGGTGCGATAGGCGATCAGGTCTGATCCGACCGCGGCGCCGGTCAGCCATTGGCCAAGGAAATTGTTGGTCTTGCGCACCGGATGCAGCAGGCCGTGCGCGGCATCGTGCATCAGGATGGCGAGGCCGAGCTGGCGACCCCCGACAAAGACGACGGCGAGGGCCCAAGCGGCGGGGTTTTGCGACCATGCCGCGATCCCGACCAGCGCGATGCTGACGATCCACGCATGGGCGACCAGCCAGATGCCCCGCCAGCGCGATGCGGCGGTGATCGCCGCCCATTGGCTGCGGTCGAAAAAGCGGTCGGGCGGGAGCAGGCGGACGGCGGGCATAAGCCCCTATAACAAGTTGCGATGCGAAACGGAATAGCGTCCATAATGGCACAAGAACGGGGTAAACGCCCGCGCCGTGGTAAGGATTTGGCAACCTCTATTTGGCCACTGAACCGGGTGGACCAGACGAGCAGGACAAGCGGGAAATTGGGGGTTCGGCGTAATATCATCCGGCCGGCGGTCGGCGAGTTGGTGACCGGTGAATCGATGTTCGATTCGCCCGAGTTCGTGACGCGCCTGCTGCGCGTGGCCCAGCTGTGGCATTATGTGCTGATCAGCCGTGTTCTGGCGTTTTTTACCTTCGCGTTCGCGCCGGGGGTTACCGGTTTCCTGATGCACCCGTCGCAATGGCTGGTGATGGCGGCGGGCCTGTTCTGCGATCTGGTGCTGACGATCATGGGGCAGGCGATGCGCCGGCCGCGCCCATGGCTGCAGCAAAGATTACGGCCGGTGGTGATGGTCGGCACGGGGCTGATCGCGCTGGGCAGCCTGTTCAATGCCGCCGCGATGTTCGCGGCGGTCGCGGTTCCCGACGGTCGCGATTATTTCGATGCGTTCACCGCGATCCAGATCGGGTCGCTGCTTGTCGCCGCTTCGGCGGTGGCAATCGTCCGCCCCGCCTTTTTCGCCTTTGCCGGTGCGACGGCATTGGGCGGTGCGATCGGCATCGCGTCCTGGCCGTTCGCGGTCGCGGGGTTTGTCTTCCTGGGCCTGCTGATCGTGATGATGCGCGAAGACATCCGCCATCAGCGCCGCGCGACGCGGGCGCAGCGGTTGTCGGTCAGCGACCAGCAGCGCGCGCTCAACCTGATGCGCGATTTTGAACGCGCCGGGCGCGGCTGGTTCTGGGAAACCGATCGCCACGGCCAACTCGTCTATATTTCGGCGACCGTCGCCGCGCGGCTGGGGCAGGCGCCGTCCGACCTGGTCGGCCGACCGTTCACCGACATCATCCGCAAACGCATCGGCAACGACGAGAGCGAGGAGCGGACGCTGGGCTTCAGCCTGTCGTCGCGCACCCCGTTCAAGGAATTGACGGTGCAGGCCGCGGTCGTCGGCGAGGAACGCTGGTGGTCGATCTCGGGCCAGCCGATCAGCAATGCGCTGGGCAATTTTCAGGGGTTTCGCGGCAGCGGCACCGATTTGACCGACAAGAAGAGGTCGGAGCGAGAGATCAACCAGCTGGCGCGTTACGACACGCTGACCGGCCTCGCCAACCGGCGCCACATCACCGACCTGCTCGAACGCGCGCTCAAAAGCCATATCGGGCAGCCGCAGCCGTGCGCGCTGCTGTTGATGGACCTCGATCGCTTCAAGGCGGTGAACGATACGCTGGGGCATCCGGTCGGCGACCAGCTGTTGCAACAGGTCGCGGGGCGGCTGACCCAGATTGTCGGCGACAAGGGGCAGGTCGGGCGGCTGGGCGGCGACGAGTTCCAGATCGTCGTGCCGCAGCTGAGCCAGCCTGAAAAGCTGGCGGGGATCGCCAATGCGATCATTCTGAGCCTGGCAAAGCCCTTTTCGATTGAGGGCGAGCAGGTGCGTATCGGCTGTTCGGTCGGGATCGCGGTGTCGGACGGGCAGGGGGTGTCTGCGTCGGCGCTGGTCCGCAACGCCGACCTCGCGCTTTACGCCGCCAAGGACGCCGGGCGCGGCGTCTATCGTTTCTATGCCGATGCGATGCACAATCAGGCGAGCGAGCGCAAGGCGATCGAGGATGCGCTGCGCGACGCGCTGGTCAAGGACGAGCTGCGGCTTCTCTATCAGCCGATCGTCGATGTGCAGAGCGAGCGGATCACCGGGTTCGAAGCACTGATCCGCTGGCATCACGCGACCGAGGGCATGATCAGCCCGTCGAAATTCATCCCGATCGCCGAGGAATCGAACCTGATCGTGCCGATCGGCGAGTGGATCATCCGCACCGCCTGCGCCAGCATCGCGCTGCTTGGCCCCGGGTACCGGGTTGCCGTTAACGTCTCGCCGCGCCAGTTCGCCAATGAAAAGCTGCCCGCGACGATTCTGAGCGCGGTGTCGGCGGCGGGCATCCGCCCCGAACAGCTGGAGCTCGAGATTACCGAAGGGGTGTTCCTCGACGAGAGCCCCGAAAATCTGGCGATGTTCCAGAAATTGAAACGGACCGGGGTGCGGCTGGCGCTCGACGATTTCGGCACCGGCTATTCGGCGCTCGGTTATTTGAAGAAGGCGCCGTTCGACAAGATCAAGATTGATCAGAGTTTTGTGCTGGGCGCAGCCGATCCGAGCAGCATGAACGCCGCGATCATCTCGTCGATCGTTGGGCTTGCCACCGCGCTCAAGATGGAAACGACCGCCGAGGGGGTCGAGACGCATGACGATCTGGCGCTGATCCGCGGGCTGGGGTGCAGCCATGTCCAAGGCTATATCTATGGGCGCCCGATGGAGCTGGCCGAGGTGCTGGCGCTGCTGCGCGATGGCGGCGGACGCGCCGAGGCGCAAGGTTTCAAGAGCGCGCGCGAGCCGCGGCTGACTATTTTCCGCACGATCCAGGTCGCAAGTGGCGGGCATCAGTATGAAGCGATTATCCGCAATATGTCGCCGCGCGGCGCGCTGATCGAAGGATTGTGGAACGTCCCGCCGGGGACGCCGCTGACGTTGGAGTTCGGCCCAGACAACAGCATCAATGCAGAGGCACGCTGGTCAACAGATAACCGCGTCGGGGTGAAATTTGCCGAGGCGGTCGATATGGATGCGTTGCTTGGGACTAAGGCGGTGACACCAGCGCGGGGAACGGTGCGGCGCGCGGCTTGAACACCTCCGTCATCCCGGCGAAGGCCGGGATCTCACCCTCTCGAACAAACGCATCGGCGAGATCCCGGCTTTCGCCGGGATGACGGGGTGGGACAATCAATCCGCTACCCGCCCGCGCACCATCACCCACTCGACCTTTTCCAATACCGTCACATCGGCCAGCGGATCGCCGCTGACCGCGATCATGTCGGCTGACATGCCCGGAGCCAGACGGCCGATCTCGCTGTCCATCGACAGCGCTTTTGCCGCGACCGTCGTGGCACTCGCCAGCGCCTCGCGCGGGGTCAGTCCGGCCTTGACCAGCAGCGCAAACTCGCTGCCGTTGCGGCCATGATCGAACACGCCGGCGTCGGTGCCAAAGGCGACCGGAACGCCCATCGCCTTGGCGCGGGTGACCGCCTTGCCGACGCTGCCCAAGGTCATGCGGACCTTTTCCTCGACCGTCGGGGTGTAGATGCCTTTGCCCAGCCGCTCGCGGATGCCCTCGAACGCCATCAGCGTCGGGACCAGATAGGTGCCCTTCGCCTTCATCACTTTCAGCGCCGCATCGTCGGCGAAGGTGCCATGGTCGATCGTGTCGATCCCGGCGGCTGCCGACGCCTCGATGCCGCGCGCGCCATGCGCGTGCGCCATGACCTTCAGCCCCAGCGAGTGGGCGGTGTCGGCAATGCTTTGCAGTTCGGGGCTGGTGAAATGCCCCTCCAGCCCGCGGCCTTGCTGTGACAAGACGCCGCCGGTCGCGGTGATCTTGATGATGTCGGCGCCCGCGCGTGATGCCTTGCGCACCTTTTCGGCGCATTCGAGCGCGCCGGTGCAGGTATAGCCCTGATCGAGCACGTCATGGACGTCCTCGCGAAAGCCGGTGACGTCGCCATGCCCGCCGATGATCGACAGCGCCGGACCGGCGGCGATGATCCGCGGTCCGGTGATGAACCTCGCGGCGGTGCCGCGGCGCAGCGAAAAGGCGCTATATTGCGCCGATCCCGCCTCGCGCACCGTGGTGAACCCGGCGCGCAGGGTGATGCCGGCATTTTTGACGCCGACGACGACGCCCCACTCGTCGGGATCGACCGCTTCGCTGCGGAAATCGCCGCCGGGATCGCCGGTCAGATGGACGTGGAGGTCGATCAGGCCGGGGAGCAGCGTCTTGTCGCCCAGATCGACGATTTCGGCATCGGCGGGCGCGGCGGCGCGGCCGGGGGTGATCGAGGTGATGCGATCGTCGGTGATGACGATCGTCGATGGCCCCTGCGCGGGCTTGTCGGCGTCGGTAATGACGCGCCCGGCGTATACGACGGTGGTTTTGGCGTTTGCCGCGGTGCCGAGCAGTGCCAGCGTGAGCGCCGCAAGCATTCCGAATTTTCGCATGAAGATTCCCCTGTCCTGATCCGGCATCGTGACGCGTGGGGCGGGGGAGGGC
>NZ_SCOT01000013.1 GCF_005502465.1 Sphingopyxis sp. L1A2A
CCGACCGGCTGCGCTGGGCGCATCTGGTGATCGCGCGCGCCGGGGCGTCAACCGTGGCCGAACTCGCCTGCGCCGGCCGGCCCGCGATTTTCGTGCCCTATCCGCACGCGATGGACAATCACCAGACCTATAATGTCGTCGATATGGTCGAGGCAGGCGGGGCGCGTTCGATCCCGCAGCCGCAATTCACCGCCAGCGAACTCGCCAAACAGATCCAGCGCATGGCGCTCGAACCCGGCGCGTTGGAAAATGCTGCCGCGCGCGCCGCGAGCTGCGGTCTGCCCGACGCGACCCGCGACCTTGCTGACCTCGTCGAATCGCTCGCCGCGCCGCCGATGATGGACGTCATCCGCGTCGGTGCACCGTCGGGCCAGCGCGCCGCGGCCGGCGGCATGGCGTCGGCGCGCATGGGAGGCGAATGATGCGCGGCGTTGCGACCGACATCGGCACCATCCATTTCATCGGCATCGGCGGCATCGGCATGTCGGGGATTGCCGAGGTCATGCACAACCTCGGTTATCAGGTGCAGGGCAGCGACATTGCCGACGGTTATGTGATCGAAGGCCTGCGCAAACGCGGGATCAAGGTCGCGATCGGCCACGATGCGGCGAACGTCGATGGCGTTTCGGTGGTTGTCACCTCGACGGCGGTCAAGCGCGGCAATCCCGAGGTCGAGGCCGCGCTGGCGCACCGCATCCCGCTGGTCCGCCGCGCCGAAATGCTCGCCGAACTGATGCGGCTGAAATCGACCGTTGCCATCGCCGGGACGCACGGCAAGACGACGACGACCAGCCTTGTCGCTGCGCTGCTCGACGCGGGCGGGATCGACCCGACGGTGATCAACGGCGGCATCATCAACAATTATGGCTCGAACGCGCGCCTTGGCGCCAGCGACTGGATGGTGGTCGAGGCCGACGAGAGCGACGGCAGCTTCCTGCGCCTTGACGGCACGATCGCGGTCGTCACCAACATCGATCCCGAACATCTCGACCATTATGGCTGCTTCGACGCGATCAAGGATGCGTTTGTCGAGTTTATCGAAAATGTGCCTTTCTATGGCGCGGCGATGCTGTGCCTCGATCATCCCGAGGTGCAGGCGATCATCCCGCGCATCCGCGACCGGCGGATCGTCACCTATGGCTTCTCCGCCCAAGCGGACGTGCGCGGCACCAATGTGGTACCCGGCCCCGATGGCAATCGCTTCGACGTCGTGGTGCGCGATCGCGACGGCAACAGCCGGACGATCGAGGGCATCCACCTGCCGATGTCGGGTCGGCACAATGTCCAGAACTCGCTCGCCGCGATCGCGGTCGCGCTGCACATGGGCGTTTCCGACGACAAGATCGTGTCGGGCTTCAACGGCTTTGCCGGGGTCAAGCGGCGTTTCACCAAGGTCGGCGAAATCGCGGTTGGCGCCAAAGGGGAGGGGGGCGTGGTGACCGTCATCGACGATTACGCGCACCACCCGGTCGAAATCCGTGCGGTCCTCTCGGCCGCGCGCGAAGGGGTCGGGGCAGGGCGCGTTGTCGGTGTCGTCCAGCCGCACCGCTTCACGCGCCTGCGCGACCATATGGACGATTTCCAGCAGGCGTTTAACGACGCCGACATCGTCCTCGCGCTGCCCGTCTACGCGGCGGGCGAGGCGCCCATCGACGGGGTCTCTTCGGACGCACTCGTCGAAGGGCTGCGCGATCGCGGGCATCGGCAGGCGAGTGTGGTTGCCGATGCCGGGGCGCTGGCCGCCAGCCTGGCGGCGAGCATCGCGTCCGGAGAGCTGGGCGCGGGCGACAAGATCATCTGCCTTGGTGCGGGCGATATCACCAAGATGGCGGCGGGTCTGGCTGCGGCGGTGGAGGGCGCGGCGTGACAAACTTCTCCGTTCCCAGCCCACCTCCGTTTGTGTCGAGCGAAGTCGAGACACGCCAGCGCCGCGCAGGGCGTCCCTCGACTTCGCTCGGGACGAACGGGGAAGGGGTGCGGTTGTGAGCGACCTTGCCACGCTCCCGGCCGTCCGCGGCAAACTGACCGCAAGCGCACCCCTCGCGCCGCTCGTCTGGTTCAAGTCGGGCGGCCCCGCCGACTGGCTGTTTGAACCGAAGGACGCCGACGATCTCGCCGATTTCCTGCGCGATCTTGATCCGGCCACGGCGGTCATGGCGCTGGGCCTCGGCTCGAATCTGATTGTCCGCGACGGCGGCTTTCCGGGCGTTGTCGTCCGGCTCGGCAAGGCGTTCGCCAAGGTCGAGGCGGTCGATCCGACGACGCTGCGCTGCGGCGGCGGCGCGTCGGGCATTCTCGTTTCCTCGACCGCGCGCGGCGCGGGGATTGCGGGCATGGAGTTCCTGCGCTCGATCCCCGGCACCGTCGGCGGCTTCGTGCGCATGAACGGCGGCGCCTACGGCGGCGAAGTGAAGGACATCCTCATCGACGCCGACGTCGTGTTGCGCTCGGGCGAGCGCCGCACGTTGCCGCTCGCCGACCTTGGCTACACCTATCGCCACAGCGAATTGCCCGACGGCGCGGTCGTCATTGGGGCAACTTTCCGCGGCCGCCCCGGCGATCCGGCGGCCATCCAGGCCGAAATGGACCGCATCTCGGCCAGCCGCGAAGCGTCGCAGCCGCTGCGGTCGAAAACCGGCGGATCGACCTTCAAGAACCCCGATGGGCATAAGGCCTGGCAACTCGTCGACGAGGCCGGCTGCCGCGGCTTCGCGGTCGGCGGCGCGCAGGTCAGCGAGAAGCACACCAACTTCTTGATCAACACCGGCGATGCGACGAGCGCCGACATCGAGGCATTGGGCGAAGAGGTCCGCCGCCGGGTCAAGGTCAAGAGCGGCGTCGAACTGCATTGGGAGATTCAACGCGTGGGGAAACCCGTATGAGCAGGGGGCCGTGGCATGTTGCCGTCCTGATGGGCGGCTGGTCGGCTGAACGCGAAGTGTCGCTCATGAGCGGCAATGGCGTCGCCGACGCGCTGGAAAGCCGCGGGCACAAGGTCACGCGCATCGACATGGACCGCGATGTCGCGCAGCGGCTTGCCGAGGCGAAACCCGACGTCGTGTTCAACGCGCTCCACGGTGTTCCCGGTGAGGACGGCACGGTGCAGGGCATGCTCGACCTGATGGGGCTCAAATATACCCACAGCGGCCTCGTCACCTCGGTCATCGCGATCGACAAGGAATTGACGAAGCAGGCGCTGGTGCCGCATGGTATCCCGATGCCGACGGGGACGATGGTCGACAGCGAAAGCCTGTTTACAGTCGACCCCTTGCCGCGCCCCTATGTGCTGAAACCCGTCAACGAAGGATCGTCGGTCGGGGTCGCGATCGTCAAGGACGACAGCAATTACGGCAACCCGATTGCACGCGAAGCCGTCGGCCCCTGGCAGGAGTTCGACCGCCTGCTCGCCGAACCCTTTATCAAGGGGCGCGAGCTGACCGTCGCGGTGCTGGGCGACCGGGCGCTCGCGGTGACCGAGCTGCGCGTCAAATCGGGCTTTTACGACTATGACGCCAAATATACCGACGGGCTGACCGAACATGTCTGCCCCGCCGATGTCCCCGCCGACGTCGCGCAGCGAATGATGGATCTGGCGCTGCAATCGCACCGGCTGCTAGGCTGCAAGGGCGCTTCGCGATCGGATTTTCGCTGGGATGACGAACATGGGCTCGCAGGAATTTTCCTGCTCGAGGTCAACACCCAACCGGGGATGACGCCGCTCAGTCTGGTGCCCGAACAGGCGCGGGCGGTCGGCATGGATTATGCCGAACTGGTCGAACGCATCGTGGGGGAAGCGTTATGAGTAACACACGCATCAAACGCGGCAGCTCGCCGCCACGGCGTCCGGCGCGTGCGCCGAAGAAGCGGCGCAAGGTGCAGACCTCGCGGCTCAACGCGGTGATCAACGCCCTGCCGATCAGCCCGCAGCGGTTGCAGAAGGTCGCCAACTGGACGATCGCGATCAGCCTGTTCGCGGTCGCCGGCCTCGCCGCGCATGCCACCGGCGTCACCGCGAAAGTCCATGAAGAATGGGCGCAGGCCGTCGGCCGCGCCGGGTTCCAGGTCAAGAAGGTCGAGGTCGTCGGCGCCGACCGCATCGACCGGCTGAAGGTCTACGACATCGCGCTCGCGCAAAAGGATCGCTCGATGGCGGCGGTCGACCTCGACGGGGTGCGCGGCGATTTGATGCGCTATGGCTGGATCAAGGATGCGCGGGTGTCGCGGCGGCTGCCCGACACGCTGGTCGTCGACATCGTCGAGCGCACCCCGGCGGCGATCTGGCAGCATAATAATCGCCTGTCGCTGATCGACGACAAGGGGGTGGTGCTCGAACCGGTGACGGTCGCGACGATGCCCGATTTGCCGCTGGTCATCGGCCCCAAAGCCAACCAGCGCTCGCAGGATCTCGACCGGTTGCTCGCCGAGGCGAGCTCGCTGAAAGAATTGCTCGCTGGCGCTACCTGGGTCGGCAACCGCCGCTGGGACCTGCGCTTCCGCAGCGGCGAGACGTTGTCGCTGCCCGAAGGCGAGGGCGAGGCGAAGGCCGCGCTCGCCAAATTCGCCCATATGGACGGCGCCAACCGCCTGCTCGGGCGCGGTATCCTGCGCTTCGACATGCGCGATCCGAACCGGTTCGTGCTGCGCCTGCCGCACGAAGGACAGGTCGCGCCCGCCAAGCTCGACGAGGCGCGCGCCGCGGTCGATGCGGTCGCCGACGTCGCTGCGGCGGAAAAGGGGTAAGTCATGGCGCCGCCGCGCATCGAAAAAATCATCACCGCGCTCGACGTCGGGTCGTGGAAGGTGTGCGCGCTGATCGCGGGGCAGACCGCCGACGGCCAGCTCCATGTGCTCGGCACCGGCCAGCGCGAAAGCCGCGGCGTCCAGCGCGGCTATGTCGCCGACATGGAGCAGACCGAACATATCGTGCGCGAGGCGATCGAACAGGCCGAGCGGATCGCGGGGCTGAACATCGATGACGTCTGGGTCAGCTTCTCGGCGGGCGGCTTGCTCAGCGATGTGGCGCCGATCGAAAGCGAACTCGGTGGCCACCGGATCGAGAAAGAAGACATCGACGACCTGCTCGCGGCGGGGCGCGCCGGGATCGACCCCGAAGGCCGGATGATCCTGCACGCGCAGCCCGCGCTCTATACGCTCGACGGGCTGACCGGGGTCAAGAACCCGATCGGGCTCCACGCCGACCGGCTGGGCGTCGACATCCATATCATCATGGCCGACGGCGCCCCGGTGCGGAACCTCGAGGCGGCGGTGCGGCAGGCGCATCTCGACGTCAACGCAGTCGTCGCGTCGCCGATCGCGGCGGGGCTGGCGTGCCTGTCCGACGAGGAGCGCGACCTGGGCGTCGCGCTTGTCGAACTTGGCGCCGCGGTTACCACCGTCTCGCTCTACGCCGGGGGGATGCTCGTCGAAATGGCGTCGCTGCCCTTTGGCGCCAGCGACATCACCGACGACATCGCCTCGGCCTTTGGTATCCGCCGCAGCCAGGCGCAGCGTTTGCAGAGCTTTTATGGCTCGGCGTCGGCGTCCCCACGCGACAATAACGAGATTATCGAACTCGAACCCGGCGCGCCGACGACGGGCGATTCCCCGCGGATCACCCGCGCGCAACTGGTGTCGGTGATCCGCCAGCGCCTCGACGCGATGATGGGAGAGATTGGCAGAACGTTGAAAGACCTGCATTTCGTTGGCCCGATCGGGCGCCAGGTGGTGCTCGTCGGTGGCGGCGCCGACCTGAAAGGCATTGCCGACTATACCCAGAGCGCGCTCGGCCGCGCCGCCCGCGTCGGGCGGCCGCGCGGGCTGCACGGACTACCCGATGCGCACAGCGGCCCCGCTTTCGCAACGCTCGCCGGTCTGGTTCTCTACGCCGCGTCGGACCCGGTCGATCTGCGCGATTTGCCGATGATGTCGCAGGATGTCTATCGCCCGGCGGGCACTTCGATCCTCCACCGGTTGATGGCGGCGTTAAAAAGCAGTTTTTAGCGGTGAAACGCGAAAAAAGGTTAATTTTTTGGGTGATTCCCCGGTCACAATAGTGCAATGCGGGGTAAGAAAACCGGGCGGCGGGACACCCGCTCGTTTGGGTCGCAAGGTTGGGGAAGCGGCACCTGTCCGCCGCTGCAGGGAGACTTTTTGATGAGCATCAATATTGGCCCGCCGCAGGTCGATGAGCTGAAGCCGCGGATTGCGGTGATCGGCGTCGGCGGTGCTGGCGGCAATGCCATCGCGAACATGATTGCGGCGCGGGTCGAGGGGGTCGACTTCATCGTTGCCAACACCGATGCGCAGGCGCTGAACGCATCGCCCGCCGAACGGCGCATCCAGCTGGGAACGCAGATCACCCAGGGGCTGGGCGCAGGTTCGCGGCCCGAGGTCGGCCGTGCGGCCGCCGAGGAAAGCATCGCGCAGGTCGAAGAGGCGCTGAACGGCGCGCATATGTGTTTCATCGCGGCGGGCATGGGCGGCGGCACCGGCACCGGGGCGGCGCCGGTCATTGCCAAGGCAGCGCGCGATCGCGGCATCCTGACCGTCGGCGTCGTGACCAAGCCGTTCACCTTTGAAGGCCAGCGCCGCATGCGCTCGGCGGATTCCGGCATTGCCGAGCTGCAGGATCATGTCGACACGCTGATCGTCATTCCGAACCAGAATCTGTTCCTGGTCGCCAATCCGAATACGACCTTCAAAGAAGCCTTCACCATGGCGGATGAAGTGCTGCAACAGGGGGTGCGCGGCATTACCGACCTGATGGTCATGCCCGGCCTGATCAACCTCGACTTTGCCGACGTGCGCAGCGTGATGCGCGAAATGGGCAAGGCGATGATGGGCACCGGCGAAGCCGAAGGCGATGGCCGCGCGCTCGAAGCCGCGCAAAAGGCGATTGCTAACCCGTTGCTCGACGGTGTGTCGATGGCGGGCGCCAAGGGCGTCATCATCTCGATCACCGGCGGCGAGGACATGCGCCTGATGGAAGTCGACGAAGCCGCGAACCATATCCGCGAGCTGGTCGATCCCGACGCCAACATCATCTGGGGCAGCGCGTTCAACGATAACCTCGACGGCAAGATCCGTGTCTCGGTGGTCGCCACCGGCATCGACAGCAACGGTGAAATGGCGGCGCAGGCATCGCCCGCGACGCGCAGCTTCTCCTTTGCTCCGGCACGTGCGGCAACCCCCGCGCCGGTGGCCGAAGAGGCGTTTGAGCCGGTCGTCGAAGAAGAGCTCGTCGCCGAAGTGCCGACGGACGAGGACAATGACCCGACCCCTGGCTTCTCGCTCGGCGACGCCGAAGCGCCTGCGGCCGAAGAAGAGCCGATGGAATTGTCGCAGGTCGCGGCCAGCTATGACGATACGTCGGACGAGCTGGTGCTCGACGCGCCCGAAGCAGCGGTTGCCGAATATCAGGCGCCGTCGGGGCCCGCTGGCGATGCAGCGGCAGGCGAGGAATCGTCGGCCCGCTCGATCGGCGGCGGCACGTTGTTCGAACGCATGTCGCGCCTGTCGCGCGGAGCGCCGGCGCCCGAAGCCGACGGTGGCGACAAGGAAGATGGGGTCGATATTCCCCGTTTCCTGGGGCGGCAGAACAACCAGTAACGGGGCATCGAACGGCCGCCCGCCGGGCACGGCAGGCCGGAAATCGGGATGAGTTGCCCATGCGGCAGGCGAAAATGACGGGCAAGTCGGCGCGCGCGCGGCGCGGTGTCGGCGCGTTCGGCGCGCTGCTCATGGGGCTCGCGGCGCTGCCTGGCCAGGCCCAGGTGACGCCGCCCGATGCCGCGACCAGGGCGGCGATGGAAAAGCGCACCGCGGCCCGGACCCTGCTGTCGTCGGCTTTGGCGCGCATTGCCGCCAACAACAGCGACAGCCGCGCGTTGCTCGACGCCGGTCGTGCGTCGATCGAACTCGATGATTACCGCGCCGCGCTGGGCTTTCTGGTGCGCGCCGAGCAGATCACCCCACGCGACGGCACGGTCAAGGCGGCGCTTGGGTCGGCGATGGTCCATATGGAAAACCCGACCCGCGCTCTCGACTATTTCGGCGAGGCGCAGTTGCTCGGCGCCCCCGAACGGCTGTTCCTGTCCGACCGCGGGCTGGCGCGTGACTTGCTGGGACAGCAGGAGGCGGCGCAGCGCGATTATCAGCTCGCGCTGGCGATTTCGCCGAATGACGAGCTGACGCGGCGCTATGCGCTGTCCTTGGGGATCAGCGGCGAGACCGACCGCGCGGTGGCGATGCTGACCCCGCAACTGCGCGCGCAGGATCGCGGCGCGTGGCGACTGCGTGCGATGATTTTGGCGATGAACGGCCGCGACGGCGAGGCGAGCGAGATCGTCAACGCGACGATGCCGCCCGCGATGGCGCAGAATATCCTGCCCTATCTGACCCAGATGGACCGGCTCAATCCGGCGCAACAGGCCGCCGCGGCGCATTTCGGCCGTTTCCCGAACGGCCAGCTGGCGGCGAAGCGCAAGCCGGTGCAAGTGGCGGCCGCGGCGCCGCCCCCCGCCGCATCTGGAAACCGCGCATTGGTCAGCTCCAAGCGCCCGCCCGCGGCGTCGGTTGCGGCGACCCCGACGCCGGTCACCCGGCGACCGGCGGTCGCGGACGCCGAGCCGCGTTCGGCGACGGCACAGCCCGCGCCGGTTTCCGTGCCGCAGCGATCGACGACATCGGCGACCGCGCCGGTAACGGCTGCCGCGTCGAATACACCAAGGCCGACGCCGGATAATCCATTTCCGGCCGCCGGCAGTCCGCCGCCAACGATCGTCAGGGTCGGACCGACCCCGCAAAACCCGTTCCCCGCCGCCGCTGGGCCAGCGCCCGTGTTTGTCGATGCCAAAGCGGTGGCGGCGTCGCCGGCGGCAGAGCCTTCGCCCGCGCCGATTGGGACAAACCCGGCGCAGTCGGCTGCGCCCGTGGGACCGGGCTTTTCGATCGCCGACATCGGGCGTGGTGCCACCGCCGAGCCGTCGGCCGCCGCGACGGCATCGCAACCGCCGCTAGTCTCGCCCGTCTCGGCGGCGCAAGCATCCGTGGCGGCGCCGCTCGCCTCGCTCGCCGACATCGTCGGGTCGATCGAGATTCCACCCGAGGAACTGACCCAGCCCGATAATGCGATCGGCGCCGACACGCTCGCCAAATTGCTCGCTGACAAGCGCCGCGCCGACGCCGCTGAAGACGCCAAGCGCGAAAAGGACGCCGTCGCCGCGAAAGCCAAGGTCGAGGCCGATGCCAAGGCCAAAGCCGAAGCGGCGGAGAAAAAGGCCAGCCCGGCGCGGATCTGGGTGCAGGTCGCGACCGGCGCGAACGCGAAAGCGCTGGCGACTGACTATGGCAAATTTGCCAAAAAGAGCCCCGATCTGTTCAAGGGCAAAGCCGGTGCAACCGCCGAATGGGGCAAGACCCGCCGCTTGCTGGTCGGCCCGTTCAAGGACCGCAAGGCGGCGCAGGATTGGCTGACCGGCTATAAAAAAGCCGGCGGCGACGGCTTCCTGTTCAACAGCGAGGCGGGCCAGACCGTCGATCCGATCAAGTGAGCGTTGCCCACTGCGCCAGCGACCCCGCGCAAAGCCGCGGGCGCCGCTATGCCGAGCTGGGCCGCGTCGTCCGCGGCCCGCGCGACGATTTCCAGCGCGACCGCGACCGCATCATCCACTCGATCGCCTTTCGCCGCCTGCGCCACAAGACGCAGGTGTTCGTCGCCCCCGACGGCGACCATTACCGCGTCCGCCTGACCCACAGTATCGAGGTCGCGCAGATTGGCCGCGGCATCGCCCGCGCACTCGGGCTGAATGAGGATCTGACCGAGGCTTTGTGTCTGGCGCACGACATCGGCCATCCGCCCTTTGGTCATGCGGGGGAGGATGCGCTGAAGGCGGCGATAGCGGACCATGGCGGGTTCGACCATAATGGCCATACGCTGCGCACGCTGGCGCAGCTCGAATGCCCCTATCCACGCTTCGACGGGCTCAACCTGACGTGGGAAACGCTCGAAGGCCTCGCCAAGCATAATGGCCCGGTGACGAACCCCGGCTGGGCACTTGCCGGGATCGATGGCGATTTTCGGCTCGATCTGGGCAGTCACGCCAGTCTTGAGGCGCAGATTGCGGCGGTCGCCGATGACATCGCTTATGACAATCACGACATCGACGATGGGCTGCGCGCGGGGTTGCTCGATCTCGATCAGTTGATGGAACAGCCGTTCGTTGCCGCTAATTTCCGAGCCGTCGAGGGGCGTTTTCCAGGCGCGCCGCGCGACCGCTTGCTGCGCGAGCTGGTGCGTGACCAGATCGGGGTGATGGTCAATGATGTTATCGCCGCGACCGAAGCCAATGTCGCGGCGGCAGGCGTGGTGAGCGTCGCCGAGGTCCGCGCCGCGGGCCGGTCGCTGGGCGGCTTTTCGCTTGGACTTGCGGCCGAGGAGCGCGAACTCAAGCGCTTCATGTACGCGAATCTTTATCATCATCCCGAACAGGTCGCCGCCGCCGAGGCCGCGAACCAGATCGTCGGCCGCTTGTTCGCTGCCTATATCGACGATCCGCGCCTGATGGGCGAGGATTGGTCGTCGCGGCTGCCCGGCGAAACGACCGCGACAATCCGACATATCGGCGACTATATTGCCGGGATGACCGATCGTTTCGCCATCGACCGTTATGCCGAAATCTTCGGCCGGGAAACGGTACCGGACGCGCTGGCGCATGTCTGAGGCGCTGATCGTTGGTGCCACCGGGCTGATCGGGCGCGCGGTGATCGACGCATTCGGGGACAGGGCCGTCACAATCGTCGCTCGCCGTCCGGTCGAGGGACTGGCGCCGCACCACGCCGAACGGATCGCTCCGCCCGAAAGCTGGCCAGATATCATTGCCGCCGAAAAACCTGCTGTCCTCATCTGTTGCCTTGGTACGACGATCCGCCAGGCGGGGTCGCAGGCGGCTTTCCGCGCCGTCGATCACGACCTGATCCTCGCCGCGGCGCGCGGCGCCCGGCTGGGCGGTACGGCGCAGATGATCGCCGTCAGTTCGGTCGGCGCATCGGCGAAAGCGGGCAATTTCTATTTGCGGACCAAGGGCGAGACCGAGGATGGGCTGCGCGCGCTCGGGTTCGAGCGGCTCGACCTGATCCGTCCTGGCTTGCTGCTCGGCGCTCGGCCTGGTCCACCGCGGCTGGGTGAAGGGCTTGCGACAATCGCGGCGCCGTTGGCCGATGCTTTGCTGCACGGGTCTTTCCGCCGCTACCGCTCGATTCAGGGCGCCGCCGTCG
Organism: Sphingopyxis sp. L1A2A; assembly: GCF_005502465.1. Lineage (GTDB taxonomy): Bacteria > Pseudomonadota > Alphaproteobacteria > Sphingomonadales > Sphingomonadaceae > Sphingopyxis. The sequence continues at coordinate 11,275 of NZ_SCOT01000013.1, forward strand.
CCGCGGCGATCGTCGCGCTGGCGGGGCAAAGGGGTCCGGGCGTGCATATCCACGAAAACGACGCAATCCGCGCGCTCGCCGATTGACTCCGCTCGGGGGCAGCGCCAAGGCTCGGGCGTCTGTCGGGTCTTGCAAGAGATTCGACCGGCCGCGCGGGAGAGCGTGAGGGCAGGGCAACCGGCGCCTCACCACCGAAGGAGCAACCGCCCCGGAAACTCTCAGGTCAGCAGGACCGCGCAGGCTGGAACGGACACTCTGGAAAGCGTTCCGGCTGTCGGCTGGAACCACCGAAGGGGTAACCCTGGACTTTGCGTTCGGGGGAAAACTCTCAGGTTCCCGTGACAGAGGGGGCATGGCGAAAGGCGCGGCACCCTGCCGCGCATCCGCCGTGCAACCGCGGGAGACTGACATGACCGAAACCGAACAGCTCGACGACGACGTCGCGATCGAAGCCGCGACCGAAGTGCTGCCGCTCGACGCCTGGCACCGCGCCAAAGGCGGCCGGATGGTCGAATTCGCGGGTTACTGGATGCCGATCCAGTATGAAGGCATCATGGCCGAACATCTGTGGGTTCGCGAAAATGCCGGGCTGTTCGACGTGAGCCATATGGGGCAGCTGGCGCTATCAGGCGATAAGGTCGCCGAGGCGCTCGAAACCCTCGTCCCCGGCGATATTTCGGCGTTGAAGCCCGGACGGATGCGCTATTCGCTGCTGCTGGACGAGGATGGTGGCATCCTCGACGATTTGATGATCACCAACGAGGGTGATCAATATGGCATCGTGGTCAATGGCGCGGTGAAGTGGGAAGATATCGGGCATCTGCGCGAAAACCTGCCCGACGACATCACGCTCAATCATAACGAAGATTATGGTCTGCTCGCGCTGCAAGGCCCGAAAGCCGTCACGGCGCTGGCGCGACTGATGCCCGAGGCTGCGGGTCTGGTGTTCATGCAGGCGATGCGCGCGACATGGAACGGTCATGCGATCGGGATCAGCCGCTCGGGCTATACCGGCGAGGATGGGTTTGAGATTTCGCTGCCGAACGCGGCACTGACCGATTTTGCCGATGCGCTGTGCGCGATGGACGAGGTGAAGCCGATCGGGCTTGGCGCGCGCGATTCGCTGCGGCTGGAAGCTGGATTGCCGCTCTATGGCCATGATCTCGACCCGGCGATCGATCCGGTCGAAGGCGATCTGGCGTTCGCGATCAGCAAGCGCCGCCGCGAGGAAGGCGGCTTTCCGGGTGCCGCGCGCATCCTTGGCCATCTCGCCGACGGCTCGCCCCGCAAGCGCGTCGGGTTGCTAGTCGACGGCAAAATGCCGGTGCGCGAAGGCGCGAAGCTGTTCGACGGCAACACCGAAATCGGCGTCGTGACCTCGGGCGGTTTCGCCCCCAGCGTCGGCGCGCCGATCGCGATGGGATATGTGCCGCGGGACCATGCCGAGCCGGGTACCGCGATTGCCGCCGAGGTGCGCGGTAAGCGGGTGGCCTGCACCGTCACCGCCATGCCCTTTGTTCCGCATAATTATGTCCGTAAAGCAGGAGCCTGATCGATGCCGCGTTATTACACCGAAGAACATGAGTGGATCGACGTCGACGGCGACGTCGCGACGGTCGGCATCACCGATTTTGCGCAGGGCCAGCTTGGTGACATCGTGTTCGTCGAAGTTCCCGACACCGGCGCCGAGCTGAGCCAGGGCGGCGACGCTGCGGTGGTCGAATCGGTGAAGGCGGCGAGCGACGTCTATGCCCCCGTCGACGGCACCGTGACCGAGGGCAACGGCCAGCTCGAGGAAGATCCCGCGCTGGTCAATGCGGACCCCGAAGGCGAAGGCTGGTTCTTCCGGCTGGCGCTGAGCGACAAAAGCCAGCTCGACGGGTTGATGGACGCAAAGGCCTACAAGGCCTTCTGCGACGCGCTCTAGCGATTTGACCCCTCCCCTTCAGGGGAGGGGCAGCGAGACTTGGGGGCTTGCTCGCTAGTCGCAGCGGGGTGGGCCCAATACCGCGACCCCCACCTCAACCCCTCCCTGAATGAGAGGGGCTTATGGAGATAATGTTATCGCCACCGAACCCGCCCTCGCCAATTGCCGCCTGATGGTGGCGACGCCCATCTATGAAGGGGCGCAGGGCACCTACGTCCGCGCCGCGCTGGCGCTGGCGCTGCGCGCGCAGGCGATGGGCGTTTCGGTGCGGTTCGAATTCATTCTTTACCAGCCGTCGATTACCCGCGCGCGCAACATGTTGGCGGCGATGTTCCTTGCCAGCGATTGCACGCATCTGCTGTTTATCGATGCCGACATCGATTTTTCGGCCGAGGATGTGTTCTCGCTGATCCGCGCGATGGAGGCGAACCCCGATTGCGGGGTGCTGGGCGGCGCCTATCCGCGGCGGATGATCAACTGGGCCAATGTCGCGCGCGCGGTCGAACAGGGGCTCGCGAAAGATAACCCCGCCGATCTCGCGCGCTATACCGGCGACTTCGCGCTGCATTTCCTGAATCCCGAGCAGAATTTCAAGATGACCGACCTCGTCGAGCTGACGCGGCTCGGCACCGCAATGATGCTGATCCGCCGCCAGGTGCTCGAAGGCATGGCGGCGGCGATGCCTGACCTGGTGTTCCGGCCCGACCCCGCCGAGCGTCAGGCGCACGGCGTCGGCGACATCGTTCCCGCCTTTTTCTGTCCCTATATCGAACCCGAAAGTCAGGCTTTGCTGTCGGACGACTATGCCTTTTGCCGCCGCGTTCGCGACGCGGGGTTTCGCATCTGGCTCGCGCCATGGATCCGCACGACCCACGCCGGTCCGGCGATCTTTTCGGGCACACTCGCCGACACCGTTCAGCTTTTTTCCCAAAAACCAGCTTCTTCTGCGGAGTAGTTCATGCGTTACCTGCCCCTTACCACCGATGACCGCAGCGCAATGCTCGCTACCATCGGCGCGGCGTCAATCGACGATCTGTTCGCCGATGTCCCCGTCGATGCGCGGCTCGACGGCCCGATCGCCGACCTGCCGCTCCACGCCAGCGAGCTGGCCGTCGAGCGCCATATGGCGGCGCTGTCGCGCCAGAACCGCGCCGCGGGCGACGGCCCGTTCTTCCTCGGCGCCGGGGCGTATCGTCACCATGTCCCTGCCAGCGTCGATCATCTGATCCAGCGCGGCGAGTTCCTGACCGCCTATACGCCCTACCAGCCCGAAATCGCGCAGGGCACGCTGCAGATGCTATTCGAGTTTCAGTCACAGGTCGCGCGGCTGCTCGGCACCGATGTCGCCAATGCATCGATGTACGACGGGTCGACCGCGTGCTGGGAAGCGATCGTGATGGCGCGGCGGATCACCAAGCGCGGCAAGGCGCTGCTGTCGACCGGGCTGCACCCGCATTATCGCAGCGTTGCGCGCACGATGGCCAAATATACTGGCGATGTGCTGGTCGACGGCGACCCCAGCCTCGACGCGGGGACCGACTGGGGCGCGCTCGCGGCGGCGATCGACAAGGAAACGAGCTGCGTCGTCGTCCAATATCCCGACATCCTCGGCCGCATCGACGATATGACCGCGCTGGCTGCGGCGTGTCAGGCGGCGGGCGCGCTGCTCATCGCGGTGGTCACCGAACCCGTCGCCCTCGGCCTGATCAAGGCGCCGGGCGAAATGGGCGCCGACATCGTGGTCGGCGAAGGGCAGTCGCTGGGCGTCGGGCTCCAGTTCGGCGGGCCTTACGTTGGCCTGTTCGCCTGCAAGACCAAATATGTCCGCCAGATGCCGGGCCGTCTGTGCGGCGAAACAGTCGATGCCAATGGCAAGCGCGGCTTTGTGTTGACGCTGTCGACGCGCGAACAGCATATTCGCCGTGAGAAGGCGACGAGCAATATCTGCACCAATTCAGGGCTCTGCGCACTGGCCTTCAGCATTCACATGACTTTGCTGGGCGAAGCAGGGCTGCGTCAGCTCGCCGCAATCAACCATGGCCGCGCCAAGATGGCTGCGACCGAACTGGCCAAAATCCCCGGGGTGTCGGTGCTGAACAACAGCTATTTCAACGAATTCACCCTGCTGCTGCCGACCGAGGCGCGCCCGGTGATTCACAAGCTGGCGGAACGCGATATCCTCGGCGGCGTGTCGCTTGGCCGCCTCTACCCCGCCAACGCAAACTTGGCGAACGGCCTCGTCGTCGCAGTGACCGAAACCGTCACCGAGGCGGATATATCCGCCTTCGCTGCCGCTCTGAAGGAGGTGCTGGCATGACCGCGCTCAACCGCGCCGGCTGGCGTCCCGAAATGACCGCTGCGGGCGGTGCCGACGACAACACGACCTTCACCGGCAATCGCGCGCTGATGCTCGAGGAAGCGCTGATCTTCGAAATCGGCTCGACCGCAACCACCGGCGTCGATTTCGACGAGACGGCGCCCACCGCCGATCTCGGCGCGCTGGCGCGCACTGCACCTATCGGCCTGCCGGGGCTGAGCGAAGCAGAAACCGTGCGCCACTACACGCGCCTGTCGCGGCAGAATTATGCGATCGACCTTGGCCTGTTCCCGCTGGGCAGCTGCACGATGAAGCACAACCCGCGCCTGAATGAAAAGGTCGCGCGGATGCCCGGCTTTGCCGACGCGCACCCATTGCAGCCGCAGGAGACGGTGCAGGGTGCCTATGCGGTGATCCACGAACTCGCCGAATGGCTGATCACGCTGACCGGCATGCACAGCGTCGCGATGTCGCCCAAGGCGGGCGCGCACGGCGAGCTGTGCGGCATCCTGTGCATCAAGGCGGCGCTGGAAGCGCGCGGCGAAGACCGCCGCGTGATCCTCGTCCCCGAAAGCGCGCACGGCACCAATCCGGCGACTGCAGCGTTCGCGGGCTTCACCGTCGAGGATATTCCGGCGACCGAAGCCGGCCGCGTCAACCTCGAAGCGCTCAAGGCACGGCTTGGTCCCGATGTCGCGGGGGTGATGATCACCAACCCCAACACCTGCGGGCTGTTCGAGCGCGACATGAAGGCGATTTCGGACGCGGTCCACGCCGCGGGCGGTTATGTCTATTGCGACGGAGCCAATTTCAACGCCATCGTCGGCCGCGTGCGCCCCGGCGATCTGGGCGTTGATGCGATGCACATCAACCTGCACAAGACCTTTTCGACCCCGCACGGCGGCGGTGGGCCGGGTTCGGGGCCGGTGGTGCTGTCCGAAGCGCTCGCGCCGTTCGCGCCGCTGCCCTTCGTCACGAAGCAGGGCGATGCGTTCCGCCTGATCGAAGAGGAAAACGCGGGCGAGGATCATCCGCAGACCTTTGGCCGCATGACCGCCTTTCACGGCCAGATGGGGATGTTCACCCGCGCGCTGACCTATATCCTCAGCCATGGTGCCGACGGGCTGAAACGGGTTGCCGAGGATGCGGTGCTCAACGCCAATTATGTCCTGCGCAGCCTGGAGGGCGTCCTCGATGCGCCGTTCGCAGCGTCGGGGCCGTGCATGCACGAGGCGCTGTTCAGCGATAAAGGCCTCGCCGAAGGTTTCTCGACGCTGGACATCGCCAAGGGGCTGATCGACGAGGGCTATCATCCGATGACGGTCTATTTCCCGCTCGTCGTCCATGGCGCGATGCTCGTCGAGCCGACCGAAACCGAAAGCAAGGCGGCGCTCGACCAGTTCATCGGCGCGCTGCGCAGCATCGCGATGCGTGCCAGAAACGGCGACCCGGCGCTGAAAACCGCCCCGCATTTCGCCCCCCGCGCGCGGCTTGACGAGACCGCGGCGGCGCGCAAGCCGGTGCTGGCCTGGAACGAGCCAGCCGCCGCACCCGGCACCCCGTCGCTGAGCGAGATCGGCGGCAGTTGAGCGAAAGCGTCGACAGCGGCGCGAAACGCACCGCCGCAGGCTGTCTGACGGGTGGAGTGCTGTTCGCGGTCGTCTTCGTCGCCGTCTGGCTCGCCGCGATCACGCTCTACGGGCTGGTAGTCGAGTAATGGGAGCTGGTCGAGGTCCGCCGCGAGTTCAGCTATGACTGGGCGTTTCTCTACGCGCCGCTAATCGCATTAGGGCTCGGCCTCGCCGCGGCCTTCGCGGCGACGCGGCGACTGCCCGCGGCGCGCATGACGCTGCTGATCGTCACGACCGGGCTGGTCGCATTGTTCGGCGGGATCGTGCTGTTCGGGCTTGGCGGGTTGATATAGGCTGTGGTCAACCGAAACGCCCGCGACATGCGTGCACAAGCCGCATGTCGCGGAGACAGAATGCGTTTTGCGTTCAGGGGGAGGGACGATAGATGACTTGGGATACGATCTTTTTGCTCGCCAATTATTGGGCCTTCGCCAGCTGGATCGCACTCGCCTTTCTGCCGCGCGGTCCGAAAATTCTCGCCGTAATCCTTTACGCCGGGGTGTTCCTGCTCTGCCTCGCTTACACCGTGATGATCGTCGGGTTCCTCAGCGGCGGAATCGATCCCGGCGGTCCCGGCGGCGGTAATTTCACGACGCTGGCGGGGGTGATGAAGCTGTTCGACAGCCCCGGCGGCGCGACGCTGGGGTGGACGCATTATCTGGCGTTCGACCTGTTTACTGGCATGTGGATCGCGCGCGATGCTGACAACAAGGGGTTCAGCCGTATCGTCCAGTTCCCGTTCCTGTTCCTGACCCTGATGGTCGGCCCGGTCGGACTGCTGGCATGGCTGATCGTTCGCGAGCGCCGCGCACGGGCGCAGGCCAAGGCCTGATGGCATCGTCACCGCCGTGGATGCCCAGCGACGGCGGCAGCGGCGATAAGCGCCACGCCCCGGCGACGCTGCGCAACCGCGACGCGATTGCGGCGGCGCTGGGCGAATGGCTGCCCGCGACCGGAACGGTGCTGGAAGTCGCGAGCGGATCGGGCGAGCATATCGTCCATTTCGCCGCGACCTTTCCGGCGCTGCACTGGCAACCGAGCGATCCCGATCTGGCGGGGCTGGTGTCGATCGTGGCATGGTGCGCCGATGCGGGGCTGGCCAATATCGCGCCGCCGCTCGCGCTCGACGCATCCGCCGACGACTGGCCGATCGAGCAAACCGACGCAATCTTGTGCATCAACATGGTCCACATTAGCCCATGGGCGGCGACGCTGGGGCTGCTCGCGGGTGCCGCGCGGTTGCTGCCGAGCGGCGCCCCGCTGATCCTCTATGGCCCCTATATCGAGCCCGACGCACCCACCGCGGACAGCAACCTGGCCTTCGACACCAGCCTGCGGATGCGGGATCCGGCGTGGGGACTGCGCCATAGCGATGACGTCAAGGCGGCTGCCGTTGCCGCCGGTCTGACCTTCGTCGAGCGCCGCGCTATGCCCGCGAACAATTTGATGCTGCTGTTCCGCCGCACCTGATGCCGGTGACCGGGTGAGCGATCGCCGCTTTACCTGACCGGCGCAGCCGCTAGCCTTCTCGCAATTGCACGCAAAAGATGCGATTCGAGGAGAGAGAGTTCATGCCCCGCGACGTTTCGGAGCTTTTCACATTCGACGAATTCCTGACCCACTGGGCCAGCGAGCGCGCCGACCGCGTCGCGCTGCGCGAGGAAGATCGCGTCTACACCTACGCCGAACTCGACGAGGCGACCGCGAAAGTCGCGTCGGCGCTGTTCGCTGCAGGGCTGAAAAAGGGCGACCGGATCGCGTGGATCGGCAAGAACAGCGATCTGTATTTCATCCTCTTTTACGGCGCGGCGCGTGCGGGGATCGTGATGGCCCCGATCGGTTGGCGGCTGTCACCCACCGAATGGGCGTTCATCGTCAACGATACGCAGGCAAAGATGGTGTTCGCGGGGCCGGGGTTCGACAGTCTGGCCGAGCAATTGGCGGGGAAGCTCGACCATGCTCCCACCATAATCGCCGCGGCGGCGGCGCGGACGATGATCGATGGGGCAGCGCGCACCGCCTTCGCCTCGTCGGGCGCCAATGATGCGGTGCTGCAACTTTATACGTCGGGCACCACCGGCAATCCCAAGGGCGCGGTGCTGTCGAACCACAATCTGTTCGGCTTGCGCAAACATTCGAACGACCTCGACCTGCCCTACACCAAATGGGAGGATGACGAGGCGGTGCTGGTGGCGATGCCGTGCGCGCATATCGGCGGCACCGGGCTGGGCATCATGGCGCTCGCTGCGGGACTGCCGGGTGTCGTGCTCGCCGAATTCAATCCCGACGGGGTGTTCGACGCGGTCGAGCAGCATGGCGTCACGCGCTTTTTCATGGTCCCCGCGGCGCTGCAATTCCTGCTCATGCACCCGCGCTGTGCCAGCGTCGATTACAGCCGCCTCAAATATATCCTCTATGGCGCAGCGCCGATCCCGCTCGAATTGCTGCGTCAGTGCATCCAGATGTTCGGGGCGCAGTTCATTCAGGCTTATGGGATGACCGAAACCACCGGCACCATCTCGATGCTGCCGCCCGAGGATCATGATCCGGCGGGCAATGCGCGGATGCGATCGGCGGGCAAGCCGTTGCCGGGGGTCGAGATCAGGATCATTGGCCCCGATGGCGAGGAAGTCCCGGTCGGCGATGTCGGCGAGGTCGTCACCCGCTCGTCGAACAACATGCTGGGGTATTGGAATCTGCCCGACGCGACCGCCAAGACAGTGAGCGCCGACGGCTGGATCCGCACCGGCGACGCCGGCTATCTCGACGATGACGGCTATTTGTTCATCCACGACCGGATGAAGGACATGATCATCTCGGGCGGCGAGAATATCTACCCTGCCGAGGTTGAAAGCGCGATCTTCGGCCACCCCGCGGTGCAGGAGGTCGCGGTGTTCGGCATTCCCGACGACAAATGGGGCGAGAGTGTGAAGGCGGTGTGCGTCGCCAAACCCGGGATGACGGTCGACGAGGCCGACATCATCGCCTGGGCGCGCGAACGCATCGCGCCGTTCAAATGCCCGCGCAGCATCGACGTGATCGACGCGCTACCGCGCAACGCGAGCGGCAAGATTTTGCGCAAGGATCTGCGCGCGCCGTACTGGGCGGGCTACGCGCGGATGGTGAATTGAGCGCGGTCGGCTAACGCGCACGCGCGCCTGCGATCAATCGTCATCATCATCGTCGTCGTCGTCGCGCGACCAGCGGCGATTATCGTCGCGATAATATCGCCGGTCGTCGTCGCGGTAGCGCCCGCCGCGACGCCCGTCGCGGTAGATGCTGCGGCGCTCGTAGCGCTGGCAATAGCCGTCCTCGCAATAGCGATCGACAATGCGCTCGCGGGTGACGCCATTGTTCGACGAGCTGTTCGAACTGGTGTTCGACGACTGGCTGGCCGCCTGTGCCGCGGTGGCGGTCAGCAGAGCGGCGGTGGTGAGCAGCGCATAACGGATCATGGGACGTCTCCGGCTTGATGGATGGCGCATCCTGACCGGATGAAGCGATACCCAAGCTGAACGCCGCTCGGCGTGCGCGCGGCTCGGCGCGCCGCGGGCTCGGTCTGGCGCGCGGTCAGGTGGGGGCCGGCCGTTGCCGCTCGCGTGCTTGCTTGAACCCCTCGCGCGCCATGCACCGGGCCAGCCATGCCTTCGTCGCTTCGCCCAGCATATCCTCGGCGCCGAGCGTCGTTGCCAGGAACGCCGCATAGCCGATCGCGATATCGGCGACGGTGAACCGTCCCGCGACCAACCACTCGCGCCCGTCACCCAGCGCCGCTTCGATGCTCTTGGCGCGCCCGCCGAAGAAGGCTTTGTAGTCGTCGACCGCCTGCGCCAGCCGCCGCTCAGGCGCTTCGACGCGCGTATAGCGGATCATGATCGCGAGCGGGAAGGTCAGCGTCGCATCGCTGCGGTGCATCCAGTTGCGATAGTCCCAATAATCACATTCGTCGCGGCGCACCTCCAGCGGGGTTCCCTCGGCAATCCGTTCGCAGATTGCGGCGGATTCGGTCATCAGCCGCCCGTCCTCGACCCAGCCCGGAACCGTCATCAGCGGGTTCACCGCACGATAATCGGGTTCGAACGCGCGCGGCGGGAATTTCAGGACGCGGAGGTCGACGTCGATCCCGGCCTCCTCGACCGCCCACAGACAGCGCAGCGAGCGGGCGTCAGGGCAGTGATACAATATCGCCCGAGTTTCTTGGCTTGTCATGCGGCAACCTCCTTGGGCCGGGCGATATGGCGGCGATGTTCACGCCACGCGATGAACAGGCCCGACGCGACGATCAGCGGCGCGCCGACCCATGTCGTGTCGGCGGGCAGGGTACCAAAGAACCACCAGCCTGCCGCGATCGCCCACAACAGGCTGGAGTAATCCATCGGGATCACCACCGCGACCGGCGCAAGGCGCAGCGCGCCGGTCAGCGACATCTGGACGATCGCCCCCAGGAAACCGAGCGCGAGGAGCAGCAGCCATTCGCTGCCGCTGTGCGGGGTGAAAACAAAGGGTAGCGCGATGCCCAGCGGCACCATCGACAGCAGGCTGAACCAGAAGACGATCGTTGCGGCATTTTCGGTGCGGCCAAGGTCGCGCACGGCGATGGTGATCAGCGCGGTCATGATCGCGCCCGCGAGCGCGACGAGGGTGCCGAGGCCATGCGTGCCGCCGAACCCGCCCGCAAAGCTCGCCAAGGGGTTCAGCACGACGAGCACGCCGACAAAGCCGATGATCACCGCGCTCCACCGCTGCCACCCGGTCGCTTCGCCGAGCAGCAGCGCGGCAAAGATCACGGCAAAGATCGGCACCGACAGGCTGATCGTCGTCGCCTCGGCCATCGGCAGCAGGATCATGCCGCCGAAATTGCACGCCATGCCGGTCAGCCCCATCAGCATCCGCCGCGTGTGCGCGCCGATGCGATTCGTCCGCAGCGAGGCAAAGCCGCCGGTTGCCTTCACCCACATAAGCAGGAAGGGCAGGACCAGCGCCTGCCGCCAGAACAGGCTCTCGACGATGTGGATGCCCGCTCGATCGACATATTTGACCACCACGAACATCAACGACAGGCTGGCCATCGCCAGCAGTCGCAGCGCGATGCCGCCCAGATAGTTTTGCGGCGCGGCGGCGGAGGGGGCGGCGGCGGATGTCATGCGAATTTGCGCATATCAGGCGCGCGCGCGCGCGCAAGCTGCGATCCCCCTTGCCCCGCCTCGGCAATCGGGCTAGTGGCGCACTCCGGCCTAGGGGTATAGCTCAGTTGGTAGAGCATCGGTCTCCAAAACCGAGGGTCGTAGGTTCGAGTCCTACTGCCCCTGCCAGGCCTTAAATCACCAAGAGGCCACGTCCTCCCCGCGCCGCGCGCGGGTTTTCAAGTCCGGGACGGCCCGGCAGCCTTGCAAAGGAGGCTGTCCTGGCCTGGATTTATCTCGCAATTGCCGGTGCGCTCGAAATCGTCTGGGCGTTTTCGATGAAACAATCGGACGGCTTTACCAAGCTGGGCCCGTCGCTGGTCACGCTTGTCGCGGCGTTCGCCAGCTTTGCGCTGCTGGCGCTTTCGATGAAATCGCTGCCGCTCGGCACGGCCTATACGATCTGGACCGGGATCGGCGCGGTGGGGGCGTTCCTGGTTGGTATTGCGGTGCTGGGCGAACAGGCGAGCGCGATGCGGATTGTCGCGGCGCTGCTGATCGTCAGCGGGCTGGTGCTGATGAAATATTCCTCACCGGGCTGACCGGCCAAAGGTGGTGATCGTCGGCCAGTCGCCGCCGGTCTCGACGCGCGCGTCGATGCCGTAAACGGCGCGCAGCCGTTCGGCGGTCAGCACCTGGGCAGGGGTGCCGTCGGCGACGATCCGCCCGGCGTCGATCAACAGCAGCCGGTCGCAATAGCGCGCCGCGAGCGTCAGATCGTGCAGCACCGCGATGACCAGCGCGCCGCCCGCCGCTTCGGCGCGCAGCATGTCCATGACGTCGATCTGGTGCCCCGGATCGAGGCTGGCCAGCGGTTCGTCGGCGATCAGCGCCGCCGCCTCGACCGCCAGCGCCCGCGCGAACAGCACTCGCGCGCGTTCACCACCCGACAATTCGGTCGCGACCCGGTCGCGCAGATCGAGCACGTCGGCACGCGCCATCGCGCGCTCGATCGCCGCGGTGTCGGCGGCGCCGATCCGCGACATCGGGGCAAGGTGGGGCAGGCGGCCCAGCCCGACCAGCCGTTCGACGGTCAGCGGCCAGTGCAGCAGCTGCCCCTGCGGGACATAGGCGATCCGCCGCGCCAGAGCGGCGCGCGGCATCGCGGCGGCATCGACGCCATCGACACGGATCTTCCCGGTCGCGGGGACAAGCGCAAGCATCGCCCGCGCCAGCGTCGATTTTCCGGCGCCATTGGGGCCGACGATGGCGGTCAGCGTGCCGGGGGCGAAGGTGGCTGATACGTCGCGGACGACGGCGCGGCGGCCGAGGGTGACGCCGACATGGTCGAGGACCAGACTCACCATAGCCGCCGCTCCCGCATCAGATGGACCAGGAAGACCGGTACCCCCAGGAAAGCGGTGACGACGCCGAGTTTCAGCTCGTTGGTCGATGGAATGATCCGCACGCCGAGGTCGGCAAGGGTCAGCAAGGCCGCGCCGCCGATCGCCGAGGGCAGCAGGATCGCCGACGGGCTGCGATCGGTCAGCGGGCGGATCAGATGCGGGACGATCAGCCCGACAAAGCCGATCGCCCCCGCCACCGCGACCGCGCCGCCGACCCCGATCGCGGTGCCGAGCAGCAGCCGCAGGCGGGTGCGTTTGAGGTCGGTGCCGAGCGCCTGCGCCGCATCTTCGCCCAGCGTCAGCGCGTCGAGCGCGCGGCCGTTCCACAGCAGCATTGCGGTGCCGATGGCGATGCACGGCAGCGCGATCCACACATGGTCGAGCGACCGGTTTTCGAGGCTGCCGAGCAGCCAGGTCATGATCTCCATCGCGGCAAAGGGATTGGGCGACAGGTTGAGCGCGAGGCTGGTTCCCGCGACCGCCAGCGTTCCGACCGCGATCCCTGCGAGGATCAAGGTCAGCGGGCTTTCGGCCTGTCCCGCCAGCGCGACGAGCAAGGCGAGCGACACCAGCGCGCCGCCCGTCGCGAGCAGCGGCAGCACAATCGGATGGATGTCGGCCAGTCCGAAATAGATTGCCGCGACGCCGCCGAGCGCAGCGGCGTTCGAGGTGCCGAGCACCGACGGTTCGGCCAGCGGATTGCGCAAATAGCCCTGCAGCGCCGCCCCGGCGAGCCCGAGCATCGCGCCGACTGCGAGCGCCAACACGGTGCGCGGCAGGCGGAGGTCGAACAGGATGATCGATGCGACTTTGTCGCCGTCGCCGGTCGCGGCGGCGACCAGTCGCGCGACCGACAAATCGACGGCGCCGAACAGCAATGACGCGATCGCGGCAGCGAGCGTCAGAGCGGCAAGTGCCGCGATCAGGGACCAACGCGGCAGGGTCATGACGGTTTTCTCCCCAAACGCATGATCTGGTCCGCCATGCTGCGCGCCGCCTGTGTATAGGCCGGGCTGCCGCACACCGTCCACGCCTGCGGCAGGCTGATCCGCGGGATGTCCTTCAGCGCCGGGTGGTGCAGCATTTCGCTCCCCTGATCGATCACTGTGTCGGTGGCGCTTTCGACGATCAGGAAATCGGGCTGCGCCGCGACCATTTCCTCCAGACTGAGCTGCGACAGCGGCGGCTTGCCGAGTTTGCCGGCGAGGTTGACGAGACCGACGCGCGCCATCAGCTCGTCGATCAGCGTGCCCGTCCCGGTCATATAGCCGCGCCGCTGATAATAGGCGGCGACCCGCCCTTGGCCCGGCTTGGGCAGCCCCGCCAGCTCGCGCTGCATCCGCGCGATCAGCGCGTCGCCGCGCGCGGGATGGCCGACGGCCGCCGCGGTCTGGCCGATCGAGGTGTGGATTTCGTCGAGGCTGTTCGCGGTGTCGAGGTCGAGCAGCCGGTAATCCTGCTGCGGCAAGGCGGCGAGCGCGGAACTGCGGCTTGCGGGCATGCCGATGATCAGGTCGGGCTCGATCGCGAGGATTTGCTCGGCCGAATTGCTCAGCAGCGGGATACCGCGCGCGGCGGCGGCTTCGCCCGACATTTCGCGATCGGTCGCATTTTTCGTCAGCCCGGCGATCTGTCCGCGGTCGGCGAGCGCGAGTACCAGTTGGTCGGCGCACAGGTTGATCGATACGATGCGCTGCGGCACCGCGGGCGCCTTTGCGGCGGGGGCAGGGGATGCAGCCCACAGCACGGCCGCGCTGCCGAGCAACGCTGTCGCCGCCAGGAGGCTGCGCCGCGGCATCAGAACTCGATCCCCCGCTGCGCCTTCACATTCTGTTCGCGGAACGGGTGCTTGACCTGCGCCATTTCGGTGACGAGGTCGGCGGCATCGATCAGCTCCGGCGGCGCGTTGCGGCCGGTGATGATGACATGCGTCATATGCGGTTTGGCCGCGAGCACCTCCAGCACCTCGCCCACCGGCAGATAGTCGTAACGCAGCACGATGTTGAGCTCGTCGGCGATCACCATCGCGTAAGACGGATCCGCGATCATCCGTTTCACTTCTTCCCACGCGGTGCGCGTCACCGCGATGTCGCGCGCGCGATCCTGCGTGTCCCAGGTAAAGCCTTCGCCCATCGGCTTGAATTCGATCAAGGCGGGAAAGCGGTCGAACACCGCCTTTTCGCCCGTCGTCATCGCGCCTTTGACGAATTGCACCACGCCGACTTTCATGTCGTGCCCGATCGCGCGGATCGCCATGCCGAGCGCCGCCGAAGTCTTGCCCTTGCCAGGGCCGGTGTGGACGATCACCAGCCCTTTTTCGACCGTCTTCGCCGCGACCTTCTTGTTCTGCGCGGCCTGAATCTTCTTCATCTTGGCATTATGCTCGGCGTCGGTGCGGGCTTTCATCAGAAACTCACCCGCACACCACCATAGGCGGCGCGGCCATAGGTACCAAAGCCCGCGGCGGTCGCATAATCGGCATCGAACAGATTGTCGACGCGGCCGTAAAGTTCGAGATTTTGCCCGATCGGCAGCGAAGCGCGGACGCCCGCGAGCGCATAGCCGTCGAGCCGCACGCTGTTTGCTGCGTTGTCGAAACTGTCGCCGACCAGCGTGACCGTCGCGCCGGTCGACAGCCCGAACGACCAGTCATAATCGGCCGACAGGCTGACGGCATGTTCGGCGCGGCGCGGCAGGCGCTTGCCATCGAATAGCGGGCGGCCCGAGCGGTCGCGGGCATCGATGTAGCTGTAGGATGCGGTGACATTGAGCGCATCGACGGGGCGCAGCGCCAATGTCGCCTCGACACCTTTGGCGCGGGTGCGGTCGATATTGCCATAGGTGAAGGTGGCGTTGTCGAAATTGATCTGGTCCGTGGTGTTGCGCAGGAACGCGGTGAGCGAGATCGTCGCGCGGCCGTCGGCCAGGCTCTGATCGACGCCAACGTCATAGCTTTTCGAGCGTTCGGGGCGCAGCGCGGCATTGCCGCTGAACGCATCGTAAAGCTGGTAGAGCGAGGGCGCCTTGAAGCCTTCGCCATAGCTGAGGCGGATATTGGTCGCGCCGTCGTTGGGCGAATAATTCGCATTGGCGCCAAGCGTCGTCGCGCCGCCGAACTGGCTGTGGTCGTCGTGGCGGATCCCGCCGGTCAGCGACAGCCCGGTCAGCGGCTGGACGATGCCCAGCGCATAGACGCTGTCGACATTGGCGCGCTGGCTGTCGGTCGATCCAAAGCCGAAAAAGTCATAATCGGGGCGCTCATGCTCATAGCCGAAGATCAGCTTGGCGCGCGCGCTCGGCGCGACGACGCCCTGATATTCGAAGCGCAAATTGGTACCCGAATAGCCATAGTCGGGTGCGGTGCCGCGCACGAAATAATAGTCGCGGTCGTTCTGCAACCAGGTCACCGCAGCGCGGCTGGTAAAGCGCCCGTCTAACAGCCCCAGGTTCAGCCCCGCATAACCGACATATTGGTCGAGCTTTGCGACATCAGGGCTGTCGGCGGGCGCACCGAAGAAGCTGTCATAATCGAGGTCGGCGTTGATATAATAGCCGCGCAGGTCGAGGCTCAGCGCGTCGCTGAACGCCACCTTCAACCGCGCGTTGCCCGCGAAATTTTTGTAGCCGTCCCGCTCGGTGCCCACCGCCGCCGACGAAATGCCGTCGGTGCGGAAATAAGCGCCGCCGATCTCACCCGACACGCGCCCGGCGGTGCCTGACACGTCGGCCCTGGCACTGAGCGTATCGCTATAACCGTAGTCGGCCGAGGCGCTCGCGGCAAAGCCCGCGGCGGGGGGCGCGGTCATCAGGCTGACGACGCCGCCGATCGCCTGGCTGCCATGCACCACCGAGTTCGACCCGCGCAGCACCTCGATCCGGCTGATATTGCCGGTCAGCAGATGACCGAAATCATAGCCGTCGCCGATCCCGCTCGGATCATTGACCTTCACCCCGTCGATCAGCACCAACGTCTGCGTCGTTTCGGCGCCGCGCAGCGACACCCCGGCGACCGATCCGGTGCTGCCGGTGCGGTTGAAGCGCACCCCGGGGGTGGTGGCGAGCAGGTCGACGATATCGACCGACTGGCGCCGTTCGATCGCTCCGGCATCGATGACGGTGATCGCTTGCCCGACCTCGTCGCGCGGCTGTGCGATGCCCGATGCGGTGACGACGATGTCGTCAGCGGGTGTGCTGTCGGTGGTTTGCGCAACAGCGGGTGCCGCCGCCAATGCGATCAAGGAAATGCTTATGGACTTCAACATGGGAGACCCCCGCACGCCGGCAACGAAGGCGGGAGCCTGCCGAAACGCGCGCGCGATCGACCGATGTCCGGGCACAGGCGGCGAACATGCCTGCGGCCCCGACACCGAAGCGGCTCCAGCCGCTTGGTCGTCGCTCGACGGATGCGTCCGTGCCGCGGCCTTTCCCTGGGCTTTGGCAGTGAGCGACCCACGCCGGCAGGTCTCCTGGCTCGCGGGTCAGGGCTTGATGCACGCCTTCCCAGGTTGCCCCAGTGGCTGTCCGGATCGAAACCCGAACGGTGCATCGCGCTCGCCGCTTACAGTTGCAGGGACAGCCTCGGCTTCGGGGGTTCAGGACGAACCCCTTCACCGCGTTCCCATTTTAAGCCCTTTCGGGCACCGGCGCGATCTGCGCGGGGTGAACCCCGCACGCGCCGCCCATAGCGGAATGGCGGCTTTGCGCAATCGGGTTTATTGGCGCTCGACGATCATCGCCGCCCCGACTCCCATCGCGCCGGTGAGCACGACGAGGCCATATCGGCCTTCGCACGCGTCGAGCGCGTCGAGCAGGGTGGATGTCAGGATCGCGCCGCTAGCCCCCATCGGATGCCCCTTCGCCAGATGCCCGCCGCTCACATTGACGCGCGCCGGATCGGCATTGCGGTCGCGATGGAATTTGGCGATGGTGACGGCAAAGGCTTCCATGAACTCGATGCGGTCGATGTCGGCGAGGGTCAGGCCAGCGCGGGCAAGCACCTTGTCCATCGCCGCGAACCCGGCGGTCAGCGATGCGGCCGGATCGCCGCCGCTTTCGGCAAAGGCAACGATGCGGGCGCGGGGGGCGGGGCCAAGTCTTTCGCCGCCGACCAGCGCAAGCCCTGCACCATCGCAGATCGGCGGAGCGTGCGCGATGCTGTGGAGCGGCTCGAACGTCTCGCCCTCAAGCGCGTCGGCATATTGCTGCTGCAATTCGCCAAATGCGGGCGGTGCGGCGGCGAGCGATTTCGCCGTGGTTTGCGGACGGATGCACTCCTCGCCGGTCAGCGGTCCGGTGGCGATCCGCGACTGCTGGAGCGCGGTGTCGCTGTCGGTTGCCGCGGCCTTTTGCTGCGAAGCGAGCGCCAAGGCGTCGAGGCCGGCGCGGGTGATGCCTTCGGCATTCGCGAGCCGGTCGGCGGCGAGCACCGGCGGGACGAAGCGGGCGCGCGGCGGCAAGCTGTCGTCAGTGTAAAAGGCTGCGCGGTCGCTCAGGAAGGGGGTCGCGCTCATCGACTCGACCCCGCCGGCGAGGACGCAATGGGCTTCGCCGCTCGCAACCTTCGCGACCGCCTGACCGATCGCCGACAGCCCCGACGCGCAATAATTGTTGATGCTGTGCGCTGCCGTGGTGTCCGGCAGTCCCGCGTAGAGCTTCGCCAGCATCGCTATATGCCCGCCCTGCGCGCCGACTTGGGTGACACAGCCGAGCAATAGGGCGTCGGGATTGCGCGCGACATCGCCGCACCGCGTCGCCAGCGCGACCGTCTGCTGGCGCACCAGTTCCTGCGGGCTCAGCCCGGCGAGTCCGCCGTCGGGCCGCGCCTTGCCGCGCGGGGTGCGGACCGCGTCATACAGATAGACGTTCAACCGATCAGACACCGACGACGAAGCTGACCGCGGTCGTCGCGCTGCCGCCGACATTGAACGTCGCGAAATTCTTCGCGCCCTCGACCTGATAGTCGCCCGCGTTTCCGGTGACCTGCCGCCAGCTGTCGAGCATCATCCGCACCCCCGTCGCCCCGACCGGATGGCCCAGCCCGATCAGCCCGCCCGACGGGTTGACCGGCAGCTTGCCACCGAGCGCAATCGTGCCGTCCTCGACCGCGCGCCAGCTTTCGCCCGGCGGGGTGATCCCGAAATGGTCGATCGCCATATATTCGGTGATCGAGAAACAGTCATGCACTTCTACCCCGTCGCACGCATAGACATCGGGCATCTCGGCGCGGCGCAGCGCATCCATCATCGCCTTGCGCACGCTCGGGAACACATAGGGCTCTCCGCGGCTGCCCGCGACCTTGGTCGAATAGAGGAGGGGGGCGGTCGAATGGCCCCAGCCCTTGATGCGAGGGATAGTGTCGATCGAAATCCCGCGCCGTTTGGCGTAAGCCTCGGCAACCCCGCGCGAGGCGAGGAAGATCGCCGCCGCGCCGTCGGTGACCTGCCCGCAATCGGATTTGCGAAGCGAGCCTTCGATCAGCGGATTGACCTCGTCATTCTCGCCGAGGTGATCGTCGGTCACCGCCCAGCCGCGCGTTTGCGAGTTCGGGTTCTTTTTGGCATTGGCGAAATTATTCGCCGAAATGCCGCGCAGATGCGCGCGGTCGAGCCCGAAGCGCTCGTGATATTCCTCGGCAACGCGCGCAAACATCCATGGCCACAGGTAGCGCGCCTCCTGCGCCTCGCGTCCGGCCCAAGCCGCGGCGCCGAGATATTCGGCGGCGCGCTGGCCGGGGACGTTGCGCATCAATTCGATGCCGAGCACCAGCGCGAGGCCGTAGCGCTCGGCCTCGATCTCGGCGGCGGCGGCGAGGATTGCGATGCTGCCTGACGCGCAAGCGGCCTCGTGCCGCGACGCGGGGATACCCGCGAGGTCGGGGTCGACGTGGCCGAAGAACCCGCCGAGCTGGCCTTGCCCCGCAAACAGTTCGCCGACGAAATTGCCCACATGCGCGGTTTCGACCTCTTTGGGTTCGATCCCCGTCGCGGCGAAGGCCGCCTCGGCGACGTCGCGGAACAGCTCGAACAAACCGCCGCCTTCGCGTTCCATGTTGCGTGCAAAATCGCTCTGCGCGCCGCCGAGGATGAAGACGTCTTTCGCCATGTCAGGCTTCCTTTTCCAAAGTCGCAAGCGCCAGTTCGCGCACTTCGCTACGCATCACCTTGTTGGTGACGTTGCGCGGCAAAGCGTCGAAGCGGAACAGGCGTTCGGGCAGTTTGAACACCGCCAGATCATGCCCGCGCAGATAGTCGGCGACCTCGGGCAAGCCGACGTCGTCGGCGCCGCGCGGGACATAGGCGAGGCCGATGCGCTCGCCCATCGTCGGGTCGGGCAGGGAGAAGACGCAGGCCTCGGCAAGCAACGGATGCCCGCCGAGCAACTGGTCGATTTCCTCGGGCGAGATATTCACCCCGCCGCGGATGATCAGATCTTTGCAGCGTCCGACGAAGCGATAGAAATCGCCGCCCTCGGCGATCTCGAACAGGTCGCCGGTGCGGAACCAGCCGTCGTCGGTAAACGCGGCGGCGGTCTGTTCGGGGGCGTTGTGATAGCCCTCGAACAGCGTTGGCCCGCGGATCTGTAATTCGCCCGAGACGCCATCGACCTCGATCGGATCGCCGCCGCCGGGCGACACCAGGCGGCTTTCGATATTGGGGGCGCGGCCCTCGCCATAGGGGCGCTGATAGATGCCGCGCCGCGGGAAGAGGCTCGCGCGCTTGTCGGGGTCGGGCATGTCGCCCTCGCCGGTGATGAAGCTCATCCCCTCGTTCGACCCGAAGACATTGACGATGATGATCCCGAGCTTTTCCTGAAACCCGCGCACCATCGCGGGCGCAAGCGGCGCCGAACCCGAGGCGATGACGCGCAGGCTCGACAGGTCGACCGACGCGAGCAAAGCCTCATTCTGCAACAGCATGTTGAGCACCGCGGGCGGTGCGATGGTCAGGCTCGGGCGCTCGGTGGCGATCTGCTTCAAGTAAATGCCGGGATCGAACGGATGGTGCAGCACCATCGTCCCCGCGCTGGTCAGCCAGCACATGGTGATGCCACCAATGCTCGCCATATTGATGAGCGGGAAGGGGTTGAGCAGCACGTCGCCCGGCCCGACCTTCATCGCTTCGTAACCCGCGGCGGCGACGGCGATCCAGTGATTGTGGCTGCGCGGCACGCCCTTGGGCACGCCGGTGGTGCCCGAGGTCCAGCAGATGGTGAAAATGTCGTCGGCGTCGACCGGATTCGCGGCGACATGCTCAGCGAGGGCGTCGGCGTCGGCGTCGCCGTTTGCGGTCGACAGATCGAGCGCGCCCACGGGTGGGTTCGGGCCGAAGGTCATCAGCTGGATGCCATCTAGCAACGGCGCTGCAACGCCAACATGGTCGCAGCCCTTTACCTGCGTCGCGCAGGCGAAAGCCTTGGGCTCGACCACGCCGATCATGCCTTTCAGCTCGTGGCTGCGATATTGCACCGCCGCGGGGCTGACGATCGCGCCGATCTTTGCGGCAGCGAAATAGAGCGCGACGAATTCGCTGATGTTCGGAAGCTGCACGAGCAGCACATCGTCCTTGCCGATCCCCGCCGTAACGAGCGCGCCCGCGAGCCGGTCGATCTCCGCCGCCAGCTCGGCATAATCCAGCCGCTGCGGCTCGCCGAACGCGAAGTCGCTGCGGTTCGGCGCATCGACCAAAGCGAGCCGCTCGGGATGCGCCACTGCATTGGCCGCGAACAGGTCGGCAAAGGTCTCGTCGCCCCACCAGCCGCTTTCCCTGTGCTGTTGCCGTTTATCCTCTCCCGCGGCGATCATCGTCAGGCCGCCAGCACGCTGTTGTCGCCCATCCCGATATCGTCGCCGCTCGCCCAGACGGTGTGGGTACCCGAGCAGATGCGTTCGGGCAGGATGATCCGGCACACCGGCCCCGCGGCGATATTCTTCGCGTCGATCAAGACACATTCGGAGCGATCGGTTTCGAGGTCGGCGATGAAGGAGACGAGATAGCCATCGTCCTCGTCCCTGGCATCGATGCGCGGCGCAAAGGGCGCTTCGCTGCCGAAGCGGCCGGGGCCGAATTCATATTCTTCGCTCGTGCGGTTTTCGAGGTCGTGCTTGACCAGTCCGCGGAACAGAAACCAGCCCGGCTCGGGGATCGCGCTATAGGCGTAGCGGTACGGCTTGCCCGCATAGCGGTGGTTGAACATGCCGAATTCGAGATCGCGGTCGTCGAGCCGTTCTTCGACCGTCTCGCCGGTCTTGAGGTTGAAGCGCCAGCGATGGAGCCGCGGCTTGAGCAATCCCTGATCGAGATAGGCCATCATCCGCTCCAAGCCGTCGGGGGCATTGGGATAGGATTTCGGCATCGGCTCTTCCTGATAATAGCCGTCGAGGATGATCTCGTCGCCTTCCTCCCACGCGTTGAGCCAGTGCAGCGTATAGGTCGGCTCGGCCGTAAACCAGCGGATGTCCTCGGGCTGGCCGTGGCGCGGAATGATCGCGAAGCGCGTCTTTTCGTCGGGATGGAATTGCACGACGTGCAGGTTCCGCTCAAGCAGCTCCTCGTTCCAATAGAGCGGCATGTCGTTGAGGATCGTGTAATTTTCGGTGAACGCCATGTCGTGCGGCAGGCGCGGTCCGGGCAGCGGTACCGGGATATAATGTTTGAGCTTATTGTCGGCGCCGACGACGCCATAATGCATATAGGGCGCGTGCTTCGAATAGTTGAAGAACATCAGCTCGCCGGTCGCCAGGTCGACTTTGCAATGCGCCGAAATGCCGTCGAGCGGCACCCAGGCTTCGGTGCCATGCTGCTCCAGCGTGAACGGGTCGAGCCGGTACGCCTCGCCGCATTGGTAGAAGGTCGAGATGATCTTGCCCGCATGGATCGCGACGTCGGTCGAGGATGAATCCTTGAGCCACTCCTGCGCCCCCCAGCCGTGCCGCGTCGACTTGTGCGGCGGCTCCATCAGCCCGGCCCACAGCGAGCGACCGGCTTCCTTCTCGGCCGCAAAGCCCTTGGTGCGGACGAAGCGGCTGCGATAGCTGGCGCGGCCATCCTTGAACGAGATGGCGTGGATGAAACCGTCGCCGTCGAAGGGGTGATAGCGGCCGATCGGCTCGTGAATCTGGTTCTCGCCGGTGCGGACATAGACCCCGTCGATGTCGGTCGGGATGTTGCCGATCACCTCGGCATCGCCATTGGCGAAGATCGCGTTCCACTCGTTATAGGTGGGCCGCCACGCGCCCTGCATATAGGGGTGGTCGTTCGGCTGGATCGTGGTCTCGATCGTCTCGACAAGCTGGGCGGTCATGCAGGGACTCCTTCGGCAACGGCAAAGCGCGGCCTTGCGGCGGCGGCATCATATTCGGAAACCAGGCGGTCGACGATCGCCGCCACCGGCTCGACGCCGCGCACCGCGCCGACGCCTTGCCCGGCGGACCAGACATTCTTCCACGCCTTGGCATCGTCCTGCGCGTCCGAGAAGTTCGGGCGCTTGTCCTCGGGCATGTTCGCGGGGTCATATCCGGCGTCGATCAGGCTGGGCTTCAGCCAGTTGGCGGTCACCCCGGTAATTCCCTTCGACGGCACGATATCCTCGGCCCCCGCCGCGACGATCATGTCCTTGTAGCCCGGCACCGCCATGCTTTCGGCGCAGGCGATCAGCGAGGTGCCGAGATAGGCAAAGTCAGCGCCCAAAATCTCTGCCGCGCGCACCGCATGCCCGGTTGAGATCGCCCCGCCGAGCACCAGCGGCCCGTCCCAGAACTGGCGCACCTCCTCGACGAATGCGAAGCCCGCGGTCGCGCCGGTATGCCCGCCCGCGCCCGCGGCGACGAGCACGAGGCCATCGACCCCGGCGGCGGCAGCCTTGCGCGCAAAGCCGACCGAATTGACATCGGCAAACACCAGTCCGCCATAGGCCTGGATTTCCTCGACCACCCGCGCCGGGCTGCCGAGCGCGGTGATGACCAGCGGCACCTTGTGGCGCACGACGCAGGCGAGGTCTTCGGGCAACCGGCTGTTCGACGGATGGACGACCAGATTGACCGCCCATGCCGCGGCGTCGGGATCGTGCGACAGCGCCGCATCGATTCGGCTGACCCAATCCTCGAGGTCGGCTGAGGTCCGCGCGTTGGGGGCAGGGAAGCTGCCGATCATCCCGGCGCGCGACGCGGCGATCACCATCTCCGGTCCCGAGACAAGGAACATCGGCGCGGCGATTGCGGGCAGGCGCAAATTGCGCGTCAGCGCGGGGGGAAGGCCGTTTTGCGGCACCGTTGTCCTCTCTCAAATTATCTGACTTGCATAACGATACTTAAAGCCGTTATGAGTCGCAAGGCAAGAAAAACATCGCGGGCGGCGGTCGCCAAGACGATGGTGCGTGGGAGGATCCTAATGAAGAGCTATTTTGTTGCGCTGCTCGCTGCGTCGGCGCTCGCCAGCCCCGGTATGGCTTTTGCGCAGGACGCAGCTCCGGCCGACGATCAGGGCGGGCTCGAGGAAATCATCGTTACCGCACAGAAACGCGCCGAGGGTCTGTCGGATGTGCCGATCTCGATCTCGGCGATCAGCGGCAAGCAGGTCGAAAATTACGGCCAGACCAACCTCGAACAGATTTCGTCGTCGGTCCCGAACCTGAAAATCACCCAGACCGCGATCGCCAACCGCATCGCGATCCGCGGCATCGCGTCGGGCGACAACAAGGGCTTTGAACAGTCGGTCGCGATGTTCGTCGATGGCGTCTATTACGGCCGCGACCAGCTGTCGCGCTTGCCCCTCGTCGATATGGAGCGGGTCGAGGTGCTGCGCGGGCCGCAGCCGACGCTGTTCGGCAAAAATGCGATCGCCGGCGCGGTGAACATCACGACGCGCAGCCCGACCGACGAATTTGAAGGGTCGGTCAGCGGCCTGTATGAATTCAACCATAAGGAATTGCAGCTGACCGGGGTGCTGTCCGGCCCGCTGAGCGAAGGCGTCGAGGCGCGCGTCGTCGGCTATTACCGCAACATGGATGGTTATTTTTACAACCAGAAGCTCGACCGTGACGAGCCGAACGTCGATGAGAAATATGTCCGCGGCAAGCTGGAGTTTGATCGCGGCGGCCCGTTCGCTGCCGAGCTCAAGCTCGAATATGCGGACTTTGAAATGAAGGGCCAGCCGCGCGACGTGTTCGGTGCGGTCGGCAATTACAACACCGTGTTTCAGGGACCGTTTTTCGTCAGTACCAACCCCGATTATGTCCGCGAGGACAATGGCTATGAAAGCCGCAACAAGGTGTTCGGCGCGACGCTCAACGCCGATCTGGAAATCGGCGAGCATACGCTGACCTCGGTCAGCTCGCTGCTCGATTACAAGACGCGCGAAATCGTCGATGTCGACTTTTCGGGGATCAGTTTCCTCGACGGCACCAATTTACAGGAAGATTACCGGCAATATTCGCAGGAACTGCGACTGGCGTCGCCGGGCGGCGAGACCTTCAACTATATCGCCGGCGCTTATTATCAGAACGCCAAGCTGAACGTCGACGATCAGGTGCTGTTCAACTCGACCTTCCTGGCGCTGGGCCCGCCGTTCAACGCGCTGGGCGACACCCGCAACGACCGCGTCTATTCGCAGAAATCGGATCTGATCTCGGTGTTCGCGCAGGGCGAGCTGGCGGTCAGCGACCGGTTCCGCATCACCGCGGGCGCGCGCTTCAACCATGAGAAGAAAAGCGGCAGCCGCGATCTGCGGATCGTCCAGGGGCCGCTCAACACCTTCAATCCGCTGGTCGTCGCGGGCACCTTCCGCGCGCTCAATATCGAGGCGCACAACATATCGGGCAAATTGAGCGAAGACAGCTTCAACCCGATGGTCAATGTCCAGTTCGACGCGACCGACGATCTGATGCTCTACGCCTCGTTCGCGCGCGGCACCAAGGCGGGCGGTTTCGATATCCGCTCCAACTCCTTGCCCGGATCGACCACCGTCGCACGCCCCGGGGCGTTCCAGTTCGAGGATGAAAGCGCCGACAATTATGAGGCGGGGCTGAAGTACAAGGGCCGAAATGTCGCGTTCAACCTGTCGCTCTATCGCACCACCTACAAGGATTTGCAGGTCAACATCTTTGATGGAACGCTGAATTTCAACGTCCGCAACGCCGCCGGCGCACGCACCCAAGGCGTCGAAGCCGACTTCCGCGCCGCGATCGCCGACGGGCTGACGGTCAGGGGGGCGGTCGCCTATCTCGACTTCAAATTCACCAATTTCACCTCGGGCCAATGCTTTTATCTGCAAACCCCGGGGCCGGGCGGGTTCTGCGACTATACCGGGCTGCGCAACGCGCTGTCGCCAAAATGGTCGGGCAACCTTAACGTCGATTACACGACCCCGGTCAGCAGTGACATGAAGGTCGCGTTCAATATCAACGCCGACTTCTCCTCCTCCTATATCGCGGCGGCGAACCTTGATCCGCGCACGTTTCAGGATGGCTATGTGAAGCTCGGCGCGCGGCTCGCGCTCGGCCAGATCGACAATCGCTGGGAAGTGGCGCTGATCGGGCGCAACCTGACCAACCAGCGCATCCTGCAAACCGGGAGCGCGATGCCGCTGGCGACGACGATCACGCGCAACGCCGGCAATGCGTATAACGGCATCGTCGACCGCCCGCGCACGATTGCGGTGCAATTGACCGGACGCTTTTAACCGCCTCTCCCCAGGGAAGAGGGGGCGCGGGCACCGCTCCCTCTCCCCGACCGCTGCCTTGTCGATGCCGGGTCGCTGGGGTAGGGCGGCGAGGGAGCAAGGAATGGCTTGGGCTTGAAACACGATCGCACCATCAGGGCCTGTTCGATCTGGCGCGCGCTCGACGTCGTCGGCGACGTGCCGGTGCTGTTGCTGATGGAACAGGCGTTGCTTGGCATCCACAGCTTCGACGAATTTGTCGCGCGCACGGGCCTCGCGCGGTCGGTGGTCAACGGGCGGCTGAAAAAACTGGTCGACGAAGATTGCCTGGCCAAGGTGCCGCGCAAGGGCGGCCGCGGCTTTCACTATATGCTCACCCAAAAAGGCCGCGACCAGTTTCCCAACGGCCTGATGATGCTGCGCTGGCAGCATAAATGGGAGGCAGACAGCCGCGATTTTCAGGTCCGTCTGCACCATGCGAGTTGCGGCCACGCGACCGAGCCGGTGCCGACCTGCGCGCATTGCCGCGGTGAGATTGATCCGCGCGATGTCGACTGGCGCGAGGGACCGGGGCTGGCGCAGGTCGTCCCGCATTATGAGCGCCGCCGCTTCAACGGCGACGTCGGCACCCGGCGCCCCGGCGGGCGGCCGCTGGTCGATACGATGATCGAGCTGTTCGGCGACCGCTGGGCGACGCTCGTCGTCCGCGCGATGTTCACGCGGATTAACCGTTTCGACGACATTCAGCGCGATACGCTGATGGCGACCAATATCCTGACCGGCCGTCTGGAGCGCCTGATCCGGCAGGGCATCATTCGGGCGGTTCCTTATTCCGACCGCAGCGACCGGTTCGAATATCGGCTGACGGCCAAGGGCCGCGATCTTTATCCGGTGCTGCTCGCGTTGCTGCAATGGGGCGACCGCTGGTTTTCGGACGAGCGCGGGCCGCCGGTCCTGCTCACCCATCGCAGTTGCGGCCACGATCTCCATATGGTGGTCGCGTGCAGCCATTGCGGCGACCAATTGCAGATCGAAAATAGCCGGTTCACGATCGAGCAGGCCGACGCTGCCGCAGATTAGCCGGGGCGATAGCGGGTCCGGTGTCGTCGCCATATTGGCGGCGCAGCGCAATTAATCGCGTCTTCAGCGCCGTAATTACCCTCGCCATCGCCGGATCCGCGATGCGATTGTGCATTTCGCCGGGGTCGGTTTTCAGATCGTAAAGCTCCCATTCGTCGATGTCGGCGCCGTAAAAGCGCGCGAGTTTGTACCGCTCGCCGCGCACCCCATAGTGCGCGCGCACCGCGTGAAAGCCCGGATATTCGTAATAATGATAATAGACGTCTTTGCGCCAGTCGGCCGGCGGCCGGCCGCTGAACAGCGCGCGCAGCGACCGGCCCTGGATCGTGTCCGCACCTTTTACCCCGGCGAAGTCGAGGAAGGTGGGGGCGTAGTCGATATTCTGGATCGGCGCGGCGACGCGCGAGCCGGGGCGGATATGCCCGGGATACTGGATCACAAAGGGCGTCCGCATCGATTCTTCATAGATGAAGCGCTTGTCGAACCAGCCATGTTCGCCGAGGTAAAAGCCCTGGTCCGATGTATAAACGACGATCGTGTTGCGATCGAGACCGCTGTCCTCCAGATAGTCGAGGACGGCGCCGACCCCCTCGTCGACCGCCGCGACGGTGCCAAGATATTGCTGCATATAGCGCTGGTATTTCCAGCGCGCCATGTCCGGGCCGGTCAGGTTCGCGGCGTTCATCCGGTCGTTGTCGGGCTGCATCAGCGCGTCCCATTCGGCCTGCTGCCGATGCGTCATACGGTCGAAAGCGCCGGGCCAGCGGTTATAGCGCAGCTGCGGCGATCCTGCCGCGACCGTCATCTTCAGGTCGTGACCCTCATACATGTCGCGATAGATGTTCATTTCCTGCGCCGCCGCCGCCTTGCGGCCGCGATAGTCGTCGAAATAATTGGCGGGCATGGGAAAGCTGACGCCCTGATATTTCTGCACATGGCGCAGCGCCGGCATGAAATTGCGGTGCGGCGCCTTGTGATGGATCAGGATCGCGAACGGCTTGCTTTTGTCGCGCCCGTTTTTCAGCCAGTCGAGGCTATATTGGGTGATGAGGTCGGTCGCATAGCCCTCGACGGTGCTGCGGCCCTTGGGCGTGATGATGTCGGGGTTATAATATTCGCCCTGATCGTCGAGCACTTTCCAGTCGTCGAAGCCGATCCCGGCGGGCGAATAGTTGATGTGCCATTTGCCGAACATCGCGGTCGCATAACCCGCCTCTGACAGCGCGCGCGGCCATACCCATGCCTTGTTGTCAAAGGTCGCCCCATTCTGCCGAAAGCCATGGGCATGGCTCTGTCGCCCGGTGAGCAGCGTCGCGCGGCTGGGGCCGCACAGCGAATTGCCGACGAAGCTGTTGGTAAAGATCGCGCCGTTCCGCGCGATCCGGTCGATATTCGGCGTCGGCGCCAGCCTCGACACCGCCGATCCATAGGCCGAAATCGCCTGATAGGCGTGGTCGTCCGACATGATATAGACGATGTTCGGCCGCGCCGGACTCGGTGCGGCCGCGCGAGCGGCGGCGGTTCCGACGGTCAGCAGCGGCGCGGCGACGATGGCGGTGATCAGCATCCGGTGCATGATGGCGCGCGATCCTATTCGGTCAGTTCAAAGCTTGCTTCTGACCCGGTAGCCGACGACGGGCCGATCCATAGCGTGTACTGGCCGGGCTCGCTGCCCCAGCTCATGTCCTGGCGCGTAAAGGCCAGGTCGGCGTCGGTCAGGGTAAAGCGGATCGTTCGCTTTTCGCCCTTCTTCAGGCTGATCTTCTCGAAACCCTTCAACTCCTTGACCGGCCGGGTCACCGACCCGACGAGGTCGCGGACGTAAAGCTGCACCACCTCTTCGCCGGCGCGGGCGCCGCTGTTGGTCACCGTCACGCTGGCGGTCAGCGGTTCGCCGGGGCGGATCTTCGCCTTGTTCAGCGTCACCGGCGAATAGGCGAAGCTAGCATAGCTGAGCCCAAAGCCGAAGGGGTAGAGCGGGGTGTTGGGGGTGTTCAGGTAGCGCGAGACATATTTCGCCCCCGGCGCCCCCAGCTCGATCGGCCGCCCGGTGTTCTTCATGTCGTAATGGATCGGCACCTGCCCGACATTGCGCGGGAAGGTGACCGGCAACTTGCCCGACGGGTTGTAGTCGCCGTACAGCACATCGGCGATGGCATGGCCGCCCATCGTGCCGGGATACCAGGCCTCCAGGATCGCATCGACATGCGTGTCGGCCCATTCGATGCTGTTCGGACGCCCGCTCATCAGCACCAGAATGATCGGCTTGCCGGTCCTTTTCAGCGCCTCCAGCAACGCCTGCTGGTTGCCCGGCAGGTCGAGCGAGGTGCGGCTCGCCGCTTCGCCGGTCATATCCCAGCGTTCGCCCATCGCGGCGATGACGACGTCCGATTTCGCCGCCAGCGCCAGTGCCTCGGCAAAGCCGTCCTGCTTGCCCGCATCCTCAAAGGCATAGCTGGCGCCCTTGGCATAAGCGACCGTGGTTCCCTTGGGCGCGCCCGCCTGCAAGCCTTCCAGCAGCGTAATCGGGCGGGTTTTGCGGTCGCCGGCGGCCGACCAGCTGCCGATCATATCGTCCTTGCTGTTGCCGAGCGGGCCGATCACCGCGATCGATTTTGCGGTGGCGGCGAGGGGAAGAACATTGTCCTTGTTCTTGAGCAGCACGATCGACTTGCGCGCAACGTCGCGCGCCGCATCGAGGAATTCGGGTTTGTAGATCGTCGCCTTTTCGCGCTTTTCGTCGGCGTAGCGATAGGGGTCGTCGAACAGCCCGAGGCGATATTTCATCTCGAGGATCGATTTCACCGCGGCGTCGATGCGCGCGGTATCGACCTTGCCCTCGGCCACCGATTTGGCGAGGTTTTCCATATAGACCGCGCCCTGCATGTCCATATCGACCCCGGCGTTCATCGCCTGCTCGCCCGCCTGTTTCAGGTCTGCCGAATAGCCGTGTGGGACCATTTCGTTGATCGACGTGTAATCGGTTACGACAAAGCCCTTGAAGCCCCATTTCTCGCGCAGAACGTCGGTCAGCAGGTAACGGCTGCCCGACGCGGGAACGCCATCGACTTCGTTGAACGAGGTCATGAAGGTCGCGGCGCCGGCATCGGTCGCGGCCTTGAACGGCGGCAGATAGATGTCGCGCAGGGTGCGTTCCGACATGTCGACGGTGTGATAATCGCGTCCGGCCTGCGCCGCGCCATAGGCGGCAAAATGCTTGGCGGTGGCGAGGATCGTGTCGGGGCGCGACAAATCTTCGCCCTGATAGCCGCGCACCCGCGCCTTGGCGATCAGGCTGCCCAGATAGACATCCTCGCCCGCGCCTTCGGAAATGCGCCCCCAGCGCGGATCGCGCGCGATGTCGACCATCGGCGAAAAGGTCCAGTGAATCCCCTCGGCCGATGCCTCGATTGCCGAAATTCGGGCTGCCTTTTTAATGGCCTGAAGATCCCAGCTGGCGGCTTCGCCCAGCGAGATCGGAAAGATGGTGCGGTGACCGTGGATGACGTCATAGCCAAAGATCAGCGGAATCTTGAGCCGCGTGCCTTCGACCGCGAGCGCCTGCAACTCGCGCGTATATTTGGCGGTGTAGGCGTTGAAGATCGCACCGACGCGGCCGGCGCGGATGTCGTCCTTATAGCCCTCGCGCATCGTCGGACCGGTCGATTCCCAATTGCTGGTTAGCAGGGTCAGCTGGCCGATCTTTTCATCGAGCGTCATCTTGGCCATCAGGTCGGCGATGAAGCGGTCCATCTTCGGATCGGCGCGCATCCAGCCCGCGGCATCGACCGGTGCCTTCGCACTCGCGCTCGTCGCCGGTTTGGCGAGCAGCGGGGCGGGAGACAGCTGCCCGGCCAGCAACAGCGTGGCCATCGTCAGGCGTGTCAGGTTGCGCGAAATCGGCGGCATGATTCGTCCTTCCCAGTTCATTCTACTTATACATTTTCACGTAGATTGGCCGAAATTCGGCCAAAACCGGCTGGTCCCCGATCGCATCTTCCCGTGTCGCTTCCCCCTATACAGCTATCGTGAAACCGGTTACAAATCAAAAAAACAACGACGCGATTTCCCGCGATTCGTCGCTGCCCGGTGGCAAGGCCGGTCAGCAAGTGAGACGAAAGCGGGAAATGTCGGGGGCACAAAAAGGGAGGATGCCGTGAAGTTTCAGCGTGAAATCTCGATCAATTCCGCGCGCCGGTCGCGCGCCAAGGCCGTTGCTGCGGCGCTGGCGTGGAGCAGCGCGGGTGCGGCGCTCGCGGTCGCGGTCGCCACCCCCGCCTATGCCCAGGTGTCGAACGCATCGCTGCGCGGCACGGTAAAGGCCGACGGCGGCGTGTCGCAGGTCACCGCGATCAACGTGAACACCGGCCTGACGCGCAGCGTCGCGGTCGGCGAGAGCGGCAGCTATAACATCGCGTCGCTGCCGGTCGGCACCTATCGCCTCGAAATCACGACCCCGGGCGGCGTGCGCAACACCGACGAATTCACCCTGTCGGTCGGCCAGAATGCCGTCCTCGACTTCGACTTTTCGCAGCCCGACATCGCCGAAGGCGCGGGCGACGCGATCATCGTCACCGGCACCCGCATCCGCTCGATGGAGGGCGGCGAGGTTGGTTCGAACATCACCCAACGCCAGATCGAGGTGCTGCCGCAGAACAACCGCAACTTCCTGGCCTTTGCCGACCTGGCGCCGGGGGTCCAGTTCGTGACCGGCGGCAATGGCCAGTCGCGCCTGCAAGGCGGCGCGCAGGACAGCCGCAGCGTCAACATCTTCATCGATGGCGTCGGGCAAAAGGACTATGTCCTGAAAAACGGCATCACCGGCCAGGATTCGACCCAGGGCAATCCCTTCCCGCAGCTTGCGGTCGGCGAATATCGGGTTATCTCGTCCAACTATAAGGCGGAATTCGATCAGGTCAGCTCGGTGGCGATCACCGCGGTGACCAAGTCGGGGACCAACGAGTTCCACGGCGAAGCGTTCATCGACTACACCGATCAGAGCTTTCGCGACCGCCGACCGAACGAGCTGACCGGGACCAAGATCAAAACGAAGGATTTCCAGTTTGGCGGCGCGCTCGGCGGCCCGATCATCAAGGACATGCTGCACTTCTTCGTGACCTATGAAGGCAAGCGTCAGCAGAATCCGGTCGATGTGACCCCGGGGCTCAGCCTGCCGGTTACCTATTTCCCGTCGGAATATCAGAGCGTGTTTGGACCCACCAACGCGACGTTCAACGAAGATCTGTATTTCGGCAAGCTCAGCTTTCAGCCGTCTAACAGCGACCTCATTGAATTGTCGGGCAAATACCGCAAGGAAACCGGCGAGTTCCTGGGCAGCGGCATCAACGCGCGCAGCACGATCAGCTCGCAGGATGTCGAAGAAATCCGCGGCACCGCGCGCTGGGAACATACCGCCGAAAACTGGATCAACGATTTCAAGGTCACCTACGAAGACGTCAAATGGGCGCCGACGCCGTTTGAGTTCGGCAATGGTTTCCTGTTTGCCTATGCCGGACCGTCGCCGACCAACCCACAACCCGGGGTCGTCGTGCGCGGCGACATCCTGCGCATCGGCGGCGGCAGCAACTATCAGGAAAAGGGCCAGAAGGGCTGGGGCGTCCAGAACGACTTCACCTGGACCGGGCTGGAAGGCCATACGATCAAGGTGGGCGCCAAGGCGAAATGGGTCGAGCTCAATTCGCTTCAGCTCAACGCCTTCAACCCCGTCTATACCTATAACCCCGCGTTCAACCCGGGCGGCGGGACGTTCAACGACGACGTTCCGTACCGCGTCCAGTTCGGCGCCTCGACCGGCAACGGCAGCCCGATCATCAATTCAAAGAATTTCCAGTTCGGCATTTATGTGCAGGACGATTGGGAAGTCACCGATCGGCTGACGCTGAACCTCGGCGTGCGCTGGGATTATGAGCGGACGCCCGCCTTCCTCAATTTCGTCCACCCCGCCGATGCGGTCAATGCGGTGTCGCCGACCAATTATCCGAACCTGGTCAACGCCGACTATGACATTGGCGACTTCATCTCGACCGGCAGCGAGCGCAAGGCGTTCAAGGGCGCCTGGCAGCCGCGCATCGGGTTCAGCTACGAGCTGGACGACGAGGGGCGCTATGTCCTGTTCGGCGGTATCGGCCGGTCGTACGACCGCAACCAGTTCGATTTCCTGCAACAGGAAATCAGCGTCGGATCCTATACGACCCGGACCTTTAACTTCATCACCGGCGATCCGAACAACACCTGCGTCGCCGGGCCGACCTGCGTCGCGTTCAACCCGATCTTTCTGACCGAAGCGGGGCGCCAGCAGCTGCTGGCGGGCGCCGGGCCGGGCGGCGGGCGCGAGCTGCGTTTTATCGATAACGACCTGAAAGTCCCCTATTCGGATCAGGCCAGCATCGGTTTCCGCGCCCGCGTCACCCCGCTGTTCGAAGCCGAGGTCGGCTATAGCCATGTCGAGAGCAAGGACGGCTTTGCCTATCTGCTCGGCAACCGCCGTCCCGACGGCACCTTCTTCCCGCCGGCGCCGGCAGCGCCCAACTCGCCGTTCGGTTTTGCACCGCCGGGATTTGGGTCGATCATCATCGGCACCAACGGGATCGAAACGAGCGCCGACACGGCCTATTTGAAGCTGGTGAAAAACTACGCGCTGGCTTCGCCGTGGAGCTTCTCGGCGACCTACACCTATACCGAAGCCGAGGAAAATCGGCAGTTTGGTGAGACCTTCAGCCTCGATTTCCCGTCGATCGACGATTATCCGGTCACGCGGTCGAGCGGAGTGCGCAAGCATCGCCTCGTCGCCACCGGATCGGTCGATCTGCCGATCGGGGTGACGCTGTCGGGCAAGTTCCAGATCGCCTCGCCGCCTTATCTCAAGCGGTTCATCGATATCGGCGGTGCTACTCCGTCGCGCAACGTGATCTCGAACGAGGCCGACGGCAACGGCGATCGCTGGGGTTTCCGCCAGATGGATATCGCGATCACCAAATATATCCCGGTCCGGTTCATCACCGACGAATCGCGGCTGCGGCTGCGCGTCGACATCCTGAACCTGTTCAACGATCGCAACTATGTCGATTATAACAACGACCCCAGCTCGCCCCGTTATCTGGAGATTTCAGGCATTGGGGTTGGCGGCAACGCGCCGCGCACAGTAAAGGTATCGGCCGGGTTCTCTTTCTGACCGGCTGAACTAGGCGTCCGGCCCGCACCCCCCTCCCGTGGGTCGGACGCCTGATTTTTGGAGTATCGAATGTCGTTCCGGATCGGGGCGCTGGCCCTGCCGTTGGTGGCGCTGACCGCCGCTTGCACCGCCACCCCTGTGCCCACCACGGTTGCGGCGTCGCCGCCCGCGCTGGCGCCGATCAGCGAAGCGGCGTTTTCGGAAGAATTGACCGAGCGGACCTTCCGCTATTTCTGGGACACCACCGACACCCGGCGCTGCCTGGCGCCCGATCGTTGGCCCAGCAATCCCTTTTCGTCGATCGCGGCCACGGGCTTTGCGCTGACTGCTTATGGCATCGGCGCGGAGCGCGGCTATGTGACGCGCGCCGAGGCGGCGCTGCGCACCCGCGACTGTTTGCGCTTTTACTGGACCGCGCCGCAAGGGCCGGATGCTGCTGGGAACACCGGCTACAAGGGCTTTTTCTATCATTTCCTGCAGAATGACGACGGTACGCGGTACAAGACCAACGAGCTGTCGACCGTCGATACCAGCCTGTTTCTGGGCGGCGCGCTGTTTGCGCAAAGCTATTACGACCGCAATGACCCGGTCGAGGCCGAGATTCGCGATCTGGCCGAGAAAATCTACACCCGCGTCGACTGGACCTTTGTCCAGCGGAACCGCACCGGAACCGAGGCGCGCAACCTGGCGGGTTCGCACGGGATCACAATGGGGTGGAAGCCCGAGAAGGGGTTCGAGACGCACGACTGGGTCGGGTATAACGAGGGCATGCTGGTCTATGTGCTGGCGCTCGGATCGCCGACGCATCCCGTCGGCAAGGACGCGTGGGACAAAGGCTGGGCCGCCCGCCTCGAAAAGGACTGGGGCACCTATTACGGGCAGCAGCATCTGCAGTTCGAGCCGTTGTTCGGGCACCAATACAGCCATGTGTGGATCGACTTCCGCGGTATTCGCGATGCCTTCATGCGCGGCAAGGGTATCGATTATTTCGAGAACAGCCGCCGCGCGACGCTGGCGCAGCGCGCCTACGGCGCCGACAATCCGAACAAATGGGCTGGCTATAGTGCCGACATCTGGGGCTGGACCGCGTCGGACGGGCCGGGATATGCGCAGGGCAAATATAGCGTGAACGGCGCCGCGCGCGACTTCAACGGCTATATGGCGCGGGGCGCCAGCGCGATCCGCGTCGTCGATGACGGGACGATTGTTCCGACCGCGGCGGGCGGCTCGATCCCCTTCGCGCCCGAGGTGACGATTCCGGCGCTGATGGCGATGCGGAGCCAATATGGGGCCAAACTCTATACACGTTACGGTTTCAAGGATGCGTTCAACCCCAGCTTTACCTTTACCGATGCAGCGTCGCGCAGCGGCACGGTCGATCCGGTTCATGGCTGGGTCGCGGGCGATCATCTGGGCATCGACCAGGGACCGATCCTGGCGATGATGGAAAATCACCGCAGCGGTTTCGTGTGGAAGGTTATGCGCAAGAACCCGCACATCGTCCGCGGTCTGAAACGCATCGGCTTTACCGGCGGCTGGCTCAAAACGGCAGCCGCCGAATAATCAGCAACCCTTGCCGACGCACAGGTCGGTCAGCACCGGATAATGGTCCGACGGTAGTTTGCCGCCGGTCTGCTGGGTCAGCGTCGCGTGGCGCAGCACCGCGACGTCGTCACTCACGAAAATATGGTCGATCGGGCTGGGCGCGACCTGGTCGATCTTGAACGCGGTAAAGGTGCCGAGCGGCCCGAAATGCGGCGTGCGGCTGATCGTCAGGGTGTCGCGCAGCGCTCCTGCGCCGGGTTCGACGATCGCCGCAAAAGCGGGACTGTCGGTCGGGCTGTTGAAATCGCCCATCAGCACCAATGTCTCGCCGGGCCGACGCTGGCCTGCAATCCAGCGGCGGATTTGTCGAGCGCCCTCCAGCCGTGCGGTGGTGCCGACATGGTCCATATGCGTGTTCACGACGAGCAGGTGGCGCTTCGCGGTCTTGTCCCTGAGCCGCGCCCAGCTTGCGACGCGCGGGTAAGCGGCATCCCAGCCTTTGCCGGGAACCTCGGGCGTCGGCGACAGCCAAAAGGTGCCCGACGCGATCAGCGCGAAACGGTCGCGGCGGAACCCGAGCGGCGAAAACTCGCCCTTGTCCCGGCCGTCATCGCGCGCCACGCCGACGAATTGATAGCCGGGCAGGTCGGCCTCGACCGCCTGTTTCTGGTGCAGCAACACCTCCTGCATCCCGACCAGATCGGGAGCAAAATAAGCGACCAGGCCGGTCAGCGCGGTGCGCCGGTGCGGCCAGGCATTGTCGCCGTCCGACGCGATGTCGAGCCGGATATTGTATGTCATCGCGCTGTAGCGGTCGGCGCGTTCCTTCGCCGCCGCGGGCAGCGCGAACAGTGCCACCAGCAGGATCAACAGCAACCTCATCCCAGGTTGCCGCCGTTCGCCGCGATCACGCTGCTATAGAATCGCGCGCTGCGCTTGGGCGTGCGAACCTGCGTTTGATAATCGACATGGACGATGCCGAAACGCTTAGAAAAGCCCAACGACCATTCGAGATTGTCGAGCAGCGACCACGCCATATAGCCGCGCACATCGACGCCCTGTTTGATCGCATCGCCGATCGCCGCGATGTGGGTGCGCAGGTAATCGCAGCGCAGCGGGTCGTCGATTCCATCGGGACCGGCGGTCGGCGGATCGTAAAAAGCGGCGCCGTTCTCGGTGATATAGACGGGGATGTTGCCATAGGTGTCGCGGAACCAGACAAGCATGTCGGTCAGCGCGGGGGGATAAACCTCCCACTCGGTCGTGGTGTGGGTCGCGACTTGTTTGACCGGCGAGGCGCCGACCGGCCACTGGTTGGGATCGGCCTTCACCACGTTGCGGGTATAATAGTTGATCCCGATGAAATCGACCGGCTGGCAGATGTCTTTCAGATCCTCGGCAGACCAGTCCTGCCAGGCTTCGCCAAACACCTCGGCGAGTTCTTCCGGGTATGCCCCCTTCAGCGCCGGGTCGAGATATTGGCGGTTCATATAGGCGTGCGCGCGCGCGGTCGCGGCGATGTCCTCGGCGCTGTCGCTCGCCGGATATTTGGGCTCGATATTGACAACCAGCCCGATTTCGTGCGCGCCGTCGCTGCGATAGGCCTGCACCGCGCGACCGTGCGCGCGCATCAGATTGTGGCTGGCGATCGGCGTCTCGAACAGATTGCGATGGCCGGGGGCGAGCGCGCCGTGGAGATAGCCGCCGTCGGTGATCACCCATGGTTCGTTCAGCGTCACCCATTTCTTCACGCGGCCGTCGAGGCGGCGGTACATCACCGAGCCGTACTCGGCGAACCAGTCGGCGCTGTCGCGGTTGAGCCAGCCGCCCTTGTCGTCGAGCGCGGCGGGCAAATCCCAATGGTGGAGGGTCAGCAGCGGTTCGATGTCATTCTTCAGCAATTCATCGACGAGCCGCTCATAAAAATCGAGCCCGGGTTCGTTCACCCGCCCGATCCCTTCGGGCAGCACACGCCCCCAGTTGACGCTGAAACGATAGGCCTTGAGCCCCAGTTCTTTCATCAGCGCGACGTCGGCGGGCATACGGTTATAATGATCGCAGGCGATATCGCCGGTGTCGCCCTTGACCGCCATCAGGCGCGGATCGTGACTGAACCGCTGCCAGATGCTGGCGCCCGCACCGTCGGCGAGCGGCGATCCCTCGATCTGATAGGCGGCGGTTGCCGCGCCCCACAGGAAATTGGCGGGGAAAACAGTTTGGGTCATTTCTTGTCCTTGGTGGGCATTGGGGTGGGGAGGCGGTGTTCGAGCAGCCAGGCGTAGAGCGCCGGGTCGTCATAGGCGGGGTCCCAGCTGTTGTGGCCCAGATCGGGATAGATGGTCAGACGGACCTTGCGGCCGCCGCAGCCGCGGATCGCGCGCGCCATGGTAAAGCTGCCTTCGGGAATGACGACATCGTCGCGGTCGCCGTGAAAGGCCCAGACGGGCAGGTCCATCAACCGGCACGCGCCGCCGGGATCGCCGCGCCCGGCAACCGGCGCGACCGCGGCAAAGCGCCGCGGCTGGGCAATCGCCCAGCGCCAGCTCGCATGGCCGCCGCGGCTAAGCCCGGTCAGATAGACGCGCGCCGGATCGACGCGATAGGTTTTGGCGATATGGTCGACCAGCCTGTCGAGCCTGTCGATCTCCCAATCCTGATCGGCGCCGAGCAGCGGCGAGACGGTGAGGAACGGAAAGGCGGGATCGCGGTCGGCAACCTTGGGCGGCCCGTGGACCTTGACCTTGGCGACATCGTCGCCGCGTTCGCCTGAGCCGTGCAGGAAAATGAGCAGCGGCCAGGCCTTGTCCTTGTCGGCCAGATAACCCTTCGGCAGGAACAGCTGAAAGGGATAGCTGCCGGGCTCGATCGCCGACTGGGGCGTTTGCCCCTCGACCATGGGGGGCATTTTCGTCCTTGCAGTTGCGGGGGCGGCGGCAAGGGCAAGGCCCAGCAGCGCCGCGGTCCAGTATGTCATTCGCTTGTCCTTGGTTGAAAAGATCATCCCTTGACGCTCCCCGTCAAAAGACCGCTCAGATAGAAGCGCTGGAGCGCGAGGAAGAGGATCAGCACCGGCAGCGTCGTCACGACCGCGCCCGCCATCATCAGCTCATTATCCTGGACATGTTCGCGGCTCATCGCGGCGAGAGCGACCGGCAGGGTGTAGAGATTCTGGTCGGCGAGGACGATCAGCGGCCACATGAAATCGTTCCAGCTGCCGAGGAACACGAACAGCGCCAGCGTGACGATGATCGGGGTCAGGATCGGCAGCACGATGCGGCGCAAAATCTGGCCCTCGCTGGCGCCGTCGATGCGCGCCGCCTCGAGCATTTCGTCGGGGATCGACAGGCAATATTGGCGGACGAGGAAAATGCCGAAGATGCCCGCGAGCCATGGCACGAGCGCACCGGCATAGCTGTTGACCAGCCCCATCGCCTTGAGTTCGAGGAACAGCGGCAGCATCCCGATCTGTCCCGGCACGACGAGCGCCGCGACGAGCAGGCGAAAGGTCGCGTCGCGGCCCCTGAAGCGCAATTTGGCAAAGGCGTAGCCCGCGGGGATGGTAAAGATCAGCGCGAGGATCGTCGCGAGCGTCGACACGAGCAGGCTGTTGGCGAGGAAGCGTCCGATGCCAAAGCTGCCGAACAAGGTGTGATAATTTGCCATGGTCGGATCGGCGGGCAGCAGCGGCGGCGGAAATTGCGCCGCCTCGCCCGGCGCCATGAAGCTGACCGACACCATCCACAACAGCGGCGCGGTGGTGAGCAGCGCAACGAATGCTGCAAGCAGGGTGACCGACCAGCGCCGCAGGCTCATATCGCGCCGCTCCGCTTGGCAAGCTGCAGCTGCACGAGTGTCAGCGCCAGGATGCACAGGAAGAGGAGGAAGGCGACCGCCGCGCCCGACCCCAGGTTCCACCATTTGAAGCCCTCTTCATACATGAAGTAGAGGACGGTGACGGTGGATTGGGCGGGGCCGCCCTGCGTCATCACATAGGGTTCGGCGAACAGCTGGAACATGCCCGCAACGGTCAGCACCGACACCAGCAGCACGGTCGGCGCGATCGCGGGCAGGGTGACGTGGCGCAGCCGCGTCCACCAACCCGCGCCGTCGATCCGCGCCGCCTCGTCGAGTTCGCGCGGGACGGTCTGCAGCGCCGCGAGAAAGATGATCATATTATAGCCAAAGGTCTTCCACCCGACAAAGATCAGGATCGCGGGCAGCGAGGCGTTGGGGCTGCCCAGCCAGTCGATCGGCGCGATCCCGACCAGCGACAGCAGATAATTGACCAAGCCATAGCGGGTGTGGAGCAGGTAGCGCCACACGACGGCGGTCGCGACCAGCGTCGTCACATAGGGCGCGAACAGCGCGACGCGCCACGCCGGGCGCCACGCCAGCCAGCGCGAATTGACCAGCATCGCCGCGAACAGCGACAGCGCGACGATGAACGGCACCCCCAGCGCCACGAACAGCAAGGTGTTCGTCATCGCTTTCCAGAACAGTGGGTTTTCGATCAGCCGCGCATAGTTCTGAAACCCGACGAAGCGCAGATTATCGAGGTTGGCGAGCGCGTAGATGTCGAAATCGGTGAAGCTGAGGAACAGCGACGCGATCGCCGGGAAGACGAAAAACAATGTGATCGCAGCGAGCGCCGGCGACGACATCGCCCAGCCGGCACGAGCCTCGCTGACGCGGCGCGCGGCGCTCATAGTGCTAAGCCCTTGTCCAGCATCCAGCGCCGCTTTTCGAGCAGACGGTCGGCGCGGCGGTCGATCTCGGCTGCGGCTTCATCGACGCTGTACTGGCCGCGCACCATGCGTTCGGCGACGACCTGCATTTCGGTGACGATGCGTTCCCATTCGGGCACCTTGGGCAGCGCGGTGGCGCGCTCGAGCTGGGTGGCGAAGGGGGCGACCACCGGGTCGCTGCTCAGCCCGGCGCCCCGCCACACCGCGCGCCGCGCCGGAAGATCGCCGGTCAGCTGGTGAAATTTAAACTGTGCCGATGGCGCGAGCAGGCGTGTCACGACGTCCCACGCCGCATCGGGATCTTCGGTGCCTGTGAACACGACCAGGCTCGATCCGCCGGGCGCTGCCGATCCGATCCCCGCGGGGCCGGGATTGGGAGCGGTGCCCCATTGCGCTTGCATCGCGGCGGGCAGGCGCGTCTTCATGTCGCCGATCGTCCACGGCCCGGACAGAAAAATGCTGAAAAATCCGCGCGCGAACTCGTTCCAGATGTTCGAAATCTGCGTCGCCGAAGCGACCGGCGCCAGTCTCTCGTCGAACAGCGATTTATAAAAGGCGAGCGCCGCCTTGAATTCGGGATCGGAAAAGGCGCCGCGCCCACCCTCGTCGCGCAGCAGCCGTGCCCCCGCCGAAAGCGCGATGGTCAGCAGCTGCTCGAATTCGTTGACCGGCAGCAGCACGGCATAATTGCCGTCGCCCGCCAGCGCCTTGACCTTGTGCAGCGCTGCTTTCCATCCCGCCCAGTCGAGCGGCGGCGCAGCGTAACCGGCGCGCGCGAACAAGTCCTTGCGGTAAAATTGCAGCCGGGTGTCGACATACCAGGGGACCGCCCAAATCCGGCCCGCGATGCGGTTGGTATCGACGACGGCGGCGAACTGGTCGTCGAGCAGGCCGCGCGCCGACGCGGGGACGGGGGCGATGGCGCCGATCGCGGCCATTTCGGCGATCCAGCTATTCCCGACCTGGCCGATCGCGGGCAGCGAATTGCCGGCGAACCCGGTGAGCAATTTTTCGTGCGCCGCGGTCCACGGTAACGGCTGTACCTTCACCTTGGGCGCGTCGCCAGGACGCCCCAGGCTGGCCAGCAACGCGGGCAGGCTCGCCGCCTCATTGCCCATTGCCCAGATCGTCAACCCGTCGTCGCTGCGCGCGCCGCAGCCGCCGAGCATCGGCAGCAGAGGCAGCGCCGCGAGCGCACCCGTCATCTGGCGCCGCGTCACCTGCATCGGGCGCCGCCATCGGTCATGGGCGTGCGCCGACCACCGGCGTTTTCTCGTTGGCCGCAACGCCCACTGCGCCGCCGGTCGTGCCGCGGGCGACCAGCGTCGGGGTCAGGATCGTCGCGCTCGCCGCGCCCAGCGTTTCGCCGCGCAGGATACGCAGCAGCATCATCATCGCGGTCGACCCCAGTCGGTCGATATTGACCTGCATCGTCGACAGCGAGGGGTTGAGGTGGCGGGCGAGGGGGATATCATCGAACCCGGCGACCATGATGTCGCCGGGCACCGACACGCCCGATCCGGCGAGTTCGGCGATCAGCCCCACCGCCATCTGGTCGTTGGCGGCAAAGACCGCGTCGACGGGCAGCCGCCCCTGCACCAGCAGCCGCGCCGCCTGTGCGCCGCTTTCCTCGGAAAAGTCGCCGGGCAGGATCGCGGGGCTCTGCACTTTGGCGATTTTCGCCATTGCGTCGGCAAAGCCGCGCTGGCGGTCGCGCGCGTCGCGGTTGTGTTTCGGGCCGGCGATATGGACGACCTGCTGCGCGCCGCGTTCGAGCAGCGCTTCGGTCATCGCATAGGCGCCGTGATAATTGTCGACCGCGACGAATGGCAGGTCGAGCGACCCCGCGTCATAGTTGAGCAGGACCGTCGGCAGCGCCGGGTCAAGATAGCCCGACAGCAATTCGGGCTTCACGTCGGGCGGCATCACCAGCAACCCGTCGACGCGCCCGCGCATTGCGGCGATGGCGGCGGCGGTTTCGTGCGTGCTGCCGTGCATGTTCCCGAGCAGCAGGTGCATGCCCGATTCATGCGCGACCAGGTCGATACCGCGAATGATCTCCGAAAAGAATTCGCCGAACAGGTCGGGCAGGATGACGCCGACGGTATCGGTCTTGCGCCGGGTCAGGCTGCGCGCGCCGCTGTGGGGGACGAAATTGAGCTTCTTCACCGCCGCCAGCACCGCGGCCTTGGTCGGGGCGGTGACATTGCTGTGGCCATTGATCGCGCGTGATGCCGTGGCGACCGAAACTCCCGCCTCGCGGGCGACATCCCTCAACGTGGTCATGCTGCTCGCCCCCTCATTGTCCGATGGTCCCACCCCGCCGCTGCGACGCCGTTGTGATGGTGGATAGCGGACACGGAACGGCAACTAGGTAACCGGTTACAGAAACAAATTGCAAGGTCATTTGCGCGCCTCCCGGGGGATCGCGCGGCCTATGGCGTCAAACAGGTGCAGCTGGTCCGGTGGCAACAGCGCTACGACCTTTTCGCCCTCGCGCAGGCTGCCATCGTCGCGCCGCTGACACGCGATGGGATCGCCGCCGTCGGCTGCCTGCAGATGCACGGTAGCCAGGCCGCCGAGCCGCTCGACGAAGGTGATGGTAAAGGGCAATGCGCCCGCCGCGGCGCCGATCTCGATATCTTCGGGCCGGATGCCGACCGACACCGGCGTGCCCGGCGCGAGCGGCGCCGCAAGCGGGGGCAGGGCGACGCAGCCGCCATCGATCAGCTGGGCCGATCCATCATCGGCAA
This sequence comes from Sphingopyxis sp. L1A2A, assembly GCF_005502465.1. Taxonomy (GTDB): domain Bacteria; phylum Pseudomonadota; class Alphaproteobacteria; order Sphingomonadales; family Sphingomonadaceae; genus Sphingopyxis. The sequence continues at coordinate 54,646 of NZ_SCOT01000013.1, forward strand.
CGACCGCCGCCAGAATGTTCATGCGCGGGGTGCCGAGAAACTGGGCGACGAAGATGTTGGCGGGACTTTCGTAAAGCGCGCGCGGGCTGCCGACCTGTTCGATAATGCCATCGCGCAGCACGATGATCCGGTCGGCGAGCGTCATCGCCTCGACCTGATCGTGGGTGACGTACAGCGTCGTCGTGCCGAGCTGGCGGTGCAGGCTGGCGAACTCATACCGCATCCGCACGCGCAAATCGGCATCGAGGTTCGACAACGGTTCGTCGAACAGGAAAATCTGCGGCTGGCGGACGATCGCGCGGCCGATCGCGACGCGCTGGCGCTGACCGCCGGACAAGGCCGCGGGCTTGCGATCGAGCAGCGGCTCGATGTGCAGGATAGCGGCGGCGCGGCGCACCGCGTCGTCGATCTCCGTCTTCGATGCCTTGGCGATCTTGAGCCCGAACGCCATATTCTCGCGAACGGTCAGGTGCGGGTACAGCGCGTAGGATTGGAAGACCATCGCGATGCCGCGCTCCGATGGCGGCAGGTCGGTGACGTCGCGGTCGCCGATGCTGATGCGGCCGCTCGTCAGCTCTTCCAGCCCGGCGACTGCGCGCAGCAAGGTCGATTTGCCGCACCCCGACGGCCCGACGATCACGGTGAATTCGCCGTCGGCGACGTCGATCGATACGCCCTTCAGCACCTCGGTCTCGCCAAAGTTCTTGCGCGCGTCACGGATCGACAATCCCGCCATGGCTTAAGTCATCCCCCGTTATCGCCGTCAGTAGACCGTCGCGCCGACGACGATGATCGCCGGCGCCGGAAAGATAGCTGTGGCCGGGCTGAAGCGCGCAATCGGGGTCGCCATCGCATTCGATCGTTCGCCACTGCTGGCGGACGTCTGGCTGGGTACGTCCATCCTGATATCCTCTACGCCGTTCTTATGTTATGCCAAAGGTCTAACGAGAGGCCGGAACCAATGCAACCGGTTACATCGTGAGATAGGCGGAGCGGGCGCCGCGCTGCTTGAGCCATCCGACGCCCGCCGCAATTCACGCCGCGAAATAATCATTCGCCGCCCACTGGCGCGCGCGGGGCCGACTGGTTACATGGGCCGCCACCAAACGAATCGCGCGTGCCGCCCCGAAATGCGGGACAGGCGCCGCCCGCACCAGAAAGTGGCCCCGATGGAAATCACGACCGGTCTGACCTTTGACGATGTGCTGCTGGTGCCCGGCCCATCCGAGATCCTGCCTAGCGACGCGATTCTGTCGACCCGCCTGACCAGCGAGATCGGCCTGAACATCCCGATCCTGTCGTCGGCGATGGACACGGTGACCGAGGCCGATATGGCGATCCTGATGGCGCAGATCGGCGGCATCGGTGTCCTCCACCGTAATCTGACGGTCGAGGAACAGGCCGCCGCGGTGCGGCAGGTGAAGCGCTTTGAAAGCGGGATGATTGTCAATCCGATCACCATCACCCCCGACGCGCCGCTGTCCTATGCCACCGCGCTGATGGACCAGCACAGGATTTCGGGCATTCCGGTGGTTGAAACCGGCGGCAAGCTGGTCGGCATCCTGACCCACCGCGATGTCCGCTTTGCCGACAATCCGGGCCAGCCGGTGCGCGAGCTGATGACCGCCGACAATCTGGCCACCGTGCGCCCCGGCGTCGGGCAGGACGAGGCGCGCAAGCTGCTGCACCAGCGCCGCATCGAAAAGCTGCTGGTCGTCGATGATGATTATCGCTGCATCGGGCTGATCACCGTCAAGGACATGGAAAAGGCGGTCAATTTCCCCGATGCGACCAAGGACGGTAGCGGCCGCCTGCGCGTCGCCGCGGCGACCAACACCGGCGATTCCGGGATCGAGCGCGCCGAGGCGCTGCTCGAAGCCGAGTGTGACCTGATCGTCGTCGACACCGCGCATGGGCACAGCAAACTCGTCGCTCAGACCGTCGAACGCATCAAGAAGCTGTCGAACCGCGTCCAGATCCTTGCGGGCAATGTCGCGACCGGCGATGCGACCCGCGCGCTGATCGACGCCGGCGCCGACGGGGTAAAGGTCGGTATCGGCCCCGGCTCGATCTGCACGACGCGCATCGTCGCGGGGGTGGGCGTGCCACAGCTGACCGCGATCCTCGACAGCGTCGAGCAGGCGGCAAAGCAAAATATCCCGGTCATCGCCGACGGCGGCCTGCGCACCTCGGGCGACATCGCCAAGGCGCTGGCGGCGGGCGCGTCGTGTGTGATGGTCGGCTCGCTGCTGGCCGGGACCGCCGAGGCGCCGGGCGAGAGCTTTCTGTTCCAGGGCCGCACCTATAAAAGCTATCGCGGCATGGGCAGCGTCGGCGCGATGGCGCGCGGCAGCGCCGACCGCTATTTCCAGCAGGACATCAAGGACCAGATGAAACTCGTTCCCGAAGGGATCGAGGGGCAGGTGCCGTTCAAGGGTGCCGCCAAGGACGTCATCCACCAGCTGGTCGGCGGGGTAAAGGCGGCGATGGGCTATACCGGCAGCCGCACCCTCGCCGATTTCCGCGACCGCGCCAAATTTGTGCGGATCACCAACGCGGGTCTGCGCGAAAGCCATGTCCACGACGTCTCGATCACGCGCGAAGCGCCGAACTATCCGGCGGGGTAAATTCGCTTCGTCGTTGCGACCCCGGGCTCGATCCGGGGGAAGCAATCCAGAGCGATTACCGCTACGCTGGATTGCCGCGTCGCTTCGCTCCTCGCAATGACGATCAAAGGTATAAAATCATGACCCCCGCTGCCCGCGTCCAGACCGCGATCGAGATCCTTGACGTCATTGCCGCCGCCGCTCGCGACGGTGGTGCCCCCGCCGACGCGATCTTTGCCGAGGCGATGCGCGCGCGCCGCTATGCCGGGTCAAAGGACCGCCGCGCGATCCGCGGACTCGTCTATGATGCGATCCGCCGCGTGCGCTCGGCGCCCGCATCGGGCCGCGCCGCGATGCTTGCGCTCGCCGACGCCGATCCGGAGCTGGCCGCGCTGTTCGACGGCGCCGCCTATGGCCCGGCCGCGATCGGCGCCGACGAGCCGCGCGCTGAAACCGGGCTCGCCACCCCTGCGCTGATGAAGCTGTTCGACCCGCTGGTTGGCAAGGCCGAGCGCGATGCCATGCTGGTGCGCGCGCCGCTCGACCTGCGCGCCAATCGCCTGCGCTCGAGCCGCGACGAACTGGCGATGATCTTTCCCGACGGCGAAGCGATCGACGGTCTCGCCGACGGCTGGCGCCTGCCGGGCGAAACCGCGGCGGTCCAGCATTCGGCCTATGCCGAGGGACAATTCGAGGTCCAGGACGCGGCGAGCCAATATGCCGCCGCCGCGCTCGGCGCCGAAGCCGGACAGGTGGTGATCGATCTGTGCGCTGGCGCGGGCGGCAAGTCGCTCGCCATCGCTTCGGCGACGAACGACGAAGCCGCAATCCTCGCCTGCGACACCAACCGCGCGCGGCTGCAACAATTGGCGCCGCGCGCGCACCGCGCCGGGGCAACCGGGATCGAAACGCTGCTGCTCAACCCCGGACAGGAGCGCGCGATGCTCGCCGACCGGATGGACAAGGCCGACCGCGTCATCGTCGATGCCCCCTGTTCGGGCAGCGGCACCTGGCGGCGCAGCCCCGAACTGCGCTGGCGCTCGACCCCCGCGCGGCTCGATCGGCATGTCGCCGATCAGGCAAAGCTGCTCGACATCGGCGCGGCGCTGGTGGCGCCGGGGGGTAAAATCCTCTATGCGGTGTGTTCGATCATCGCTCGCGAGGGGCGCACACAGGTGGATGATTTTCTGGGCAAGCATCGCGGCTGGACCGCCGATACCGACTATCTGCCGGACGCCGTCGGCCGCGCCGCGGGGGCCGGTTTTCTGCTCACCCCGGGGCATGACCGCTGCGACGGATTTTTTCTCGCGCGACTGACGGCGCCATGTTAGCATCCTGCCAATGAAAAGATGGGAGAATGCGATGCGCGTCGGTTTTCTGGCTCTAGCCGCGGGGGTTGTCCTCGCCAGTTTGCCCACGGCATCCGATGCCCAGCGCGCCGACAGCGACATCTTCCCGCGCTCGGTCGTGCTCCAGCAGGACGGGCAAAAGGCCCAGGAATCCGGCGATCTGAACCTGGCAATCGACCTCTATGAATCGGCGCTTGCCGCCGATCCGCGCAACCGTTCGGCGATTATCGCGCTGGCGCAGGTCGCCCGCGCGCAAGGGCTGCCGGGCAAAGCGATCAGCCTGTATCGCGAGGCCTTGGTGCTCGAACCGAATGACATCGTCGCGCTGACCGGGCAGGGCGAAGCGCTGGCCGACAAGGGCGCGCTCGAACTGGCACGCGAGAAGCTGGCCGAAGCGCAGCGCGTGTGCGGCGACAAATGCCCGCAGGTCGCCGCGCTGGAAAAGACGATTTCGTCGAGCGCATCGAAGCGTGTCGTCGCTGCCGAGGCACTGGTGCCGAAACCGGTCGTTGCGACGGTGAGCCCGACGAGCCAGAATTAAGGTCTGACTAGAATCGGATGGCAGCTTTGGGGCGGGGAGCTGTCGTTTGCTAGCCTATCTTCGTCACCCCGGACCCTTCGACACGCTCAGGACAGGCTTGATCCGGGGTCCAGACCCCTTGCGCCGCGCTATGCTGCTAGGGCGGATGGATCCCGGATCAAGTCCGGGATGACGAGGAGGATCGCGACCCTACGCCCCCAACGCCCGCGCCAGCGTGACCCACTCTCCGACGCTGACCGTTTCGGCGCGGCGGGTCGGGTCGATCCCCAGCACCTCGACCGCGGCGACTGCGCCTTCGACGCCCTTCAGGCTTTGCCGCAGCATCTTGCGCCGCTGGCCGAACCCCTTTTCGGTCAGCTTTGACAGCAGCTTGGGATTGACCCCGGCGGGTTGATCCGCGGCAACGACATGGACAATCGCCGACATCACCTTGGGCGGCGGGGTAAAGGCCGAGCGGTGGACCTTCATCGCGATCTTCGCGGTCGATCGCCACTGCGCCAGCACCGCGAGGCGTCCGTAAGCGCTCGTATCGACCGGCGCGACGATACGCTCGGCAACCTCCTGCTGGAACATCAGGGTCAACGATAACCAGCGCGGCGGCCATTCGGCGGGTTCGAGCCAGCGGGTGAACAATGCGGTGCCGACATTATAGGGCAGGTTGGCGACGATGTGATACGGCGCGCCGCCGGTCAGCGCGTCGACATCGACCGCCATGGCATCGTCGGCGATCACCGTCAGCTGGCCCGGAAACGCCTCGGCCAGTTCGGCGAGGAGCGGCAGGCAGCGGTCGTCGCGCTCGACCGCGATCACCTTTGCCCCGGCGCGGAGTAGCGCACGGGTCAGCCCGCCGGGGCCCGGACCAACCTCGAACACCGTGGCACCATCAAGATCGCCGGGGATCGCCGCGATGCGGTCGAGCAATTGTTCGTCGAACAGGAAATTCTGGCCCAGCGCCTTGCTGGCCGAGAGCCCATGCGCGCGCACGGTTTCGCGCAGCGGCGGCAGGTGGGGCGCGGGGCGGGCGCTCACTTGGCCGGGGCGCAGCTGCGCTCGCGCGCCGTTGCCAGTTTGGCGGCCATGGCGATCGCGGCGATCGTCGGGCCGGGATCGGCCAGCGCGGTCCCGGCGATGTTGAACGCGGTGCCATGGTCGGGCGAGGTGCGGATGATCGGCAGGCCGAGGGTCAGATTGACCCCGTCGTGGAAATGCAGTGCCTTGAACGGGGTCAGCGCCTGATCGTGATAGGCACAGAGCAGCGCGTCATAGCGGGCGCGGACGGCGGGCGCGAACAGGCTGTCGGCGGCGAGCGGGCCATCGACGATGATGCCTTCTTCGGCAAGCTGCGCGACCGCAGGCACCATGATGCGGTCTTCTTCGCTGCCGAGCTGGCCGCTCTCGCCGGCATGGGGATTGAGCCCGGCGAGCGCGAGGCGCGGGTTTTCGATCCCGAAATCGCGTTTCAGGCCGCGCACGACGATCCGCGCCTTGGCAACGATCAATTCGACCGTCAGTCGCTCGGACACTTCGATCAGCGGGATATGGACGGTGAGCGGAACGACGCGGAGCGACGGCCCGGCCAGCATCATCACCGCGTTGGTGGCGGTCACGCCGCAGCGTTCGGCGATGAATTCGGTCTGGCCCGGATGGGTATAGCCGATGCCGTGCAGCGCGAATTTCGACACCGACCCGGTGACGAGCGCCGAACTTGCCTGATTGCGGGTCAGCCCGATGCCGGTTTCGAGCGCGTGGAGCGCGCAGGTCGCGCCCGCCGCGGTCGGCGTGCCGGGGGTCAGCGGCCCGCTGTCTTCCAGATGCCAGACGGGCAGGGCGTCGTCGAAGGTCCGCTGGACCTCGTCGATGTCGCCAACCCGCGCGATCGGGCCGTCCCAGACAGCGGCGATCGCCGCCGCGTCGCCAATCGCGAAAAAGGGCGGCAAATGGCTTTCGCGGCGCGCCGCCCAGGCGCGCGCGGTGACTTCGGGTCCGACACCGGCCGGGTCACCCATGGTGACCGCGATCGGCTGTCGAAGATCGGAATACGGCATTGGCTATATTCAGCTATATTCGATCACGGCATCCCGGCGCAGGTCGCGCAGATAACGCTGGGCCCGCTTGTTGACCTTTTCTTCCAGCAGGCGCGCCTCGATCTGCTCGAGATTGGGAGCGGTTGCTGTCTGCGGCAAGTCACGCCCGCACAGCACCAAGACGCTCACCCCCTCATTGGCGGCGCCGAACGGCTGGGTCGTCTGCCCGATTTGCAGGTTGATCAGCGTACTTTGCAGGGGCGCGGGCAGCGCGCGCATTTCGATGTTGTCGCGGGACACGACCGTCGCGCCCAGCTGCGCGGCAACCGCATCGGCGCCGCCGCAACCCGCGATGTTGCGCGTGGCTTCGGCAAACTGGCCGGCCAGCTCGGAGGCGCGGGCCTGCGTCGTGCCGGCGGCGAAATCGAGCGAGATCTGCTTCAGGCTGAGGATGGCGTCGCGCGGGTCGGCGGTCAGCACTTGGCGCCGATCGATCATCAGCATGATCGACACGCCGCCGGGAACCTGGATCGGCCCGACCAGCTGACCGGGCTGCATCTGGGTCGCCGCCTCGGCCATCGATGTGGGCAGCTGGCCGGGTTTCACCCAGCCCAGATCGCCGCCGACGACCGCGGTCGATGCCTCGGAAAATTGGCGCGCATAGGCGGCAAAGCTGCCGCCCGCCTGCAACGCCTGGATGATCTTCTGGGCATTTTCGGTGACCGCGGCGACATTGTCCGACGGCGCCGACAAATAGATTTCACCAAGGTGGAATTCGTCCTGACCCTTGGAATCGTTCAGCCGCTGGACCACCGAGGTGACTTCGTCGGTGGACACGTTGGTCGTCGATTGAATGTTGCGCGACAACAGGCGGTCCCAGGCAAATTCGCCGCGGATCTGCTGCTTTACGGCCGCCGCCGACGAACCCTTGGTGACAAGATACGCCGAAAACTGGTCGGGGGTCTGCTTGAAGCGCGTCGCGAGGCGAGCGAATTGATCGTTGACGACATTTTCGTCGATGGTGATATCGGCCGCCTTGGCTTCCTGAATCTGCAATTTCTCGTCGATCAGGTTGCTGAACACCTGATTGCGCAGTCGCTGGAGCTCCTCGGGCGGCAGCTCGACATTGTTGTTGGCGATGCGGATCAACGCCATCCGCTGCTCTATGTCGGTCGCGGTGATGATCTCGCCGTTCACGGTCGCCGACGGGCGATAGACGTTGCTCTTGGCATCGCCGAAAATCTGGACATTGCCGGGAATGTTGAGGCTGGTCGTCGGGACTTCGTCGTCGCTGACGGTCTGCGCCAGCACCGGCGTGATGCCGACGGCGGCCACGGCGATCAGGCCGATCATGGTCGAAAATTTGGTCATCTTCACCCTATTCGAGAATTAGTGGCACGCTCCGTATCAGCGGATACGCCCGATGGTCCAGCGCAATCCGCCATATTGACCGTTTCAGGCCTGCCGATAGCGCGTGAACGCTGAACCTAGGCTGAGCGATACGATCAGAACCCGAGATTGCGGAAGGCAACGCGGAACGAAAAGCTGTTGCCGCGCCGCGCATCACCGGTGTCGGCATAGTCGCGGCGCCACGTCAGCGCGATCGACAGACAGTCGTCGTCATAGGCGATGCCAAGACGATGGCGAATGGGCTCGAACCCGTCCGCGGAACTGAGCGGGTCGTCACTCTGCTGGGTCAGGTCGACAATCGCCGAACCAAAGACCGACCAATATTGCGCGATCGCGACGCGGCCGCCGACGCGCGCCTCTTCGCGGTCCTGCAAATCCTCGCCGAGCAGCAAGATGTCGCGGTTGAGCCGCGAATAGCCGAGCACGGCATAGGTCGAGCGGCTGCCGATCGTCGCGTCGAATTCGTTGCGGCGGATCGCCAGATTGTCCTTGTCGAGCCGGTAGCGGTGGGTGAGGCGCAAGAAGTCGCGATAGGCAATCGTAGTCCGCCCGACGACATCCGAGGTGCGATCGGTCAGCCCGGTGCCGTCGGGAAACAGGCTGGGTTTGTCCGACAGGCGATAGCTTTGCCCGACGCTGCTGCTGATGTTGAACCCCGGGCGGCTGTAATTCCATTCGACGCCATAGGTGATGCGCGCGCCGTCCTCGAACCGGTCATAGCCGTTGAAACGGTTGATGGCGAACAGGTTGCTGTCCTCGAGGTCAAAGGCGCGTGAATCCTCGTTCGGGATGTCGAGATTCTTGATCGGCGGGGTGGCGACGATCTGGACCCGCGGGGTCAGCGTCTGGGTACCGCCTGCAAATTCGCCGACGAACGGCCAGCGCATGTCGGCGGCGACCGCGGCGATCCCGCGCGCCTGCCATCCCGACTTGCCGCGGTAGCCCGGGATCGTGGTGAGCAGATTTTCATCGCTGTGATAGACGTCGCCGCGGACCAGGGCGGTCAGGGTGACTTCCTGGCCCCACCGCGTCAGGCCGCGCAAATCCCAGCGCGCGCCGGCAAAGGCGCGCTGCGTATCCTGTCCCGCGGTGCGACCGATCGCCAGCGTATTGAGCTGCAGTTCGACCTGACCGCCCAGCACCGGATCGGCAAAGCGCTGGCGATAATCGATGATCGGCAGCGCGATCGGCTGTTGCCCCTGTTCGTCGTTGGCGCGCAGCGTCTGGGTCGCCCAGCCGGCGACCGACAAATAGCTGTTGCCGCCGATCCGTTCGAGCTCGAAGGTCGAGCGCAGCCGGTCGTCGCGGCTGATGTCATAGCGGCGCATGAAGGTGCGGTCGGTGGCGATCCGCCCCGAATAGCTGAGGCTCCAGCGCGGGTCGAACTGGAACTTGCCGGCGCTCTCCAGATAGCCGCGAAAGCGTTTGCGGCTGTCGGGGTCTTCGCCGGTCAGCGGGACCAGCGAGCTGTAGGTTGCATAGCCGTTGATCCGGAACGAGCCGATGTCGGTCAGGGCGCGGAACTCGCCCTCGATCATCGGCGCTGCGCCGGTGTAGAGGTGCGGGGTGATCGTGATGTCGCGGTCGGGCGCGAGGCGCAGATAATAGGGCACCGCGACTTCAAAGCCGTTGCTGCGGTCGAGGCGGATTTCGGGCACGAGCAGCCCGCTGCCCGCCTCGCTGTTCGCCGGATGGCTGAGCCCAGGCAGCGGGATCAGCGGCAGGCCGAAAAGCTCGACCCGCGCGCCTTTGTAACGGATCTTGTTGTTCGCCCGGTCATAGGTGACGCGGACGGCGCGGATCTGCCAGCTTGGGTTTTTGGGGCACCCCTCGGCATCCTCGACCGGGCAGGGGGTATAGGCGGCATTTTCCAGCTCGATATTGCCATTCTCGAACCGGGTTCCCTTGACCGCGGCGAGCCGCGACCCGTTGTCGAGCACGACGAGCAGATTTTCGACCACCCCGTCGCGCAAACTGTCGGTCAGCTCGATGCGGTCGCCATAAGCGGTATCGCCTTCGGGGCTTTTGATCGCGACATTGCCCTCGGCAAAGACCTGACCGGTCTTGCGGTTCCAGGTGACCTTGTCGGCGCGCATCGAAATCGCCTCGCGGTTCATCGCGACATTGCCCTCGGCAACCACAACTTCGGTATCGCTGTCGTAATTAAGGTTGTCGGCGGCAAAGCCGACCTGATCTTCGGCGGCGACCGCGGGGGCGTCGGTGGTGACCGGCGCGACGTCGGGGGTCTGGAAATCGGGTTCGCCCGCAACCTCCTGCGCGGCGGGCGATTCGTCGGCCTGCTGCGCGACCGCGGGACTGGCAAGCAGCGCAAAACCGCTTGCCGTTGCCAGCCACAGCGGCGGCGATCGGTGCGCCTGTCGGAACAAAGCCCAGCTCATTTAATCACTTTGTCCCACATATTTGTCGCGTCCGCCCGGGTTGGACCGGCTGCTTTGTTTTTGCAACTCGCAAGCGAAACCCCTATCGGTCCCGCACGCTGCAATCAATCATCGCATGAGAGACTTACCGAATGGATATTCACTTTGTCGCGCAAATCGATGCGTCTGCCGACGCCGTCGCTTTTCCGGTCCGCAAGGGCGAGCTGAACGCCTTTGTCCAGGCGCTGGGCGAGCCACACGGCGCACTGCTCGGCGGCGCTGCGGCACAGGCACGGTTTGAAGGCGCGGCGGGCGGCATCGCCGAGACGGCGGCGGTCGATGGCGGCCGCGTCCTGCGTTTGCTGCTGGTCGGGATCGGCGAAGGCACGGTGCATGATCTGGAGCGTGCGGGCGGCGCGCTGACCGGACGGCTGCAGACCAGCGGCGCCGCGGCGGTCCATGTCGATTTTGCGAGCGCGGGCGTGGTCGATGAAGACGATGTGCTGGCGTTCGCGATGGGCGCCAAGCTGCGCAACTGGCGCATCGACACCTATCGCACCCGGCTGGCCGACACCGCCAAGCCGAGCCTCAAGACGCTGACCATCGCGTCGCCGCATCGCGACCTGTCGGTCCGCTGGGCCGCGAATGAAGCGATCGCCGACGGCGTGGCGCTGACCCAGACGCTCGTCGCCGAGCCGCCGAACATCCTCTACCCCGAGAGCTTCGTCGAACGCTGTCAGCACCTCGCCGAGCTCGGCGTCGAAATCGAAGTGCTCGACGAACGCCAGATGAAGGCGCTCGGCATGGGCGCGCTGCTCGGCGTCGCGCAGGGCTCGACCCGTCCGCCGCGGCTGCTCGCGATGCGCTGGAACGGCGGCAAGGACGGCGACAAGCCGGTGGTGTTCATCGGCAAGGGCGTGACGTTCGACACCGGCGGCATCAGCCTGAAGCCCGGACCCGGCATGGACATGATGAAATGGGACATGGGCGGCGCGGGCGCCGTCGCCGGCGCGATGAAGGCAATCGCCGGGCGCAAGGCGAAGGCGAACGTCGTCGGCGTCGTCGGGCTCGTCGAGAACATGCCCGACGGCAATGCGATGCGTCCCGGCGATATCGTCACCACCATGTCGGGCCAGACCGTCGAGGTACTCAACACCGATGCCGAGGGACGGCTGGTGCTGTGCGATGCGATCACTTGGGCACAAAAGATGTATTCGCCCAAGGTCATCGTCGACCTCGCGACGCTGACCGGCGCGATGGTCATCTCGCTCGGGCATGAATATGCGGGCATCTTCGCCAATGACGATGTGCTGGCGGACAAGCTGATCGCGGCGGGCGAGACCAGCAACAACAAGCTGTGGCGTTTCCCGCTGTCGGCGGCCTACGACAAGCTGATCGACAGCCCGATCGCCGACATGAAGAATATCGGCCCGCGCGAAGGCGGTTCGATCACTGCGGCGCAGTTCCTGAAACGCTATGTCGACGAAGGCGTCACCTGGGCGCATCTCGACATCGCCGGCATGGCGTGGGCCGACAAGGACGGTCCGGTGTGGGCCAAAGGCGCGACCGGCTATGGCGTCCGTCTGCTCGACCGCTACATCGCCGAAAACCACGAGGGTTAAGGGCCGGGGAGCATGCCGCGCGTCGATTTTTACCGGCTGACCCGCGACCCGGTCGAACGGGTGCTCCCCGTCATCGCGGCGCGCATATTGGGGGCGGGCGACCGGTTGCTGATCGTCGCCGCTCCGGCGATGCAGCGGCAGGCGATCGACGAGGCGTTGTGGACGCTCACCCCCGCGAGCTTTCTGCCGCACGGCGCTGCAGGGTCGCCCGATGAAGCCATCGAACCGATCCTGATTGCGGGAACGCTCGACCCCGCGCCGCCCAATCACGCCCGGCTGATCGCACTCGCCGACGGCGAATGGCGTGACGCGGCGCTGGGGTTCGATCGCGCCTTTTTGCTGTTCGACAACAGCCGCATCGACGATGCCCGCGCGACCTGGCGGACGCTTTCGGCGCGCGAGGATGTCGACAACCGCTTCTGGAAACAGGACGACCGCGGCCGCTGGTCGGAAGGGCCTTAGGCGTCCATCAGCACGACGTCCCAGCGATATTTCGCCGCGTTGTCGAGCTTTGCAACGGCGGTGGCCGCCCCGTCGCCAAGCCCCTTGTACAGCGTATCGGCGGCATTGCTCGCCCCGTCGTCCGAAAAATACATCTGGGTGACCAGCCGCTGGCTTTTCCCGCGCACGTCGAAATGGATGTGCGGCGTCCGCCGCCCGATCGGCGAGTCATAGGCGGCGGGCTTGATCGTGATCATCCGCCAATCGCCGCCCGCGCCGGTGCGAATCTGCGCATAGCCTTGAAAGTTGGGATCGAGCGGCGCGGTGGCGATGTCGTTGGCATGGGCATAACGGCCAGCAGCATTCGCCTGCCAGACTTCAAGGATCGCGCCCTGCACCGGATTGCCCCGCCGGTCGAGGATGCGCCCGCTAACCTCGATCACATTGCCGACGGCGCGTTTGGCATGGCCCTTGATCCACGTAAGGTCGGCGTCGTCGTCGGCCGGGCGTTCGATCGGATAGAAGGGGCCAAGGTCGCCCGGCACGGTCGGGCGCAGCATCGCCTCCGCCGCCTTCGCGCCGCCCGTCAACGCCATCGAAGCCGCGAGCGCCGAGCCCGCGAAGGCGCGGCGGGTCATTCGGTCAAGCCGGTCGTTGGGCATAGATGGTCCCCTCTTGCCCGCAACATAGCATGAATGCGGCCCACCCGATCGGCAATTTGGAGGTAGAGGCGCTGCGCTCCGACCTTGCGGCGGCGCAAAAGCGCCGCTAGAGGCGCGCCCATCGCAGACCATAATAACACAGGAGCTTCCCCCATGGCGGTCACTCGCACCTTTTCGATCATCAAGCCCGATGCCACGCGCCGCAACATCACCGGCGCCGTCACCAAGATGCTGGAAGACGCCGGCCTGCGCGTCGTCGCGTCGAAGCGCATCCACATGAGCCGCGAGCAGGCCGAAGGCTTTTATGCGGTCCACAAGGAACGCCCCTTTTTCGGCGAACTCGTTGATTTCATGATCAGCGGCCCGGTCGTCGTCCAGGTTCTGGAAGGCGAAAACGCCATGCAGGCGAACCGCGACATCATGGGCGCCACCAACCCCAAGGACGCCGCCCCCGGCACGATCCGCAAGGAACTGGCCGAAAGCATCGAAGCGAACACGGTGCACGGCAGCGACAGCGATGAGAACGCAGCGATCGAAATCGCGTACTTCTTCAAGCCCGAAGAAATCGTCGGTTAATCAATACGCGTCGCCCCCGCGAAGGCGGGGGCCGCAAGCCGCCTAACGCTACGGCCCCCGCTTTCGCGGGGGCGACGGTTATAGAAAGGCCGCCGGATCACTCCGACGGCCTTTTTTGGCTTAGTTCGCCGCTTAGAGAGGTGGAGGATCCGTCCGGTAGCGCTTCAGGTCGCGAGACGATAGCTCTTCGATTCGTGCTATCCGATCAGGCGCAATCTTGCTGATTGATACGTCCAGATTGAATCCGGCACCACCCCTCTGAGCAACTCGCGATGCCGTTCTGTCACGCCCAATTTCCTTCTGGATCAATGATACGAAGGATTTAACACCGTCTTCAGCTAAACATTGCAATGCATTTATTGAGCGAGCCTCGCCAGACAATAGCCGTACCGAAATCTGGTGAGCTGCGACCAGCGGATCGAGAACTAGCGGTCGCAGGCCGCGATAGGCTGGCATTTTGTGGTGGCCAAAACTTCCGGATTTCTGGTTTTTGAAGAATATCCGACCTTTTTCGATCAGCGCTGCGCTATTAAAGGTAATGGCGATCAGCCTGTTGCGGCATTCGGTTTCGAAATCCTTCTGCCTCATAAGAATGCAGATTATGACGAGGCCTTCAAGGCAATCGATGGCCTCGTTTGCCCAAGTCAGCACTTCGCCACGACGGAGGGAATCCTCACGAAATTTTCGCCAAGTGAAGATTACGCCGAGCATCGCGACGACGAGCGACACTATTGCAATCGGGTCGTCCATTGGTTCCCCCTGCTAAAATTCCTCCGCAGCCCCCATCAGCCCCGCCAGCTTCCGCGGTGCCACCGCGAGCCAGCTCTTGCGCAGCCAGTCGCCGATCGCGTCCCAGTCGGTGTCGCCCAGGTCAAGCCGGATGCCGATCCAGCCGTCGCCGAAATAGGCGGGGCGGTAATAGCGATCCTCGTCCATCTCGATCAACGCCGCCTGTTCGTCAGCGCCGCTGATCTTGACCAGCAGCGCGATTTTGCCGTCGCCATGATGATCCTCGGTGAAATAGGCGAATTTCTTTCCCTTCACGATGCCGAAGCACGGCATGCCGTGCGACGTGACCTCGTCGGCCTCGGGCAGTGCCATTGCAAGCTCGCGGACGCGGTCGATCAGGTAATCGGGCGAACGCTCGCGCGTCACGAAAGCGGCAAGCGTTGGCGGATACAGCTGATGCTCGGCAATCCGCACCCGCGCCGCCAGTGTCTCGACGGTGTCGCCGGGCAGGATCGCGACCGGCGTCTGCGCCAGCACCGGGCCATCATCGACGCCGGGGGTGACGATATGGACGCTGCAACCGCCAAACTTGTCGCCCGCGTCGATCGCTCGCTGTTGGGTGTCGAGCCCCTTGTAGAGCGGCAGCAGGCTGGGGTGGATGTTGAGCATCTTGCCCGTCCAGCGCGCGACGAAATCGTCGCTCAGGATCCGCATATAGCCCGCGAGCGCGACGAAATCGGTCTTGGCGTCGCGCAACCGGGCATCGACCAGCGCGTCGAAGGCGTCGCGGTTCATGCCCTTGTGCGACAGGCTCCAGGTCGCGATGCCTTCGGCTGCGGCAATGGTCAGGCCCGGCGCGTCCGGATTGTTGCTGGCGACCAGCACGATCTCATAGGGGCAGGTGTCGGCTTTCGCGGCATAGAGCAGCGCCGCCATATTGGTGCCAGCGCCCGAAATCAGGACGGCGACTTTCGCTTTCACTTCTCCCCTCCCGCTTGCGGGAGGGGTCGGGGGAGGGCCTGTCCAAAAGGAGCGCCCCGAAACAGGCCCTCCCCTAACCCCTCCCGCAAGCGGGAGGGGGACTTTATGGCGTCAGCCATTATGCGTCGCGCTCCACGCGCCCATCGCGCTCCACGTCTCGGCGCCGCCGGTCACGGTGCAACCCTTGGCACCCTCGGCGATATGTCCGATCCGAAACACCGTCTCACCCGCGGCCTCAAGCGCCGCGGTCACGTCCGCAACATCGCTCTCGGCGACGACGACGGCCATGCCGACGCCGCAATTGAACGTCCGCGCCATTTCCTCAGGCTCGATATTGCCCTGCGCCTGCAGGAACGCCATCAACCGCGGCTGCTCCCAAGCGTCGGCATCGACATGCGCGTGCAAGGTTTTGGGCAGGATGCGCGGGATATTTTCGAGCAGCCCACCGCCGGTGATATGCGCCAGCGCGTGGATCCGGCCGGTCTTCACCAGCGGCAACAGGCTTTTCACATAGATGCGCGTCGGCGCCATCAGCGCGTCGATCAGCAGGACGGTCTGGTCGAACAGCGCCGGTCGGTCGAGCTTCCACCCCTTATCGGCGGCGAGGCGGCGCACCAGCGAAAAGCCGTTCGAATGGACGCCCGACGAGGCGAGGCCCAGGATGACGTCGCCTGCGGCAACCTTGTCGGCGGTCAGCACCTGATCGCGCTCGACCGCGCCGACGCAGAAGCCCGCAAGGTCATAGTCGCCGTCCGAATACATCCCCGGCATTTCGGCGGTCTCGCCGCCAATCAGCGCACATCCTGCCTGCTTGCACCCCTCGGCAATGCTCGCGACGACTTGCGTAGCGACGTCGTTGTCGAGCTTTGCGGTGGCGTAATAATCGAGGAAAAACAGCGGCTCGGCGCCCTGCACGACCAGGTCGTTGACGCACATCGCGACCAGATCGATCCCGACCCCGTCGTGCCGGCCCGACTCGATCGCGAGTTTGAGCTTGGTGCCGACGCCATCATTTGCCGCGACGAGCAGGGGATCGTTGAACCCGGCCGCCTTCAGGTCGAAAAAGCCGCCGAAACCGCCCAGGTCGGCATCGGCTCCGGGACGCCGCGTCGCTCGGGCGAGCGGGGCGATGGCACGGACCAGCGCATTGCCGGCGTCGATCGACACGCCTGACTGCGCATAAGTGTAAGAGGCGGGCGGGTTGTGCTTGGCATCCATGGCACGCGCGACTAACGGTTCCAGCCGACAAATGCCATGATTTCCTTGTCGGGGTCCGACAGATTTCCGTGTCGGGGTCCGACAGATTTCCTTGTCCGCGCGTGCGCTTTTGGGCAGAGCATAGAGAAGAGATGATTTCCACCGCTCCCCTTCCGTTCGCCCACCGGTTCAAAATCGTTGCGTTCCCGCGCGGTGGGCGCTGGGGTGTGCTTTTCGGCCTGTTCTTTGCGATTCTGCTTGTCGGCGTTGTCGAAGGACAGATCAGCCGCGGCGATCGCGGCATCACGCCGATCAACAGCAGCGGCGATTTCCTGGCCAGCGGCATATTGGTCGATGTCACCGGCGACAATGCCGACGACGCGCGGACCAAGGGCTGGCGCGAGGCGCAGCGCAAGGGATGGACCCAGCTCTATCGCAAACTGAACGGCAGCGATGGCCCCGCGCTCGGCGATTCGGTGCTCGATGGCATCGTCACCGCGATCGTCGTCGAACAGGAACAGATCGGCCCGCGCCGCTATGTCGCGCGGCTCGGCGTGCAATTCGACCGCGTGCGTGCCGGGCAGATTTTGGGGGTCAGCGGCCGGACGCTGCGCTCGCCGCCCTTGCTCGTCATTCCCGTCTATTCGATCGACGGCATCCCGCAGGTGTTCGAACAGCGCAGCGCGTGGCAGCGCGCCTGGGCCGAGTATAATACCGGGCAAAGCGCGATTGATTATGTCCGCACCGCGGGCACGGGCGCCGACACATTGCTGATCAACGCCGGGCAGACCGGGCGCCGCGGGCGCGTCTGGTGGCGCGTCATCCTCGACCAATATGGCGCCGCCGACGTGCTGACCCCGATCGCGCGCGTCGAATACAGCTATCCCGGCGGGCCGATCAAAGGCATTTTTACGGCGCGTTTTGGCCCTGACAACAAGCTGATCGGCGGCTTCACCATGACCGGTCCCAGCCCCGCGGCGCTGCCCGACATGATGGAAAAGGCCGTCGCGCGGATGGACAGCCTGTACACGGCTGCGCTCGCCGAGGGCGTGCTCCGCACCGACACCTATCTTGTGCTCGAAAAGCCGGTCGAGCGCGAAGACCTGCCCGACGAGATCGCGGCGACCGACGAGGATGCGCTGCCCAGCGAGATCGACAGCAGCGTGCCGACCACCGCACCCGCCGGGGTGCAGAGCTTCACCGTCCAGTACAGCTCGCCCGACGTCGAATCGGTGACCGCCACCGAACGCGCGGTCGGCGGCATCGCGGGGGTCCAGTCGGCATCGACCACCAGCCTCGCGCTTGGCGGCACGTCGGTGATGCGCGTGACCTTCCGCGGCGACATCGCGGCGCTCAGCGCGGCGCTCGCGGCGCGCGGTTACAAGGTGCAGGAAGGCGGCAGCACGCTGCGGATCAGCCGCTGATGGCGCGTTCCACCAGCCAGATCGCTCTGCCGCTCGACTGGAGCGCCGGGGGCAGCAACGACGCTCCGCTGGTCGTCGGGACCAGCAACGCCGACGCAATCCGCTATCTGCGCCACGTCGCGACCTGGCCGGTGCGGACCGCGGTGCTGACCGGGCCGCGCGGGTCGGGGCGCAGTCTGATCGGTCGGCTCTTTGCCGCGGAAACCGGCGGCCGAGTGATCGACGGGCATGGCAGCCTGTCCGAAGAAGAGATTTTTCACGCCTGGAACGCCGCGCAATCGTCGAACATCCCGCTGCTGATCATCGCCGACGCACCGCCGTCCGAATGGGGCATTGCCTTGCCCGATCTCGCCTCGCGGCTGCGTGCGGTGCCGGTGCTGACGATCGCCGAGCCCGACGATTGCCTGGCGCGCGACCTGATCGAGGCCCTGTTCGCGCAGCGCGGTATCGCGCTCGCGCCCGAGGTCGCCGCCTATATCGTGCCGCGGATGGAGCGCAGCTATGCGATGGTGCACCGCATCGTCGCGGCGCTCGACGCTGCGTCGCTCGAACAGGGGCGGCGCGTCGGCATCCGTCTTACGCGTGAAACATTACTGTCACAGGGGCTGATCGATCCCGATCTCCTTGAAAGGCAGGAAACAGGCACATGTCAGTAACAGGCCAGCCCCTTCGCGCCGACAATGACGCCAATCGGGGGATCCCGTCCTTCGGACCCGAACGTTTTTTCAACCGCGAGCTCAGCTGGCTGGCGTTCAACCGGCGGGTGATGGAAGAGGCGCGCAACCCCGCCCATCCGCTGCTCGAACGGCTGCGTTTCCTGTCGATTTCGGGCAGCAACCTCGATGAATTTTTCATGGTCCGCGTCGCGGGTCTGAAGGGGCAGCAGTTGCAGGGGATCGATGACCCCTCGGCCGATGGCCGGTCGCCGGGACAACAGCTGGCGGAGATCGAGGCCGAGGTGAACCGCCTCGTCGATCAGCAGCAAAGCGAGTGGCAGCGGCTGCACAAACTGCTCGGTGAACAGGGCATCGTCGTCCACGGTACCGGCTCCGACCGCGAGGCGCTGCGCACCGCACTCCGCCAATATTTCATCGACCAGATTTTCCCGATCCTGACCCCGCAGGTGCTCGATCCGGCGCATCCCTTTCCGTTCATCCCCAATCGCGGGCTGGGGATTATTTTTGATCTGCAGCGCCAGGCGACGGGCGAAACGGTGCGCGAACTGGTGTTGATTCCCGCCGCGCTGCCGCGGTTCGTGGCGGTGCCGGGGCAGGTGCGGGCGTTCGTACCGATCGAATATCTGATCGAGATTTTCGGCGACCTGCTGTTCCCCGGCTTCACCATCCGCTCGCTCGGGGTGTTTCGCATCATTCGCGACAGCGACATCGAGCTTGAGGAAGAGGCCGAGGATCTCGTCCGCCTGTTCCGCACCGCGATCCGCCGCCGCCGCCGCGGCCGCGTCATCCTGCTCGAACTCGAAGCCGATATGCCCGGCGAGATTGCCGCGGTGCTGGGCGCCGACATTCAGGGGCATGAAGCGATCGTGGCCAAGATCGGCGGTTTCATCGGGCTCGCGGCGCTGTCGGCGCTGGTTGACGTCGATCGGCCCGACCTCAAATTCCCCGCTTACTCGGCGCGTTTTCCCGAACGTATCCGCGAACATGGCGGCGATTGTTTCGCCGCGATCCGCAGCAAGGACATCCTTGTCCACCATCCCTATGAAAGTTTCGAGGTCGTTCTCGCCTTTCTGCGGCAGGCGGCGGCCGACCCCGATGTCGTGGCGATCAAGCAGACGCTCTATCGTGCCGGCGACCAGTCGCCGGTGATCCGCGCGCTGATCGAGGCCGCCGAGGCGGGCAAGTCGGTGACCGCGGTGGTCGAGCTGAAGGCACGCTTCGACGAGGAGCAGAATCTGCTCTGGGCGAACCAGCTCGAACGCGCCGGGGTGCAGGTCGTCTACGGCTTCATCGAGTGGAAGACGCACGCCAAAATCTCGATGGTTGTGCGCCGCGAAGGGCAGGGATATCGCACCTATTGCCACTTCGGCACCGGCAATTATCATCCGGTGACGGCGCGCATCTATACCGACCTCAGCTTCTTCACCGCCGATCCGCGCGCCGGGCGTGACGCGGCGCAGCTGTTCAACTATATCACCGGCTATGTCGAACCCGAACGGCTCGACATGATCACGATGTCGCCGCTCAACATGCGCGCGCATCTGTGCGACCTGATCGACGCCGAAATCGCGGCGGCCAGCGTCGGCCAGCCGTCGGGGGTGTGGGCCAAGATGAACAGCCTCGTCGATCCCGACATCATCGACAAACTTTACGAAGCGAGCGCAGCCGGGGTGCCGGTCGAACTGATCGTGCGCGGCATCTGTTGCCTGCGGCCGGGGGTGCCCGGGCTGTCGGAGACGATCCGGGTCAAATCGGTCGTCGGCCGTTTTCTGGAACATAGCCGGGTGTGGGCCTTCGCCAACGGCGCGGCGCTGCCGCATCAGCGCGCCAAACTGTATATCAGCAGCGCCGACTGGATGCCGCGCAACTTCGATCGCCGGGTCGAATATATGATCCCGATCGAAAACCCGACCGTCCACGATCAGATCCTCGATCAGGTGCTGGTCGCGAACCTGATCGACAATGAACAAAGCTGGGTGTTGCAACCCGACGGCGTCTATGCGCGGACAACGCCAGACGACAAGCCGTTCAATCTGCATCATTATTTCATGAACAACCCATCGTTGTCGGGTCGCGGGACGGCGCTGCACAAACGCCAGGACGTCCCGACGCTCGCCTTCACGATGCGCGAGGTCTGACGGTTTGGCATTGCTGCGTTCCTCGAAGCCGGCGGTCCACCGCTCGGCGGTCATTGATATCGGCTCGAACTCGGTCCGTCTTGTGGTCTATGAAGGACCGGCGCGCGCGCCCGCGGTGATTTTTAACGAAAAGGTCGCGGCCGGGCTGGGCCGCGGGCTCGCGATCGACGGCCGCATCGCCGCCGAAGATGCGGCGCGCGGCCTGACCGCGCTCCGGCGTTATGCGCTGCTCGCCAAACATATGGAGGTTAAGAACCTGCAATGCGTGGCGACCGCCGCGGTGCGTGACGCGGAGAACGGTCCCGAATTCATTGCCGCTGCGGCCGAGGCAGGACTGAAGATTCGCCTGCTGTCTGGCGAAGAGGAGGCGGAAGCGGCGGGTTACGGCGTGCTGTCGGCGATTCCCGACGCACACGGCATCGCGGTCGATCTGGGCGGCGGCAGCCTCGAGCTTGCCGAGGTCGCCAAGGGACAGGTCGGGCGTCGCGCGTCCTTCCCGCTTGGCGTGCTGCGTCTGCCCGCGCTGCGCAAGGACGGGCAGCAGAATTTCGAGCGTGCGGTGCGCAAGATGTTGCGGATGGCGGGATGGCCCGACGGCATGACGGGGCTGCCGCTCTATCTGGTTGGCGGATCATGGCGCGCGCTGTCGCGTCTCGATCTGGAACTGACGCAGGATCCGCTCGCAGTGCTCGACCAGCACAGCCTGCCGCGCGCGGCGTTGCGGCGCCTCGTCCGCGCCACCAACCGGCTGACCTTCGAAGAGTTGCGCGCGATCCCCGGTATGGCGTCGAACCGCGCCGCCGCCTTGCCCGACGCGGCCGCCTTGCTCGCGGCGCTGGTCAACATCCTCGACGTCCCGGAAATGACCGTGTCGTCGTCGGGGTTGCGCGAAGGGCTGCTCTATCAGGCGCTCGACGCCGAAACGCGCGCGCAGGATCCGCTGATCGTCGCCGCCGAATTCGAAGGCCGCCGGCTTGCGCGTTTTGCGCCGCATGGCCGCGCCATCACCGAATGGATCGCGCCGCTGTTTACCGGCGAGGCGCCCGCCGACAACCGCGTCCGGCTCGCCGCCAGCCTGCTCAGCGACGTCGCCTGGTCGGCCAATCCCGACTTTCGCGCCGAACGCGGGACAGAGATCGGGCTGCACGGCAACTGGCGCGGCATCGATATTCCCGGCCGCATCCTACTGGCGCGCGCGCTGCACGCCGGGTTCGGCGGCGCCGACAGCGATTTTCCCGACATGGGGCCGCTGGTGGCGTCCGACCGGCTGGCGCGGGCGCGGCAATGGGGGCTGGCGATCCGGCTGGCGCAGCGGTTGACCGGCGGGGTCGAGGCGCCGCTGAAGGCCAGCCATATCGCGCTGGTCGACGGCAAGCTGCGGCTCAGCCTCGATCATGGCTGGCATCATCTGGCGGGCGAATCGGTCGAGCGCCGCCTGCGCTCGCTGGCGCAGGCGCTCGATGCCAAAGCCGAACTGGTGATGCTTTAGACCCACTTCGTCATCCCGGCGAAGGCCGGGATCCCGCCCTTGCGCCCCGACGAAGCATAGAGATCCCGACCTTCGCGGGATGACGATATACGGGTAGGAAAAGGTCAGCCCTCGGCCGCGGTCGCGGCGTCGATTTCGCTCATTACCAGCTTGCCATGCTTGACCGCGAACCCCATCCGGCCCTCGACCAGGTCGAGCGCGGCGTGACCGAACACATCATAGCGCCAGCCCTGCAGCATCGCGATCCCCTCGCGTCCGCCGGCGGCCAGCGCCTCCAGATCATCGCTGCGCGCGATCAGCCGCGACGCCACGTTCAATTCGCGGGCGCGAATCTTGAGCAGCAGCTTGAGCAGGTCGGCGACGAGCACGCCTTCCTTGCCAAGCCCCGGGCCGCGCGGGGCGCGGTCGGGCATGTCGTCCTTGTCCATCGGCCGGGCATTGGCGATCGCATCCATGAGCCGCGCGCCGATGTCGTTGCTGCGCCAGGTCGCCGACAGCCCGCGGACGCGGCCCAGGCCGTCCTGATCCTTGGGCGGATGCGCCGCCAGATCGGCGAGTGTCTCGTCCTTGACGATGCGCCCGCGCGGCAGGTTCTTCGACCGCGCCTCGCGTTCGCGCCATGCGGCGAGCGACTGGAGCCGACCGAGGACGTCGGGTTTGCGCGACGGAATCTTGATCCGGTGCCACGCCTTGTCGGGATCGACGCTGTAATTGGCCGGATCGGCGAGCTTTTCCATTTCCTCGTCGAGCCAGTGACCGCGGCAGGTCTTGACCAGCTTGTCGAGCATCATCGGGAAAATCTTGGCGAGATGGGTGACGTCGCCCACCGCATAGTCGATCTGGCGCTTGTCGAGCGGGCGGCGGCTCCAGTCGGTAAAGCGCGCGCCCTTGTCGAGTTGCAGCCCGATCCACGCCTCGACCAGGTTTGAATAGCCGACCTGTTCGGCCTGACCGATCGCCATCTGGCCGATTTGGGTGTCAAAGATCGGATGCGGGGTCTTGCCGGTCAGGTTGAAGATGATTTCGACATCCTGGCCGCCGGCGTGAAAGACCTTGAGCATATCCTCATTGCCGACGAGCAGGTCGAGCAACGGCTTCAGATCCATGCCGGGCGCCAGCGGGTCGATCGCCGCGGCATGCTCGCGGTCGGCAACCTGGATCAGGCAAAGCTCTGGCCAGAAAGTATTTTCGCGCATGAATTCGGTATCGACCGCGATAAAATCGCTGTTCCGAATGAGGCCGCAGAAATCGGCGAGCGCGGCGTTGGTTTCGATCAACGGATGGACTTGCATAGCGCGCCTATACAGCTAGTTGGAAACAACGGGCAGGAAAAATTGCCCGGGCTCTTCGGGTCGCGGAACCGGAATACCGGTCAGGGGAAAAACGAAGGGATTTGGGGCATGTTCTGGCTCGGTTGGGCGCTCGCCGCGCTCGGGTTTCTGCTGCTTTTCGGCCAGTATCTGGCGGGGCAGGCGGATATTTTCGTGTCGATCGCCAATCCGCGGCCGCTCGATGAAGAATCGATGGTCGTGACGCTGAAGGGCTGGGGGTTTGCGGCACAGGCGGCGCAGCCGTTCGTGACCCCCGAATCCGACCACGGCCTGAGCGATGTCCGCATGTTCGCGACGCGGCGCCAGATGCTGGTCGCGATCGCCAGTTTCGGGTTCCTGCGTCCCGTCACCGTCGCATGGCGCGCCCACGCCGGTATCCTGCCGTTGGGAGACGCCTGATGCCGCTCGTGCGACTCGGCGACGAAGGGCGCTGGACCAACTACCATGGCACCGGCACTTGCGAGGCGGCGACGCGCTTTGCGCTGCGCAGCGGTGACGCGCCGCGCGGCCGCGACGAGATCGCGATCGCCGCCAGGTCGGTGCAGGACTGGCTGGCCGGGGCGGCGGCGGCGGCGCGCCGCGTCCGCCCGCTCGGCGCCGGCTGGTCGCCGTCGAACGTCAATATCGCCTCGCAATGCTGGCTGCTCCACACCCGGCGCTTCAACCGCTGTTTCCGTATCGACGCCGCCGACGTCCGCCCCGACGTCGATGCGCACGGGCTGATGCTGATCGAGGCGGGGGCGTTGGTCGATGAAGTGTCGGACAAGCTGGAGGCACAGGGGCGGTCGCTGTGGACAAGCGGCGCGGGCAATGGCCAGACGTTCGCGGGCGCCGCTGCGACCGGCACCCATGGGTCGATGATCGCCAGCGGCGGCATCCAGGATCATATCCGCGCGGTCCAGATCGTGACACCTGCGGGCATCCACTGGATCGAACCCGCCGCCGGGCTGATGCGCGATACCTTTGTCGCGGCGACCGGCTCGACGCCGCTGCGCGACGATGACTTGTTTGCCGCCGCGCAGTTACCCGTCGGCTCGCTCGGCATCGTCACCGCGCTGGTCGTCGGCAGCGTGCCGAAATTCCTCGTCCGTCCGATCCAGAATCTGCGCAAGGTCGATCGCGCGGCGCTGGGCTGGCTGGCGGCAGGGAATTTCCGCCGCTTCTCGGCGGCCTATGCGCTCGATCAGGAGCCCGATTTTGTCCAGATGATCGTCAACCCCTATAAGCCGTTCAAGCGCCCGGCGATGCTGCGTTTCCTGTATCGCGAGCCCTGGCGCGACGATTATCCGCGCGCCACGCCGGGCCAGCTGGGCGCGGGCTATGATGCGCTCAGCCTGCTCGGGCGGCTGCTCGACGATTATCCGTGGGCGCGCGGCGCGCTGCTGCAATTCGCGATGAAACAGGGCTATGCCAGCGGCCCCGACGTCGATGCCCCGCCGGTCTATGGCAGTTGGGGGGAGGGGCTCGACACGCACCGGCCGCTCGCCGACCTGTTCAACGCCTCGGTGACCATCGACCGTGCCGACCTCGCGCATGCGTTTGAACTGATCTGCGATGTCTATGCGCGCCATGGCGGTTCGACCGTCGTCACCGTGCGCTTCATGGCGCGCGCCGAGGGTCTGCTCGCCCCCGCGCGTTTCCCGCACAATGCGGTGATCGATTTCGACGGCCCGCGCAGCCAGCGCACCGCCACCGCCTATGCCCGCGTCGTCGAACGGCTTGATGCTGAGGGCATCGCTTTTACCCGGCACTGGGCGAAAAGCTGCCACCTCGACGCGGCGCGGGTCGCAGCCGACTATGGTGAGGATTTTCGGCGCTGGCGCAGCGCGCGGGATCGCCTGATCCCCGATCCCGCGCACCGCAAACTGTTCGGCAGCGCGGTGCTCGACGGGCTGGGGCTGACGTGTTGATTTGGCCTTCCACCTTGACAAATGCCGCGTCGCGCTGCCTTAGGCGCGGCCATATCGGCGCACAATTTTCGCGCGCTTCCAGACATTGAAAGACGATCAAATGCACGCCTATCGCACCCATAATTGCGGCCAGCTTCGCGCCGAACAGGTCGGCCAACCGGTCCGCGTCTCGGGCTGGGTGCATCGCAAGCGCGATCACGGCGGGCTGCTGTTCGTTGACCTGCGCGATCATTACGGCCTGACCCAGATTGTCGCCGACAGCAGCGATCCGGCGTTCGCGATCCTCGACGGGCTGCGCGCCGAAAGCGTCGTGACGATCACCGGCGACGTCGTCGCGCGTTCGGCGGAAACGACCAACACCAACCTGCCGACCGGCGCGATCGAAGTCCGTGCGCGCGACGTTACCGTCCAGTCGGCGGCGATCGAACTGCCGATGCCGGTCGCGGGCGAACAGGACTATCCCGAGGATATCCGCCTGAAATACCGCTTCCTCGACCTGCGCCGCGACCGCCTCCACGCCAACATCATGCTGCGCTCGAACGTGATCGCGTCCTTGCGCCGCCGCATGGTCGAACAGGGCTTCACCGAATTTCAGACCCCGATCCTGACCGCCTCGTCGCCCGAGGGGGCGCGCGACTATCTGGTCCCCAGCCGCGTCCACCCCGGCAAATTCTATGCGCTGCCGCAGGCGCCGCAGATGTTCAAGCAGCTGCTGATGGTCGCGGGCTTCGACCGCTATTTCCAGATCGCCCCCTGCTTCCGCGACGAAGACGCGCGCGCCGACCGCTCGCCGGGTGAATTCTACCAGCTCGACTTCGAAATGAGCTTTGTCACCCAGGACGACGTCTTCAACGCTATCGAACCCGTCCTCGCAGGCGTGTTCGAGGAATTTGCGAACGGCAAGTCGGTCACCCCGGCGGGTTCGTTCCCGCGCATCCCGTACCGCGAGTCGATGCTGAAATATGGCAATGACAAGCCCGACCTGCGCAACCCGCTGATCATCACCGACGTCTCGGCGCATTTCACCGGCTCGGGCTTCGGCCGCTTCGCCGACATCGTCGCTGCAGGTGACGTGGTGCGCGCGATCCCGGCACCGGCGACCGCCGAAAAGAGCCGCAAATTCTTCGACGACATGAACAGCTGGGCGCAGGGTGAAGGCTTTGCGGGCCTTGGCTATGCGACCCGCAAGGGCGGCGAATGGGGCGGCCCGATCGCCAAGAACCATGGCAGCGACAAGATGGACGCGCTCGCCGCCGAACTCGGCACCGGTCCCGACGACGGCCTGTTCTTTGCCGCGGGCAAGGAAGCGACCGCCGCGAAGCTCGCGGGCCTCGCGCGCACCCGCGTCGCCGAGCAGCTCGACCTGATCGACCCCGGCAAGTTTGAAATGTGCTGGATCGTCGACTTCCCGATGTTCGAGGCCGACGAAGACACCGGCAAGATCGATTTCAGCCACAACCCCTTCTCGATGCCGCAGGGCGAACTTGAAGCACTGGAAACCAAAGACCCGCTCGACATCCTTGCGTGGCAGTATGACATCGTCTGCAACGGCGTCGAACTGTCGTCGGGCGCGATCCGGAACCATCGCCCCGACATCATGTACAAGGCGTTCGAGATCGCGGGCTACAGCCAGGCCGATGTCGATGCGAATTTCAGCGGCATGATCAACGCCTTCAAATTCGGCGCCCCGCCGCACGGTGGTTCGGCCCCCGGCGTCGACCGCATCGTGATGCTGCTCGCCGACGAACCGAACATCCGCGAAGTCGTCGTTTTCCCGATGAACCAAAAGGCCGAGGATCTGATGATGAACGCCCCGGCGCCGGTCAGCGACAAGCAGCTGAAGGAACTCGGCATCCGTATCGTGGACGGGCCGAAGGGCTGAGCGTGACGTTGGCGCCGCGCGAACACCGGCTGGACACCCCAGCCGGGGAGATGTGCTGGTTCGAATGGGGCACGCCGTCGGACGGCCCGTCGCTGCTGCTGCTCCACGCCACCGGCTTTCATGCGCGCTTGTGGGATCAGGTCGTCGCGGCCTTGCCGCCTGGCACGCATGTCATCGCGCCGGATCATCTGGGCCATGGACGCAGCGCCAAGCCCGCCTCGCTCGCCGATTGGGCCACGACCGCCGACGTTCTTTTGCCGCTGATCGATCGCTTCGTCGGCACACTGCTGGTCGGGTGCGGGCACAGCATGGGCGGCTATGTCCTCACGCGGCTGGCGGCCGAGCGGCCGGGCGCCTTCGCGCATCTGGTCCTGATCGATCCCGTCATCATGCCGCCCGAATTCTACGTCGGTGCGGCCGACCAGCCGATCCCCGATCCGGCCGATCATCCGGTGGCGCGGCGGCGCGCCCGGTGGGATGGGTGGGAGGCGATGAACGCGCATTTCGCATCGCGCCCGCCCTACGCGCATTGGCAGCCCGCGGTGCTTGCCGATTATTGCCGGCACGGCCTGCTCCGCGCTGCGGATGGCGAGGGCTGGGATCTGGCCTGCCCGCCCGCTCTGGAGGCGTCGGTCTATCAGAACGCGCTCCGCACCAATCCGCACGAATGGCTGGCGCGCGTCACCGCGCCGGTCAGCGTGATCCGCGCCCGGACCGGCGAACGTGCGGGCCATCTCGATTTCTCGCTCAGCCCGACCTGGCCCGGCCTTGGCGCGGCGCTGGGTGCGGTGCGCGACGAGCAATGGGCCGACCAGAGCCATTTCATCCCGATGGAAGCGCCGCCGCGGCTGGCCGATTTGATCGCCGAGGAAATCTGACCCCGGTGCCCTGGGGCGCTTTGACAGCGCCGCCGGGCTGCGATAGCCCGGCGCGGGCATGACAGGGGGCGATGATGATCGACGCGCGATGGGTTATTGGGGCCGCCTTGCTGTGCGTTACAGCGCCCGCAACCGCCGAAACGCTCACGATCAACGGGGCCGATCCCGCGGGCGCCAACGTCAATGATCTGATCCGCATTTCGGTCGAACGGTTCGAGGGCGAGGATGGTGCCGCTTTCGCCCAGCAGCTTGAGGCGGAGCTGGGCAATGCGCAATTCGGCGGCCGCCGCTTTTACCGGATCGTCGCCCCCGAATCGGGGGCGCCGACCGACGGCCTCGTCACCGGCACGACGCGGACCAGCGTCGATCACGTACCGGTCACCGAAAACCGCAAACGCTGCGTCGAATATGACCCCGCCGACAAGAAGAAGTGCCTGAAAGAGGTCGATGTCGACCTCCGGTGCCGCCGCCGCTCCGTGACCGTGACCACGACCGCGCGGCTGGTCGCGATCGGCGACGGGTCGATCCGCTATACGCGTCCGCTGACCGCCCGCGATCAGCAGACCTTGTGCCCCGACCGCTCGACCTCGCGCTCGGTCGACGAGTTCATTGCCGCCAGCCAGCGCGATCAGGTACGCGCGATCCGCCGCGACCTTGCCCCGCGCGACACGTCGCTCGATATCCGGGTCGAGGAAAGCACAAAGGGGCTGACGAAACCGGCGCAGGCCGCGTTCAAGGCCGCGGTGCGGCTGACCAAGACCGACCAGTTGGGCGCCTGCGCCGCCTGGACCGCACTCACCCGCGATGCCGAACCGACGGTGGCGCTCGCGTTTAACCTCGGCCTATGCGCCGAAATGCGCGGCGAGTTCGACGCCGCGATCGACTGGTATGGCGAGGCGCAGCGACAGGGTTCGCGCAGCGGCGCCATCCCCGACGCGCTGGCGCGGATCGACCGCCACCGGCGCGCGCTGGCCGACTGGGACGCCCGCCAGCGTCTGATGGTCGGCGAGTAAGTCCTTCCGGCGGCGCTGTGCCAGAAAATGACAGGCCCGCATCGCGCTTGGTAGGACGGCGCGGATTGCGCTAGAGAAGCGCCATGACCATCTCCCTTTCCGACTACGAATCCGGCGCCAGATTTGATGGCGATCATTCGGACGCGCTCAAAGCCTTGCAGGAACGGCTGGAGCGCGTGCAGGCGGCGCACATCACCCACGGCCAGCGCAGCGTCATCATGCTCGAAGGCTGGGACGCCGCGGGGAAGGGCGGCATCATCAAACGGATGACCGCATTGCTCGATCCGCGCTTTTTCGAGGTGTGGCCGATCAGTGCCCCGACCGATGAGGAAAAATCGCGCCATTTTCTGTGGCGATTCTGGAAACGCCTGCCCGGCAATCGCGAAATCTCGATCTTTGATCGCAGCTGGTATGGCCGCGTCCTGGTCGAGCGCGTCGAAGGCTTTGCGACCGAGGCCGAGTGGCGCAAGGGCTATGACGAAATCAACGAGTTCGAGGCGCAGCTGACCGGCAGCCGCACCAATCTCGTCAAAATCTTCGTCCATCTGACGCAGGACGAGCAGGACAAGCGCTTCGCCGATCGCCTCGACGATCCCTGGAAGCGGTGGAAGACCGGCGCCGACGACTATCGCAACCGCGCCCGGCGCAAAGACTATCTCGCCGCGATCGACGAGATGTTTGCGCAGACCAATACGCGCTGGGCGCCGTGGAAGGTGATCGACGGCAACAACAAAAAGGCGGCGCGCATCGCGGCGTTGACGCATGTGGTCGAAGTGCTGGAAGCCGCGGTGCCGATGACGCCCGCCGATCTCGACCCGGCGGTCGTCAAACTGGCCAGCAAGGCGTTCGGTTACAAGCCGAAAGACTAGGATTTTCGGCCCTCCTGGCTAGCAATCGGCAGCCCCAGTCGCTACATGGACGGGATGAGCCGCGCCAAAAGAACCGACGATTGGGGTTTTCCCCGCTGGCGCCCCTATGGCTCGGGCAATGAAGCGCAACAGGTTCGCTTGTGCGACCGCCATGGCTGCACCACCCCCGGCAACTGCCCGGCGCCCAAGTCGCCGAACAGCCCCGAACGCTGGTATTTTTGCGAAACCCACGCCGCCGAATATAACCGCGGCTGGGATTATTTTGAAGGCTTGAGCGCCGAAGACGCCGCGGCGCGCGCCGCCGAGGAAATGCAGGGCGCCCGCAGCTATGCCAAGGCGCAGCATTATGCCTGGGGCGGTCCCGGCGACGGCACGCGCAGCAGCGACGAAATGCGCGCGCTCGACGTCCTCGACCTGGAACCCG
Organism: Sphingopyxis sp. L1A2A; assembly: GCF_005502465.1. Taxonomy (GTDB): domain Bacteria; phylum Pseudomonadota; class Alphaproteobacteria; order Sphingomonadales; family Sphingomonadaceae; genus Sphingopyxis. The sequence goes on from NZ_SCOT01000013.1 coordinate 85,197, forward strand.
ACGCCGATTTTGAGGCGGTCAAAAAGGCGTGGCGCGCGCTGGCCAAGGAAACCCACCCCGACGTCAAACCCGGCGATGCCGACGCCGCCAAGCGCTTCGCCGCCGGGCAGGCGGCGTTTGAAGTGCTGAAACAGGCCGAAGATCGCAAGAGCTGGAAACCGGCGTAACGTTTCGGGCGTCGCCCAGGCACCAGTGTACCGGTGACTCCGACCTGATTGACGACTCGTCGCGATGCGCCTTTATCAAGGCGGGATCGATTGCGATCGAGCGAAGGGGCGAACATGCGGATCATCGGCGGACTATTCATCAGTGCGGCACTGGCGACATCGGCGCTGGCCGAGCCACTGGCATATCAAAATGGTCTGAGCCGGGTCGACGGTGTCGTCGGGCTGGGGCTGACCATTCCATTGGGCGGCACCCGCCAAAAAGCGCCGCCGCGCGTCGAACTGCGCCTGACCCGCGACATGGTGAGCATCGACGGCACCCGGCTGTCGAACCACGGCATCCCCCTGAACGAGACGCGGATCGGCGTTTCGCTGGAGCGCGACAACCGGCTTTTGCTCAACGGGCGACCGATCGAGACGGCACGGCGCAACAATGTGTCGACCGTCGGCTGGATCGCGATCGGGGCCGGCGTGGTCCTGATCGGCGGCGCGGTGCTGCTCGCCGACGCCGCGCGCGACGCATCGGAATAGCCCGGCCAGACTACCGAAGCTGGCGCGCTATTCGCGACGGGCCAAGGTGGCATTCTGATAGTTCAGAACAGGCCAATGACTGGAAACGACCGATAGGCGACCATCGCTTCTCCCCTCCCTTTTAGGGAGGGGCTGGGGGTGGGTAGCCGCCGAAGGCGGCGCTCTGCCTCGGCTCGCTTCGCTCGCACCCACCCCTAACCCCTCCCTAAGAGGGAGGGGAATGTCTCAAAACCACCCCAAAGCGGCCATCCGCCGCTCGAAAAAAACGCTGTCCTACATTATTCCGCTGTGCCAGCCTTCATCGCAGCTCTTTCAATTTGTCAGCAAAAGCGGTCGCCGCTCGGCTTTCGGATCCACCCAAGATTCGGGCGCAGCCTGTCCGCCGAACAGGACAAATCGGGCGCTGCACTAGGCTGAACTTTCCTGAACTTTGGCATGATGGCCCGGCCCACACGCCGACCGGATCGCGGCCCCGGCCCGGGATAACCGAACACGGCAATGCCCACTCTCCACCCCAAAGCAGGCATTGGCCTTATGAGTAAATACACCCATCCAGCCCGTCACGCCGCACCTGGCCGATGCGAGCGCGGATGGTGTTGCCGTAACGGCGGGTAAAGCCCGACGGGCTGACCGCCTCGCGTTTCTTGGGCAGCGGCAGGATTGCCGCGATGCGCGCGGCCTCGGCCGGGGTCAGCTTGCCCGCGCCATGGTTGAAATACCGCTGCGCCCCCGCCTCGACGCCATAGGTGCCGATGCCGGTCTCGGCGACGTTCAGATAGACCTCCATGATCCGCCGCTTGCCCCAGATCTTCTCAATCAGAAAGGTGAACCACACCTCGGGCACCTTGCGGACATAGCGCGTCCAGCCGCTGCCCTGCCACAGGAACACATTCTTCGCGGTCTGCTGGCTGACCGTCGATCCGCCGCGCATCCGCTTGCCCTTGGCGTTGCGCTCGATCGCCTCTTCGATCGCTTCGGTGTCAAAGCCGTTGTGGGTACAGAATTTGCCGTCCTCGGCCGCAATCACCGCGCGCACCATGTTGCGGTCGATGCCGGACAGGCTGGTCCAGTCCTTGGTGATCCCGCTGCTGTCGGCCAGCATCGTGAACGTCACCGGCGGCGGCGCCACCGCATAGACCAGCACCCACAGCACCGAGATGGCAAGGAACCACAACAGCCATTTCACCGGCCGCAGATACCAGGGGAGCTTGCGGCGCTTGGTGCGTTTCTTGGCGGCAGTCGTCATCGCATCGTCCGTATCGGACGACATGGCATCAGAACAAGGGTAATTCGACGGCGACGACTTCGCCCGTTTCCAGCCGGGCCTTACCGGTCAGCCGCATGTCGTTTCCGGGCTTCAGATCGACCAGCATTTCCTGGAAATTGCCGCCCTCGGCGACGATGATCGGCAGCTGCATCGTCGTGCCCTGCCGCGTCACGGTGCCAAAGGATCGGCTGCTGCTCGAGCGCAGGTCGAGCGCGCCGCTATCGACATTGACGTCGCGGACCTCGAACGAAAAGGACAGCAGCCGCCGCGACAGCGGATCGTCCCGGTCGCGGTCGATCGGGGGCAGCGTCAGCCGGTCGCGCTTGCGTTCGGCAAAGCGCAGCAGCGTCGCGCTTTGTTGCAGCGCCGGGTTGCTCGAGCCCATCATCGCCTCGATCATCCCGCGGTGCAGCGCGGGGTCTTCGGCCGCCGCATACAGCTCGCGCGCCGCCGCGACGCGCTCGCTGTCGCTGCCCTTGGCGACCGCATCCTGAAATTGCAGCAGCAGCTTCTGGTTTTGCGGCAGCGGCAATATCTTGGTCTGGATCGGCGCCAGGATCGGCAGGAAGGCGACCGCCGCGCCGCGCTCGTTGCCCTTGTCGTCGGGGACGGCAAATTGCTGCAAGCCCCAGATGGTGCCCATAATCAGCGCAAAAATGCCGGTATGAAACATGCCGCGCCGCGCGAAACTGGCGCGGCGTAGCGCAAAGCACAGGATGAAACCGGCGATGCCGGCCGCCATCAGCCACAGCGAATAATTGCCGATCGGTGTCGCCATGTCGCCGGCCAGCCCCAGGATCAGCGAAAACACCGACCAGGCGGCCAGCTTGTCGCCGCCTTTGCTCTGATCCGCCGCCACCTGGGTGACAGGTGCCGCCGTCGATGCAGCGGCGGTCGCGCTTTCTGTGCTCATTGGTCCCCCCGATCATGCTCCGCGCGGCGGGCGCCGCCGCCCGCCGCCGATTCCGGTTTTGCCGTCACGGCTGCTTCGGCGGCTCGTCGTCCTTCTTGTCCTTGGCCGCGTCGATCGCGTCATTGGCCTTGGCGGCGGCGTCCTTCGCCGCGTCGCTCGCCTTGGCCGCCACGACCTTTGCCGCGTCGGTGGCATCGGCGGCGAGTGAGCGCATCTTCGCCTCGGCCTCGGCTTCCTTGCCGCTCATCACCAGCCACGCCATCACCGCAGCGGCGATCAGCGACAGCATCGCCAGCCAATAGCCGAAGTGCCAATTCACCTGGATCATCGCCAGCGCGGCCTGATCCATGCTACCGTCCGACCCGTTCTTGGCCGCTTCGGCCATGATCGCATCCTTGCTGTAACGATAAGTGCCGACAAAGATCAGCACCAGCGCGGCGACCGAGGTGCCGAGCACCAGCTTGGCGGCCTCGCGCCCCTTGGTGAACAGCAGGAAAAGCCCGGCCGCGATCGCGAGCAGCGCCAGGATCAGCCAAAAATTCATCGATGCGCCATCACCGGCGCTGGCCGCCTGCCCCATGGCCGAGATGCGGCCAAAGGCAAGCCCGAAACCGCTCGCTTCGGCAATTTTCTGGTCGGAACAGCTAACGGTCATCCATGGCAACAGGAACGCCAGCAGCGCGATGCCCTTGGGAATACGGATCCATTTCCACATGATATGTCCCCTCTTCGCTCAACCCGGATAAGAGGCTAGTCAATTGCGCCCGCGAGTCAAATTATCGGCGGTGTCAAACATGATCACCGCATATGCGGGCGGCAGGCCGTCGATCGCGCGGGGCGCCGCCGCCTGCCACGCTTTCCCTTCGCTAAAGCCGGCCCTATCGGCGTAGCGCCCGACAATCCGCCCGGCGCCAAAGCGATAGGGCAGGCCTTCGCCGTCGAGCGGCGCGGCGTGGTCGGCGATATGGAAATGCAGGTGGGGCTGGGTGACGTGGCCCGACGATCCGACGCGCCCGATCACCTGTCCGCGCCGCACCCGCATCCCGGGCTTGATCCCGATGCCGGGCGCCAGATGCTGATAAAAGGCGTAGCGGCCGTCGGGCAACCGCAGCACGATCATCGCTCCCGTTTCATCCTCGACGCTGGCGGGGGCGCCGGGCGCGGCGCCATCCTTGACCGTGACGACCTCGGCGTCGGCCACCGCCAGCACATCGGCGCCCGATCCGTCGGCGGCGACGTCAGTGCCGGTCGAGCCGGGGTCGAAGCCCACCGCCGGCATCCAGTCGATCGCGTGCCGCCCGGGCAGTCGCACCCGGCCGCTGACCGCATAGGGAAAGCGGCGATGGCCATTGTCGACGTCGGGCAGCGCGACCGCGGTCCACGGCCCACCGCGCAGCGGCGCGCCCAGCGTCGCTGCGAAGGCGCGCACCGGCGTGAATTCGCCGCCCGCGATCGTCACGCTAGCGCCCGTCCGCCCGGGCCGCATCGGCGTCAAACTGATCCGGTGTAACAGCGGTTTGAAGTCGCCACCCGGCCAGCGAACCGACAGGTAAAAGATTGCGCGGCCGCCCGGCGCGATCTCGGTGGCGCCGCCCGCCTGCGCGCCGATCCGGCGCATCACGCCAACGGGGTCGATCCGCGCCAATCGCGCGCCGTCCGCCGCGGCGCAGAGGTCGATCGCGGCAACCGCCAGCGGCTGCGCGGCGAAATTGGTCGCGTGCAATTCGTAAACCAGCCGATCCTCGCCATCGATCCGGGCGATCGACGGCACATAAGGCACCTCGAGGTGGAGCGACTGATAGGGACGCACCACCGCGGGTTGATCGGCGGGGGCGGCGGCGCCCACGGGGGATGCGCTGATCGTGCGCAACCGCGGCGCCGTCCACCGCATCCCCTTCACGACGATCGACTGGATTGGCGCGGCGGGCGATTATGCCGAGATC
>NZ_SCOT01000014.1 GCF_005502465.1 Sphingopyxis sp. L1A2A
CCCTTGATCCCCTCCCTTGCAGGGAGGGGAGAAAAACGGGGCTATTTGGTCGCGGGCGGTTCCCACAGTTCGATCGGATTGCCTTCGGGGTCGTGCACGCGTGCGAAGCGGCCGATTGCCGGGTCGTTCCATTCGTCCTTGGTGATCACCGCGTCGCCCGCTTCGTGAAATGGGGCGAGCACCGCGTCGAGGTCATCGACGCGCAGGTTGATCATATATTGGCGGTCGGCGGGGAAATAATCGGTGTCGGCCTTGAACGGCGCGAACACCATCGGCCCGGCGGCGACGTTCCATGTCCATTCGTCGATCGGACCGCTATCGTCGGCGTTACAGCCGGCGCCGATGCCCAGCCGCTCGCGATACCAGGCGTTCAGCGCGTCGGGGTCGCGCGCCCGGAAAAACAGTCCGCCGATGCCTTTGACATGTCCCATATCCGCCTCCCCGTCATGTGGCAGGCAGACTAGGCCGATTGCATCACTGTTTCCACTCTCCGCTGCCGCGGAATTCTTCGCGGACCTGACCCGACTGGTTGAGCCGGGGGTCGGCATAGGTCGGTGCCGGCGCCGGGACGACGACGGGCGACGGCATGACGGGCGCGGCGGGTGCCATCGCGCCGGGTAGCGGCGCGGCGGGCCCGTCGAGCAGCGGGGCGCCGGGGCCGCTGAGCATCGGTGCGGGACCGGCGCCGGGGGCAACGCCCTGACCCTTCAGGATCGCGAGCTGCTGCGCGAGTGGCAGATAGGGGCCCGGCACCGGCTCGCGGCCCAGATACGGGGCGCGGAAGGCATCGGGCATCCCCCAGCGGCCGCGCCAGCGGTGAAAGATATGGGCGCCGACGATGTTGGTCATCACCAGGCTTTTGCCCCAGCGCGGCCAGATCGCCTGGGTGTGATAATGGGTGGCAAGGCCGACCTTGGGGAAAACATAACCGCCCAGCGCCGCCGACGCGATGCGGCTGGCGCGCAGCCAATTGGGCTTGCTGGGCGCGCGCGCCATGGCGCCGTCGCAGCTGAAGGTAAACTGGCACACCCCGGCGCGCTGCGACCCCTGAAACACGACGCCGCACACGGTGTTGGGAAAGCTCGGGTGGCGGACGCGGTTGATCACCGTCTGGGCGACGCCGCGCATCCCGTCGTCGGTTTCGGACGCCGCCTCATAATAGATGGCGGCGGTCAGGCAATAATGCGCGCGCTCGCGGTCGAGCGCGGTGACGCCGCGAAAGACATAGGCCTTGGCGGGCGGGCCGACAAAAGCCTCGTCGCGCAACAGTGCGGGGTCGGCCGGGGGCAGCGCCGCGGCGTCGCCAAAGCCGATGCTCGCCGGATCGGGCAGCGTTGGATCGATCTTCAGCGCGTCCTCATAATCCCCGGCATTCATGATCGCCCAGCGCGCCGGGTCATAGGCGCGAAAATCGACCGGCACCGACACGCTGTACGGGCCGAAGACCGCGGGCGCACGCAGCTGCCCGCTCGACAATAGAAAGGCGAGGCACGCCACCGCCATCACCGCAACGATCGCCGCCCAAAACGCACGCCCTGGCCCGGCCGGTTTTTCCGGCGCCGGGTCGCGCCACGTCGAACGGGCGGTCAAGTTGAGTTCGGGCTTCATCAATCGCCAAAATTCCATCGCCGCGCCCGCGCCGATTCGCGCGAACGGGGTCCAGTCCGCCTTATACGCGCAAACGCCAATAAAATGTTGCAGCGCGTCGCGTTTGTTCCACAGCGGCACGGGCGGGTGGAGGAAGCTGAAAGCAGCAATGTCCGCGCGCTCTGTCTGCAGCGGCCCTTCGATTAGGCAAATATTGGGACAGGGCGGCTAAATGTCCGGCCATGACCGATGCGGGCATCCCATCCTATCGGCGCAGTGCGCGCACCGATGGGCAGATGTGGCTGCTGCTCGCCTTTGGCCTGCTCTTTTTCTGGGCGGGATCGACGATCGACCCGGCTGATAATTGCAGCGCCGACGGCCGCGAATGTGCGCCGTGGCTGGTGCCGCTGGCGCAGGGGTTTGGGGCGCTGATCACTTTGGGGGCGGGGCTCAATATGCTGGCCAATCCGAACCGCGGCAGTTTTGTCGATCCCGTCACGGGCGATCTGGTGTGGTGGAAGGGCCGGATCGGGAGCAGCAGCGGCGACGAAGGGCGCGTTCATCCCTCGCAAATCAGCAAATTGCGGATCGTGCGGCAGGACGACAGCGATGACGCGGTGCATCTCTACGACCGCGCGGGCGAGCGGCTGTTCTGGTTTGATCAGGAAATGATTCCATGGCCGTATCAGCACTGGGCCGATCGGCTGGCGGCGCAGTGGCCGCACATCGTCGTCGAAAAGGGCGACTGACGATATCGATCGCGGCCGGATGACCGCCGCGATGGTCCGGTCCGGCGCCCCAGGGACGCCGGACCGGATATCATTCAGGCAGGCTGAAGATTGACAGCCGACGTCTTGCCGCGCTGGTCGGTTTCCAGCTCGTACGAAACGCGCTGTTCCTTGTTCAGCGTCGACATGCCGGCGCGCTCAACGGCAGTGATGTGGACGAAGCTGTCGCCCGAGCCATCCTCGTTGGCAATGAAACCATAGCCTTTGTCGCTGTTGAAGAATTTTACGGTGCCGATGGGCATGGGTGTTTCCTTTCACGAAAACAGGGAATCCTCGGGCAAAAGCACCTTTGGAGCTGGTAGCGCGTGAAGGGAAGTATCAGCCTGTCGGCATCAAATTTCCGTCGCAGGCGACGTTAGCGCAGTTTCCCTGCTCCGATTTTGGCGAAAAGTCAAGTTTTTGCACAAAATATGCGATTCCGATCGCGCCCAAATATCGCCATCGCGCCGAATTTCGTGCTGCGCTTGCCGCCCGCTAGCGGGTTTCGACGGTCAGATGTTCGATCGCGTGCACCGGCTTCACCCGCGCGCAAACGGCATCGCGCTTCACGCCGACAACGCTGATGATCGCCGAATGGGCACTGGGGCCGACGCGCCAGACGTGCAGGTCGGTGATCTTTGCATCGCCGGGCGCTTCGACGCGCTGGCGAATCTCGGCTTCGAGCGCCGCGTCGGATGCGTCGAGCAACACCGCAGCGGTATCGCGCATCAGCGACCACGCCCACATCGCGATGACGATCGAACCGACGATCCCCATCACCGGGTCGAGCCAGACCCAGCCGAGATACCGGCCGCCGAGCAGCGCGGCAATCGCGAGCACCGACGTCAGCGCGTCGGCGACGACATGCAGATAGGCCGAGCGGAGGTTGTTGTCCCGCTCTTGGTGGTGGGGACCATGATCATGGTGCTCGCCGTGATGATCGTCGTGATCGTGCCCATGGCCGTGCTTGCGGCCATGATCGTGCCCGTGGCCGAGCAACAGCGCGCTGGCGATGTTTACGCCCAGCCCGATGACCGCGATGATCGTCGCCTCGGCAAAGGCCACGGGGCGCGGGTCGAACAGGCGAAGCGCCGATTCATAAGCGATGCCCAGCGCGACGATGCCAAGCACCAGCGCCGAGGCGAAGCCGGCCAGATCGCCGACCTTGCCGGTGCCGAAGCTATAGCGGCCGCCGTGGGCATGGCGCTTGGCATAGGCATAGGCGATCGCCGCGATGCCCAGCGCGCCGGCATGCGTTGCCATGTGAAAGCCGTCGGCGAGCAGCGCCATCGAGTTAAACGCCAGGCCGGCGGCGATTTCGCCGACCATCATTGCCGCGGTCAGCGCGACCACCCACAGGGTGCGGCGTGCATTTTCGTCGTGGCGCGCGCCCAGAAAGACATGGTCATGGGTCAACGCCTCGATCTCGCTGTCGAAGGACACGCGCCGGACCCTATTTCGCGTAGCGGCGGATTGCCGCCAGCAATTCGTCGGCGCCTTGGGCCCGCTCGGCATCGGTCAGCGCGGGCGCGACGACATGCTCGCGCATATGATCTTCGACCAGTTCGTCCATCAGCCCCAGCACCGCCCCGCGCACCCCCGCGACCTGATGCAGGATCGCGGCGCAGCCCGCATTGTCGGTGATGGCGCGCTCGATCGCCCCCACCTGTCCGGCGATGCGGCGAACGCGGGCGAGAAGATGATCGTGGCTGGATGAAGTGTGCGACATAGGATACCCCCCTATCCTATAAGTCGAATTGGTGCAATCGGCCTTTTGCTCTGTCGCAGCGATCCGCCGTTTGCGCCCCGGCAAACCCGCCCGATTTCTGTCGCGCCATCGCCCCTAAGCAATTGCATATCGCGGCTGGGGCGCTAAACCGGCGCCCATCGACCGATTAGAGTCAGAAACGGGGCTGATATGGCTGGCAACGAACCGAATACGCGCCCGCGCGCGCCGCATTTGCAGGTGTATAAATGGGGCCCGGCGATGGCGGTCTCGATCCTTCATCGCGCCAGCGGCGACGGGCTGGCGATCGTCGGCGTGGGCCTGTTCCTGTGGTGGCTTGGCGCCATCGCGGGTGGGCCAGAGGCTTATGCGGCGTTCGTTGCCTGTGTGTGGCGCGATCCCAGCCCCGAAATCACCCTTTTCCATCAGGTCACCAATATCCTGGGCAAGATCGTCCTCGTCGGGCTGACCTGGGCGTTTTTCCAGCATCTGTTCTCGGGCCTGCGTCACTTCGTGCTCGACACCGGCGCGGGGTATGAGCTGAAATCGAACAAGCTGTGGTCGACCGTCGTGATCGCCGCGGGCATCGCCGCGACCGCCGCGACCTGGCTTTACATCATGGCGGAGGCACTCTGATGGGCGACGGCACGCATCTCGGCAAGGTCCGCGGCCTCGGCTCGTCGGGGCATGGGTCGCAGCATTGGCTGCAGCAGCGGCTGACCGCGCTCGGCAACATTCTGCTCGTCGGCTTTTTCGTCGTGTCGCTGATCCGGCTGCCGCTCGGCGACCATGCCGCGGTGCTGCGCTGGGCGGCGAACCCGATGGTCGCGCTCGCGCTGATCCTGATGGTGGTCAGCGTCTTCTGGCATCTGCGGCTGGGCCTGACGGTGCTGATCGAGGATTATGTCCACGGACCGATGCTTCTGCTCGCGACCGTTCTGCTCAATTTCTACGCCATCGGCGGCGCCGTCTACGGGATCTTTACGATCGCCCGTATCGCGCTGGTCCCGGTGATGGCCGCCGGCCCGGGGGGCATGTGACATGACCGACGCTTACAAGATCATCGACCATATCTATGACACCGTCGTCGTCGGCGCCGGCGGGTCAGGGCTGCGCGCCACGATGGGCTCTGCCGAAGCGGGGCTGAAAACCGCGTGCATCACCAAGGTGTTCCCGACGCGCAGCCACACCGTCGCGGCGCAGGGCGGCATCGCCGCGTCGCTCGGCAACAATTCGCCCGACCATTGGCAATGGCATATGTACGACACCGTCAAGGGCTCCGACTGGCTCGGCGACCAGGACGCGATCGAATATATGGTCCGCGAAGCGCCGCAGGCGGTGTACGAGCTCGAACATGCCGGGGTGCCCTTTTCGCGCAACGCCGATGGCACCATCTATCAGCGCCCGTTCGGCGGCCATATGCAGAATATGGGCGAAGGCCCGCCGGTTCAGCGCACCGCCGCCGCGGCCGACCGCACCGGCCACGCGATGCTTCACGCGCTGTACCAGCAGTCGCTGAAATATGACGCCGACTTCTTCGTCGAATATTTCGCGCTCGACCTGATCATGGAAGATGGCCCCGACGGCAAGGTTTGCCGCGGCGTCATCGCGCTGTGCATGGACGATGGCAGTATCCACCGCTTCCGCAGCCAGGCCGTGGTGCTCGCGACCGGCGGCTATGGCCGCAGCTATTTCACCGCGACCTCGGCGCACACCTGCACCGGCGATGGCGGCGGGATGGTGCTGCGCGCCGGGCTGCCGCTCCAGGACATGGAATTCGTCCAGTTCCACCCGACCGGCATCTACGGCGCGGGCGTGCTGATCACCGAGGGTGCGCGCGGCGAGGGGGGGTATCTCACCAACTCCGAGGGCGAGCGGTTCATGGAACGCTATGCCCCGTCGGCGAAGGATCTGGCGTCGCGCGACGTCGTGTCGCGCTCGATGGCGCTCGAAATCCGCGAAGGCCGCGGCGTTGGCCCGCACAAGGACCATATCTTCCTGCACCTCGATCATATCGATCCGGCGGTGCTGCACGAACGCCTGCCCGGCATCACCGAAAGCGGCAAGGTGTTCGCGGGCGTCGATTTGACGCGTCAGCCGCTGCCGGTCGTGCCGACGGTCCATTATAATATGGGCGGCATTCCGTGTAATTATCATGGCGAAGTCGTGACGTTGGGCAAGGATGGCCCCGACACCGTCGTCCCCGGCCTGTTCGCGGTCGGCGAAGCGGCGTGCGTGTCGGTCCACGGCGCTAACCGCCTCGGGTCGAACAGCCTGATCGATCTCGTCGTCTTTGGCCGCGCCACCGGGCACCGCCTGCGCGACATCATCAAGCCTGGCGCGGCGCAGCAGCCGCTGCCAGCTGACAGCGCCGATCTGGCGCTCGGCCGGCTCGACCATTTCCGCCATGCCAAGGGCGGATCGCCGACCGCCGAAATCCGCCTCGAAATGCAGCGCGCGATGTCGGCGCACGCCGCGGTGTTCCGCACCGACGAACTGATGGCCGAGGGCAAGGAAAAGCTGACCAAGACCTATCAGCGGATGAACGACATCGGGGTCACCGACCGCAGCCTGATCTGGAACACCGACCTCGTCGAAACGCTCGAGCTCGACAATTTGATCAGCCAGGCGACGGTGACCATGCATTCGGCGTTCAACCGCAAGGAAAGCCGCGGCGCCCACGCCCACGAAGATTTCCCCAACCGCGACGATGCGACCTGGATGAAGCACACGGTGGCGTGGTTCGACGGCTGGGGCGGCAAGGGCGGCGGCGTCCGCCTCGATTACCGCCCGGTCCACGAATATACGCTGTCGGATGACGTCGAATATATCAAGCCGAAGGCGCGGGTTTATTGATCAGGACAGCGGCGACGAGCCTGATCTTGTTCGCGGCGGCCGGCGTCGCTGGGGGAACTTCGGAAACATCGATTTCGGAAGAGGCGCGCATGCTGATCGACCTCACGCGCGAGACGCGGAAGACCTATTCGCTTGTGACCTGGAACAGGGTTACACGCCGGGACGGGACCGTAATCGAGGAATGGAGTGCCGAGTTCCATGACGGCGTTCATCACCGCGTTGAAACACCTCGCGATCGATTGATCGCCGATTGTGCGAGGATGACCGGTACCTATGTTCAAATGGGGAGCGCCAAGATGATCAATGGCGCCACTGTTGCGCGCGCCGCGTGTGGCGTGCAGGCCAATTCGATCATTCAGTCGGCGCGTGTCGCGGGCAAACGGGAAACCCGGTTCGGGCCTGTCACTCATCTGATCGTCGTCGACGCGGATAGCATCCGTACCTATGACGTGGACGTGAGTGGGGCGCTGCTCGGCGCTACGATTTCGGATCGGGACGGGAGCTTGCGACTGGTGAGCCGCGCCGTGAGCTTCACCGCTGATGTGCCACCTGACATTTTTTCAATGGAATCGCTCGGAAAGAGCGCGGTTCCCGAACGTTTTCGAAAATCTGTCCGCTATCCGGCGCCAACTGCCGATTGATCCTGCAACGACCGGATTCATGTCGAGTTGGCGCGGCGCTCTTATGGGTTCGCGGAAAAGAGCTGCCCTTTTTGCATTACTTCGCCTCGGCGACGTTAGGCGGCGGCACTTTCAATCGTTGATATTGCCGAGGACCGGTGCAGCGCGGCTACTCGCCAAAAATGGTGTCGATCGGGTTGAGGTCGGAGAACGGCTTGTCGACGTCCTGACCCATGAGCCACAGTTTCTGGCATGCCACGGTGAAAAAGATCAGCGCGACGGTCCACACGATGAAGGTCTTGCGGATTTGCCAGCGGCGTTCGGCCTCGGCCGCCTTGGCGCGCGCCTTGTAGTCGATTCCCAGCTCACCCTCGAACTCGGCGACAAGCTGCGCGCGGCGGGTACGCGAAATATTCGCGATACTCGCGTTGCTTTCGTCAGCCTTCGCACGGCGAGTCGCCATCTTCATACCCTTGGCCCAGCTAGTCCTGACACCCGACAATAATGCCGAGCCCCTGCAAAAGGGTTAACCGGGTGGCGCCAATCGACCGACCCAATCAAGGGTGCCGGGTCAGAGTGTTACGACCAGTTTGCCGACCGCGCTGCGATCGCCCAGCTTGGCAATCGCCTTGCCGCCATCGGCGAGCGCGTAGGTGCCGGTGACGCGCGGCTTGATCTTGCCCTGTTCCCACAGCTGGAACAGGCGCGCGACATGCGCCCGGTTTCGCTCCGGCTCGCGCGCGACAAAGGCGCCCCAGAACACACCCGCGACGTCGCAGCTTTTGAGCAAGGTCAGGTTGAGTGGCAGGCGCGGGATGCCCGCGGGGAAGCCGACGACAAGATAGCGGCCTTCCCATGCGATCGAACGCAACGCGGGCTCGGCATAATCGCCGCCGACCGCGTCATAGACGACATTGGCGCCGCCCGGTCCGACCGCTTCCTTAAAGGTGTTCGCGAGCGCCTTGGACTGATCCTTGTCGAACGGCTGGCGGCCATAGATCACGACCTCATCGGCGCCCGCCTGCCGCGCGATGTCAGCCTTTTCTTCGCTTGAGACGCCCGCGACAACGCGCGCGCCGAACGCCTTGCCGAGTTCGACCGCGGCGATGCCGACGCCGCCCGAGGCGCCGAGCACGAGCAAAGTCTCGCCTTCCTGGATATGGCCGCGATCGACGAGCGCGTGGATACTGGTGCCGTAGGTCATCAGCAGTGACGCGCCCTCGGCGAAGTCATGGCCTTCGGGCAGGTGATAGACATTGTGGACCGACACCGCGACGGCTTCGGACATGCCGCCATTGCCGCAGCCCGCGATGACGCGGTCGCCGAGCTTGAATTCGGTGACGCCTTCGCCGACTTCGGCGATCAGCCCCGCGACTTCGCCGCCGGGGGCAAAGGGGCGCGCGGGCTTGAACTGATATTTATCCTCGATGATCAACGTGTCGGGGAAATTGACCGCGCACGCCTTGACGTCGATCACGACCTGTCCGACGCTGGCGGTCGGCCGCGGCAGTTCGCCCAGGGTCAGCGTTTCGGGGCCGCCGGTGGCGGTCGACAAGAGAGCCTTCATCATCTTCTCCTTATGCCAGCGTTGGCGTCAGCCACGGCTGTGTTTTGGCTATTTTCTGTTCGTGCGCGGCGATTGCCGCTTCGCTCTTTTCGGTCAGTGAGATCTCGTCGAGGCCTTGCAACAGGCACATCTTGCGGAACGGGTCGATGTCGAAGGTGAAGCGGTCCTGAAACGGCGTCGTCACCGTCTGAGTGTCGAGGTCGACGTGGATCGGATCGGTCGCCGCAACCGCCATCAGCCGGTCGATCGCCGCCTGCGGCAACACGACTGGCAGGATCCCGTTCTTCACCGCATTGCCCGAAAAAATGTCCGAGTAGGACGGCGCGATGACGACGCGGATGCCCAGGTCGCCGAGCGCCCAGGCGGCATGCTCGCGGCTCGACCCGCAGCCAAAATTGTCGCCCGCGATCAGAATCGGCGCGCGCTGAAATTCGGGGCGGTCGAACAGATTGTCGGGGTCGGCGCGTAACGTCTCGAACGCGCCTTGGCCCAATCCCTCGCGGCTGATCGTCTTCAGCCATTTGGCCGGGATGATGACGTCGGTATCGACATTCTTCAGCCCGAACGGGATGGCGCGGCCTTCGACCTTTTCAATCGGCGTCATGCTATTCGGCAGCCTTCGGAAAAGCGGGGAGTTTCGTGACGTCGCGGGGTTCGTGCTGAATGATCACCGTTGCCTTCAGATTTTTCGCCAGCGCCTTGAAGCGGTCGAACGAGGCCAAGGTGTCGGCGCGGTTGGTGTTGAAGGTCGGCACCCCCGCGCTGTCGTAATTTTCCTGAAAATGCGCCTGATCGCCGCTGAGCAGCACCGGACCCATTCCCGCCAGCCGTACGAGCAGCGTGTGGTGGCCCGGGGTGTGCCCCGGCATGTCGAGCATAACGACGCTGCCGTCGCCGAAAATATCCTTGTCGCGCGCGACCGGCTCGACGCTGCCGCCGCCGCCGATCCAGTGCGCGAAGGGTTTCGGATCGACAAATGCGGGGCGCTCGCTTTGCGTCAGCATATCCCAGTCGCCATTGCCGACATAGAGTTTCGCGGCGGGGAAATCGGGCAGCTGGCCGACATGGTCGGAATGAAAATGGCTGACCCCGACCATATCGATGTCGTCGGGCTTGATGCCAAGGTCGGCGAGCTGTTCGACCAGGCTGCGGCGCACCGTGGCCGACATGTCGCCGGTGGTCGTGAACGCCGCGCCCTTGAGCGCGGTCGGCAAGCCCAGATCCCACAGCATCAGCTGGTCGCCGTGGCGGATCAGGTAACAACCGACGGTCAGGTCGCGGCTTTGCCCGGGATAAGCCTGGGTGTCCGAAAAGGCGTTGAGCCGGTTGACGCGCACCGTGCCGCAATCAAGCCGGGTCAGGCTGACCTTCGCCGCCGCGGGCTTGTCCTGCGCCAGCGCGGGGGCGGCGAGGGCCAGTGCTGCTGCGGCCGATGCGATAGCTTTCCAGATCATGCTCTTGGCTCCCTCTGTTGCGCGCTCAATCCATCAGCTCCCGCACGTCGGTGAGCCGTCCGGTCACCGCCGCCGCCGCCGCCATCGCGGGCGACACGAGATGCGTGCGGCTGCCCGGGCCTTGGCGGCCGACGAAATTGCGGTTGCTGGTGCTGGCGCAGCGTTCGCCTGCGGGCACCTTGTCGGGGTTCATGCCGAGGCACGCCGAACAGCCGGGCTCGCGCCACTCGAGGCCCGCGTCGGTGAAGATGCGGTCGAGCCCCTCGGCTTCGGCCTGCGCCTTCACCAGCCCCGATCCGGGGACGACGATCGCCCATTTGACACCCGCGGCCTTATGCCGCCCCTTCAGCAC
Organism: Sphingopyxis sp. L1A2A; assembly: GCF_005502465.1. Taxonomy (GTDB): domain Bacteria; phylum Pseudomonadota; class Alphaproteobacteria; order Sphingomonadales; family Sphingomonadaceae; genus Sphingopyxis. The sequence continues at coordinate 10,930 of NZ_SCOT01000014.1, forward strand.
CGCGGCGGCGGCGCGCAGATCTTCGATCCGGCTGTTGGTGCAGCTGCCGATGAAGATATTCTCGATGGCGACGTCCTGCATCCGGGTGCCGGGTTCGAGGCCCATATAGGCGAGCGATTTTGCCGCCGCCGCCTGTTTTGACGAGTCGGCGAAGCTGTCCGGGGCAGGGACCAGCCCGGTGATCGGCACGACATCTTCGGGGCTGGTGCCCCAGGTGACGCTGGGCGCGATGTCGGCGGCGTCGATCACGACAATCTTGTCATAGGTCGCGCCCGGATCGGTGGCGAGACTGGTCCAATAAGCGACCGCGGCGTCCCAGTCGGCGCCCTTCGGCGCATATGGGCGGCCTTTGAGATACGCGAAGGTCGTCGCGTCGGGGGCGATCAGCCCGGCGCGCGCGCCGCCCTCGATCGCCATGTTGCTGACCGTCAGGCGGCCCTCGACGCTGAGCGCGCGGATCGTGCTGCCGGTATATTCGATGACATGGCCGGTGCCGCCCGCGGCGCCGATGGTGCCGGTGATGTGGAGGATGACGTCCTTGGCGGTGACGCCGCGGCCGACCTCGCCCTCGACGCGCACTTCCATCGTTTTCGCGGGCTGGAGCAGCAACGTTTGCGTCGCCAGCACATGCTCGACCTCGCTGGTGCCGATGCCGAAGGCGAGCGCGCCGATACCGCCGTGGCACGCGGTGTGGCTGTCGCCGCAGACGATCGTCGTGCCGGGCAGCGAAAAGCCCTGCTCGGGGCCCACGACATGGACGATGCCCTGCTCGGCGGCGACCGCGTCGATGTAGCGGATACCGAAATCAGGGGCGTTTTGCGCCAGCGCCGCGAGCTGCGCCGCGCTTTCCAGATCGGCAATCGGCAGCCGGTTGCCCGCCGCGTCCTGGCGCGCCGTGGTCGGCAGATTATGGTCGGGCACCGCCAGCGTCAGGTCGGGGCGACGTACCGTCCGCCCGCTCGCGCGCAGCCCGGCGAACGCCTGCGGGCTGGTGACTTCGTGGACGAGGTGGCGGTCGATGAAGATCAGGCAGGTGCCGTCGGGGCGCTGTTCGACAACATGCGCGTCCCAGATTTTTTCATACAGGGTGCGGGGGCGAGTCATGCCGCTGCCTTAGATCAGCCGCACAACATTGCAAGCCGGTGGCGATAGGAAACGCAATTTTCGGTCGCGTTGGCGGCAAAGATGCTTAGCATGGCGCAGCCCTTCTGGAGTCGCGCTCAGGAACAGGAGAGGCCCATGGTATCGATTCCCGCCTATCGCCCCGTCATCCGCACGACGCGCGGGCCGTATCGCGCCGCGGCGCTGGTCGGCACCCATAGCATTTCGCTCGGCTGGGACGTCGATCCCGCGCAAAGCGCGGGCCTGCACGGCTTTGCGGTGCGCAAGAGCGAGGTCGACCTGGCCAGCGGCGAGGTCATCGCGGTGAACTGGCTGCGCGGCGAGAAACGCTTCAAGGGCGATCCGGTCGATGGCTATGACGTGTCGTCGCGCGAGGCGCCGTTCCAGCGCTTTCGCTGGAGCGATTACACGCTGAAAAGCAGCCTCGGCTATGTCTTCGACATTTTTCCGGTGCGCGGGACGCCGCCCGATGGCCTGACCATCGGCGAGCCGCCCTTAACGCTGAAGCTGCGGCCGTCGCCCGAAATGGCGAGCGGAGTGGGCGCCTATGTCAATCGCGGCGTCACCTCCGCCTTTGCCTATCTCGACCGCTTCAAGGGCGCGCATCCGCGCGACGTTCCCGATGGCGCGGCGTGGCGCTGGCTGTCGCGCGGGTTGAAAGAGGCGTTGATCGGTTTCATCGAAGGCGCGGGCGGCGGGCACGGCCTGCGCGTCGGCATCTACGAGTTTTTCGACGACGAGGTCGCGGCGGCGCTGGCGGCGGCCAAGGCGCGCGGGGTCGATGTACGGATCGTCTATCACGCCAAGCCCGGCGACCATGCGACGCACAAGAGCGAAGCGGTGCTCGCCGCGCACGGCCTGACCGCCATCGCGACGCCGCGTGCCGCGATCCAGAAGATCAGCCACAACAAGTTCATCGTCCATCTGGCGGGCGGCGTGCCGGTGCGGACCTTTACCGGCACCGCCAATTTTTCGGAGAACGCCTTTTATTACCAGACCAACGCCGCGGTGATCCTGGACGATCCGGTCGTCGCGGCGGCCTATCATGATTATTGGCTGATCCTGGCCGACGACCCGGTGCGCGGGCCGTCAAAGAGTGATCCGGCCGAGGTGCGCAACCGCGTCGGGGCGCTGCAAGCGCGGCTCGCCGCGGCGGGCGGCGGGCCGTTTAGGGCGCAATATTTCTCGCCGGTGCGCACGCTCGACATCATCGACAAGGCGGTCGAACTGGTCGGCGCGGCGAAAAGCTGTGTCCTGACCAGCGCACCGTTCGCGCTCGACCCCGCGATCGTCGCCGCGATCGCGGCGCAGCCACAGGGGCTGCTCCACTATGGCCTCGGGAACACGACGGTGCGCAAGAAGGTCGAGGCGCTGACCACGAACAACACGCGCTATTTCGTCCCCTCGCGGCTCGAAACCTATATGGGGCGGCAATGGGATGCCAAGGCGTTCGGCAACCACAAGATCCACAGCAAGCTGATGATCATCGACCCGTTCGGGGCGCGGCCGCAGATGCTGTTCGGGTCGGCCAATTTCAGCGACGAAAGCTGTCAGGGCAATGACGAAAACGCATTTCTGAGCGAAGATCCGCGGCTGATCGCGGTCATGGCGACCGAATTTCTGCGGATGTTCGACCATTATAAGTCGCGCGCCTTCATCAACCAGATCCGCGGGCAGGGGCTGACCGACGATGATTATCTGAGCGAGGATGGCGGCTGGATGAAGACCAGTTTTTCGCCGACCGCGCGCAGCCACAAGTTCCGCGACCGGCTGGTGTTTGTCGGTGACTAGATCCCAGCCCTAGCGCGGCCGGCGCGGCGGGGGTATGATCGCGCCATGTCGCTGCCCGCCATCATTGCGCTGATCGTCGCCACCGTCGTTGCGATGGAATTTGTCGCGTGGGGCAGCCACAAATATATCATGCACGGCTTTGGCTGGGCGTGGCACCGCGACCATCATGAACCGCATGACAAGATGCTGGAAAAGAACGACCTGTTCGGACTGTTCGGTGCGGCGCTGAGCATATCGATGTTCGCGGTGGGCAGCCCGATGATCATGGGATCGTCGGCGTGGGCGCCGGGGACGTGGATCGGGCTGGGCGTGCTGTTTTACGGCATCATCTATACCGTGGTCCACGACGGGCTGGTCCACCAGCGTTATTTCCGCTGGGTGCCGCGGCGCGGCTATGCCAAGCGGCTGGTGCAGGCGCACAAGCTGCACCATGCGACGATCGGCAAGGAGGGCGGGGTCAGCTTTGGCTTCGTCTTTGCGCGCGATCCGGCGAAGCTGAAGGCCGAGCTGAAGGCGCAGCGTGAGGCCGGGGTTGCGGTGGTGCGCGAGGCGTTGGTCGATTGATTGCCGTCATTGCGAGGAGCCGAAGGCGACGCGGCAATCTCCAGCCGCCGGCCTCACGCGGCGCCGATAGCTGGAGATTGCTTCGCTTCGCTCGCAATGACGGGGCGAGGAATGCTACCCCGTCCGATAATCCGCCGTGATCGCCCCGCACGCGCGCAATTCTTCCTCATGCCCGACCTCGCGCCAGCTTTCGGCGAGCGCCTGACGTTCCCACTCCACCATCGCGGGATACGCCAGGATGTGATCGACCCACACCTGTCCGACGCCGACGTCGAGACCATAGGTACGGATGCGGAAGGCGACGGGGGCGAAAAAGGCGTCGACCGCGGTGAAATCGCGGCCCGCGAGCCACGGGCCGCCAAAGCGCGCCAGCCCCTCCTCGAACAGTTCGCGGACGCGCGCGACATTGGCCTGGAGCGCGGCGGACATCGGTTTTGGGGTCACGCGGACCCCGACGTTCATCGTGCAATCATTGCGGAGCGCCGCAAAGCCGCTGTGCATTTCGGCGGCGGCGCATTGCGCCCAGGCGCGCGCGTCGGGATCGGCCGGCCACACGCCGTCGTGCCGGTCGGCGAGATAGAGGGTGATGCCGAGCGAATCATGGATGGTGCGCCCTTCGTGGAGCAGTGCCGGCACCTGTCCGGTCGGTGAGAAGCTACGGAAATCATCGTAATTGGCGGGCTTGGTAAAGGGTTCGATGCGGTCGCGAAACGATATACCGAGCGCGCTCATCAGCACCCAGGGGCGGAGCGACCAGCTCGAATAATTGCGGTTGGCGGTGATCAGCTCGTACATGCTGCGCGCTCCTGTGCGACGATGGGGGAGGTGTAGGCGGGGTCGTGCGCGAAGGGCAGCGCGGTGCCCTCGCGCAGCGCCGCGAGCACGCTGGCGAAGTCGCTGCGGGCGCGCCAGCCGAAGCGGCGTTCGGCGCGCGACGGGTCGTAAACGCGGTCGATCCGGTCGGGAAGCACCCAGCCTTCTGCCGCATAAAGTTCGGCGGCGTCGGGGTGGGCGCGCGCGATGACGGCGGGCGCGTCGCGGGCGAGTTCGGCGGCGTCTTCGCGCGCGAACGGCGGCGGCGCCGAGAGGATGAAGGTGTCGCAGCCGATCGCGGGCGCGGCCTCCAGCGCGGCGAGATGCGCCGCGGCGGCATCCTCGACCGTCAGGCGGCGGTTCAGCAGCTCGTTCGCCTTGAGGTTCGGGCCGCTCGGCACCGCATGGGTGTCGTCATCTTCGGGAAAGAAGCGCCCGGTGCGCAGGATCGCGACCGAAATGCCATGCTCGCGGTGGACGAGGCGGCACGCCTGTTCGGCGGCGAGCTTGGTGATGCCATAGATGTTGCGCGGTTCGAGCGGGCCGAAATCCTCGTCCATCCACCACGCGCCATGCGCGCCCGCGCCGTCGCGGACATCGGCGCGCACCATCAGCGAGGTGGTCGAGGTGAACAGGAAGCGGTCGTTGCCCGCCGCCACCGCGGCCTCGATCAGGTTCAGCGTCCCGCTGACATTGACGTCGATAAACGCCTGCCGCGGATAGCGGATGATGTCGGGTTTGTGCAGCGCGCCGCCGTGGATCACCGCCTCGATGCCATGCTCGCCCATGGTCCGGTCGACCAGCGCGCGGTCGGCGACGGTGCCGATGACCTGCGTATGCGTGCCGGGGACGACGTCGAAGCCGGTCACGTCATGGCCGTTTTGGCTCAGCAGCGGAGCCAGATAGCGCCCGAGCCAGCCCGACGATCCGGTCAGCAACACGCGCATCGATGATTCTCCTCCAGACCCCGAACGCGCGCCTGATACACAGGCCGTGGATCAGGGCGCAAGCGGGTCGCGCGCGACCGGAGTGGCGTCCGTCCGGCCTCTGGCAGGCGGCAGCTCGCTGAGGTCGAGCCAGCCCGCGTCGCCGCGCTGGTGATAGCTGTCGATCACCGTGAACGGGATGCGAAAGGGAAATCCCCAGTCGCTGTTCCACATCGCGACGACGCCCGTCCGCGTCGCGGGTTCAAAAATCATCGTTGCGCGGTAGCCCGCAACCGCGCCCGAATGGCCCGCGAGCCGGTGACCGCCATAGGTAAAGCTCCGCCAGCCCAGGCCATAGGCCGCATCGCCGGTCGCCTGCCGCAACGTGCCGCCATAGAGCCGCGCGGTGCCGACGCGCGGGCGGTGGGCCAGCTGCAACACCGGTTGCGGCAGCACATCGGGGCGGTCGCCCATCATCGCCTGCATCCAGGTCGCGAAATCGACGATGTCGCTTTCGACCCCCGCGGCGGCGGGGACACGCCAATAGGCCTCCTTGACCGCGCGGACGTCGTGCCCGCGATGCGGCCGCGCCCAATCCTTGGCGCCGGTCAGCCGCGCCATCCCATAACCGGCGCTGACCATGCCGAGCGGGCGGAAAAACCGGTCCTCGACCGCGTTGGCGAACGGCTCGTTCGCCGCCCGGGCCAGGATCTCGCTCGCGGTATCAAAGGCGATATTCTGATAGGTGTGGCAGGTGCCGGGTTCGCATTGCAGCGGCGCCGCAGCCAGACTGGCGCGCAGCAGCGCCGGGCTCTGCCCCTCTTCCAGCTTTTCGTCATAGGCGTTTTTGGTCAGGCCGGTGCGCTGCGCCAGCACATCCTCCAGCGTCACCCGCGCCTCGGCGCCGCCGGGCAGACGCAGCGACGTGCGCCAGTCACCGACCGGACGGTCCAGATCGATCGCGCCATCGCTGGCCAGCGCCGCCGCCAGCACCCCCGTCGCGGTTTTGGAAACCGAGGCCCAGCGAAACAGCGTCTGCGGGGTGACCGGCGCCCCGGTCGATTTGTCGGCGACGCCATAGGTGCGGACAAAGCGCAGTTCGCCATCCTCGACCACCGCCACCGCCAGCCCCGCCATTTCGGGCCGCTGCGCCAGGTCGGACAATTGCTGGTCGAGGGCGCGATAGTCGATCCGGCCGCGCCACTCGGCGGCGGTGTCGGGCAGATTCTCCGGCGGCTTGATCGGGATCGGAACGCTGGCCAGCGGCTGGCCCCCGCCAAAGGCGTGCAGACCAAACCAGCCGGAAAAGCCCAGCGCGGCTATCGCGATCAGAAGAAGAAAAAAACGCTGCATCGACCCGTGATTATATTGCGACCTTATCGTTGATCGCTGTCTTAGCCGCGACTGCCGCCGCCGTCACCCCCGGCGCGGTTCAGGGCGCCAGATAACGCCACGCCTTGACCGTGCCGATGGCGTAAACCGCGCCATAGACAAAGACGATCAGCGACGACCAGATCGCGAAGCTGTCGGTGTGTTGCGGCCGCCACAGATGGAGCGGCACAAAGATCAGCCCGCGGAGCAGATAGATTGCGGTGATCGTCACCAGCCCCGTGCGGAGCAAAGGCAGACGCGGGAGGGCGCCCGCGCCCGAAAAGGCATAGGCCGCCCAGATCAGCAGCATCGCGCTGATCGCCAGCGTGATCAGCGTCGGTTGCCAGTCGCCGCGTGCCGCCGCGCGCGCCATGCCCTCACCCGCGCCGAAAAAGCGATACCAGTCGGGGCCGCCAAAGATGCATGCGATATGGAGCAGCGCCGCGGCGACCGACAGCCCGCCGCCGATCAGCAGCCAGGTCGAACCGGGGTTGGCGGCGACGTCAGGCACCGGCGTCAGGCGATATAGTGCGCGGTGGTCTTTTCGGCGACCTCTTCGGCGGTGACCCCGGGCGCCAGCTCGATCAGCCGGAACGGGCTGGCATGATCGTCGCGCCGGAACACCGCGAGGTCGGTGATGATCATGTCGACGACATTCTTGCCGGTCAGCGGCAGCGTGCAGGCCGGGATGAATTTCGGGCTGCCGTCCTTGGCAACATGTTCCATCACGACGATGATCTTCTTGACCCCGGCGACCAGATCCATCGCGCCGCCCATGCCCTTGATCATCTTGCCTGGAATCATCCAGTTGGCGATGTCGCCATTTTCGGCAATCTCCATCGCGCCCAAGACGGTGAGGTCGATATGTCCGCCGCGGATCATCGCAAAGCTGTCCGACGAGCTGAAATAGGCCGAGTTCGGCACTTCGCTAATCGTCTGCTTGCCCGCATTGATCAGGTCGGCGTCCTCCTCGCCCTCCAGCGGGAAGGGGCCGATGCCGAGCATGCCATTTTCCGACTGGAGCGTCACCGTCATCCCCGCGGGGATATGGTTCGCGACCAAGGTCGGGATGCCGATGCCCAGATTGACGTAATAGCCGTCCTGCAGTTCCTTTGCGGCACGCGCCGCCATATCGTCGCGGGTCCAGGGCATTATTTCGGCTCCCAATTTTTGTCGGAGGGGAAGGTTTCGTCCCAGCCCAGCTTTTCCCATGGGCCATAGACGGGGTTGGGGAACAGGAACCAGCCCTTGTCCCACAGCGCCGCGGCGGCGGGGCCGGTGGCCAGCGCCATGCGGGTTGCGGCGGGGAGGTCCCTAACGTTGAACTGCTGGCTGAAATCGCCGAGCTGGTCGCCGGCGAGGATGATGACGCAATATTTGGCGGCAATCGTCGCACGACGCCCGTCCTTGCTCGACCCGGTGGCATCGTCGCCCATCAGGAACAAGGTCTCGCCATGCTTGAAGTCGCCGAGCCCCGCGGCGCGCAGCGTGTCTTCGCTGCCCTTGGCATTGGTGGCGCTGCGATTGGTGTTGGCGATGACCGTGATGCCAGCGGTGCGCAGCTTACTAACCATCTCGACGGTGCCGGGCATGGCGACGGCCTTACCCGCGCCGGTCTTTTCCCACTGGTCCCAGATTTTGGGGTCAAAGGCGGTGCCCTTTTCGGCGAAGTAGCGCATCGGGCCAAGGTTCCAGATCAACGTCTCGTCGGCATCGAAGACCGCGGCGAAGGGCTTGCTGCCGCAGGGGTCGAAGCGCGGCGCGTCCATGCTGGCGCCCGCCGCCAGAACGACGCTGTCGGTCGGTCGTTGCTTGATGCGGGCGAGGCCATAGTCAGCGATGCGAGCGTTGGTGGCGCGCACCGCGATGGCGGCCTCGGCAGAGCCATAGAGATACTGTAGCGCGACGGGTGGCTTGGCGGCTTCCGTGGGACTAGCAGGTAGGGCCGAGGCGATCGCGACTTCTCCCCGCGGCGTGCTTGCGCAGCCAGCGAGGAGAAAAATTGCCGGTAACACGCCCCGGAAAGCGACTTTGACACGAACGGCGCTGGTCATTGGTATGCCTCGATCATTTCAGCCGTAACTCCGCAAAGGAGATCCGGCATGCCCATGTTCAGTTCTATCTCAGCGATTTTCGATTGCTCGCGAGTCGGAGTTGCTTTGATCAATCGTGCCGACGCGACATATTCATCGAAGAATGTGCGCCCAAGAGCGATCATATGCGGCCTGCCGGATCCGTGCATCACGTCATAAGAGACGCGATCTGTCAGTATCTCTCCAACTTCCGGTGTCATCGACATTTTCGAGAATGTGACCAGCTTCTCCGTCGGATAGATTCTCCGGAAAGAATCATAATAGGCCGCCCTTACGCTCGGCATTTCCGTCGCAAATGCTTTGCTCCATGCCTTGAGATACGCATCACAACGATCTTCACCAAGCCGCTTGTAGGCATCCTGAAATGCTGGCGACTTTTTGAGATTCAGCATGACTTTGGCCTGCGCGATTTCGGCGGGCCGAAAGGTCTGTTCGATGAGCGCATCATCGACAGTGGTGGGCGCCAAAAGGAGGACGAACAGTAGTTTCACGCAACCACGTCTGCCGCCTCACGCGGACGCGTCGTGCGGAATTCGATCTTCTTGTCATAGGGCGCGCCGATGATCATGCGCTTCACATAAATGCCGGGCAGGTGGATGGTGTCGGGGTCGAGGCTGCCGACGGGGACGATCTCTTCGACCTCGGCCACGCAGATTTTCGCCGCGGTCGCCATCGGTGCGTTGAAATTGCGCGCGGTTTTGCGGAAGATGAGGTTGCCGCTCTCGTCGGCCTTCCAGCCCTTGATGATCGCGAGGTCGGCAAAGATGCCGCGTTCGAGGATATAATCCTGGCCGTCGAAATTCTTGACTTCCTTGCCCTCGGCGACCGCGGTGCCGACGCCGGTCTTGGTGTAGAAACCGGGGATGCCCGCGCCGCCGGCGCGGCAGCGTTCGGCCAGCGTGCCCTGCGGGCAGAATTCGACCTCGAGCTCGCCCGCCAGATATTGGCGCTCAAATTCCTTGTTCTCGCCGACGTAGGACGAGATCATTTTCTTGACCTGCCGGGTGCGGAGCAGCTTGCCGAGCCCTTCGCCGTCGATCCCGGCGTTGTTGCTGGCGATCGTCAGATCCTTGGTTCCCGCATCGCGGATCGCGTCGATCAGCCGTTCGGGAATGCCGCACAGGCCGAAGCCCCCCGCGCAAATCTGCATGCCGTCAAAGAGCAGGCCTTCCAGCGCGGCGGCGGCGGTGGGATATTGCTTCTTCCCCATGGGACGGCTCTCCTGATTGCTATGGCGCGCGGACCTTGGCGCAATTAATTCATCAATTCTAATTGTTCTAATTTGTCATTATACATAGGCGATGTCTATCAATCGCGTCGCACTCTATCATCTCGAAACCTTGCTCTGGATCGACCGGCTCGGCACGTTTTCGGCCGCTGCCGAGCGGCTGAACACCACCCAGCCGACGGTGTCGGCGCGCATGCGCGAGCTGGAACAGCGGCTGGGGACGGCGCTGTTCCGCCGCGAAGGTCGCGCGATGTCGCTCACCGCGGCGGGGCGCAAGCTGGTGCGCGATTGCGATCCGTTGCTGCGCGACATGCAATATGCGCTGCTCGGCAGCGGCGGTTATGGCGAGGCGAGCGGGGTGGTGCGGATCGGCGCGGGCGAGATCGCGGCGGCAAGCTGCCTGCCCGCCTTCGTCGCGGGGCTGAAGGCCGATATGCCCCATGTCGGGCTCGAGATCGAAATCGACCTGACTGCGAACCTGATCCAGCAGCTGCTCACCGGGCGCACCGACATTGCCTTTGCCGCCGGGCCGATCGCGCATCCGGCGCTCAAGACCAGCGCGATCGGCGATGTGGAGCTGGTGTGGCTCGCCAGCCCCGCAGTCGCGACGGCGTTTGCGGGCGGCGACACCGGCTTGCCGGTCTGGTCGCTCGCCAGCCATTCGCCGATCCACGGCCGGATGCGCGACGCGATCCAGGCGTCGCGGATTGCCCAGAAATCGCTCAACCTGTGCAACAACGCGCGCACGATGATCGACATCGCCAGGGCCGGGGGCGGCATCGGAATTTTCCCGCAGCCGATGGTGCGTACCGAGGTGGCGAGCGGCGCGCTCGTCGAAATCGGCGCCATGCCCGCGCTCGCGCCGGTCGAGTTTCAGGTGGCGATGCGCGTCGCCGACACCGAACCGGTGCTGACGCAGATTTTTGCGCGCGCGGCGAAGCTCGATCTTGCTGAGGCGGGCGTCTAAGTCGAACGGCCGGTATCGATCGGAAGCTGACCTTTTTTCATCGTCATCCCGGACTTGATCCGGGATACATAGCCGCGCCGTCGTCATGGATCCCGGACCAAGTCCGGGATGACGAAAATGTGAAGGAGTGTCCTGCCCCAAAAACGCTGCTCACCGCGCGATCGGAAACCTGGTCATCCGGCCAACGGCACCCCCAGCACCGCCGACAGGTCGGCGAGCGCCTGCTCGCCGCTGGTCACCTTGATGGCGTGCATACCGAGCCGGGCGGCGGGTTTGCAGTTGATGCCGAGGTCGTCGAGATAGACGCAGGCGGCCGGTGCCACGTCCAGCGCGTCGCACATCATTTTGTAGATGCGCGGATCGGGTTTGCGGACCCCGACCTTGCTCGATTCGATGACATGGTCGAACCGCGCCATGATCGCGGCGACCTCCTCGGCCTTGGCGAAGCTGCGCGCCATGCCGGCGCCGACAACGCCCATCGAACCCGACGGCACGTTGTTGGTGATGCAGCCGAGGGTGAAGCCGCGCGCTTTCAGCGTGTCGAGCGCCGCGACCATCGCCGGGCGGACGGTGCCGGCGAGCACCGCGAGCACCGCTTCGCCCTCGAGCTCATGCCCCAGCGCCCGCGCTTCGGCGGCGAACAAGGTGTCAAAGGTCGCGGCATCGATTTCGGCGCGCTCGAACTTCGCCCATGCATTGTGGTCGGGATCGGCGGCGTTGACGCGGCGCACGAAATCGCGCGGCAAGCCGCGCTCGTCCTCGAGCCGGTTGAACGCTTCGAACGGCGACGAGGTGATGACGCCGCCGAAATCGAAAATCACGGTGGTTATCGTCATGGAGCGATGACAATCCCGGTCTTCGGATCGGCCTGTCCCGACAGCATTTCGCGATAGGCGGCGAGCGCCGCGTCGCCGCCGCTGCGCTTGTCGATGCTGGCGATCCGCGGGGCGACGTCCATGAACGCCAGCCACGCCGCGGCGATTTTTTGCCCGAACACCGCCCCGCCCCAGTCGGCGATCCGCTTCTGGCTGCGCCCGGGGGCAAAAAAGCCCTGGCGGTCGGGGCCGGGCAGACCTTCAGCGTCGGCCTGCGCGTCCCAATGCGATTTGCCGACGACGATCGATGCCTGCAACTGGCCGCCGAAATGGCTGTGGACGCTGCGCGTCACCGCGCCATTGCCCGCCATGTCGACCAGCGCGGCGGGGGTCGATGCGTTGAGCGTCATGATCTGGTCATAGCTGATGACGCGGTCATAGATGCCTTGCGCCGCGAGCGCATCGACATTGGCGGCGCTGGTCAACCCGATCGTTTCGGGGCGGTCGGCGCGTTGCTTGAGGGCAAAGCCCAGCCCGATCGCGGTCTTGCTCGATGCGCTGGCGATCAGGATCTGCTGGACGCCATAATCGCCCTCATCCTCGAACTGGTCGGCGATCAGCCAGCCGGTCAGGAACAGCGGGCGGAACACCGGCCAAAAATCATGGTCGGCGGCGCGATAGTCGGCCATCGCCTCGATCCGTTGGTAGTTGTTGTAAATGGGGGGCAGGGCGGTGCGGCGTGGGGTCACGTCGGTGAAACCGCCGGGTCCGGCCTTGCCGACGGTCAGCACCGCATCGCTCGCCATCGGATAATAGCCATAAAAGCGGTCGCCGACAGACACGCCCTCGGCGGCGCTTTCGGTGACGGTCGCGAAACCCCAGACCGGCAGGCGGCCGGGTTCGCCCGGTTCGGCGAAGAAGTCCCAATAGCCCTGATCATTGCCGAAGAGGCCCGCGGGCTTGCCGAACACCGCGTAGGTGATGTTGTTCGCGGTCATCGCATAGCTGTCGACATGCACGCGCACCTGCCCCGATGCGAGCGGGCTGTCGGGGTCGGCAACCAGCCGGGCTTGCGTAATATCGTCGCGATCGATGTCGATCGCCCAGCTCGTTAAACTCATTTGCGGACCCCTCCGATTGTCTGGCCGCTTTCGCGGAATGGTGGCCATTCATACAGATGCAGCCCGCGCTGACAATCGCCGCGGCGCGGCCGTCAGCCGATGGCGGTGTCAAACAGCGATCCGATCGCGATCGTCACCGCCATCGCCGCCGCGCCCCAGAACGTGACGCGGACGACCGGGCGAAGCATCGGGGCGTTGCCTGCCCAGGCGCCAAGCGCGCCGAGGATGGCGAGGAAGGCGAGCGATGCCGCCGACACCGTAAAGGGCAACGAGCCGCCCTGATCGAGCAATACTGTCGCGAGCGGCAAGGCCGCGCCGATCGCAAAACTTGCTGCCGAAGCCACCGCGGCTTGCACCGGCCGCGCGGTCATCGCGTCGGTCAACCCCAACTCGTCGCGCAAGTGCGTGTCGAGCGCATCATGCGCGGTCAGCTGCGCCGCCACCTGCTCGGCAAGCGGTCGATCCAGCCCGCGCTGCTGATAGATTTGGGTCAACTCCTCCAGCTCGAACTCGGGATCCGCCGCGAGGTGGCGCTTCTCCAGCTCTACATCGGATCTTTCGGCGTCGCCCTGCGAACTGACCGAAACATATTCGCCCGCCGCCATCGACATCGCGCCCGCCACCAGCCCCGCGGTGCCGGTAACCAGGACCGACGATTGCGCGGCGCCCGCCGCGGCGACCCCGGCGATCAGGCTCGCGGTCGATACGATCCCGTCGTTGGCGCCGAGGATCGCGGCGCGCAGCCAGCCGATCCGCGTCACCGCGTGGGTTTCCTCGTGCATGATCCCCCTCAATATTGGAGTTGCAGCCCCGGCCGCGCCCAGCGCGTCTTGACCAGCCGTCCGGTGCCCGACAGGGTGATATAGGCGTCCTGCCGGTCGGGTCCGCCGAACGCGATGTTGGTGGTGAAAATATCGTCGGTCGCGACAAATTCGACCAGCTCACCCGCGGGCGAGATCACCGAAATGCCGCACTCGCCGATCGTCGCGACGCAGATATTGCCCGATGCCTCCATCGCCAGACTGTCGAAGAATTTATAGCCTGCGGGGCGATAGAGCGGGATGCCGGGACCGCCGGGGCCGGCGTCGGCGGCGACCTTGCCGGGGGCGATTATGTTGAACTTCATCAGGCGGCAGGTGTAGGTTTCGGCGGCGTACAGCGCGCTGCCGTCGGGCGACAGGCCGACGCCATTGGGGTTGTTCGACGGAAAGATGACTTCCTCGATAAAACTGCCGTCGGCCTTGGCATAGAAGATGCCGACAATGTCGTGGCAGCGCGCAGCATAATCGACCTTGCCGTGATCGGTGAACCAGAAGCCGTCGTGGGCGTCGAACACGATGTCGTTGGGACCGCGCAGGGAGACGCCATGATCGCCGCTCTGGTAGAGAATTTCGACCGCACCGGTGTCGATGTCGATACGCTCGATCCGCCCGCCCGAATAATCACTGGCGATGCCGTGCGGGGCGAGATAGCCGTTCGCTTCGACATAGTTGAAGCCGCCGTTGTTACAGCAATAGAGCTTGCCGTCGGGGCCAATCGCCAGGCCGTTGGGGCCGCCACCGGGGGTCGCGATGACCTGTTTCTTGCCGCCCGGCCAGCACCGCGTGATCCGCCCCGCCTCGATCTCGACGACGATGACACTGCCGTCGTCCATCACCACCGGCGCCTCGGGAAAACGCAATCCGTCGGCGATCAATTCGAACTCGGCCATATCCGTCTCCCTTGCGCGTCCGCACTTGCTGTGCTTTGCGGCCATCATGCCCGTTCGTTCGCTGTTCGCCAGTATTTTCTACGAGGCCGATATCGGCTCGCCCGACCTGCTCGCCGAGCTGGAGGACAGCAGCCGCCTGTTTGCCGAGGAGGATGGCGCGGGGCGCGCGTGGAGCCGCGCGCATGGCTATAAGGGCTACACAAGCTACGCCAGCCTCGGCGACCTGCCCGAGCGCGATCCGGCATTTCACGACCTGAAACGTCTGCTCGACAAGGAAGTGAAAGCCTTTGCCAAGGCGGCGCATTTCGACCTCGCCAAGCCCCTGAAGCTCGACAGCCTGTGGGTCAATGTCCTGAAACCCGGCGGCACGCATAGCGGCCATATCCACCCGCACAGCATCGTGTCGGGAACCTTCTATGTCGCGGTGCCGTCGGGGTCGGGGGCGCTGAAACTGGAAGACCCGCGGCTCGCGATGCTGATGGCGGCGCCGGGGCGCACCGCCGATGCACCCGAACATCTGCTGCCCTTCGTCTATGCGCAGCCTGCGGCGGGGCGGGTGTTCCTATGGGAAAGCTGGCTGCGCCACGAAGTGATGCCGCATAGCGGCAAGGGCGAACGGATCAGCATCAGCTTTAACTATCGCTGAGCGCGACTATATCGGCGGCCTATTC
Source organism: Sphingopyxis sp. L1A2A (assembly GCF_005502465.1). Taxonomy (GTDB): domain Bacteria; phylum Pseudomonadota; class Alphaproteobacteria; order Sphingomonadales; family Sphingomonadaceae; genus Sphingopyxis. The sequence continues at coordinate 26,123 of NZ_SCOT01000014.1, forward strand.
TAACGAAGGATCATCCCCCATGACCGCGACCTACGACGCCGACCTTCAGCTTTTCATCAACGGTGCCTGGCGGAGCGGTGAGGGGCGCGAGGGGCGGCCGGTGTATAACCCCGCGACCGCCGGCACGATCGCCGAGCTGCCGGTCGCGACCATCGCCGATCTTGATGAGGCGCTCGCTGCCGCCGAGCGTGGCTGGCCGGTGTGGCGCGCCAAGAGTTTCGACGAGCGCGCCGCGCTGATGCACAAGGCTGCGGGCATCATCCGCGAGCGGGTCGAGCATATTGCGACGCTGCTGACGCTGGAGCAGGGCAAACCGATCGCCGAGGCGCGCGGCGAAGTGCTGTCGGCGGCGGGGCTGTTCGATTATTTTGCCGAGCAGGGCAAACGCATCGAAGGCCGCGTGCTCCAGCGGCCCGCGGGCCAGCGCACGATGGTGCTGCGCCAGCCGGTCGGCCCGGTCGCGGGGTTCAGCCCGTGGAACTTTCCGGTCAATCTGATGGTCAAGAAAATCGCCCCCGCACTCGCCGCGGGCTGCGTCGTGATCGCCAAGGCGCCTGAAGAAACCCCGGGCTGCACCAGCGCGATCATGCGCTGCATCGCCGATGCCGGCATCCCCGGCGATGTCGTCCAGCTCGTTTACGGCGACCCCGACAGGATCAGCCGCCATTTGCTCGCCAGCCCGGTGATCCGCAAGGTCAGTTTCACCGGCTCGACCGCGGTCGGCAAACATCTGATGAAACTCGCCGCCGATGGCGTGAAGCGCATCACGATGGAGCTTGGCGGCCACGCCCCGGTGCTGATTTTCGACGATTGCGACCTCGAAGCCACGCTCGACAAGGTCGTGTGGCAAAAGTTCCGCAACGCCGGACAGGTGTGCATTTCGCCGACGCGCTTCTATGTCCAGCAGGGTATCTACGACGCTTTTGTGAAGGGCTTCGCCGAGCGGACCGCGAAGGTAAAGATCGGCAGCGGGTTCGACGCCGATACGCAAATGGGGCCGCTCGCCAACGCGCGCCGCGCCCCGGCGCTGGCGGCGCTGGTCGCCGATGCCAAGGCCAAGGGCGCGCGCGTGATCGCGGGCGGCGAGGTGACGGGCGAGGGCTATTTCTTCCAGCCGACCGCGATCGCCGACGTCCCGCTCGACGCCGATGCGATGCACCACGAACCGTTCGGCCCGATGGCGCTGATCCGCCCCTTCGGCACCGAGGACGAAGCCTTGGAGCAGGCGAACCGGCTGCCTTACGGCCTCGCCGCCTTCGCCTTCACCGAGAACGGCCGCCGCATCAACCGCATCGCCGATGGTGTCGAGAGCGGTATGGTCGGGATCAACAGCTTCGTCATCTCGACCCTCGACACGCCGTTCGGCGGGATCAAGGAATCGGGCTTCGGCAGCGAAAGCGGGCCGGAGGGGCTGGACGGCTATCTGGTGACCAAGGCGGTGCATATTTACTAATGATTGTCGCCCCAGCGAAAGCTGGGGCCGCTGTCGTCCTGTCAGAACGATGGAGATCCCGGCTTTCGCTGGGATGACGTTATTCTGCTAATCCCGCTCCAACGCCACGAAATCGCGCCCCATCGGCGCCAGATGCGCGCCGCCATCGACAAAGATCGTCTGCCCGGTCACCGCCTCGGCGCGCGCCAGATACACCACAGCGTCGGCAATCTGAGCTGGGGTCGGTAGCGCGCCCAGCGGCATCCGTCCCGCGAGCCGCTCGACCTGCGCCGCCGAATAATCGTCGGTCGCCAGCGTCAGCCCCGGCGCGACGGCGTTGACCCGCGCGCGGTGTCCGAACGCGACCGCCAGCGTCGCGGTCGCCTGCCACAGCGCCGATTTCGACAGGCTATAGGCAAGCTGATCGGGCACCGGCTGTACGACGCGTTGGTCGACGATATTGACGATCGCCGGGCGGCTGCCTTCGCTCGCCGCGACGAGTGCCTTTGCAAGCATCACCGGCGCAGACAAGTTGACCTGCATCATCTCCGTCAGCGCCGCGGTCGACAGATCGGCCCACGCACCCTCGGCAAACATTGCGGCATTGTTGACGAGCAGGTCGGGCGCGCGGCCGAATTTTTCGATCACCGCGGGGATCAGCGCGTCGACCGCGGCGGGGTCGGACAGGTCGGCGGCGAAGCGGTGGCTGATCGTGCCGGTTTCGGCGAGCGCGTCGGCAAGCACCGCGTCGGCATCGCCCGGGCTGCGCTTGTGGATCGCCAGCGCATAGCCTTCGCGCGCCAGCCGCGCCGAAATCGCGGCGCCGACGCGGTGGAGGCCACCGGTGACCAGCGCCAGCTTTTGCGTCATTTGCGGCTCCGCCGCATCGTGATGCCGATTTCTTCGCCGTCCTCGGCGATCGCCAGCTTGACGATCTTGACCTCGACCTCTTCGACCTTGTCGTCCTGCAGGAACAAAGTGTCGATGATATGGTCGGCGACGCTTTCGATCAGTACGAAATGGACATCCTTGGGAATACCCTCGGTCGCCGCGAATTTCAGGTGCATGTAATTTTTCGACGCGCTCAATGGTGTCGTCGGATCATAATGATCGGCCATCGCCAGCCGCGCGCGCACCCCGATGCGCAGCGGCTGCGGCAGGTGGGTTTCTTCGGAATAAATGCCGGTCAGCACCTGGGCGATCAGCCCGTCCACCTCCAGCCACAATGTATCGGTCACAAGAAATCCTGTCGAACGCGGGCGACATTCGGCTTTGCATCGCCGCGCCGCACCCCTAAAGCGCCGCCGCATTAGCGAAAGGGCGCGCGTTGGTCGAGTTACTTCCATTGTCGGACATTGCACCGCAGGCGGTCGAGGCTCTGCTCGACGCCGCGTTCGGCAGCGACCGTTTTGGACGAACCGCCTATCGCATCCGCGCAGGCGTGGATGCCGTGCCGGCGCTCAGCTTCGCCCGCGTGGCGGATGGCGCGCTGATCGCCACGATCCAGTGCTGGCCGGTGGCGCACCGCGCCGTCGACGGCACCGCGACGCCGCTGGTGATGGTCGGGCCGGTTGCGGTGCGCCCCGACGTCCAGCGCGGCGGGCATGGCCGCGTACTGATGGCGCATATGCTGGCGGCGGCCGAAACCCAGGCCGACGGCGCGCTGATGATGATCGGCGATCCCGAATATTATGGGCGCTTTTTCGGGTTCGATGCTGAGGCGACGGGCGCGTGGGATTTGCCGGGACCGTACGAGAAGCGGCGCCTGCTGGCGCGCGCGGTGAACGGGCATGGGTTGCCGATCGGTGCGGGAATGATCGGGCCGCGCTAAAGCCGTCGCCCCCGCGAAGGCGGGGGCTGCCATCGGTTTACGCGGCGAAGCTGGTCCAGGTTGCCAGCGGCCCCCGCCTTCGCGGGGCGACGTGATGGGGTTGCACCCGCCATCCTTCCCCCTATGTCGGACGGATGGTCACCCCCGCGCCTTCGCTTCCCAAGGACTTTGCGCAGCTTTCGCTCACCGAAGCCGCCGAACTGCTTGCGGCGCGCAAGCTGCCGCCGGTCGAAAGCTGGTATCCTGAACGCAGCGGCGACAGCTTCATGGAAATCCGCGCCGACGGCAGCTGGTACCATGAGGGCGGGCGGATCAACCGGCCCGCGATGGTCCGGCTGTTTTCGACGATCCTCCGCCGCGAAGGCGATGGCAGCCATGTCCTCGTCACGCCCGCCGAACGGCTGAGCATCATGGTCGAGGACACGCCCTTTCGCGCGGTCGAACTGAAAAGCGAGGGGGAGGGCAAGTCCCGCAAGCTCGTCTTCCGCCTCGACACCGACGACCTCGTCATGGCCGGACCCGATCACCCGCTCCGCTTTGGCAGCGACCCCGACAGTCCTGACCCGCGGCTGCACGTGCGCGGCGCCATCGGCAACGGCCTCGAGGCGCGGATCGACCGTGCGCTCTATTATGAGATCGTCGACATGGCGCCGGCCGACCAAAATGATCCGCCCGCGATCTGGTCGAACGGCGCCCAATTCCCGCTGGTCGATCGCTGATGCTGTCGGCGAAGCTGCGCGCTGCGCTGGGCAATCTGCTGCCCGACGCGGGCGAGGACGAGGCGTATCTGGGCCCCCCGACGCTGCGCGATGCCGCGGTGCTGATCGCCTTTACCGACCGCCCCGATCCCGGCGTCATCCTGACCCAGCGCCCGCAATGGCTGCGCAGCCATGCCGGGCAGGTCGCCTTTCCGGGGGGCAAGATCGACCCCGGCGACCGCGACGCGATCGACGCGGCGCTGCGCGAGGCCGAGGAAGAAATCGGCCTCGATCGCCGCGACGTGATGGTGGCGGGGATGACCGAGGCCTATCTGTCGGGCAGCGGCTACCGGATTACCCCGGTGCTCGGCGTCATTCCGCCCGACCTGCCGCTCGATCCCAATCCCGACGAGGTCGAGGACTGGTTTGAAGTGCCGCTCGATACGCTGTTCGATCCCGCCAATTATCAGCGGCAGCAAGCGCATTGGCAGGGCCAGGATCGGCATTATTATGACATGGCGTGGCAGGGGCGGCGGATTTGGGGCGTGACGGCGGGGATCATCATCAATCTGGCGCGGCGGATGCCGGCGGGCTGGCACCGGTGACGGCGCTGCCCGACGCCGAATGGCGGAAGCGCCCCGGGCTGCGCCGCATCGTCGCGGCGCTCAGCGCCGATGGCGGGGCGGTCAAGATCGTCGGCGGTGCGGTGCGCGACACGCTGCTCGGGCTGGCGGTCACCGACATCGATCTGGCGACGCCCTTGTTGCCGCACGAGGTGACGCGGCGGCTGGCGGCGGCGGACATCAAGGTCATCCCGACCGGCATCGCCCACGGTACCGTCACCGCGATCGCCAGCGGCGACCATCACGAGATTACGACGCTGCGCCACGATGTCGAAACCGACGGGCGCCGGGCGACGATCGCCTTTGCCGATGACTGGCCGGGCGATGCGGCGCGGCGCGACTTCACGATCAACGCGCTCTATGCCGATCCCGACAGCGGCGCGGTCGACGATTATTTCGGCGGCCTTGCCGACCTGCGGGCAGGGCGCGTCGCTTTCATCGGCGACGCCGCGACGCGGATCGCCGAGGATCATTTGCGCATCCTGCGCTTCTATCGTTTCGCGGCGCGCTTCGGGCGCGGCGCTCTTGACGCGGCCAGCCACGCCGCGGTGGTCACCGCGCGTCAGTCGCTCAAAAGCCTGTCGCGCGAACGTATCGCCGACGAACTGACCAAGATATTGGCGCTGCCCGATCCGCGCGCGATCGTCGGCCAGATGGCGGTCGACGGCATATTTGCGGTGATGCTGCCCGAACTCGATCCGGATTTTGCGGCGACGCTCGACCGATTGCTCGTCAATGAGCAGGCGGCGGGGGTGCCCGCGACGGCACACCGCCGCCTCGCGGCGTTGCTGCCCGCCAATCCCGCCATCGCCGAACAAGTGGCCAGCCGGCTGCGGCTATCGACGCGGCAACGCAAATATCTGGCCGCGGTGGCGGGGCATCGCGGCGATACCGCGCGTCCGGTCCGGCAGTTGGCGCATGCGATCGGGATCGACGCCGCGCGCGACGTTCATCTGATCGCCGGTGAAGCCGCCGCGGCGCGCGCGCTGGCGGATTGGCAGGTGCCGCAGTTGCCGATCAAGGGCGGCGATATCGTCGCGCGCGGGGTCGCTGCCGGGCCAGAGGTGGCGCGTATCCTGAAAGCAGTCGAAGCGGCGTGGGTTGCCGAGGATTTTCCCGATTTTACCCGTGTCGCCGAACTGGTCGATCAGAAGATCGGGCGCACCAGCGACTGACGCCAGAAATCGAGCGCCGCGGCGCTTTCCAGCGGCCGCGCGAACAAATAGCCTTGCCCGAAATCGCAACCGAGCGCCGACAGCAGCCGCGCCTGGTCGGCGGTTTCGACGCCCTCCGCTGTCGTCTTCATCCCCAGCACTTCGGCCAGGCTCTGGATCGTGCGGACAATCGCCACCTTGTCGCGGTCGTCGACCATATGTTCGACAAAGCTGCGGTCGATCTTGAGCACATCGAGCGGCAAGCGTTGCAGATAGGCGAGGTTCGAATAGCCGGTGCCGAAATCGTCCATCGCGACGCGCGCGTCGAGCGCCTTCAATTCGCTCAGCACCGATAGCGCGAGGTCGGGATCGCCGATGATCGCACTTTCGGTGAGTTCGATCATCAGCCGTTCGCCGCCGATCCGGTGCTTGGCCATCGCCTGGCGGACGACCGCGGCGATGTCGTCGCGCAGCAGCTGGATCGCCGAAACATTGACCGAAAAATAACAGTCGACGATCTTGCCGCCATTCTGTTTGTCCCAGTCGGCGAGGACCGCCGCCGCCTTGCCGATCGCCCATTGGCCGAGCGGGACGATCAGGCCCGAATCCTCTGCAATCGGGATGAATTCGCTGGGCGAAATCGAATCGCCATTCTGTTTGTCCCAGCGCGCCAGCGCCTCGAACCCGGCGACCTTGCCGGTCGCGAGCTCGATCAGTGGCTGGAACGCGAGGTGGAGCCGGTCTTCCTCAATCGCGTTGCGCAGTTCGGTTTCGAGCCCGAAGCGATTGTCTGACAGCATCGCCGTTTCGGGTTCGTAGATCTCGATGCGATCGGTCTGCTTGGCGCGTTTCAGCGCGATCTGGGCATGGCGGATCTGATCGGCGACATCGCTGTCGACGGCAGGCTGGATCGCGCAACCTAGCGCGCAATCGACGCTGACCTTCAGCTCGCCGATGCGGAACGGATGGTCGAAACAGCCGCGGATGCGCCGCGCCATCTCGCGCACATCGGCGCGGCCGCCCGCGACGCACGTGGAAATGGCGAATTCGTCGCCGCCGGTGCGTGCCAATATGTCGCCGCTGCGCAGGCTCGATTTCAGCCGCCGCGCGACGGTGATGATCAGTTCGTCGCCGGCCATCGGGCCGATATGTTCGTTGATGCGGCTGAACCGGGCAAGGTCGAGCAGCAGGATCGCATGGTCGGCGCCGACCCCGTCGGTCGCGGCGCGCTGTTCGACCAGCTCCTCGAACCCGGCGCGGTTGGGCAGGCCGGTCAGGCTGTCGGACACCAGCTCGCGGCGCAAATTGCGCTCGGTCATCATTTCCTGGGTGCGGTCGATCAAGGTCAGCAGGAACAGCGTCTCGTCGCCCGATTCGGTGGGCAGCGGCCCGATCGATCCGCGCAGATCGCGCGCCGCGACGCCTTCGCCCAGCTGGCACGAGAATTCCTGGGTGTCGTCGGGGTCTTGCGCGGCGCGCTCGATCGCGCGCAACAATTCGATCGGCGCGTCGGCGCCGGCGGGGGACAGGCGCAACCGGTCGAACGCGGCGTTGCTGGCGTGCAGGCGAAAATTGCCGCGCGCGAGCGGACGGATCAGCGCCGCCGGGACCGGGAGTGCGTCGATCCAACCGACGAACAACAAGGGCCGGTCTTCACCGGTTCGATCAATAGGCATGACAGCGGGTTTTGTGCGACCTTTCCCCATTGGCCATGACCTAGGGGGTGGGGAGTAAAGAAGCTATTTACGGCAAGCTGAAAATACGGTCAGCCGAAACGATTGTTGCGTGGGAAACCGGTCGGCGGCATCCGCCCCGCGGCGCCGCGCGCGACGCGCCACGGCACCAGGTCGGTCTCGGTCCGCGTGCGGCCGGTGTCGCCGCCCATCGCCCAGCTTAACCCCTCGGCAAAGGCAAAGCTGATCGCGTCGGACAGGCCGCCGTCACGATAGCGTTGCAGCATCACCCCCTGACCGCGCGCCATCACCGGCACTTCGCTGATCGGGAACACCACCAGCTTGCGATTGTCGCCGACCACCGCGACGCTGTCGTCGCCCGGCCCGATCGCCCGCACGATGGCAAGCTGGGCGCCGGTCTTGAGGTTGACGACGCCGCGCCCCTTGCGCGTTTCGGCGACGACTTCGCCCATCTGCGCGACAAAGCCGTGTCCGCTCGACGAGGCGAGCAGCAAGCGGCCGTCGGCGTGCGCGGGGATCATCGCGACGATCCGCGCCTCGGGGTCGATGTCGACCATCAACCGCAGCGGCTCGCCAAAGCCGCGCCCGCCGGGCAGCTTGTCGGCGCCGATGGTGAAGAAGCGCCCGTCGCTCGCCGCGACCAGCAGCTTGTCGGTGGTCTGCGCGTGCGCGGCGAACAATAACTCGTCGCCGTCCTTGAACTTGAATTCGGCCCATTGATCGGCGGCGACATGGCCGCGCTGGGCGCGGATCCAGCCGCGTTTCGACAGGATCACCGTCACCGGCTCTTTCTCGATCATCGCGTCGAGCGGAATGTCGCGCGCCGGGGCAGCTTCGGCGATCGTCGTGCGCCGCGCGCCGAGCAGCGTGTCGAGCCCGTAAACCGTGCGCAGTTTTTCCAGATCCTTGCGCAGCCGGGTGCGCTGGCGCTGCGGGCTTTCGACCAGCTTGACCAGCTCCTCGCGCTCGGCGGTCAGATCGGCCTGCTCGCGCTTCAGCTCCATTTCCTCGAGCTTGCGCAAAGACCGCAGCCGCATGTTGAGGATCGCCTCGGCCTGGCGGTCGGTCAGGATGAATTCGGCGATCATCACCGGCTTGGGCTCGTCCTCGGTGCGGATGATCGCGATGATCCGGTCGAGGTTGAGGAAGGCGATGATATAGCCCGCGACCAGCTCCAACCGGTCGTCGATCTTGTTGATGCGATGCTGGGCGCGGCGGATCAGCACGACGATCTGGTGCGTGAGCCATTCGGTGAGCAGCTGATGCAGCCCCATCACCTTCGGGGTCCGCGTCGCGTCGAGGACGTTGAGGTTGAGCGCGAAGCGGCTCTCCAGGTCGGTGAGCCGGTACAGGCTTTCCTTCAGGATGTCGGGGTCGACGTTGCGGCTTTTGGGCTCGATGACGATGCGCAGATCCTCGGCGCTCTCGTCGCGGACATCCTCGAGGATCGGCAATTTCTTGTCGGCGATCAGCTGTGCAATCTGTTCGATCAGCTTGCCCTTGGCGACGCCATAGGGAATCTCGCTGATCACCAGCTGCCAGGTGCCGCCGGGCTGCTTTTCGATGCCATCGGCTTCCCAGCCGCCGCTCTCCAGCTTGCCGGTCGAATAGCGCGCCCGGACGCGAAAGCCGCCGCGGCCGGTGGCATAGGCTTGCCGGATCGTCTCGGCGCTGTCGACGACGATGCCGCCGGTCGGAAAGTCGGGGCCTTTGACATGTTCGAGCAGCTCGGCCAGTTCGGCGCGCGGATTTTCGATCAGCAGCAGCGCCGCGTCGATCACTTCGGCGGCATTGTGCGGCGGGATGTTCGTCGCCATGCCGACCGCGATCCCGCTCGCGCCATTGGCGAGCAGATTCGGGAACAGCCCCGGCATGATCTCGGGCTCTTCGTCTTCGCCATTATAGGTCGGCTTGAAATCGACGGTACCCTCGTCGAGCCCCTGCATCAGGTCGACCGCGACGCGGGTCAGCCGCGCCTCGGTGTATCGATAGGCGGCAGCGTTATCGCCGTCGATATTGCCGAAATTGCCCTGGCCGTCGACCAGCGGATAGCGCAGCGAGAAATCCTGCGCCAGGCGGACCATCGCGTCATACACCGCGACGTCGCCGTGCGGGTGGAATTTGCCGATCACATCGCCGACGACGCGCGCCGATTTCTTGTAACCCTGCGACGGATCGAGCCGCATCGCGCGCATCGCCCATAACAGGCGGCGGTGGACGGGCTTCAGTCCGTCGCGCAAATCGGGCAGCGAGCGCGCGGTGATCGTCGACAGCGCATAGACCAGATAGCGTTCGGACAGCGCACTGCCGAACGGCGTGTCGGTCATGCCCGGGACGGGTTCTGGATTGTCGGGATCGTCGGTGGTGGTCGCCATGGTCGCGGCGCGATAGCAAGGCTAGCGCGTCAAGGCAAAGGCCGCGATGCGCGCCCGGCGATTATCGGTTCAATCCGCATAAGCCTTGACCAGATCGAACATATAGTCGCGCCCGACATACACCGATTTCACCTCCATCCGCTCGTTCAGGCCGTGGGCGCCATTGCCGTCGGGGTCGCCCCACATGCCGGGGGTGAAGGGAGCAGAAAGCGCGCCGGGCCGCAAGCGGTCGTCGCGCCCCCTTGCGAAGCCCGGCGCTTTCGCGCAAGCCGTGCGGCGGGTAGAGGAGATCATGTGACGCGGATCGAGGATCAACCGCCGGGACGCGTGGCGCGCGCGGTGCGCCGCCTGCTGTTGCTGCTGTACCGGATGCGCGGCTGGAAAGCGGTCGGGGTGGTGCCCGAACCGCGGCGCTTCATCCTGATCGCGGCGCCGCACACCAGCAATTGGGACTTCGTCAATTTCCTCGGGCTGACCGCCGATTTGAAAATCCGTCCCTATTTCATGGCGAAACTGTCGCTGTTCCGCTGGCCGCTCGGCGGCTTCATGAAACAGATGGGCGGGGTGCCGGTCGATCGCCGCGGCGGCGGCAATGTCGTCGAGCAGATGGTCGCCGAATTCGCGCGCCGCGCCGAATTCATGCTGACCGTCGCGCCCGAAGGGACACGCGGCAAGACGACGAAATGGCGCACCGGTTTTTACCAGATCGCGCTGGCGGCCAAGGTGCCGATGGTCGTCGGCTTCATGGATTATGGGACCAAGACCGGCGGGCTCGGTCCGTTGATCTGGCCCAGCGGCGATTTTCGCGCCGATATGCTCAAGGTGCTCGAAGTGTATCGCACCTGCATCCCCAAAATCCCCGAGCGCGCGGTGCGCTCGATCGACGATATTGTCGGCGACGGCCCAGACGACATGGAGATGCGCGCATGACCGATCTGCTGATGCTACTGGCGCTCAATTTCGCGGGACTGCTGGGGGTGATCCTGATCCTGTGGGCGATTTCGGTCGCCATCCGCGACGTGTCGTTCATCGACGCCTTTTGGGCGTTCGGCATGGTGCTGCTCGCATGGGGCGCGGCGTGGCAGGCGGGCGCCGATACACTGCATGCGCGGTTGCTGCTCGGGCTGACCAGCCTGTGGGGGCTGCGGCTGGCGATCCATCTGGGGCTGCGCTGGGTGAAGCATGGCGAGGATCCGCGCTATGCCAAAATCCTGTCGCGGACGGTGGAAACGAAAAAATGGAGCTGGGACAAGGCGGCGCTGCTCACCGTGTTCCTGACCCAAGCGCCCTTGCTGTTCATCACCTGCCTGCCGGCGCAGATCGGCATCTGGGCGAGCGGCGGCGCGGCGGCGAACGGCGTTGGCATCCTTGCGATACTCGGCGTCGTCGCGGCGCTGATCGGCATTGCGTTCGAGACGATCGGCGACGCGCAGCTCGATGCGTTTCGCAAGAACCCCGCGAACAAGGGGCAGGTGCTCGACACCGGGCTGTGGCGCTACACCCGCCATCCCAATTATTTCGGCGACGCGCTGACCTGGTGGGGGCTGTGGCTGATCGCCGCCGACATCGGGCCGTGGGTCGCACTGGCCAGTGTGATCGGGCCGGTCTTCCTGACCTTCACCCTGACCAAATGGTCGGGCAAGGCGCTGCTCGAAAAGGGCCTGCACAAGACGCGGCCCGACTATGCCGCCTATGTCGCGCGCACCTCAGGTTTCATCCCATGGCCGCCAAAGACGAGGGTTTAGGCGGCGAGGCGCTGGCCGCCGACGCCAGCGCCCTCGGCGACGCCCCGTGCATCCGCTCGATATTGACAGAAGCCGCGCGCGAAGGCCGCGCGGTCAGCTATTCCGAACTGCTCGGCGATCTGGGTTTCCGTTTCACCCGGCCGAAGATGCGCGCGGTGTGCAAAACCTTGGCCGAGGTCGACCGGCTGTGCGCGCTCGACGGCGAACCTGATCTGGCGGTGCTGGTGGTGCGCGAAAGCGACCGGCTGCCGGGGCAGGGCTGGTGGGTCGGCGGGACGGCGCTGCTGCTCGGCTACGACGGCCCGTGGGAGGGCGCGGCGGCGGCGCGGTTTATTCGCGAGCAGCAGCAGGCGGTGTTTGAGTATTGGGCGGGGCGGTAGGGCAACTAACGACCGATAGGCGACCATCGCTTCTCCCCTCCCTCTTAGGGAGGGGCTGGGGGTGGGTAGCCGCCGAAGGCGGCGCTCTGCCTCGGCTCGCTTTGCTCGCACCCACCCCTAACCCCTCCCTGAAAGGGAGGGGAATGTCTCAAAACCACCCCAAAGCCGCCATCCGCAGCTCAAAATAAAACGCTGTCCTACAATATTCCGCTGTGCCAGCCTTCGTCTCAGCTCTTTCCATTTGCAGGCAAAAGCGGTCGCCGCCCGGATTCCGGATGCAGCCAAGAACCAGCCGCCCTCTGTCCGCCAAACACGACAAATCAGGCGCTGCACTAGGCTGAACTTTACTGAACTTTGGCATGATGGCTCGGCCCATGCGCCGACCGGATCGCAGCCCCGCCCCGGGATCACCGAAGACGGCCATGGCTGCTGGCCACCCCAAAGCGGACTTTCCATCTTCGTCGTGCCGGACTTGATCCGGCATCCATCGCTGACCCGTCGTCTGGACCCCGGATCAAGTCCGGGGTGACGAATGAGCGGGTGATTTATTTCTTCAACCCAATCTCGCGCAGCCGCTCCTGCAAATACTCATCGGCAGTAATCGACGTCGGATACAGGTTCGGGTGCGCCGCATCGATGCAGCTTTCCAGCGTCTCGATCGGATAATCCGAGCGAAAGTGCAGGAAAAACGGCATCGAATAACGCGCCACACTCGCCCGTCCGGCATCGGGGTTACGGACGCGGTGGGTGGTGGAGGGGAGCTTGTTGTTGGTCAGCCGTTGCAGCATGTCGCCGACATTGACCGCCATCGCCCCCGGCGGCGGGCTGACCGGGAGCCAGCTGCCGTCCTTGTCGAGGATTTCCAGGCCCGCTTCTTCGGCGCCGAGCAGCAAAGTGATCGTGTTGATGTCCTCATGTGCCTCGGCGCGGATGCCCTTGGCGGGCGCTTCGACGGGCGGATAGTGGAGCAGGCGCATCACGCTGTTGCCGTCGAGCACCGTGTCGTCGAAGAAATCGGGGGCGAGGCCGAGGTAGCGCGCGATGCCCGACAGCAATTGGCCGCCGACGCGGTCGAACTCGGCGAAGAGCTTGTCATAGACGGCGCGGAAGCCATCGACTTCGGCGGGCCAGACATTGTTTGGCTGCTGCGCAGCGAGGCGGTGGCCGGCGGGCAGGTCGCGGCCGACGTGCCAGAATTCCTTGAGGTCGACTTCCTTCGCGCCCTTGGCGATTTCGGTCCCGAACGGCGTATAGCCGCGCGCGCCGCCGCCGCCGGGGATATGATAGGCGCGCTTGGTGTCTTCGGGCAGCGCGAAGAAATCCTTCGCCTTCACCCAAGCGTCGTCGATCAGCGCCGGGTCGATGCCATGATCGGTGATCATCGCAAAGCCGAAGCGTTCGAACGAGGCGCCAAAGTCCTTGGCGAACTGGTCGGCGGGAAGCGACATCGAGATGGTGGGAACAGCGGCGGTCATATCATCATCCAATTTGGGGCGGCGCTTGGGCGACCGCGACTCTGTGTCCGCATGTAGGGGTGTCGGCGGGGCAGGGAAAGAGGCTCGCTCTTTTCAAACCGCCGATGCTTGCTAAGAGAGCGCCATGGCAAAATCATATTGGCTGATGAAATCCGAACCCGACGCTTATCCGTGGGAGCAGTTGGTGCGCGAAGGCACCGGCATCTGGGACGGGGTGCGCAACCACACCGCCAAGCTCAACCTGAAAGCGATGCAGGTCGGTGACGAGGCGCTGTTTTACCACAGCAATATCGGCAAGGAATGCGTGGGGATCATGCGCGTCACCGAAACTGCCTTCCCCGATCCGACCGCCGATGCAGGCTCGCCGTGGGTCGTGGTGCGCGTCGAACCGGTACGGGCGCTGAAGCATCCGGTGACGCTGGCGGCGATCAAGGCCGATCCCAAACTTGGCGACATGGATCTGATCCGCCAGTCGCGGCTGTCCGTCGGGCGCGTGACGCCCGCCGAGTGGCAGCATATTTTGCAGAAGTCGGAGACGGCGGCGGATTGAGCGCCGCGTTCGGCTAGGGTTCCCTCCCCCTTGGTGGGGGAGGCAGCGAGGCTTGGCGGCTTGCCGCCTAGTCGCAGCGGTGGGGGTGCGGTCGCGCCCTGAGGCGTGGGTGCAAGGACGCACCATCACCCCCTCCAACTTCGCCTAGTCACATGCGTGGCAAGGCTGCGTATCCTTCCGCCCATCAAGGGGGAAGGTTGATAGTTAGCGCAGCTTCACCTGCAGATGTTTCGCCACCGACGGGTGGAGCGGATCGACGAACTCGCACCCGTAGCTGTTGCCATCGGCGCGGCGGACGATGGCTTCGAGCGGCTGCAGCCCGGGCAGGTTGACCCAGATATGCTTGCCGAGCTGCGGTCGGAAAAAGGTGACCATGCGAAAGCCGGTCGACGACAGGTCGAACAATTCGACGTCGAAGGGGTTCAGCCCGGCCTCGCGATAGCGGGCGCGGGCCTGTACCGGAGCGCGTTCGGCGCGGCGGCCGGTGGTGGCGGGCCGTTTGGCCTCGATGATGCGATTCCCCAACACTGCTTTGGTCCCAGCGGTTACATTTGATTCGCCTCCTTTTACGGCGCTGGTGGTTACCTTGAAGTGAAGGGATATGGTGAAAATCGCTTACATCGGCGGGGCGTCGCCGACCGCCATGGCCTGACCGGGATAGGGAACCGCGAGCGCCACCGCATCGCGCCATTCGCCGCTCAGCCAGGTCGCATGCTGGTCGGGGTGCAGGATAACCGGCATCGCGTGCGGCTGATATTGGCCGACCAGCCGGTTGGGCTCGGTCGCGAGCATCGCAAAACAGGGCCAGTCCTCGCTCTGGCGGTGGATGCCGGCAAAGGCGAAGATCGGCTGCGACGGCACCGAAAACCAGTGCTGGCGGCGCGTCCCCTCTGGCCCCGACCACTCGGCAAAGGCGGTGGCGGGGATCAGGCAGCGCAGCTCGGCGTGGCGCAATGTGCCGATCCAGAACGGGCTCGACAGGTTGCGGACGTGCGTCACCGGCCGGTCGCCGCGCGGCGGTGGCGGCACCCCCCATAGTTTCGGGCGCAGAAAGCGGCGCGCGCCACCGCGGCCGTCGCTGACGATCACCGGCGCGGGGCGCCCGGGGGCGACATAATCGCCGCTCCACGGGTCGCTGCCGGCCTCGGCATTAAACGCCGCGGCGATCGCGGCGGCGGGGGCGTCGAGACGGTAAAGATTTGTCATCGCAGGATTTTCAGTCGATTCCGCGCACCCGTCCGCGCCCGGCCTTGACGCTGCTACGCGCTTTCTTGCTATCGACCCGGCGCGCTTTGGCGGCCTTGCTCGGCTTGGTCTTGATCCGCCGTTCGGGGCGCACCAGCGCGGCGTCGATCAGCGCCGACAGGCGCTCGCGGGCATCGGCGCGGTTGCCCTCTTGGGTGCGATACCGGCGCGCCAGGATGATCAGCTCGCCGTCGGTGGTCATCCGGCTACCCGCCAGCGTTTTCAAGCGTTTATAGGCGTCGGGATCGAGCCCCAGCGCATAGACATTGACGCGCAGCTGGCACGCGGTCGCGACCTTGTTGACATTTTGCCCGCCCGGCCCGGTGCCGGCGAGAAATTTTTCCGAAATCGCGCTTTCGGGGATCTCAGCCACGCGTCGGCTCCGCTCCCTCCGGCGCCGTAAATCCCAACGCGATAAACGCGTCGGGGAAGGGGGCCTCGGCAATTACCGACGGCTTGACGTCACGTTTTACGACCAGCCGTTCGGCGTGCAGCAAGGTACGGGTTTTGGTGCCGCCGCGTCCGTAAACCGGATCGCCGACCAGCGCGAAGCCCAGCCCTTCGAGCGCGTGGACGCGGATCTGGTGGGTGCGGCCGGTTTCGGGGCGAAAGCGCAGCAGGCTGCGGCCATCGACCACCGCCAGCTTTTCCCAATGCGAAATCGACGGCTTGCCTTTCGGGTCGCCGACCATCCGCCAGCCATCCTCGGCGGTCGACACCTTGCTCAGCGGCAGGTTGATCGTGCCGCTGTCGGCCTCCGGCACGCCATCGACGATCGCCAGATATTGCTTCTCGACCTCGCGATCCTCGAACGCGCGGGTGAAGCGCCCATGCGCCTTGGGATTGCGCGCCAGCAGCAGGCAGCCCGAGGTGTCGCGGTCGAGCCGGTGGACCGCGAGCGGCCAGCGCTTAAACCCGAATTTGAGCAGGTCGAGATGATTTTCGAGGCTGATGCTGCCGTCGCGCGGTGCGTCGACGGGCAGGCCAGCGGGCTTGTCGATAACGAGAGCCTCGCCATCGAGGAACAGGACACGGTCTGAAAGGAGCATGGCGCGCTATAGGCGGCCCATGGCTCAGTCGAAAGCGTAAACATCCATCGCGAGCAGCCCATAGGTCGTGCTGTGGTGCAGCCGCTCGGCCCGAAACGGCGATCCACCCGCACCCATCGCGACGAACAGCGGCAGAATATGGTCGGGGGTCGGGTGATTGTCGGCGCCGTGTGGAGCGCGTTCGATGCTGTGCAGCACATCGTCGATCGCGCCCGCCGCCATGCGCTCGGCGATCCAGTCGGTGAAGGCAGTAACCCAGGTGGGCGCCGGCGCGTCGATCGCCAGGCGCGCAGAGAACAGTGCGCGCAAATTATGCGTGATGCTGCCCGACCCGACAACCAGCACGCCGTCGTCGCGCAGCGGGGTCAGCGCTTGACCCAGCGCATAATGCCATTCGGGCGTCGCGTTCGACGCGATCGACAGCTGGACGACCGGAATGTCGGCGTGCGGATACATCAGCGATAGCGGCACCCACGCGCCATGGTCGAGTCCGCGGTCGGGATCGGCGTTGACGGTCAGGCCATGGCCCGCGAGCAGATCGACGACCCGCGCTGCCAGTACCGGATCGCCCGGCGCGGGGTAGCGCATCGCGAACAGTTCGTCGGGAAAGCCGCCGAAGTCGTGGATCGTCGGCGGCGCGGACGCGGCGGTGACGGTCGCGCGGCCGCCCTGATACGCCGCATCATGATGCGCCGAAACGACCAGGATCGCGCGCGGACGCGGCAATTGGGTACCCAGCCCGGCGAGGAAATCTCGCGCCGGGCTGGGCTCGAGCGCCATCATCGGCGAGCCATGCGAAAGGAACAAGCTCGGCAGACGGCGCATCGACATGTCAGGCGGCCTGCTTCAGCTGATCGATGGCAGCCGTCGCGCGGGTCACCGCTTCGCCGTCCATCATCTGCTGACCCGCCTCGATGACGGTGACGTCGGTGATGCCGACGAAGCCAAGGACGTGGCGGAGATAGCCGGTGGCGAAATCATAGTCGCTGCCGACCGGCACGCCGCCCGATGCGACGACCAGATAGGCCTTCTTGCCCTTGAGCAACCCTTCGGGGCCGGTTTCGGTGTAGCGGAAGGTGCGGCGGGCGCGGGCGATCAGGTCGATCCACGCTTTCAGCGCCGCGGGGATGGCAAAATTGTAAACCGGGACGCCGATGACGATGGTGTCGGCGGCTTCGAGCTCGGCGATCAGTTCGTCCGAATGGGCGAGCACCGCGCGCTGGTCGTCGCTGCGATCGGCATCGTCGGTGAAGTTGGCGCCGACCCAGGCTTCGGTGAGCAGGGTAGGCGGGGTGAGCGCCAGGTCGCGGCGGGTGACG
Organism: Sphingopyxis sp. L1A2A; assembly: GCF_005502465.1. GTDB lineage: Bacteria > Pseudomonadota > Alphaproteobacteria > Sphingomonadales > Sphingomonadaceae > Sphingopyxis. The sequence goes on from NZ_SCOT01000014.1 coordinate 43,693, forward strand.
GCGCTGCCATAGTCCCGTTCGACCAGGCGGGTGACGAGTTGGTCGGCGAGCTGGCGGGTGGTCGAACCGCTGTGGCGGGCCGAGGCGTCGATGCGAAGAATATGCGACATGTGATTACTCCTTTGACTTGAATTGGAATGGGAGGGGCAGGGGGTGCCGCGAGCCGGGGAAACTCGCGGCACCGAGGTGGGCCGCCGCCTTCAGGGAGGGGACAAGGCAGCGGCCCAAGGCGTCGTCAGAGGCTGTCGACGAGCACCAGCTCGGCGTCGTCGAGCGCCTCGACGGTGATCGTCCCGACATCGCGCAGCGCGATGCCGTCGCGCGGGTCGGCGTCGGTGCCGTTGACGCGGATGCGGCCCTTGGCGGCGACCAGATAGGCATGGCGACCGGCGTCGAGGTCGTAGGAGACGCGCTCACCGGCATTCACCGTAGCCGCCGCGACGCGGGCATTGGCGCGGATCGGCAGTGCGTCGGTGTCGCCTGCGATGCCGCTCGCCAGCGTCACGAACTGGCCCGAACGATCATTCTGGGGGAACTGACGCGCGCCCCAGCCGGGGTTGCCGCCGCTCTGATCGGGCATGATCCAGATCTGGAACAGCGTGGTTTCCTCATCCTCCAGGTTGAACTCGCTGTGGGTCACGCCGGTGCCGGCGCTCATCACCTGAACATCGCCTGCCGCGGTGCGGCCGCTGTTGCCCATGCTGTCACGGTGGGTGATCGCGCCGGTGCGGACATAGGTGATGATTTCCATGTCGCGGTGCGGGTGCGGGGGGAAACCCGACTGCGCCGCGATGGCGTCGTCGTTCCACACGCGCAGCGCGCCCCAGCCCATCCGGCCTTCGTCATGATAATTGGCGAAGGAGAAGTGGTGGCGGGCGTCGAGCCAACCGTGGTCGGCGTGGCCCAGCGTGTCGAATTTGCGAATGTCGATCATGGCCTTGTCCTTTCTGTCGCGCCGCGCCGTGGCACGATGCCCGGCGGCGCTTCGGTGTTGAGGCCAAGATAGCGATTGGGATTGTTTCTAAAATAGCGTAGATAGAAATCTATCGTTTCCGTAAATGAGGTAATTCGTTGAAGCCAACACCGGCTCAGGGCTACGGTGAGAATGGAGGAGCACCGGAATGTCGCTGCCCGATTACGAAGGCTGGGCCTGTTTTGTCGCCGTCGCCGATGGTGGCAGCTTTACCGCCGCGGCGACCGCGCTCGGGATGTCAAAAGCGAGCGTGTCAAAGGCGGTGACCCGCCTCGAGGCTGCGCTGGGCATCGCCTTGCTCTATCGCAGTTCGCGCGTCGTCACCGTTTCGACCGCGGGGGCGGGGCTGCTGGGCGAGGCGCAGGCGATGGTGGCGGCGGCGACCGCGGCGACCGAGGCGGCACGCGGCGACCGCGTCGATCTGGCCGGGCCAATCCGCCTGGCGGCGCCGATGAGCTTTGGCATCAAGGTGCTCGGCGCGCCGATAGCGGCTTTTCTCGACCTGCATCCGGCGGTCGAGATCGACGTGATGCTCAGCGACGCGCGCCACGACCTGGTGGCCGAGGGCATCGACCTGGGGCTGCGCATCGCCACGATGGAGGATAGCAGCCTGCTCGCGCGCACGATCGCGCCGGTGGCGGCGTCGGTACTGGCCAGCCCGGCCTATCTCGATCGGCACGGCATCCCGCGCCATCCGCTCGATCTTTCGGGCCATCGGCTGATCGGCTATGGCCACCGCGAGCGCACCCTGCCGCTGCGTTTCCATCGCGGCGAGGAGGAAGCGACGGTGATCCCGACCGGGCCGCTGTTCACCAACAATGGCGATATCATGATCCCGCTGCTGATCGCCGGCGGCGGCATTGCGGTACTGCCCGATTTCATCGCCGCCGATGCGCTGGCGTCGGGGGCGCTCGTCCGCATCCTGCCCGACTGGTCGCTGCCGCAGGCCTATCTGCACCTGTTGTCGCCGCCGTCGCGACTGCGCCCGGCGCGGGTGCGCGCGCTGGCCGACTATCTGGTCGATGGGCTAAAGCGGTCATGCACCGGCGCGCACGCCCAGCATCTGGCGCTGGGGACTGCGTAAAAAATCCGCGAATCCGGCGGCTCGAATTTGCCGCGACTCGCGGAGTTCCGCGGGTTAAATCAAAATTAACCTTTTCCCTTCATTAGTTTCGTGGTTAATGTTCCGGCAGTCCCGCAACGGGGGTCGTCGGTGGCATCGCAGGATGATCATGCGGACGGTCGCGGGATCATCGTGGGAAACAATCGAGGGGTGCCCAATGCGCGTATTGCTGATCGAGGACGAGCCGACGACCGCCAAGGCGATCGACACGATGCTCACGACCGAAGGCTTCAATGTCTATACCACCGATTTGGGTGAAGAAGGCTTGGACCTGGGCAAGCTCTATGATTACGACATCATCCTGCTCGACCTGAACCTGCCCGACATGCACGGCTATGACGTGCTGAAAAAGCTCCGCACCGCGAAAGTGCAGACGCCGGTGCTGATCCTGTCGGGCATTTCCGAAATGGATTCAAAGGTGCGTTCGTTCGGCTTTGGCGCCGACGATTATGTCACCAAGCCGTTCCACCGCGACGAACTTGTCGCCCGCATCCATGCGGTCGTCCGCCGATCGAAGGGCCACAGCCAGTCGGTCATCAAGACCGGCAAGCTGGCGGTCAATCTGGACACCAAGACGGTCGAGGTCGATACGACCCGCGTGCATCTGACCGGCAAGGAATATCAGATGCTCGAGCTGCTGTCGCTGCGCAAGGGCACGACGCTGACCAAGGAAATGTTCCTCAACCACCTCTATGGCGGGATGGACGAGCCCGAACTCAAAATCATCGACGTCTTCATCTGCAAGCTGCGCAAAAAACTGGCGCTGGCGTGCGAAGGCGAAAATTATATCGAGACGGTCTGGGGCCGCGGTTATGTTCTTCGTGACATCGACGACGAAGGCAATGAGGTGCGCCGCGTCGCCTGACGCACGGCATATCACATAATTTACCGAGGGAAGCCGGCGCGGAGCAATCCGCGCCGGTTTTCTTTTGGACAAAACCTGGCTTTCGGCGGTTTGCCACCCTTGTTTAAGTCGTCACCCCGGACGCTTCGACAGGCTCGGGACAGGCTTGATCCAGGTGGCCAGCGCGGCATCGCCGCCGCCCATATTACCGCTTATCCTGCCACACACTGCGCCCGAAATGGCCCTGTTGAGCCGCGCCCAGCACCAGCCCGGGGCGGCGTGCGGGGGCGGACGGTGGCGGGATGATCTCGAACCCCGCGACATTTTCCGGTGCAGTCGCCCCGCTGCCATGCGCGGTGCGGAGCTGGCTGGTTTCGACCGGCCGATCGGTTTCGATCCCGAAACGATTGCCCGCGACCCAGCGCACCGTGCCGAGCATCGGTTCGTGCCCGGGCAGGAACACCGTGATCCGCTCACCGATATGGAGCGCGTCCGGTGCCTGTCCGCCGATGCCGGTTTCGGACACGTTGCGGATCGTTGCATCGAATTGACCAAGGCGCGCGCAGGCGAGCGCCGCCTTGACCAGTCGCGACTGGCGCGGCTGGCGCTTTTCGCCCGGGGGAGGGGAGGCAGAAGGAACCTCGGGAATTGACATGGCGCGACCCATCGTTGTCGCCCAACCCCCACGTTGGCCGAAAAATTCATGGTCCCTCCTTGGCTGTAAAGGCAGAAGGTAAATTTTCGTATAGCGTGTTCGGTAATTATTGCCGGTCAGGGCGCGGGCGGGAGCCCGCCGAATGTTACGATGCTTTCGCTGCGGTCGGCCGCCAGCGCCGACACGCCAAAGAAATGATCGTCGACGATCACTCCGGGCAGCACCAGTTCGCTCGCGGCATCGCCCGCGACCTGGCGACTGTCGGTCCAGTCGAGCGTGTCGGCGCGGCGCCAGTGGACGCGATAGGCGGCGGCATCCTTGACCGGTGTCCATTTGACCGTCGTGTTCGAGCTGACCGCGCCGTCGATGCTGACGCTGGCGGGCGCGGGCGGCGCGGCCGCCAGCTCGCTGGCCAGCGCGACGTTGAGCGCGGTGACGCGCGCCAGATAGGCAAAATCCATCTCGTCGACGGTGTCGCCATATTTTCGGCCATTGTCGGTCCGCAAATCCTGATGCTGGTGATCATAATCCTCGATCCCGACGGTGAAGCGGATCGCCGGATAGCCGAGTTCGAGCGCCGGCAGATGGTCGCCGCCGCGGCGAAAGCGGTCGGGGCGGCGCACCGCCAGCACCTCGAGTCCGATCGCCGGGCTTTGCTCGCCCGCCCGGATCGCCGCCTTGGCCAGTGCGCGCGACGGGCCGTCGTCCTCGCCGCCGATGCCGCGCCGCGCCAGCTGCGCCGCCAGATCCTCCGACGCGCGGATGCCCTCGCTGAACACCCGCACCCGATGGGCGACGATCGTGCCGTCGGTTCCGTGCACGCCGCCGACGATGTCGTTGTTCAGCATCGCCGCGACCGGCCAATTCTGCGCCTTGGCGTGCTTGGCCAACAGGCGGCCGCCCCACAATCCCTGCTCCTCGCCTGACAGCAGCGCATAGACGATCGTCGCGCGATGCTGCTGCTTCGACAGCAGCCGCGCCGCCTCGATCACCAGCGCGGTGCCCGACGCATCGTCGTTGGCGCCGGGGGCGTCGGCGGTGAAATTCATCGGGTCGCTGACACGGCTGTCGATATGCCCCGCGATGATGATGACATGCGCGGGGTCGCCGGTGCCTTTCTGGATCGCCAGCACATTTTCGACAATGACGCCGTCCGGCGCGCGCGGCCCGTCAAAGCGATCGGCGATCCGTTCGATGGTCAGGCAACCGCCGCAAGCCTTGGAAATCCGTCCGAACTCGGCCGCGCCCCAGTTGCGCGCGGCGCCGATGCCGCGTTTCGGATCGGTCGTCGACGACAGCGTGTGGCGGGTGCCGAACGACACCAGCTTTTCGACGTCGGCTTTCAGGCGCGCGGGATCGGCGGCGGGGGTTTCGTCCTTCGCGTGCGCCGCAACGGGCGCGGCGAGGAGCAGGGCGGCGAGCAGGCTGTGTTTGATCATACCGCTTCATGCGGCGTTGTGGCCATAAAGAAAAGCCCCTCCCCGGCAGGGGAGGGGCTTCAAGGTCAGCGCAGGCCCGAGAAACGGATGTCCTGCACGCGGCCATAACGGATGTCACAGGTGAATTTACCCTGGTCGTAGTAACCGCCACGGCCCCAGCGGCCGCCGTAACCGTCGCGGACGACGACGCGGCCCTTCACCTTATACCCGTCGCGCTTGCGATCGATGCTCGTCACCTGGGTGACGTCGGTGCTGCCATAGCGGCGGCTGCCGCGTTCGACCGCGTTCACGCACTGGTTCACCGCGCTGCGGCTGTTGCCATAGCGGTTATAGTCATAGCCATAGCCGTAACGCGGGTCGTCATAGCGGCCACGATAACGGTCGTCGTAGCGATAGCGGTCGTCATAACGGTCATAGCGGTCGTTGTTGCCGCTCGACAAAATCGCGGCGAGGCCGCCGAGCACGACGGCGCCGGCGATCACTTCGCCCGCACTGATCCCGTCGCGGTCGTACCGGTCGCGGGCGGCGGCGGGCGCGGCGCTCATCAACATCGCGCCAGCGGTGGCCGCACCAATTGCGGCCTTGGTCAGGTTGGTCTTGATAGCCATGGTTCGGTCTCCTTCAGGCGCAGGCAGCAGCGTTGCAGCCTGTTGGAGACGGTTTAGCGATTCGCGGGTGACGCGGTGCTGAACCCGTCGCTTATCTGGCGTTCAGCCTTGGTTTTGCCGGGGTTCAGCTTCAACACGAAGGGCCGCCCCACCCAAAGGTGACGCGGCCCTGCGTTAAGCTGTTGATGAAGCGGCGAGGTTCAGCCGAAATTGACGTCGACGACGCGGCCGTTTCGATAGCTGCACCCGAAACTGCGAACCTCGCCGCCCAGCCGCGACGCGGTGCCGGTGACGTACCAGCCGCCGTTGTTCGCTTCGGTGCCGTCGATGCGATCGACGCGCGCGTCGTCGCCCATTTCGGCCTCGACCGCCCAGCTGCACGCATCGGCGGCGCGGGTCTGGGCATCGCCATTGCCATAGGGGCGCGTGTCGCCGGCTTCCGGACGGTCGTCGACCGGCGGCACATAATCGCCGTCGCGCTGCTCATAGCGCTGGTCGTCGCGATACGGCGGATCGTAACGATAGTCGGGCGCGCGCTCGCGCTTGTTCTTGCTCGCAGCGCCGGCGATCGCGGCGATGGTGCCGATGATCAGCAGGCCGCCGAGCACGTCGCCGGTGCTGATGCGGTCGTGATGGCGATGACCCCAGCCGCCATGGCGCTGGCGCGCTTCGGCGGGGACGGCGCTGATCCCCACCGAGGTGACGACGACGGCGGCAGCGGCGGCAAGGCTGGTGAATTTACGCATCGAGGGATACTCCCCAAGGGCGGGCAATGGATGGTCCCGCCCGCAATGTCGCTGGTCTAGGCCGCCGATGCTTTCGCGCCGCTGAACCGTTGCCGCCGCGCGACGAGGCGAGTCTCGATATGGAAAAGGCCCGCCATCGCTGCGATGGCGGGCCTTCGGACCAGATACAGGTGACCAGACCTATCGGGTATGTCAGCAGGCGCAGCGCGGCTTGGGCCGGGGCTTCCACTTTTTCTTCGCCACATAGCGTTTCCGCACCGGCACATTTTCATAATAGGTGCGGGTGGTCGTCTCGACCGTTTCGGTCACCACGGGCGCACCACCGGTGATGATCGTCGTGACCACGACGCCCGGGGTGTAATAGCCATAGCCGTAACCATAGCTGCTCTGATAATAGCTCGCGCCGCCATGATAAGCGCCGCGGCTCGACCACCAGGCCTCGCATTTCTTCTTGTCCGACGCGTCGCCGATCGCGGCACCGGCCAGCGCGCCAAGCCCGCCGCCGATCAGCGTGCCCGCGGTGCGATCACCGCGCCCCGCGATGCGGTTGCCGACGACGCCCCCCACGACTCCGCCGACAACCGCGCCGCCCACTGTACCCCCCCGGCCACAGCGGCGTTCCATTTCTGCATCGTGGCGCGGGTCGTACCCGCCCCCATGATGGCCGTGATGCGGCGGCGGATAACCCGCGCCATGCCCCTCGACCGTGCCTTCATAGCTGCCGTCGTACCGGCGGCCGTCGGGCGCTTCATAGCTACCGTTCCAGGTGCCGGTCCAGCGGCCCTCGGCGTCGTAACCCGACACGCGGCGATATTCGACTTCGCTCGGCACCCGGTCGGCATGGCCGGTGTACACGCGCACGTCGGGATCGGCGGGCGCGCCATAATCCAGCGCCGGGCGCGGGTCGTGATCATAGGATACGCCGGCTGCGACATCAGCGGCGGCGCGCGCGTCGATCATCGGCGCTTCGGCATGCGCACGGCCCGCCAGCAACAACGACCCTGCGGCCACCCCCAACAGAACGAACGTACGCATGTCTAACTCCCTGTTCCCTCGGCCCGAACCGATTGGTTAACAGCTTGTTAGCAAAATTGGCGGCTTTTCGCGAATCCGTTAACCGTGAGGATTGCGTCCCGATTTGGGTCAGATGGTGCGGGGGGTGGCGGCTATGCCAGCGCCCCCGCGATCCGCGCCACCAGCGCCTCGGCCCCCGCCTGATCGGCGGCCGAAAACCGCCCCGGCAGCGGGCTGTCGAGGTCGAGCACGCCGACCAGCCGATCGTCCGCGATCACCGGGACGACCAGTTCGCTGCGGCTGTCGGCGTCGCACGCGATATGGCCGGGAAAGGCGTGGACATCGTCGACCCGCTGCGTCGCGCGCAGCCGCGCCGCGGCGCCGCATACGCCCTTGTCCAGCGGAATCCGGATGCACGCCGCCTTGCCCTGAAACGGGCCGAGCACCAATTCCTGCCCGTCAAAGCGATAGAAGCCCGCCCAATTGAGGTCGGGGATCGCCTGCCAGACCAGCGCCGCGACATTCGCCATATTGGCGATGCCGTCGGGCTCGCCCGCGACCAGCGCCGCGGCGGCGTCGCCCGCCTCGGCCCACAGTTCGGCCGGATCGGTGGCGGTAAAGGCAAGCGCGGTGGACATTATTCGACCGTCAGTCCGGTCCATTTCGCCGCGAACGCATATTTGTCGGCGGCCTCGGCGATGATCTTGTCGGTCGGTTTGCCGCTGCCGTGGCCGGCGCGGGTTTCGACGCGGATCAGATGCGGCTTGCTCCCCGCCTCGGCATGTTGAAGCTGCGCGGTATATTTGAAGCTGTGCCCCGGCACGACGCGGTCGTCGGTGTCGGCGGTGGTCACCAGCACCGCGGGATAGGCCGCCCCCGCCTTGATATTATGATAGGGCGAGTAGCGAAGCAGATTGCGGAAATCACCCTCCTTCGACGGATAGCCATAATCGTCGACCCAGTAACGCCCGGCGGTGAAACGGTCGAAACGCAGCATGTCCATCACCCCCACCGCGGGCAGCGCCGCGGCGAACAGGTCGGGACGCTGGTTGGTGACCGCGCCGACGAGCAGCCCGCCGTTCGATCCGCCCTCGATCGCGACCTGACCTTTGCCGGCGATGCCCTGGGCGATCAGATATTCGCCCGCGCCGATGAAATCGTCGAAGACATTCTGCTTGTTGGCGAGCCGCCCGGCATCGTGCCAGGCTTTGCCATATTCGCCGCCACCGCGCAGATTGGCGATCGCCAGCACCCCGCCCTTGTCGACCCACGCCAGACGGGTGGGCGAGAAAGCGGGGGTCATCGACACGTTGAACCCGCCATAGCCGTAAAGCAGCGTCGGCGATCCCTTGCTGCGGTCGAGGCCCTTCTTCATCACGATGAACATCGGCACCTCGGTACCGTCCTTCGATTTATAGAAACGCTGCTCGACCGAGAATTGGCTGGGGTCGAAGGTCAGCTTGGGCTCGGCGAAAATCTCGCTCTTTCCGGTTGCGGTATCGAGCCGGTAGATCGTGGTCGGCCGCGCATAGCTGGAAAAGGCATAAAAGGTTTCGGGGTCGCTCGATTTGCCGCCGAACCCCGATGCCGACCCGATGTCGGCGAGGTTGATGTTGGCGACCTTTTTGCCGTCGAGCGCGATCATTTCGGCCTGCGATTTCGCGTCGCCCAGATAAGACAGGATGATGCGGTTGCCGACCCGCGACGCGCCGACCAGCGTGTTCGCGCTTTCGGCGACCAGTTCGGTCAGCTTGCCGGGATTGCGGATGTCCATCGACACCAGCCGCTCGCGCGGCGCGCCCTTGTTGGTGACAAAGGTGAACAGCGGTCCCTGGTTGGTCACATAGTCCCAGTTGTTGGCGAAATCGTCGACCAAAGTGATCGGTTTCCCGATGCGTTTGCCCACCGGATAGAGCGTCAGCCCCAGCCGCGCGTCGGTGCCTTCGGACCCGAACACCAGCAGATACTGGCCGTCGTCGGTGACGATCGCGCTGTTGTTGAGCTTGGGCTTGGCGGGAGTGGCGTGGATCAGCACGTCGGCGCTCTGCGGGGTGCCGAGCTTGTGGAAATAGACGCTGTGATTTTCGTTGAGCGATTGGAACGCGCCGCCCGCGACGGGTTCGGGGAAGCGCGAATAATAAAAGCCGCTGCCGTCTTTCGCCCAATCGAGTGCCGAAAATTTCACCCAGCGCACTTCGTCGGACAGATCCTGGCCGGTCGCGACGTCCTTGACCCGGACGATGCGCCAGTCGGTGCCGCCGTCCTGCACCGAATAGAGCAGATGCTTGCCATCCTCCGACGGGTTCCATTCGGCGAGCGCGGTGGCGCCATCCTTCGCCCACAGATTGGGGTCGATCAGCACCCGCCCTTCGCCCTTCAGCCCCTCGCGGACATAGAGCACCGACTGCGGCTGGAGCCCGTCGTTGCGGGTATAGAAATAGCGCGTCCCCGCTTTGGTCGGCAGGCCGAAGCGTTCGTAATTATACAGCTCGGTCATCCGTTTCTTGAACGTGTCGCGGCCGGGCAGGGTGGCGAGATAGGCGTCGGTGACCTTGTTCTGTGCCGCGACCCAATCGGCGACCTTCGGATTGACGCGAACATCGTCCTCCAGCCAGCGATAGGGATCGGCGACATCGACCCCGAACTGCGGATCGACCGTGTCACCCCGCGCGGTGTCGGGATAGGTCAGCGCCGGTGCGGGGGCCGATGCGGCTTCGGCTGCCTGGACCGCTGCGGGGGTCATCGAAAGGGCAACCAGCGCCAGCGGCGCGAACAGGGCTTTACGGGACATGGCAAGGCGATCCTCATGATCCGGGGGAAATTATCGTGCGCCGATATGTAAGGATGGAAAAGCCGGGGGCAAGTGGATTTGTCCCGCGTCGCTCGCCGCCGACCGTGCGAGTGCCCACCCTCCCATTCTGCCCGACTATGTGCCGCGGTGGGGCATAAATAATAGTGTATCAGTTATTTAGGCATAAACAGATGTTCTATCTATAGTATTACGTAACAACTAACTTGTCAGCCATCGCGTGCTGATTTACCCGAGTCACCGCAGCCACGGGTCGCAATTGTTCGGGCTGCGTAACCGGAAGGGATATTCCCGATGAAAGCGACCCACGACTTAGCCACCAAATTTTCCTCCGCCCGCTTCGACAAGGGCCGAATGAAGGCCTTTGCCGAGCATGTCGCGAAGATCGAAGCGAGCGGCGACATCCAGATCATCGACATCTTGGACAACGGCATCCCGCCGTTCGAGGATCTGGCGAGCGTGCATTTCAAGGTGCCGCGGACCAAGATCGGCACCATATTGGGCGATCTGCTCAGCGCGGGCACGCTCAACCCCAGCGTCATCATCAACGGCATCCCGGCCGAACGGCTGGTCAATGTCCATGTCGCGGTGCGTGGGCACTGACCGTTGGTCGGTGCCATTGCGAGCAAGACGGTTCAGGTTCACCTGAACCGTCGTTGCAACCTCGCCTGCGCGCATTGCTATTCGGCTTCGGGACCGCGTGAAACCGAACAATTGCCGGTGGCCGCGCTGATCGACTTTCTGGAGGAGGCCGCGAACGAAGGCTATGGCGTCGTCGCCTTTTCGGGCGGCGAGCCGTTTCTCTACGACGATTTCGCGGCGGTGCTGGCGGCGGCGAAGGCGCTGGGACTGCGGCGCCTCGCGGTCACCAACGGCACCGTGCTGACCGGGCGGCGGGCCGCGGCGCTGGCGCTGCTCGACCTGGTGGCGGTGAGCGTCGACGGCCGCGAGGCGGTGCACAACCGCATCCGCCGCTCGCCCACCGCCTTCGCGCGGATGCTGAAGGGACTCGACGTCGTGCGCGGCGCCGGGCTGCCGTTCGGGATCGCGCATACGGTGACTCGCGACAGCCTGGCCGATCTGCCGTGGATGGCCGAGTTTGCGGTGAAGCAGGGCGCGCGCATCCTCCAGCTGCATCCGCTCGGCATGGTCGGCGCGGCCCAAGAGGGGCTTGCGGGCGCCCAGCTCGACGGCGAAATCCTTGCGCGGACCTGGCTGACGGCGCTGGCATTGCAGGCCGATTATGGCGAGCGGCTGGCGATCCATGTCGATCTGTTCAACCGCGCAACGCTCGCCGCGCGGCCCGATCTGGTGGTGCCGGGGGAGGGCGGCGCAGCGGGCAACCCACGGCTTTCGGACATCCTCAACCCGCTGGTCGTGATGGCGAATGGCGAGCTCAGCCCGATCTGCCACGCGATGGGGCCGGGGTTCCGCTTTGGCCGTCTCGGCAGCGAACCGCTGCCCGAGATCGCCCGCCGCTTCCGCAGGTCGACGCTCGGCGATCTGCGCGCCCTGTGCCACGGCCTGTGGCAGGAGGTGGTCGATGATGAAGAGGGCTGGCCGTATCTCAACTGGTACGAACTGCTCGAAACCCGCGCGCAGCTACAGCTGGTGCATTAAGCGGGCGCGATCCCTTTCCGCGCCGTAGGTTGCGATCCCCAACGCCGCAAAATCCGCCGCGGACTCCGCCAGCGTCAGCATCCCGGCGCACACCCTTGCCCCCGGCGCAGGCGGGCGCCCGCCCTGAAACCGCCGCAGCATCGCCAGCGCCGCGAGCACCGGCACATACGGCCCCCGGTTGCCGTCGGCGCGCAGCGTCCAGCGCGCGTGGGCGGGAGCGCCGCCCGCATCCTGCCCGGTCACAATCACGTCCATCGCCCCGATATCGCTCCCGAACGGCAGCAGCAGTTTCGCCATCGCCAGCAACGGCCGCGCCGCCGGGCGCAGGCTGCGCACCCACCCCCAGCGCACCGGCAACGCCAGCAGCGCCAGCCCCAGGTGAAGCAGGCTCAATTCCATTCCGGCGAAAAACTCGGCGCTGCCCTGCGGGGCGTAACGCGCGACGAGCAGATCCTGCTCGGGGGTATCGCACACGCTCGCCCAGCGCCGCCCAACCCCCGGCACCGCCCAGCGCTGCGTCATCCCCCATCCGGGCACATCGGTCCACGCGCCGCCGCGCCACACGCGCACCGGGTGGCCGACATAGGACAGGATCGCCTGCACCACCGCCAGCCCGCGCGGCGCGCGGTTGCCGGGAAAGATGCCGATGCGGATATTGTCGATGCCCGTCCACCCCCCGGTCAGCGCGTCGATCACGGCATGCGACAGCGCCGGGATCGAACTCGCGCCGCAGGTGACGCTGATCCCCGCCGCCTTTGCAGCCGCATCATGATCGCCGATCGCCGCAACGAACGCGCGCCCGTCGGCCAGGTCGACATAATGGACCCGGGCCGCGATCGCCGCCACGATCACCGTCGGCGCCGACGCCTGAAACGGCCCCGCGGCATCGACCACGACATCGAACCCGGCGAGGTCAGCGCCGGTCACCCGCTCGCGGTCGAGCACCCGCACCGCCAGCCCGCCCAGCCGCGCCGCCAGCGCATCGAGCTTTGCCCGGTCGCGCGCCGCCAGCGTCAGCGCGATGCCGGGTTCCAGCACCGCGCGCTCGGCCAGCCGGCTCCCGAACACCCCCGTCGCCCCGATCAGCAGGACGCGCAGGTCAGCCATCGCGGAACAGCCCGTGCTGGTTGACCAATTCGCCCAGCCGCGGGTGCGTGACTTTGAGATCGAAGGCGAAGCGGCCGCTGCCCAGATGCTGGTGCGTGACGACGGTTTGCCCCGGCGTCAGCCACCCGGGCAACCGCAGCCGGACGCTGCCGCGCCGCCAGAAATAATGGTCAGAGGCGAAGATCAGCGCATCGCCCTCGGCATACGCCGTCAATGCCATGCCGAACCCGCCGCCGATATGCTCTTCCAGCCCCGTCGCACCCGAAAAGCTCTTGGCGCTGTGGATCACCTGTGGATGCCCGCGCGCCCGGCCGTAGAGCCGCGTCCAGCATTGGCCGCCGCTCTGCCGGTCCTCGCTGACCGCCACCGCGGCGGGCGCGGGACCGCTCGCCGCCAGTGGCAGCGGCGCGCCGATCAGGCGGCACAGCTGGGCGAGGAGCCAGCCCGCGCCCGACAACCGCGTCCACACGATCTCGCCGCGATAGGTCACACTCGCCACGCCCGTCAGTCGCTTGGAAAAACGCCGCCGCACATCCGCGGGCAGCGCGTCCCAGGCGGCGCGTGGGACAAGCCGGCGAAAGCGGTCGTCGGTGCGTGCTTCGCTATCCTCTCCGCCCTGTTCGCGCGCACTGGGGGAGGGGGCTTTGATCCCGTGACTATAGCCCAATCGCCGCCCCATCATTCGTCTCCTACCCGGCGTCCCTGCCGCCGTCTTTGCCGCGACCGGGGCGCCAGTTGATCAGCTTCGTGACCCCGGCGCCCAGCTTGATCAGCCGCATCAGCGCGGGTTTGGGGACGTTCAGCATCTCGTCGTGCCACCGGCTCATCGTCGTCACAAAATCGAGCATATCGGCGAGCCGCGCCTTGGCCCCGGCGCTCAGCTCGGGATCGCTCGCCGCGCGGGTGACGCACGCTTTCAGCGCCGCTTCGGCGGGATCGATCTCGCGCGCCTTGCGCCCCGCCGCGATCCGCGTGACCATTTCCCAGATGTCGGTTTCGGCGGCGAAATGGTCGCGCCGGTCGCCCAGCACCGGCACCCGCTGGATCAGCCGCCAGCCGAGCAGCTCCTTGATCGAGTTCGAGACGTTCGATCGCGCCAGCCCCAGCATCTCGGCAATCTCTTCGGCATGCAGCGGGCGGTCGGACACGAACAACAGCGCATGGATTTGCGCCACCGACCGGTTGACCCCCCATTGCCCGCCAAGATTTCCCCAATGGAGGATGAACTCGGTCGCGGCCGGGGACAGTTTCGACTCATATTCGATAATTTCTGTCATAACAGAAATATCAGGCATGAAGGATCGAATGTCAATGGCGGCGGTGTGGCAGCAGTCAGTGCGTTGCTGTTCAGATGGAACTATAGCCCTGCGCCTGTCGCAGGGCGCTTCAACCGGACCGTGCCCTAAAACTCGATCAATATCCGGACCTTGTCGGGTGTGGTGCCGACGACGCGGGCGATGTGGGCGCGGCTTTCGGCCAGCATGTCAGGCGAAAATTCGCGGCCGTCGCTGCCCAACAGTTCGGCGACCGACACGCCCAGCAAAGCGCCCAGCGCCTCGACGCGGCCATGGCGCGGCCGGGTGCGGTCCTTTTCCCATGCCGATACCGCGGGCACGCTGACATCGAGCGCCGCCGCCAGCTGCATCTGGCTGAAACGGCGCGTCACCCGCAGGCGCCGCAGGCGGGAGCCAAAGGATTCGGTCCCGGCAGAAGTCGGCTGTGCTAGGTCCGCTGCTATTCGGTCTCCGGGCATCGGGCGGCGTTGCTTTCGATCGTGATCCGACGTGGGATACACGAGCGGCGTCGCGATGCGCCGTCCTATAATGTGCGAGTACATTGACCATGGGGGCGGGGACCATGGGGGCAGGAGATCGCAAGACGGCTGCCGCCCACGAAAAAGGGCGGCCATCCTTTCGGAAGGCCGCCCTCGATTTCGTGCGGTTAAAGCGAAGCTCAGGCTTCGGCCATATCCTCGTCATACTGCTCGACCGGACCCGAATCCTGACCCTTGGCATCGACGTCGCGATCGACGAGTTCGATGATCGCCATCGGCGCCGCGTCGCTGGCGCGGATGCCGGCCTTGATGACGCGGGCGTAACCGCCGTTGCGGTCCTTGTAACGCTCGGCGAGGGTGTCGAACAGCTTGACCAGCTGAACGTCGTCCATCAGGCGGCTCATCGCGAGGCGACGGTTGGCCAGCCCGCCACGCTTGGCCAGCGTGATCAGCTTTTCGATATAGGGACGCAGTTCCTTCGCCTTGGCGACGGTGGTCGTGATCTGCTCATGCTTGATGAGCGAGGCCGACATGTTGCGGAACAGGGCCGTGCGGTGCGCGCTGGTGCGCTGCAGCTTCCGGCCACCCGATTTATGACGCATGATAACTTCCTTCGTTTGTCAGAGGGGCCGTGTGAGGTACCCCAAGCCAGGTCGATTTGCGGGCCGACCCATTCCCGTTGTGAGCCCCGGCCGAAGCCGGGGCGCAAGATTATCCGAGCAGCTCTTGTTCGAGCTTCTTGGCCATCTCTTCGATGTTTTCCGGCGGCCAGCCGGGGATGTCCATGCCCAGGCGCAGACCCATCGACGACAACACTTCCTTGATTTCGTTCAAGGATTTGCGGCCGAAGTTCGGGGTGCGCAGCATTTCGGCTTCGGTCTTCTGAACCAGATCACCGATATAGATGATGTTGTCGTTCTTCAGGCAATTGGCGCTGCGGACCGACAGTTCGAGCTCGTCGACCTTCTTGAGCAGGAAGCGGTTGAGCTGGTTGACGTCGCTCTCGTCCGCGGTGGTTGGCGATGCCGCCATGCCGATCATGCCGCTGTCGTTCATCGCTTCTTCAAAGTGGACGAAGACCTGCAGCTGGTCCTGAAGGATGCGCGCGGCATAGGCCACGGCATCTTCCGGGGTGATCGTGCCGTCGGTTTCGACGGTCAGGTTCAGCTTGTCATAGTCCAGTTCCTGACCGATGCGGGCATTGTCGACCTTGTAGGCGACCTGGCGCACCGGCGAGTAGAGCGAGTCGACCGGGATCAGGCCGATCGGCGCGTCGATCGGACGATTGGCGGTCGCGGGGACATAACCCTTGCCGGTGTCGGCGACGAGTTCCATGTTCAGCGTCGCACCGTCATCGAGGTGACAGATGACATGGTTCGGGTTCATCACCTTGATGTCGCCCGACACCATGATGTCGCCGGCCTTGACGGTCGCGGGACCGGTCGCCGAAAGCTGAAGCCGTTTCGGGCCTTCGCCTTCCATCTTGAGCGCGATCTGCTTCACGTTGAGGACGATGTCGGTGACATCTTCGCGCACGCCGGCCAGGCTCGAGAATTCGTGGAGGACGTTCTCGATCTTGATCGACGTGATCGCCGCACCCTGGAGCGACGAGAGCAACACGCGGCGCAGCGCGTTGCCGAGCGTCAGGCCAAAGCCGCGCTCGAGCGGTTCGGCGACAAAGGTCGCCTTGCGCTTGCCGTCGCTGCCAGCCTTGATTTCCAGGTTGCTGGGCTTCTTCAATTCCTGCCAGTTCCGGATATTGACAGTCATGGTCTTCCCTTTGCTTTTGGCGGGACGAATTGGGGGTCGGCCAATTTGTCCGGCGTTAAGAGTTTAGCGGATGCAGCCCCGGAAATGGGGCGCATCCGAAGCAGGCATCAGACGCGGCGGCGCTTGGCCGGGCGGACACCATTGTGCGGGATCGGGGTCACATCGCGGATCGAGGTGATGTGGAAACCGACCGCCTGCAGCGCGCGAAGCGCCGATTCACGACCGGCGCCCGGGCCTTTCACTTCGACTTCCAGCGTGCGGACGCCATGTTCGGACGCCTTTTTGCCGGCGTCTTCGGCGCACACCTGCGCCGCGTAGGGAGTCGACTTGCGGCTGCCCTTGAAACCCATCATGCCGGCACTCGACCAGGCAATGGTGTTGCCCTGCGCGTCGGTGATGGTGATCATCGTGTTGTTGAAGGTCGCGTTGACGTGGGCGACGCCCGACGAGATGTTTTTGCGTTCGCGCCGACGAAGGCGCTGCGGTTCACGAGCCATTTTGAATTCCTAAATCCTAAATCCTGAACGGCCGGCGGTGCTGTTTCGAGAGCGGCCTCCGGCGGAGAAATAAGGAAAATCGTCCCCCGGACGATTTTCTGATCTTATTTCTTCTTGCCGGCGATCGCCTTGGCCTTGCCCTTGCGGGTGCGCGCATTGGTGTGCGTGCGCTGGCCACGGACCGGCAGACCCTTGCGATGACGCAGCCCGCGGTAGCAGGCGAGGTCCATCAGCCGCTTGATGTTCATCGACGTGGTGCGGCGAAGATCGCCCTCGACCGTCAGGTCGGCGTCGATGGTTTCACGGATCTGCAGCACTTCGGCGTCGGACAGGTCCTGGACGCGGCGCGACTGGTCGATCCCCAGCTTGGTGGCGATGTCGACGGCGGTCTTGCGACCGATGCCGTGGATGTAGGTGAGCGCGATGATCACGCGCTTGTTGGTGGGCAGGTTGACGCCCGCGATACGTGCCATTGGTAATTTTCTCCTGCTCCACAGGGCCGTAGGCAATCGGCCCCATCTCAAAGCGTCTGATTTCCAACGCAAAAAACGGACCACGAATGCGCGCTGTGCGCTTCGCCGTCCGGTCATGATGTCGGAATGGAGGCGCAACTAAGGTAAGTCGGGCCGATTGTCAAGCAGAGTGCGGCGGTTTGTGCGGCGCTTTGACTGTCAGGATGTCGATGTAAGAGCGACGGCGCGATCGTGCAAGCGATCGACCACCGCGGCGTGGATTCCCGGCGCACAGGCGATCACACCAAAGGCCTGCGCGCGCGGGGTGTTGAACTTTAGCGGCGCGCCAAAGGCGTCGGTGACGGTTGCTCCCGCCTCGGCCGCGATCAGCGCCGCGGCGGCAACGTCCCATTCAAACCCCCAGCGCAACGTCGCGACCAGATCGGCGCGGTCGTCGGCGACCAGTGCCATCCGCAGCGCGATGCTGTTCGGCTTGGTAACGATCACCAGGTCGCTGTCGACGCGCGGCAACGCATCGGCGGGGACGCGCGATCCGGCGAAATCGGTGCGGCGGCTGGCATGGAGCGTCTCGCCATTGAGCTGCGCTCCCTGACCCTTTTGCGCGACCCACAATTCGTCGAGCGCGGGGGCATAGAGGATGCCGAATTCGGGGGTGCCATCGATCACCAGCGCGACCGACACGCACCAGCCGGGGCGGCCGCGGATGAAATCGCGGGTGCCGTCGATCGGATCGACGCACCACATCGCGCGGCACGCCAGCCGGTCGGAATTGTCAGCGGTTTCTTCGGACAGCCACCCCGCGTCGGGCACCATCGCGCCGAGCACCGCCTTCAACCGCGCATCGACCGCCAGATCGACATCGCTGACCGGATTGTCGTGCGACTTGTTCCAAACATTGACCGCTTGCCCTTCGCCGCGCCAGCGCGCCATCGCCATGTCGCCGACCTCGCGGGTCGCGGCGATCGCGGCTTCCAGATTGCGGCCCGGCATCCGCCGCTCAGCTGCTGGCGACGGTCATGCCGTCGATGCGCAGCGTCGGCGCGTTGATGCCATGGCGAAATTCCAGGTCGTTCGCCGGGATCAGCGCCGCGAACATATCGATCAGATTGCCCGCAATGGTGAATTCGGCGATCGGCCCGGCGACGGCGCCGTCCTTGATCAGGAAGCCCGACGCGCCGCGGCTGTAATCGCCGGTCACCGGATTGACGCCGTGCCCGATCAGCTCGGTGATATAGACGCCGTCGGCGATCCCGGTCATCAGCGCCGCCGGAGTCATGCTGCCCGCCGCGAGATGCAGGTTACTGGCGCCGACCCCCGACGCGCCGCCGCCGCGGCTCGCATGGCCGGTCGGGGTCAGGCCAAGCTGCTTTGCCGATGCGGTGTCGAGCAGCCAGCCGG
Organism: Sphingopyxis sp. L1A2A; assembly: GCF_005502465.1. Taxonomy (GTDB): domain Bacteria; phylum Pseudomonadota; class Alphaproteobacteria; order Sphingomonadales; family Sphingomonadaceae; genus Sphingopyxis. The sequence continues at coordinate 62,543 of NZ_SCOT01000014.1, forward strand.
TGATCTTGCCATCGGCGACCAGATCGCGCGCCGCGGTCGGCAGCCCTTCGCCATCAAAGGCGCGGCTGCGTAAGCCGCGCGGGCGGTGGGGTTCGTCGCGCATGACGATGCTGCGGTCGAACAATAGCTGGTCTTCCTTGCCGAGCAGGAAGCTGGTGCCGCGCGCGATCGCGGGGCCGGCGATCGCGCCGAGCAGATGGCCGACGATGCCGCCGCTGACCCGCGGGTCAAGGATGACGGGCACCTTGCCGTTCGGCGCCTTGCCGGGGTTCAGCCGCGCGACGGCGCGGGTTCCGGCGCGGACGCCGATGTCGGCGGCGCTTTCGAGGTCGGCCAGATGATGCGCGCTGTGCCAGCCATAATCGCGCTGCATCGATGCGCCTTCGCCCGCGATGACGCTGGCCGACAGGCTGTGACCGCTCGATCCGTAACCACCGGCAAAGCCGTGGCTGGTGGCGAGCGCAAAGCGGGTGCGGCTGTGGCTGGCGCTGCCGCCTTCGCTGTTGGTCACCCCGGCGACCGCACGGGCCGCTTCCTCGACCGCCAGCGCAGCCTCGCGCAGCGCCGCCGGATCGGCTTCGCTGCCGTCGTCAAGGTCGAAGTCGGGAACGGCACCCTGGAACAGCAGGGCTTCGGGGGCGAGCCCGGCATAGGGATCTTCGGGCGCCTCGCGTGCCATCGCGACGCAGCGTTCGACCAGCTTGGTCAGCTCGCCCGCATCCATGTCGGCGGTCGACACGCTGGCGCTGCGCTGGCCGACAAAGACGCGCAGCGAAATATCCTGCCCCTCGGACCGCTCGACATCCTCCAGCGCGCCGAGCCGCATCGAAACCGACGTGGCGGCATTGCAATAATAGAGCGCGTCGGCGGCATCGGCGCCGGCCTTGGCAGCGGCGTCGCACAGCAACTGCGCGCGATCGAGGGCTTCGGAAACGGTCAGCATTGCCGCGCCCTATACGGCGCGCGGCAGGGCGTCAAAATCAAAGTCGGCAATCTTCGTCACCCCGGACTTGATCCGGGGTCCACGACTTCGCTGCTGGAATGGATCCCGGATCAAGTCCGGGATGACGAGGAAAGCGAGAGGATTAGTTGACGATCGCGGCAATCGCGTCGGTGGCGGCCATCGCGCCGCTGACCCACAGAAAGGGCAGCGTCAGCGCAGCGACCCACAGGCGGCGGACATCGCGGCGAAAGCGTGCGTGCAGGCCCCAGCTGGCGAGCGCCTGACGGCTGAGGTGATACCAGCGGCGTTCGGTCGATCGCGCGACGGGAACGGCGAGCGCGAGCAGGACGATCAGCGCGACGAAAATCAGCGTCGATGAGGCGCCCGCAGCGATCGCACTCGACACCAGCCAGATCTGCAAAGCGGCAAAAGCGACCAGCGCGGTAGCGGCGTGCCAGGTCATGCGGCGGCCAAGACTCCGTGCTGCCGGCACACTAGGTGACGTGCGCCGCCACAGGCGCTGTCCGAATGCTGATGCCATTTTTTTCAGCCCCCTTAGGCTGGCGATTCCCAGAACGCCACGATTTCAGCCCATTATTCCCGAGTCAAGACAGGTTGGCACCGATTCGTTAACAATTCCGCTCGATTCACCCCGGATTCGCAACCAAATCGCGTCAGGTCGCCAAAAAAGCTGCAAAATTGGCACGGTGAGACGTGTGACGGCCGCCGAGGCGACCCGGAAATGCGGTCGGCGGTGGTCGAACGCGCGGCGCTGTTTGTCGAAGCCTTGCATCCAAAGCGCCCGCAGCTAGCGTCTAACTTCAGTCGATCAGTTTATGCAACACGGGGAAAATCATCATGCGCTATCTGGCCTTTCTCGCCGCCCTGACCCTGCCGCTTGCCGCCGCTTCGGCGGCCGAGGGCGACAAGCCCGCGGTCGAACCCAAACCCGCTGCCCTGATCGCCGATGGTATGCCCGAAGTGCCGGCCGACCTGTCGGCGGCGACGCGGCCCTATATGGAAAATCGCGGCGCCGGCTTTGTCGGCTGGAACCCCGTCGATAAATCGATGCTGATCGCCACCCGCTTCGGCAACACCGCACAGCTGCACCGCGTCGCGATGCCGATGGGCGCACGCAAGCAGCTGACCTTCGAGGCCGAGCCGGTGGGGTCGGGCAGCTGGGCGCCGCAAAAGGCCGATGTGATGCTGGTGCAAAAGGACATCGGCGGCAACGAATTCTATCAAATCTATGCGATGAAAAATGGCCGGCTCGATCTGCTCACCGATGGCAAGAGCCGCAACGGGCTCAATGCGTGGAGCAAGGACGGCCAGCTCGTCGCCTTTACCTCGACGCTGCGCAACGGCCGCGACAGCGACATCTACGTGATGGACCCGCGCGATCCCAAGACGCGCCGGATGGTGGCCGAAGTTCAGGGCGGCGGCTGGGGGCTGCTCGATTTCGCGCCGAACAAGGACTGGGCGCTGGTCGGCAAATATAGCTCGGTGCAAAAGGCCGACCTGTTCCGCCTCGATCTCGCCAGCGGCGCGATGACGCCGATCGGCGATCACAGCAAGACGGTGGCGCTCGGCGGCGCCACCTTTGCGCCCGACGGCACGATCTGGATGACCAGTGACGAAGGCGGCGATTTCCAGCGGCTCGGGACGCTCGATCCGGCGACGGGCAAGTTCACGCCCAAAGGACCATCAGAAAAATGGGACATCGACACGTTCGACATCGCCGACGACGGCAGTTTCATCGCCTATGTCGTCAACGAGGCGGGGACGTCGACCCTGCGGCTGTTCGATCCAAAGACCGGCGCCGTGCGGACCGTCGACAAACTGCCCGCGGGGATCATCGGCGGGCTGGAGATCGCGCCGTGGGGCGAAATCGGCATCACTTTCACCTCGGCGCGCAGTGCCGCCGACGCCTTCAGCGTCGATCCCACGACGCTGGCGATCACCCGCTGGACCGAAAGCGAAACCGGCGGGCTTGATGTGACCCAAAATATCGAACCCGAACTGGTCAAGGTAAAGAGCTTTGACGGGCTCGAGGTATCGGGCTTTCTCTATCGCCCCGACCCGGCAAAATTCCCCGGCAAGCGCCCCCTGATCATGAGTGTGCATGGCGGCCCCGAAGGCCAGTCGCGCCCCGGCTTCATGGGGCGCAGCAACTATATGCTCAATGAAATGGGGATCGCGCTTTTCTATCCCAACGTCCGCGGTTCGACGGGGTATGGCAAGACGTTCGTCAGCCTCGACAACGGGCCGTTCAAGCGCGAGGACAGCGTCAAGGACATGGGCGCGTTCCTCGACGCGCTGGCCAGGGACAAAAGCCTCGACGCGGCGCGTTTCGGGCTGACCGGCGGCAGCTATGGCGGCTATATGTGCTACGCCGCCGCGACGCACTATGCCGCCAAGCTGCGCGCAAACCTGTGCGTCGTCGCGATTTCCAACTTCGTCACCTTTCTGGAAAACACCCAGGATTACCGCCGCGATCTGCGCCGCGTCGAATATGGCGACGAACGGGTGCCCGAACAGCGCGCCAAGCTGATGGAAATCTCGCCGCTGACGCGGGTCGCCGACATCAAGAAACCGCTGTTCGTTGTCACCGGCGCCAACGACCCGCGCGTTCCCGCATCAGAAGCCGACCAGATCGTCGCGGCGATCCGTAAAAATGGCGGCACGGCGTGGCATCTGGTCGGCACCAACGAGGGCCACGGCTTCGCCAAGAAGGAAAATGCCGACTATAATTTCTGGGCGTCGCTGTTGTTCTGGAAGCAATATTTGCTGAACTGATCGCGCCCGCCAAACACCTCGTCATTGCGACCCCGGCTTCCGCCGGGGTCGCAATGACGACAGGAGGGTTTAGCCCTGCGGCGGGACCGGCAGCGGCTCGGCGTCGGCCTCGTCGGGCGCCGTCGGCATCGGCGCCTGGCCGCTCGCCTGACGCTCCAGTTCCTCGGCGGCTTTCTGGCGCTCGGCGAGCGCGCGTTCCTCGGCCCGCACTGCGGCTTCGACCTCATCCGACGCGGCATCGATGCCCGCGATGCGCTTGGCGCGTTCGTCGGCGATCATTGCCTGCCAGTCGGTCTTGTCGGCGGCCTGCCGTTCGGCCTTGGCGCCCGCGACCAGAGCCTGGGTGCAGCCGGTGAAGCCGCCCAGCCCGGTCGGCGAGCAGCTGTCGGTGCCAAAGCGGCCGATGCGCTCGACCGCGACGACCTTGTTCGCCCATGCTTCGTTGCGCACATCGAGCGGGTTGCCGCGCAGCATCTCGGGAACGCGATAGCGTTCGCCCTCGGGAAGTTTGGCGCAGACCAGGATTTCGTCGGCGGCCCCCTTTGGGCATTGATCGTCGCCATAGACGACGACCTGGTTGACCTTTTCGCCATCGACCGTCGCTTCCTGAGCCATGGCGGGCAGGGGGACGGCGCTACCGGCCAGGATCAGCGCGAACAGGGGCAGGCGGGTCATCGGATATTCCTTTGTCTTGTTTGGTGCGGCTTGGCACCGCGACCCTGCATCGGTCATGAACGGACGGGCAGGCCTTTATCTATCAGATACGCTTCGACAGCGCGATGGCTGCACGGCAACCGGCGCGGATCGCCAGGCTCAGCACCGGATAGCCTGGCGCGCTTTCGGCGCCCGCGGCGAGCGCGGCTTCCTTATGCTCCAGCTCCTCGGCGCGGAAATCGGCGACCGCGGCGCTCAGTTCGGGATCGCTGTCGCCGAGTGCATCGAGCTGGTCGCGGTAATGGCGGTCGATCTCGGTCTCGACCGCGGCGGTGCACGCCATCGCGGCGCGCGGTCCCATCGCGGCGGTCACCGCGCCCAGGGCAAAGCCTGCGACGTTCCAGAACGGCTGGAGCGCAGTCGGACGCACGCCGCGCTTGGCGATCATGTCGTCAAAGAATTTGCGATGGCGCTCTTCCTGCTCGGCCATATGCGCGATCTCGCGCGCCATCGGGTGGCGATCGCCCATCACCGCGAGCTGGCCGGCATAGATGCGCGTCGCGCCATATTCGCCGGCCTGGTCGACGCGGATCATCGATGCGGTGCACCGATTGCTCTTGGCAGGGGCTTTCGTCATGCCGCCGATGTGGTCCCCCGGCGCAGCAAGGTCAAGATAAGCACCGCCGCGCCCAGCGAAAAGATCGCGTTGAACCCCGCGAGCGAGATACCGGCCAGCGTCCATTGCGCGGTGTCGCAGCGGATCAGCGGCGCGTTCATGATCGCGTCGAGCGATACCGGCCCGCCGCCGCCGGTCGCGCAGGTGGTAATGCCCTCCCAAAAGCCATATTCGACCCCGGCATGGTAAATCCCGATCGCGCCGGAGACGGCGATGGCGAGCGCGGCGAGCAATGTCAGGGCGCGCATCGCCTTGTCATTGCCGCGCAGCAGCAGCGCGAGCAGCGCCAGCACGATCGCCGCCTGATGCGGCCACCGCTGCCAGTAACACATCTCGCACGGGTGCAGGCCAAAGCCATATTGCGACACCAGCGCCCCGCCATACAGCAGCAGCGGCGCGGCAAGCGCGACGGCGGGCGCGGTCAGGCGCGATTTCAGCATGTCGGCAACCCCTTAGTTGCGCGCGGTCGGCTTGGCGGTCGGTTTGGCCGCGGGCTTGCTGCTCTGCGCCATCCGCGGTGCGGTCGGACTGATGCGCCCGATCGTTTGCAGCGCATAGTGCAGCTGGAAGTCCTCGATCCCCTTCGCCTTCAGGTCGGCGGCGGTTGCGGCAAAGCGCGGATCGGCCTTTTCGTCCTTTTCGAGCAATCCGTCGTCGACCTTTTTCTCGTTGATCAGGTGACGGCGCAGGTCGCTTTCGCGGAATTTCGGCCGCGATGCATAATCGGGATCGGACAGCTGCGGCACGCGGATGTCGGGATCGATCCCGCCCTCCTGCACGCTGCGCCCCGACGGAGTGTAATAACGCGCGGTGGTCAGCCGCAGCGCGGTGGTGTCGGACAGCGGCAGCACCGTCTGCACCGATCCCTTGCCGAAACTGCGTTCGCCCATCACGACAGCGCGATGCTGGTCCTGCAGCGCGCCGGCAACGATTTCGGAGGCCGAAGCCGAACCCGAATCGATCAGCACGACCACCGGGGCACCGCCCGCCAGATCGCCGGGCTCGGCAAAATAGCGTTCGATATCGCCCTTGCGGCGGCCACGCTGCGACACGATTTCGCCGCGTTCCAGAAACAGGTCGCTGATCCCGACGGCTTCGTCGAGCAGCCCGCCAGGGTTCGAGCGCAGATCGAGCACCCAGCCGCGCGGCTTTTTGCCCAGCGATTTTTCGACCGCCATCATCGCGGCGCGCAAATCGGTGGTCGCATCGGCGGAGAAGCTGGTGACGGTCAGCACCCCGACATCGCCGCTGACTTCCCATTTGACGGGCTTCAGGTCGATCACTTCGCGCATCAGCGACATCTCGATCGGCTTGTCCTGGCCTTCGCGGACGATCGTGACGTCGATCTTGGTGCCCGGACGCCCGCGCATCTGATCGACCGCCTCGTCGAGCGTCAGGCCAAAGATCAGTTCCTTGTTGATGTGGGTGATATAGTCGCCCGACTTGATCCCCGCCTTGTCGGCGGGGGTGTCGGCGGTCGGCGCGATGACCTTCACGACGCCGTCTTCCATCGTCACCGACAGGCCCAGCCCGCCATATTCGCCGTCGGTCTGGGTGCGCAGGTTCGAAAAGCCGCGCGCGTCGAGATAACCCGAATGCGGATCGAGGCTGGCGAGCATGCCGTTAATCGCACCCTCGATCAGTTTTGAATCGTCGACCGGTTCGACATAGTTTGATTTCACTTCGAGATAGACGTCCATGAACCGCGCAATTTCTTCCTGCGTCTTGCTGTCGACGCTCGCCATCGCGCCGGTCGCGAGCGGCACCAGCGCCAGCGTCGAGAGCGCGGCGGCGCCCTGCCACAACGCAAAGCGGCGCTTCGAGGATGCGGGCTTCTTGGTCGAGTCGGTCATGTGCGTCTTTCACTCCGGCAGGAATTCCCGCCCTATGTACCCCGGCCCACCATCCTCCTACGCATTTGCGCAGGCGTCAAGCGGTGCATCCCGATAGGGGACAGCGCCCGAACGGGGGATTAACCGGCCCGAATCCCGGCAAGCGACGTCATCCGATCATTGCGACAATATCGACCGGGCGGCCCCCGCGGCGCAGCTCGACGGTAATGCGGCTGTCGTCGGACCCCGCGCGTCCGACCGGGGCGCCGCTGTCCAGCGTGTCGCCGACCGCGACCGACAGCCCGATCATGCCGGTCAGCAACGAGATCCAGCCGCCGCCATGATCGATGATGACGATCTTGCCATAGCCGCGATAATCGCCGGCGAAACTGACGCGGCCGGGGGCAGGGGCAACGACCTGTCCCCCCGGACGCGCCGCAATCGTCACGCCGCGCGATCGGACGCCGCTGTCGTTGACCTCGCCCAGCCCGGCGACGATGCGGCCGACAACGGGCAGGCGGTAGGCGCCCTCGGTCAGCGCGGCCTCGGCGGGCGCGGGCGGCGCCGCGTTGGCGATATTGGCGGCCGGGTTGCGCGGGCGCGGCAGCGGACCCGCCAATTGCGCCAGTTCGGCGCGCACCGCGCCATCGGCCTCGAGCGAGTCCATCAGGTCGACGATGTCGCGGGCTTTTTCGCCCAGCCCCAGCGCGCGGTCGGCCTCGAGCTGCGCGCTGCTCATCAATTCGCGCGAGCGGAGCCGGCCTTCATTTTCCAGCCGGGTCAGCGCGCCGCGCCGCTGCGACAGCTGCACCTTGCTCGCCGACAGCGCCTCCAGCGCGACCGCCTGCTGGCGGCGCGTCGTTTGCAGCAGCGTCAATTCCCGGCGCACCCCGGCGGTGCGGCGTTCGATCACCGGCATTGCGGCGTCGATCACGGCGCGGGCGTGGACCATATCGCTCAGCGATCCCGGCTGCGCCAGCACGCTGACCGGCGGCTGGCGTGAGAGTTGCTGGAGCGAGGCGGCGAGTTCGAGCAGCGGCTGTTGCTGCTCCGCCAGCCGCGCGCGCTGCCCCGCCAGGCGGCGGCTGACCAGCGCGACGCGCGCTTCGCCGGCGCTGATGTCGGCTTCGGCCGACTGGATGCGCGCCGCCAGCGCGGCGCTGCGTTTTTTCAGCCGGTCGGCCGCGCTGCTCGCGGCGACCGCCTGCGCCTCCAGCCGGGTGCTGCGCGCCATCGCTTCGGCCGACTGCTGCTTGGCATCGAGCAACTGGTTGCGCTCGCGTGCGGCGATCGCTTGCGGGTCGAAGACATCGCTCTGCGCCAGGACGAGCGCGCCGCCGGCAAAAGCTGCGGCGACGGCCAAGCCGATGAAAAGGCGTCTCATTGCCGCCCCTCGCGGTGATAGGGGTGGTTCGCGACGATGCTGGTGGCGCGCCACAATTGTTCGGCGAGCATCGCGCGCGCCATCAGATGCGGCCAGGTCGCGCGGCCAAAGGCGATGACCTTGTTGGCGCCCTCGCGCTCCTCCGGGGTAAAGCCGTCGGCGGCGCCGAGGCAGAAACGCGCCTCACGCACCCCGCTATCGCGCCAGCTTTCGAGCAATTTCGCAAATTCGGTCGACGACATCTGTTCGCCGCCCTCATCGAGCAAGATGGTGCGGCTATTTTCCGCCGCGGCAGGCATACGACCGCCTGTGTCCGGAAGCTCCGAAATCTTCTGCGCCCAGGTCACACGCTTCATGTAGCGCTCGACCAGCTCAGCCTCAGGCCCGCGCCCGATGCGCCCGCGCGCGATGATGTGCAGCAACATGACGCCCCGCCTACCCTTGGCAGGGCAGGGACGTCAATTTGCGGCTACAACCGGCGGTGCGTCGCCGAACGACCACATGCGCTCGAGATTGTAGAAGCTGCGCACCTCGGGGCGGAACAGGTGGACGATGACGTCGCCCGCATCGAGCAGCACCCAATCGGCATTGGGCAGTCCCTCGACGCGAACCTGGCGGCCCGCTTCCTGCTTGATCCGCTGTGCCAGTTTCTCGGCAATCGCCGAGACATGGCGCGTCGACCGGCCGCTCGCGATCACCATATGATCGGCGATGCTGCTTTTTCCGGCAAGCGGGATCGAGATGGTTTCCTGGGCCTGGTCCTCATCCAGCTGGTGGAGGATCAGAGCGTGGAGCGCGTCCACGTTATCATTGGCGGATGCGGCGCCATTGGCGGCATCCTGGGTGGCGGAGATCAAATGCGTCCTTTCCTAGTCGGGTCCACAAGCCGCGAACGCGTCAGCGGATCGCGCAAAGCGCGACCTTCATAGCGTTCGAACCAGCGGGGGTTGGCCTGCCGTATCGCAGTTGCGGATCGCACATCGGGCGAAAATCGCAGGAACACGAGGGCGGGCGGTCTCCAGTCCGTCCAATGCAATGTCTGGTCCACGGGCCGGACGAAGCGCCGAAGCCAACCCATCGCACGTCTTGCATGGGCGCGGTCATTATAGCCCGGACGCGCGATAACCGCAATCGGCATGAGTCGCGCAATCCCCCGCCAGTCGCGCCATTGGGGCAGCTGGACCAGATTGTCGGCCCCCATGATCCAGATAAACTGGCGATCGGGGTAGCGGCGGACGAGTTTTTTCAGCGTATCGATGGTGTAGCGCGTGCCGAGTTCGGCCTCGATTCCGGTCGCGCGAATCGGCGCGCGCTTTGCCATCCGCTGTGCCGAAGCGAGCCGTGCGGGCAGCGAAGCCATGCCCGCTTTGGGCTTGAGCGGATTGCCCGGCGAAACCAGCCACCACATCTCGTCGAGGCCGAGGGCATCGATGGCGTTCAAACTGATCGCACGATGCCCGCCATGCGCGGGGTTGAAGCTGCCGCCGAGGAGGCCGGTGGGGATCATGGCAGCCTCAGCCTTTCGTCCCTGACGACCTGAGGCATGATATCGCAATATCTATTCGGCGCGCCCGCTTGGCGAGCCTTCGTACCTAAAAGCGTGAAGGCCTCGTTCGACACTTTATCATAGACCGCATCCAGCCGCGCCGAGACACGCTTCTCGCACATCGGGGCAAATGGCGTCGCCGCAACGCAACCGTTGAACAGGATCAATTCGGCGGTCGAGAAGCTTTCGGATATGGCATGATCTTGAATGGTCTGATTTACTTGACGCTCGGCGAGCATTCGGTGCGTCGACAAAATTTCGTCCAGCGATGGTTGCCGGTCGTCACGAAGACTGGATTGCGCCGGCGGCGTGTCACTCGGGAGGAGCGTCGCGCCCTTCAAAACAAAGCAACTGGGGCCGTATAACATCGTCAGATAGAAGGGCTCTCGCGTTTTGGCCGAAATCTTCGAATCATCGATCGTGTTGGCGAAGCGTGTCACCAGCAACCAGCGTGCCGTTTGTTCACCCAGCCCATCGCTCGCACGCAGCACCAGGATCGTATCGCGGGCCACTAGCCAACAAAATGGCGTGGCAGTGATCAGCAGAAGAAGCGCTGCCCAGCGGATCCATTTCGCGAACTGATTACGCTTGATGGCCGTCAAGGCCGGACCTGTCCCGTGCCGCGCACCAACCATTTGTATGTCGTGAGCCCTTCGAGAGCGACCGGTCCCCGCGCATGAAGACGCCCCGTGGCGATGCCGATTTCGGCGCCGAGGCCGAATTCGCCGCCGTCGGCGAACTGCGTCGAGGCATTGTGCATGACGATGGCGCTGTCGACTCCCGCCAGAAAGCGTTCGGCGGCGGCGGCATCCTCGGTGACGATCGCGTCGGTGTGGCGGCTTGAATGGGCGTCGATGTGGGCGAGTGCGCCGCTCAGCCCATCGACCATCGCGATCGACACGATCGCGTCGAGATATTCGGTGTCCCAGTCGCTCGCCGATGCCGGGTCGACATGCGGGCTCAGCGCCGCGACCGCGTTGTCACCGCGCACTTCGCAGCCCGCCGCGACCAGCGCGTCGACAATCGCCAGCGGTGCGGGATAGGCGCGGTCGATCAGGATCGTTTCGGTCGCGCCGCAGACGCCCGTGCGGCGCATCTTGGCGTTGACCGCGAGTTCGACGGCTTTCGCCGGATCGGCGGCGCCATCGACGTAAAGATGGTTGATCCCGTCGAGGTGCGCGAGCACGGGCACCCGCGCCTCGTCCTGCACCCGCGCGACCAGCCCCTTGCCGCCGCGCGGAATGATGATGTCGATCAACCCCTGCGCGCGGAGCATCGCGCCGACCGCGGCGCGGTCCTGCGTCGGGACAAGCTGCACCGCATCGGCGGGCAGGCCCGCTGCGACCAGCCCCGCCGCGAACGCTGCATGGATCGCACGGTTCGAATGCACTGCCTCGCTGCCGCCGCGCAGGATCACCGCGTTGCCCGACATCAGCCCGAGCGCCGCGGCATCGGCGGTCACATTGGGGCGGCTTTCATAGATGATGCCGACGACGCCCAGCGGCACGCGCACCCGGCTGAGCACCAGCCCGTTAGGCCGCGCCACCCGCTCGATTTCGGCGCCCGCCGGATCGGGCAGCGCCGCGATGGCGTCGATCGCGCCGGCAATGTCTGCCAATCGCTCCGCGTCGAGCCGCAACCGGTCGAGCATCGCGCCCGACAGTCCGTTCGTCCGTCCCGCCGCCATATCTTCGGCATTGGCGGCGAGGATGTCGGCGGCGCTGGCGCGGATCGCTGCGGCAGCGGCAACCAGCCCCGCGGCCTTGTCCGCGGTGGCCGCCAACGCCAACCGTTTCGCTGCAAGACGCGCGCGCGCGCCGATGTCGGCGATCAGGGCGACGGCATCGCCGGGCATCGGCGGGGCGGTGAGAGCTTCGGCGTTCATGGCGCTGCCACTATCACGTTTTGCCTGACGCCCGAAAGTCCCGTTGCGTCGCGCTGCGCCCGCCTTTAGGCAAGGCGCCATGAGCGGGGATATCGAAGGCATCGGCGCGGCGGTCACCGCGGGATTGGCGGGGCGCGTCGTCGAGCCGCAGCACGGCGGGCCGGGCGAGCCGGCAGGCGGACTGCGCTGCCTGAACTGCGGCACCAGCCTGGTCGGCTCGCACTGTCATCATTGCGGCCAGCGCGCCGACGTCCACCGCAGCTTCGGTGCGATCGGGCACGATCTGGTCCATGCGATTTTTCATTTCGAGGGCAAGATCTGGAACACGTTGCCGCTGCTCGCGTGGCGGCCCGGCGACCTGACGCGCCGCTATATCCACGGCGAGCGCGCGCGCTTCATCTCGCCGCTCGCGCTGTTCCTGTTCGCGGTGTTCCTGACCTATGCGGTGCTTGCGATGGTCGGCAGCGGCGGCGGGGTGGGCGAGGGCATTGCCAAAGCGGCGGCCGAACAGACGCGCTCGAACGCGCTCAAGGACAGTTTCGAGCAAGAGGTCGATCGCATCGACGCGCGGCTGGCGGACAAGGCCCTGCCTGCGGCCGAGCGGCGACAGCTTGAGGAGGAACGCGCGACGCTGCAGAAAAGCGCCGGCTACCTCCGCGTCGCCCGGCGCCTGAGCCAGGAAGAGCTCGACAAGGGGCCGCCGGTGCTTGACGATCCCGTCGATCAGGTGATGACCGGCGCCGACTTCCTGTCGCAGACCAAGGTCGATACCGGGGTTCCGTTCATCGACCAGAGCATGCAAAAGGCGATCGCGAACCCCGCGCTGATATTCTACAAGCTGCAGGCGAACGCCTATAAATTCGCCTGGGCGCTGATTCCGATGTCGCTGCCCTTTATGTGGCTGCTTTTTCCGTTCAGCCGCCGCTTCCACACTTACGACCACTTTGTCTTCGTGACCTATTCGATCAGCTTCATGCTGCTCTTGTTCGTGGTCGTGCGGCTGTTCAACCTGACGATCTTCGGCGACGTCGCGACCGCGTTCGCGCTGCTGTACGTGCCGTTCCATATGTATCGCCAGCTGCGCGGCGCCTATCGCTCGTCGCGCCTCGGGGCGTTCGTGCGCACCAATTTGCTGCTGTTTTTCAGCCTGTTTTCGGTGATGATGTTCATGTTCCTGCTGCTCGCGCTCGGGGTGATGGGTTAGCCTAAATCCGGGCGGCGCCGAATCGTAACAAAGGCCGGGCAAAGAACCCGCCGGTCGAGGAGGAGATTTGCGATGCATCATCAATGGGGCGAAATGGATCGGCGTCAGCTGATCGCGCTGGGTACCGCGGGACTGGCGGCGCTGTCGCTGCCGGGCGCGGCCGCCGCGATGATGGCGCAGGGCTTTACCCACGGCGTCGCGAGCGGCGAGCCGGGCGCCAATTCGGTGCTGCTGTGGACGCGCTACGCCGCGCCGAGCGACACGATGCTGACCGCCGAATTGTCCGCAACATCCGATTTTGCAAAAATTTCCGGCGGCGGCAGCGTCGCCGCGACCGGCGACCGCGATCATACCGCCAAGCTGGTGGTTGCGGGGCTCGAACCCGGCCGCTGGTATTATTATCGCTTTGTCGCTCCAGACGGGACCAAGTCGCTGACCGGCCGCACCCGCACCCTGCCTGCCGGGCCGACCAGCACCTTCACCCTCGCGCTCTTTTCCTGCTCGAACCTGCCGTTCGGCTGGTTCAACGCCTATGCCCACGCCGCGGCGCGGCAGGACATCGATCTGGTCGTCCACTCGGGCGACTATCTCTACGAATATCCGGTTGGCGACTATCCCTCGCTCAAACAGGCGGTGCCGGGCCGCGACATCCAGCCGGCGCACGAGATGGTGGCGCTGGCCGATTATCGCCTCCGCTACGCCGCCTATCGCAGCGACCCCGATCTGGCGCGGCTCCACGCACTGTTCCCGATGATCGCCCAGTGGGACGATCATGAAATCACCAACGACAGCTGGAAGGGCGGGGCAGAGAACCACAATGACGGCGAAGGCAGCTGGCCCGATCGCGTTGCGGCCGCCGAGCGCGCCTATCGCGAATGGATGCCCGTCGCCGACACGCGCTGGCGCGATTATCAGGTCGGCGACCTCGCGACGATCTTCCTCCCCGAAACGCGGGTGACCGGCCGCGACCGCCAGTTCGAGATCGATGAAATCATCGCCGGGCCGGGCGACACGGCGGCGAAGCTCAAACAATTCGCCGAAACCGCCTATCGCGATCCCGCGCGTCAGATGATGGGCGCCGAACAAGAAAATTGGTTGTTCGACGGCTTCGCTGCCTCGACCAGGCAGGGCACGCGCTGGCAGGTCTGCGCACAGCAAGTGGTGATGGGCAGCCTGTTCACGCCGCCCGAATCAAAGGATTGGTTCGGCGCAACCATGGCCGACAATGTCCGCCGCCGGATCGACGCGGCGCAGATGGCGGCCAAGGCGGGCATTCCGTTCAACCTCGATGCGTGGGACGGCTATCCGGCGGCGCGTTCGCGGCTGCTCGGCGCGGCCCAGCGCGCCGACGCCGACCTCGTCACCCTGACCGGTGACACGCATAATGCCTGGGCGTTCGACCTCGGCGAAGGCGGCCGCCCGGCGGGAATCGAGATCGCCGGGCAAAGCGTCACCTCGCCCGGTTACGAAGGCTATACGCGCGGCATTTCGGACGAGGCGCGGGTGTCGGCGCTGCGCGCCGCATCGCCGCAGCTCAAATGGGCGAACACGCAGGATCGCGGTTATGTCACGGTGCAGATGACCCGCGACCGGGTCACCGCGAACTGGCACAATGTCGAAACGATCCGCACCCACACCCCGGTGCTGAAGGCGACGCACAGCATGACGGCGACGCGTGGGCGGCGAAAATATGACGCTGCCTGAGACGGGGGCTTGACACATTCATAACTCGATGGTTATGAGTTAATCCATAGCCACGGAGTTATGGATTAGATGCAACATTCCCCCGACCTTCTTTTCAGGGCGCTCGCCGATCCCAGTCGGCGTGCGCTTTTCGAACGGCTGTGCCTCGAAGGCGAGCAGACGGTCGGCGCGCTGACGGCAGGCGCCGGTATTTCGCAGCCCGCGGTCTCCAAACATCTTGGCATTCTCAAACAGGCGGGGCTGGTGCTCGACCGGCACTTGGGCCGCCAGACGCATTACAGTGCCCAGCAACGCGCGCTCGCGCCGCTCATCGACTGGACCGGGCGCATGAACCGCTTCTGGGAAGCGCGGTTCGACGATCTCGAAGATTTGCTCAAAAGGATGGATCAATGACGGACACCGACACCGATACGCGCACCGTAACCGTCGAGCGCGAAATTCCCCACCCGCCCGAAAAGCTGTGGCGCGCGCTGACGCAGCCGCACCTGATCGCGGAATGGCTGATGAAGAATGACTTCGGCCTCGATCTCGGCCACCGGTTCCAGCTGCGCGGCGACTGGGGCCATGTCGACTGCGAGATCCTCGACGTCGAACCGGGGCGCAGTCTCTCCTACAGCTGGAACCACGCGCACGACGATCCCGCCTACGCGCTGGAAAGCACCGTGACCTTCACGCTCGAACCGACGTCTGCCGGCACGCGGCTGCGCATGGAGCAGGTCGGCTTCCGCCCTGACCAGAAGCAGGCTTTCGGCGGCGCCAAGGGCGGCTGGCGCATCCATCTCGAAAATCTCGAAAAGGTCGTGGCGACGCTCGACTGACAGTCAGACAGGGAGAATATCATGAACTGGAGCCTGTGGATCCGGCAGTTTCACCGCTGGGTATCGATCCTCTTTTCGGCGATCGTTCTCGCCATATTCGTGACGCTCGGCCTCGGGCATCAGCCGGTCGAGTGGGTCTATTATCTGCCGCTGCCGCCGCTTTTCCTCCTGATATTCTCCGGCCTCTACATGTTCTTCCGGCCGTATTTCAGGAAGCGCGGGAGCGCAGCGGACTGACCCCTCAGCTATACGGCGGCGTGTCCTCGAACTCGGCGAACCAGGGATAATCATTCGCCACGCTGACGGTGAAATTGGCGGGCCGCTTTTCGAGGAAGCTCGACACCCCCTCGGCCGCATCGGCGCTGCGACCGCGCGCGAAAATGGCGCGGCTGTCCCAGCGGTGGGCGCTCATCGGGTGCGGCGCACCCAGCATCCGCCACAGCATGTGGCGGGTCAGGGCGACCGACACCGGCGCGCTGTGATCGGTCAGCTCGCGCGCCTTGGCGATCGCGGCATCGACCAGCGCGCCGGGGGTGTGCACCGACTGCACCAATCCCTTGTCATGCGCTTCGGCGGCGTCGATCAGGCGGCCCGAATAGCACCAGTCGACCGCGTTTTGGATGCCAACCAGTCGCGGCAGGAACCAGCTCGACGCGGCCTCGGGCACGATCCCGCGCCGCGCGAAGACAAAGCCGTAGCGCGCGGTCTCGCTGGCCAGCCGCGCGTCCATCGACAGCGTCATCGTTGCCCCGATCCCAACCGCGGCGCCGTTGATCGCGCCGAGCACCGGCTTTTTACAGTCGAAAATCCGCATCGACACGCGCCCGCCCGAATCGCGGATCAGCGGGTGCGACCAGTCGATCGTCCCATCGTCGGCAACCGGACTCGCTGCCACGCCATCGGGCAGCAGCACCGCCTTGTCGGCGCGTTTTGCATAGTCAAAGGTCGCCGCGCCCCGACCCAGGTCAGCGCCGGCGCAATAGGCGCGGTCGCCCGATCCGGTAAAGATCACCGCACGCACGCCATCGTCGGCGTCACATTCATCGAGCGCCGCGACAATTTCCAGCATCATCTCGGTGGTAAAGGCGTTCATCCGGTCGGGCCGGTGCAGCGTCAGCAGCGCAATGCCTTCGTGCCGATCGAGGCGAATCTGCTCAAAGCTCATGATCTCTCTCCTTGGTTGGGCCATCGTTGCAAGCGATCCGTGCGAGCGCAAGCACTAGTTGACGTAGACGTAAAGTGACGGGTGAGCATGACGGGTGACGCGCCGTGGCTTTGCCGCTATAGGCGCCCCATCGCCCCGGCACCGCGCCTTTCGATGAGTCGCCTTTGCCGGGGCCAGCTATTTTGATGCTAAGGAAAGTCTCTGCCCATGGCCCGTCGCCGCCAGATTTACGAAGGCAAAGCCAAGATCCTCTATGAAGGCCCCGAACCGGGCACGTTGATCCAGTATTTCAAGGATGATGCGACTGCGTTCAACGCGCAAAAGCGCGGGACGATCAACGGCAAGGGCGTGCTCAACAACCGGATTTCCGAGCATGTGTTCACGCTGCTCGGCAATATCGGCGTGCCGCATCATTTCATCCGCCGCCTCAACATGCGCGAGCAGTTGATCCGCCAGGTCGAGATCGTGCCGATCGAGGTCATCGTGCGCAATGTTGCCGCGGGCACGCTGTCAAAGCGGCTCGGCATCGAGGAGGGCACCCAGCTCCCCCGCACCCTGATCGAATATTGCTACAAGGATGACGCGCTCGGCGATCCGCTGGTTGCCGAGGAGCATATCGCCTGTTTCAGCTGGTGCAGCCAGGAAGAGCTGCACGACATTCAGGACATGGCGATCCGCATCAATGATTTCATGAGCGGCATGTTCGCTGCGGTCGGCATCCGGCTCGTCGATTTCAAGCTCGAGTTCGGGCGCCTGTACGAAGGCGATTTCAGCCGCATCATCCTCGCCGACGAGATCAGCCCCGACGGCTGCCGCCTGTGGGACATGACGACGAACGAAAAGCTCGACAAGGATCGCTTTCGCCGTGACCTCGGCGGCGAAGTCGAAGCCTATCAGGAAGTCGCGCGCCGGCTCGGCCTGCTGCCCGAAGGCGGCGACCACACGGTGCTCGACCTCGACAGCCACCGGAAGAAACGCGACAAATAAGTCGGTGATCCGCGCATGAAGCGCGCAAAATTATCCGGTTGGTAACCATCCCGGCGCTATGCGATCCCCAAGAATAGTGGGGATATGGCACCATGAGCGGATCGAGTGGGCAAGCGCAGCCAGCAGCGCGCAGTTTCGATTGGGACCTTTTGGAAAAGGTCGTCGTCGTCGTGCTGTTGGGGCTGCTGGCTTCAAGGCTGATCCCCTCGGCGATCGAAACCGGCCATTATCAAAATTGGCTGCTCCTTGTCGCGGAAAGCTGCGTCGTCTTCTTCGTCCTTTTCCGCCGCTCGACCGACAGTATCTCGCTGCGCCCGCTCGACTGGGCGCTGGGCTTTGGCGGGACGCTCGCCCCGATGCTGGTGACGGCGTCAAGCGATACCCCGCTGGTGCCCTTGGCGCTGTGCAGTTTCCTGATCATCGGCGGCATGCTGTTCCAGCTTTACGCGAAATTCACGCTGCGGCGCAGCTTTGGCGTGATCGCCGCCAACCGCGGGGTAAAGGTCAGCGGTCCGTACCGCCTGATGCGCCACCCGATGTACGCGGGCTACACGTTGACGCACATCGGCTTTCTGCTCAGCGGCCCCAATTGGTGGAATCTGGGCGTCTATAGCCTGGGTCTGGCGCTCAATATCTCGCGCATCCTGGCCGAAGAACGCGTGTTGATGGCGGACCCGGCCTATCAGGAATTGAGCCGCAAGGTGCGTTACCGGTTGATCCCTTATATTTTTTGACGGAGCGGCGCGGCGGTGGATTTCCTGCTGAAACTGGTCGACCTGCAAAGCGCGTGGCTGATCGCGCTGATCTTCCTGCCGCTCGAACGGCTGCTGCCGGCGCGTCCGGCGCAAGGGCCGCTGCGGCGGGGATGGTTCAACGACGCCGTCTTTTTCCTCCTCAACCGTATCCCGATCGGCATTGGTTTGCTGGTTGTTGCGGCCGGTGCGATCGCTATCGGGCAAGCGCTGCTTCCGGCCGCATTTCGCGCCAGCGTCGCGCAGCAACCTTTGTGGCTTCAGGTTGTGGCGCTGATGCTGGTCGCCGACCTGTGTTTCTATGCCATGCACCGGTTGTTCCATACGCTGCCGTCGCTGTGGCGTTTTCACGCGATCCACCACAGCATCGAGGAACTGGATTGGCTGGCGGCGCACCGCGTCCACCCGGTCGACCAGATCCTGACCAAGGGCGCGTCGATCGCGCCGGTCTTTGCGCTCGGCTTTGCGGATGGCGCAATCGCGATTTTCTTCATCCTGTACCAATGGCATTCGTTGATGCTGCACGCCAATCTGCGCGTCAATTTTGGCCCATTGCACTGGGTCTTTGCGTCGCCATGTTTCCACCATTGGCACCATGCCGATCATCCCGAGGCGTGGAACCGCAATTTTTCGGCCCAGTTTCCGATCTGGGATATTGTCTTTGGCACCGCGCATATGCGGCGCGACGCGATGCCGACGCGCTATGGCATCGACGACGATGTTCCGGTCACCTATGCCCGCCAGCTCCTCTACCCGTTTCGGCGCGGCCGCGGTGAAACCGAGCCCGCGGCGAGCCCCGAAACAGAGGGCGTTGCGGTCGCCCGACAGGGTTAATTTGCCGGGCCATTCGTCGGCCTTTCACGCGCCAAGCAAATGATAAGACGCGCTTTCGATCCTTAACCGATGCTTTACCCGCGCTTGCTATCGGGGGGTATGACGGGGGTCTTTAACAGGTTGATCACGCGGATTTTTCCGCCGGTTCCACAGGATATTCGCGACGATGTCGCGATCCTGCGCGCCAATCGTATCGAAACGCTGACCCCGATGCTGTTCCTGATGCTGGCGGCGACGACCCCGACCGCGATCTACGCCGGGGTCGCGACGGTACATCCGGTGATCCGCATCGGTTTCCCGGTGATCCTCGCCACCGCCGGTATCTTCGGCTTCCTGTTCCTGATGCACAATCGCGGGCGGCGGATGAGCCCGCGCCGCGTGCGGCGCATGATCCGCGAAGCCAGCTGGGTGTCGGGCGTCACCGGATTGATGTGCAGCGTTTGGACGGTGACCAACTGGCTCGCCGCCCCTCCGGCAACGCACAGCTATTATGCGATGATCATGGCGATG
Source organism: Sphingopyxis sp. L1A2A (assembly GCF_005502465.1). Lineage (GTDB taxonomy): Bacteria > Pseudomonadota > Alphaproteobacteria > Sphingomonadales > Sphingomonadaceae > Sphingopyxis. The sequence continues at coordinate 82,233 of NZ_SCOT01000014.1, forward strand.
GGGTCGCTTGCGACCGCCTATTGCCTGTCGTCGATCCGCTTTGCGACCTTCCTCAATCTGGGGGTCGGGCTGGCGCCGATCGCGCTGCTGATGCTGACGTCGGGGCATCCGCCCGAAATCGCCGCCGGTACCAGTCTGGTGATCGCAACGCTATTCCTGCTCCGCATGGTGATCCAGCAGCACGGCCAGGTGATCGACCTGCTCGAACTGCAACGGCAGATGCGCGATCTGGCACACACCGACCCGCTCACCGGGCTTGCCAATCGCCGCGAATTCGACCTCCGGCTCGACCAGGAAATCGGGGCCGTGGGTCAGGATGGCCATTTTGCCATCGCGCTGCTCGACCTCAACGGTTTCAAACCGGTCAACGACCAGCATGGCCACGCGGTCGGCGATCTGTTGCTATGCGAAATCGCCGCGCGGCTGCGCCAGGCCTGCGGTCAGCATGCCGTCGTGGCGCGGCAGGGCGGCGACGAATTTGCGATCCTGGCGCCCGCCGGATCGCCATTGCTCGCCACCTCGCTCGCCGACCATATTCTCGCGGCGCTCGCCGCGCCCTATCGCATCGATGGCCGCCCGATCCGCGTCGGCGCCAGCATCGGCACCGCGCGCTGGCCTGATCATGGCCGCACCGCGCGCAAATTGTGCGAAGTCGCCGACACCGCGCTCTATGCGGCAAAGGCGATTGATCGCGACCAGACGTCGTCGGTCGAAAGCGTCGGCCGGGTGGCATAAGCATCGCTTGACCGTCCGCGGGGCGGTGGCCACACCGGTTGCATGACCAAAAGCCTTGTCCGGCGCGCTTCGACCGCCCTGTCGCCCCTCGTCCTTCTCGCCGTTACCGCCGCGCCGGCCTTTGCCAAGGAAGCGTCGGCTCCCGCCGCCGCGGCAACGGCAGCGATCAACCCGCAGACCGCCGCGGCCAAGGCGTGGAACTTCGCCGCCAGCGATGTGCCGGTCGACTCCAACATCGTCTTTGGCGTGCTGCCCAACGGAATGAAATATGCGCTGCTGCAAAACAGCACGCCCAAGGACAGCGTCGTCCTGCGGATGCGCTTCGACGTCGGCAGCTTTGCCGAGGCCGACGACCAGCGCGGCCTCGCCCATTTCCTCGAACATATGGCATTCAACGGGTCGACCAACGTCCCCGAGGGTGAGATGATCAAGCTGCTCGAACGCAAGGGGCTGGCGTTTGGCGCCGACACCAACGCCTCGACCGGCTTTGACGAGACGATATACAAGCTCGACCTGCCCAATGCGTCGGACGACCTGATCGACACCGGGCTGATGCTGATGCGCGAGACGGGAAGCGAGCTGACCATCGATTCCGCCGCGGTCGACCGCGAGCGCGGGATCATCCTGTCCGAACGCCGGGCGCGCGACACCTATCAATTGCGCAGCGTCATCGACCAGTTCGATTTCCAGATGCAGGGGATGACGGTCGCCAGCCGCATCCCGGTCGGCACCGAAGAGGTGATCAAGACCGCCCCCGCGGCGCGGCTGCGCGACCTGTACGACCGTTATTACCGCCCTGAGCGCGCGACGCTGGTGATGGTCGGCGATTTCGACCCGGCGGCGGTCGAGGCCAAGATCAAGGCGCGCTTTGGCGACTGGCAGGGGCGCGGCCCCGCCGGCGGTGATCCCGACATCGGCAATGTCGATTATCAGCGCGCCGCGGCGGCCGACGACTTCATCGACCCCGCGATCCAGGATTCGGTGACGATCGCCGCGTTCAAACCCTGGGTCGAAGAGGCCGATACCAAGGCGAAGCGCGCCCGCACGCTGGCCGAAGATGTCGGCGAGGGGATCGTCAGTCGCCGGCTGGCCAAAATCGCCTTGAACGAGGATTCGCCGATCCTCGTCGGCTATTTCGCGGAAGCGGGCGGTTGGAAGGTCTTTGACCAGGTCACCGTCGGCGCCGTCGCCAAGGAGGGCGCGTGGAAAGAGGCGCTGGCGCTGATCGAACAGGAGCAGCGCCGCGCGATCGAACATGGCTTTACCCAGGCGGAGGTCAACGAGCAGCTGGCGAACCGCCGCACCGCGTTCAAAAATGCCGTCGCCGGGGTAACCACGCGGCGCAGCGATGCGCTCGCCGACGCACTGGTCACCGCGGCAAAGGGCGATTTTGTTTTTGTTCGCCCCGAAACGTCGCAGGCGCTGTTCGAGGCGACCGCGCCGTCACTGAGCGCCGCGGCGGTCACCGCGGCGTTCCGCCAGCGCATGACCGGCTTCGGCGCGCCGCTCGCGCGGGTGACGGCGAAGGCACCGATCGCAGGCGGCACCGAAGCGATCCTTGGCGCGCTGCGCGCTTCGACGCAGGTCGCGGTGGCGGCACCGACGCAGGCCGCCAATGCCGCTTTCGCCTATGACAATTTCGGCACCCCCGGCAAAATCATCAGCGACGAGCGGGTCGAGGATCTCGGCATCCGCCGCATCCGCTTTGCCAATAATGTGATGCTCAACATCAAGAAAACCGATTTTCAAAAGGACACCGTCTATCTGGCGCTGCGTGTCGACGGCGGCAACCTGCTCGCGACGCGCGACGATCCGACGCGGGTCGCGCTGGCGGGGTCGATGGTGCTTGGCGGGCTGGAGGCGCATAGCGTCGACGATCTGCGCTCGATCCTCGCGGGGCGGACGGTCAACCCCAGTTTCGGCAGCGGCAGCGATTTCTTCGGCGGCACCGCGACCAGCTCGCCGGGCGACTTCGCGCTTCAGGCAAAGCTGATGGCGGCCTTCCTGACCCATCCGGGCTATCGCGCCGATGGGCTGGCGCTGATCCGCCGCGTGCTGCCGCAGCAATATGCCGCGAACGACGCAACCCCGGCGGCGGTGCTTGGCCGCGACGCGGGGGGCATTCTCGCCAATGACGATCCGCGCGCGCAGACCCCGCCGCTGGCCAAGCTGATGACGCTCGACTGGGCGCAGCTGAAGCCGGTGGTCGCCGACAGTCTGGCCCATGGCGCGGTCGAAATCGGCGTCGTCGGCGACATCAACGAGGCGGCGGCGATTGCCGCGATTGCCGCCACCTTCGGGGCGCTGCCCGAACGCCGCGCCGCCTTCGACCCGCGCGCCGAAGCGCGCATCCGCGCCTTCGCGGCCGACCGCAGCGAGCGCACGCTGATCCATAAAGGGCCGGCCGAACAGGCCGAGCTGCGCGTCTATTGGCCGGCACGAGACGACAGCGATCTTGCCGAAGCGATGCGGCTCAACCTGCTGGCACGGGTGATGCAATTGAAGCTGACCGAGGAACTGCGCGAGAAGCTCGGCGAAAGCTACAGCCCCGGCGCCGCCGCCAGCCTGTCGGACGAGTTTCCGGGCTTTGGTCATGTCTTCGCCGCGAGCAATGTCGATCACAAGGATCTGGCGACCACCCGCGCTGCGATCTTTGCGATCGCCAAGGAATTGCGCGACGCGCCCGTCGATGCCGACCTGCTCGACCGCGCGCGGCGGCCGCTGGTCGAAGCGATGACCAAGTCGCGGCGCGAAAACGCCTATTGGCTGAACTATGTCGCCGAGGCGACGAGCCAGGCCGACCGCCTAGACCGCAGCCGCAAGGGGATAGGCGAAGTCGAAGCCGCGACCCCCGCCGACCTGCAGGCGCTCGCGCGCCGCTATCTGGTCGACGGCAAGGCGCTGGTGATCAGGGCGGTGAGCGACAAGGCGGGGAAGTAGTGGGCGTCCGCTAGCAACCGTTTGCAGGCATAAGTTCCTCCCCGGAACGGGGAGGGGGACCACCGACGGTGGTGGAGGG
>NZ_SCOT01000015.1 GCF_005502465.1 Sphingopyxis sp. L1A2A
TTTTTTTAGTGGTACGTCGCCCGCCCACATCAACACGTAAGGAGTCGTCGGCAGAGTCAGATGGTTATAAGAGACAGCACCAGCCCCGCCCCCGCCATCCAGACCAGCGCGGGCCACCAGAAGGCGGGGGTCAGCGGGCGTAACAGCGCGGTGCGCTGCGACACCAGCCAGCCGATCATCGGCACCATCAACAGGCAGTGCGTAAAGGTCGAGCTATGCCACCAGATGCCCGCCATATCGGCAGCATCGCGCCAGAAGATCGTCACGATCGCCGCTGACAGCAGCGCGAGCCCCCCCAGATGGCGTTGCCATAACGTCACGTGGACAACCCCAGCAGCTCGCCAAGCGGCGCCAGCCGGGCGTCCCAGCCATAGCGCGCGATCATCTGCGCGCGCGCCGCCTGCCCCATCGCCGCGGCGGCGGTGGGGTCGTCGAACAGCGCACCGACCGCATCGGCCATCGCCGCGGTGCCGTCGGCGACCAGCAGATGCTCGCCGGGGGTCGCATCAATGCCGGTAGCCGCGGCGGCACTCGCCACCACCGGTCGCGCCATCGCCATCGCCTCGAGCAATTTATTCTGCACTCCGCGCGCCAGCAGCAGCGGCGCAACCACAGCATCGGCGGCGGCAAGCCACGGCCGCACATCGGGAACCTCGCCGGTCACGATCACGCCCGGCAGCTTCGCGAGCGCGCGTACCTCATCGCTCGGCGCCCGCCCGACGATCGCGAAACGCGCCGCCGGGTGCTGCTGACGGATCAGCGGCAGGATGTCGGCAGCGAACCAGCGCACCGCGTCGATGTTGGGCCGATAGTCCATCTGCCCGGTGAATACCGCCAGCGGCCCCGCGCCCGCATCGACCGGGTCGAAGATCAGCGACGGATCGAACCGGTCGGTGTCGATGCCATTTTCGACCGCGCGCGCCTTGTCGGCGCCCAGCCCGCTGCGACCGCGGAACAGCGTCGCCTCGGCCTCACTGACGAACAGGCTGGCGTCGACGCGCGCCGCCACCGCGGCCTCATAGGCGCCAAGCACCCGCGCCTCGCGCTGATGCACCCAATGCAGCGGCTGGCGCTGGTCCTGCTCGGCATAGGTCGCAAATTTGGCCGAATCGACATCGACAAAATCCATCAGCACCAGCCCGGAAAAATGGCTGCGCAGCGGCAGATATTGCGCCATCTGCCCCGAAAAAGCGACGATATGGCTGACATGGCCGTGGCGGATCAGGCCGCCGACATGGCGCGCCAGCGCGGCGCTCCTGAACAGCCGGTTCGATACCGGGTCGCCGGTCAGCACCGCCTGCGCCAACGCCTGCGGCCGCGACGCCTTGCGCACTTCGATCACCAGGCTCTTGCAAAGCGGCGCCATTTTCGCGCGCGCCGCGGCGGCATCGTCCGCATTGTCAGCGAGCGCTGCAACATGTACCGGCGCCAGCTTCGCCAGCGCCTCGAACATATGCCAGCTGCGAATCCGGTCGCCGCGGTCGGGCGGCCAAGGTGCGCGGTGAACGAGGAACAGGATTTCGGGCATCACCGCTCTCCGTCATTGCGAGCGAAGCGAAGCAATCCAGAGCGACGCCACTCTGGATTGCTTCGCTTCGCTCGCAATGACGATGGGACTGGTAACAACCGCCTCTACCCCAATCCGCGCGCGATCAGCGGCCCGATCCGGTTCGCCGCCCACAGCGGCAGCTTTTTCCACAGATCGACCTGCAGCCGATATTTGGCGCTGTTCGGATTGGTATCGCGCGGCGCCTCGCCCGGCGCCAGCCAGCGCGCATAGACGAGCGGCTGCGGCTCGAAGCCCCAATTCTTCTTATAGGAGAACGGTCCCGTACCGACCTTCGACCGGCCGAAATCGAACCGCGTGCAACCCTTCGCCCGCGCATGGCGCATCAGCGCAAAGTACATCAGCTCGTTGGCGCGCAGCCGCCGCGCGTCGGCGATCCCGCCGCCCCAATAGGGCATCACGGTGCCGCGCCAAGTGAGGCTGAGTACGCTCGCGACCGCGCGTCCGTCCTGCCGCACGGTCAATATGTCGGCATCGTCGCCGAACGCATCGAGCGCCGCATCGAACAGCGCCTTGGGGAAAACCGGCGTCCCGAGATTGCGGACGCTGGTCGCATAGACATGATAATGATCGCGCCGCTCGCCCGCATCACGCCCGGTGGTCACGGTCAATCCGCTTTCCAGCACCTTGCGAACTTCGGCGCGCTGCTTGCGCGGGATCGCGAGCAGTTCGGCGTCGTCGTCGCTGGCAAGGTCGCGCACAAAACCGGCGTAAACCCCCTCCTCGCCGCGCCAGCCATCGCCTTCGGGCTGCGGACCGCCGCGCAGTTCGACCGACGCGACGCCGAGCGATTTCGCCATGGCGGCGGCGCCTTCAGCGAGCATGGCCGCGACCGCCGGATCATCCGCCAGGATGCCGCCATCGACGGCAAAACCGCTGCCGACCAGCGCCTGCCCGAACAACGGTGAGCGGACATGGTGGAGCGGCAGCAGCCCGGTCAGCGCCCCGTCCGCATCGCGCGCGGTGACCAGATGGCAAAGATGCCCGGTCGCTTGGGTGATCGCCTCGCACCAGGCGCGGCTATGGAATGGCGTCGCGTGCGGGTGCGCCGCGACATAGGCGTCCCATGCCGCCGCGTCGGACAGCGGCGCGCCGGAAAAGCTATCCCTCATCGGACGCGTCGGCGCATTCACGCCGCGGTGCGCCACGGCTGCGCGCGCTGCTGCTGCGCCGGCAGCAAGGCGTCGGCGCGGGTCCATTCAAAATCGGCGAGCAGCTTCTTCAGCTTGCCCGCCATGGCCGCCAGGCCGCTGTAATGGCGTATTTTCGATTTGATCGGCGCTTCGGCAACACGCGGCTGGCCGGGGTCGATCTCCCACGGGTGGAAATACAGGATCGCCGGATGCCCTTCTTCGTTCATCCGCGCGATCGCCCAGCGCGTAAAGCCATAGGGCAGCATCCGCATAAAGCCGCCGCCGCCCGCCGCCAGCGTCCGTCCGGCAAAGCGGGCCGTCGTCACCGGCCATTCGACCAATTCGCTGTCGGGCAACGGCCGCCAGGCATGGCGCGGGCTTTGCGGCCAGCCATAATGGTCGTGGACCACCGGCGCGACGCTCGACGAATAGGCATAGCCCTGTTCGGCGAGCACCACATGCGCCCATGGCGTGCGCGTATCGACCGAAAAGCTGGGCGCGCGATAGCCGCGCACCGCGACCCCGCCCAGATCCTGCAGGATCGCCTGCGTCTTTTTGAGGTCCGCGGCGAATTCATCGGCGGTCAGGTTGAACACGCGCTGATGGTCATAGCCGTGGCTGGCCAGTTCGTGCCCCGCCGCGACGATGCGCTTGATCAATGCCGGATAGCGTTCGGCAACCCAGCCGAGGGTGAAGAAGGTGCCGGTCGCGCCCGCATCGGCAAAAATCTGCAGCACCGCGTCACAATTTGCCTCGACCCGGCATTCGAGGTTCGGCCAGTCGGCGCGGTCGATCGTGCGCTCAAAGGCGCCGACCTGGAACCAGTCCTCGACATCGACCGACAGGCCGTTCTGCATCTTTTCTCACCTTCATCGACCGGATAGCCGATTTCGCGTCCGCTGTCAGGCTGCCCAGGTCCGCGACGTGGCCGGGTTCGGCGCATTCGCGGGATCGCGCTCGACCCATTCGATCAGCAGGTCGAGCACGCGGCGCAGCGCGGCGTCCTGTTCGACCAGCCGCGTTTCGAGCGAGGCGATCTGCGCTTCGAGCGCGGCGAGATGTTCGGGATCGATCGCAGGTGCTGCCGGGGTGTCCACCACCGCGGCGGGCATCAGTTCCAACAGCTCGTCGGCGGTCGGATCGGGCGGGGTCAGCGTCACGACCGGCGCCGGTTCGTCGGGGACGGCAAACGGGCCGCGGCCATCGGCGACCGGCGCGGCGGCGCGCTGCGGCCATTCGAGCGCGGTTTCGTTGGCGGGGGTCGGCGCGGCGAAGGGTGCCGGCGTCGGCGCAACCGCGGCGGCGGCGGCGGCAACCACCTCCTCGACCGGCAGCGGCGCCAGCGTCGACGCATCGATGCCGCGATCGGCCTCGATCTCGGCGACCACCGAGCGGACATTCTGCGCCGTGATCCGGTGCATCTGTTCGACCGCGCCATAGAGCAACAGGCGGCTGACCAGCACGTTCAGCTTGCGTGGCACGCCCTCGCTATAATCAAAGATTTCCTCGAACGCGTCGGGGCTGAAGCTGGGGTTGCCCGTCCAGCCGACCTTGCCAAGGCGGTGAAGAATATAAGGCTCGACCTCCTCGGGCTCCATCGGGTCCAGGTGATGCGTCGCAATTACCCGCTGGCGCAATTGCTCCAGCGTCGGCGAATGGAACAGGGTCTGGCGAAATTCGGGCTGGCCGAGCAGGAAAATCTGCAGCAGCGAATGGCCGCCAAGCTGGAAGTTCGACAGCATCCGCAGCTCTTCGAGCGCCGAGATCGCCAGATTCTGCCCTTCGTCGACGATCAGCAGCGTCCGTTTTCCGGCGCGCGCCTGTTCGCGCAGATACTGCTCCATCGACCGCAGCAGTTCGGCCTTGCTTTGCTCTTCCCACTCGATGCCGAACTGTTCGGCGACCAGGCGCAGCAGATCGTCGCCCTCGACCTGCGTCGACACCAGCTTGACCGCGGTCAGGCGGTTGGGGTCGATGGTGTTCATCAGATGGCCGACCAGCGTCGTCTTGCCCGCGCCGACGTCGCCGGTGATGACGATAAAGCCCTCGCCCTGCGCCAGGCCATAGCCCAGATAGGACATCGCCTTGCGGTGGGTGCCGCTTTCAAAATAGAAATGCGGGTCTGGCGTCAGCTGAAACGGACGCCCGGTGAAACCATAGAACTGATCGTACATCGCTGTTATTCCCGTTGCTTGGTCAGAAGTTGTAACGCAGTCCCACCAAAGCTGAACCAATAAGCTGGCTGTTGAAGCCGTCCTGATCAAAGGCGTTGAGGCTGGCCGCCGCGGTGCCGGTCAGCCCGCGCCAGAAGCGCCGCGCATAGGCCGCCGACAGCCCCGCCGACTGGACATCCCCCGCCCCCGGTGCCCCATTGTCGAAATAATTGACATACCCCGAAAGGCTGAGGTCCGAATCGACGTCGAGCTGGCGCCCCGCCGACAGGAACAGATAATAGCTTTCGTCCTTGATCCCGTTCAGGCTGGCGATCGGCGACAGCAGCGGCGCCAGCAGCTTGCGCTGGTCATAACCGATCCCGACGCCATAGCTCCAGCCCGCAAAGCGCGAGGCGATCGTCGCTTGGACCCCGCGGCTGCGATATTGCGCCGAGGTCGCGTTGCCGAGTTGGTTGCTCAGGCACCCGCCGCCCTCCTGCCCGAACACGCACGGGTTGATATTGCCGCCAATCGGGTTGCGCGTCGGGTCGAACTGCGTCGGCAGCGCCGCCAGCCCGCCCGACAGCCCGCGGCCCAGGCTCGACAGCCCGTCATAAACGCCGACCTGGATCGTCGTCGCATGGTCGGCGCGATAGGCAAAGCTGCCGGTATAGATGGTGTCGCCATAACGGCGGCCGACGCGCGCCGTCGCCGAAGTACGGCGGCTCGGCTGCCACATCACCCCGGCGTCCCAGATCAGCCCGTCGGTGTCGAACGACAGCTGGCGCGGGGTCGATTTATCAGTGATGAAGCGACCGTTCGCGTCGCGGACGGGTACGCCGTTCGCATCAACCACCGGATCGCGCTGGCCGATTTCGATATCCTCATAGCCAACGCCGCCCAGCAGCGCGACAGTCGGCCCGATCGGCATCGTCACGTCGGCGCGGGCATATTTGCCCTCGAACCTTTGGTCGAGCTGGCTCGCATCCTCGCGCTCATAACCGCCCGACAGCTGCCAACCGAACGGCAGGTCGCCCGGCCGCGCCCCGACGCTGGCCCATGCGACATGGTTGGTCGAGCTGTCGAAAATATCCTGCGGCTGGCTGCCGGGCGCCAGGATCGCCGGCTCGTCGACATCGACCTTGGTATAGCCAAAGCGATAGCCGGCGCCGACATCAAGCCCGCCGATGCGGCGCGCAAAAGTCGGCCCGGCGTAAACCGAGTAGAGGTTCGCGACATTGCTGGCGTCGCCAATGAACAGGCCGCTATCGGCACCCTGGCCGTCGGCGCGGGTGCGGGTGGCGAGCGCGCCGCCCTCCAGATTAAGCCCGCGCGCCACCTCGATCCGGCCGCGCGCCAGCCCGCTGATCGTGTCCGAATCGCCGCTGTCGCCGCCCCAGCCGAAACGATGTTCATAACGCAGCGTCGCCGCCAGTTCGGCGCGGTTGGTGACGATCGCGGCATCGATGCCGACCGCGACATTGGTATAGGTCAGGACGTCGCCGCCGTTCTTCAGATCGGCGGTGAGCACCTGGCCGACCTCCAGATAGGGGCTGACATCGACCTGGCGCTGGCTGCGGCGCGCTTCGGCGCGCTTTGCCGAACGGCCCGGTTCGGATGCCGGGGCACTGGTTGACGGCGCATCGCCGCCGCTCGATCCCGGATCGCCCGAAAATTGGGCCTGCGCGCCCGTCGCGGTTCCGGCGAGCAGCAACGCGGCGAGCGCGCTCGCCGGTCGCAAGATTGTGGTGGTGCGCATCACGCGCCTCCCTGTCCGTAATAGGTGCCGAAGCGGCGGCCGCCCGGCGAATATTTCACCCCGTTGAGGAGCAGCTGGATATGCGGACACGCGCCCATCAGGCCGATCGCGTCGCGCAGCGCAGATTCCAGTGTTTCGTCGGCGCGCACGACCATGATCGTCTGCCCGACATGCCCGGCCAAAACGGCAGCAGGCGACGCCGCCAGCACCGGCGGCGAATCGATGATCAGGATGCGGCCCGGCACGCCCTGCTCAAGCTGCGCGAGCAGCGTCTCGGTCCGCGCCGAAGCGAGGAGTTCGGTGTCGTGCATATGGCCGGTGCCCGCGGGCATGACCTTCAGCCCCGGAATATCGGTCTGGATCAGGCAATCGCCAAGCGGCAGGTGCGGATCGGCAAGCGCGTCCATCAGGCCGGGCCCGTCGTCCAGCCCCAGCGTTTCGAGCACGCTCGGCTTGGCGATATCGGCGTCGATCAGCAGCACGTCATGATCGGCCTCGACCGCCAGGCTGAGCGCCAGGTTGACGGCAGAGAAGGTCTTGCCTTCGCCCGGATTGGCCGATGCGATCAGCACGCGGTGCCCGCGCGGCAGGATCGGACGATTGCCGACGCCGCCGAAATTGCGGATCAGTTCGCGCTTCACAATCCGATATTCTTCGGAAATGCCGGTGACCGGGGTGCCGGGCACGATCATCCCGCGCGCTGCGAGCCGCGCCCGCTCGATGGTGCCCTGACGCGCCGGGACGACCGCAGGCGCCGCCTTGGCAACGTCCTTGCGCGGCGAAGGCTTTGGCGTCGGCGCGGTTTCGACAACCGGTGCGGCCTCCACGACCGGATCCAGGATTTCGGCGTGCGGCGCTTCGATTATCGGTTCAGCCTTGGCCCGCCGCGCCTTTTTGGGCGGTTCGGGGGGCAGGTTCGATACGTCGATCGTCGGCGCATTGGCGGCGGGATCGAGGCCGAACATATCGGCCGCGCGTTCGAGGAGCGAGGGCGGGCGCTTGACTTTGCGTTGGTCGTTCATGTCATCGTCCCCCGTCACGCAACCATGCCGCGCTGGATGAATTCGGCGACCAGCAACAGGGCGTAGAGGCCAACCAGCGCGCCACCGCCGCTCGCCAGCCAGACGAGCCGCTTGCGCCGTTCGACATGGCGTTCGGGGGTCACCACTTCAGTGATCGATCCGATCACCGGCAAGCCGCTGGCGCGCTCCAGCTTGCCCGCGGTCGCATAGCTGGTGCGAACCTGGCCAAGGCCAAAGGCGACACCGACGCCGCCGCCGATCCCGGCGAGCAGGACCAGGGTCAGGAACAGCGGCCGGTTGGGTGCCGCAGGGCTGGTCGGCTTCGATGGCGGATCGAGCAGCTCGATCTTGATCGCGTCGGTTTCGGTCTGCACGTCGCCGCGCATCCGCACCTGTTCCCGCTGGCCGAGCAGCTTGTCATATTGCGCCTTGAACGCGGTATATTCGCCGTTGATCCGGTCATATTCGGCGGCGATGCCGGGGTTCTGAATCTGTTGGCTGGTGATCCGCGCGATGTCGCCGCTAAGCTGCGCCTTGCGCGCATTCAGCGCACTGACCGTCGCCTGCCGTTCGGCGCGCATCCCGGCGAGCGAGGCATAGGCCGGGTTCTGCGAATTGCCGGCGCCACCGCCGCCCGTGCCTTCGCGGTCGGCCATGGCCTTCAGCGATGCAATCTGGCTTTTCAGCGCCATGACGTCAGGGTGCGCGTCGGTCAGCCCGCGGGCGCGCATCGACGACAATTCATTCTGCGCCCCGGCCAGCTGCTGCCGCGCGACGCCGCCGCCGACGCTGCCCATGCCGGGGACATTGATCGTCGCGGGGGTCGAGGCAAGCTGGCCGTTGGCGGCCGCCAGTTGGGCCTGCGCCGCCACCAGCTGCGAATCGATCTGGCCGAGTTCGGCGCGCGCCGCCTCGACCCGCTGCGCCGGCGATCCGGCGCCGCCGGGGATCAGGCCGATATTCTGCGCCTCGAACGTCGCGCGGCGGGCTTCGACTTCGCGCAGCGCCTTTTCGCGGTCGGCGATCTGCGAATCGAGGAATTTCAATCCCTCGCGGGCGTTCATCCGGCCACCACGCAGTTGATCGTCGCGGAACACGGTGATCAGGCTGTCGAGCACCCCGGACGCCAGCTTGGCATTGTCGGCGTCCGACAGGCTGCCGACCCCGACCGCCGAGGTGATTTCAAAAATATTGTCCTGCTGCGGGATGACCTTGATGCTCTTTTGCAGCATCGCGACCGCGCCGGCCTTTTCGCGCTCGCCCGCCCCGGCGGGCAGCAGGCCGGTGGTCGCCGCAACCTTTTCCAGATTGCGCGCGCTGGTCAGCGTTTCGCGGATCTGGTCGATCTGCTGGCGCCCGCCATAGGAACCGCCCTGGGCGTCGTCGGGCAGGATTTCGTTGACGTCGACCAGCAATCGGGCGCGCGAGTCATAGCGGTTGGGGATCGACGCAATCGCCAGCCAGCCGAGGATGCAGATTCCCCACGCCACCGCCAGCACGAGCCACCGGCGCGTCCAGACGCTGTGCAGCGCCACCCGGAATTCGTCGTAAAGGCTGTTCATCGGTTGCGATCAATCCTTGGGAGATGGGTTTAACGGGCGGTCGGTCTGGGTCAGAACATGCTTTCGGGGATGATGATGACATCGCCGGGCTGCAACCGCACATTGGCCTTGATATCGCCGCGCTTGATCAGGTCGTTCAGCCGCAGGCCAAATTCCTGCTGCTTGCCACTGCCTTTGTCGAAACGGACGAGTCGTGCCTTGTTTCCAGCGGCATATTCGCCCAGCCCGCCGACTGCAATCATTGCGTCGAGCACGGTCATGTTGGCGCGGAACGGAATCGAGGCGGGTTTTTCGGTCGCGCCGACGACGCGCACCTGCTGCGAAAAGGTGCTGTTGAACGTCGTCACGATCACGCTGACAATCGGATCGGTGATATATTGGCTCAGCTGGAGCTTGATGTCCTGCTGCAACATCGTCGGGGTTTTGCCGACCGCGGGCATGTCGGTGATCAGCGGGGTGGTGATCCGGCCATCGGGCCGCACCTGCACCTTGCCGCCGAGTTCGGGGTTGCGCCACACAAAGATCTGCAGCTCGTCGAGCGGGCCGATGATATATTCCTCGCCCGGTCCCTCCTGATTTTGCACGAAATTCGCGCTGGGCAGCTGCGGCGCGCTGCTGCCGGCGCCGACGCAGCCTGCCAGCGCGGTCGCCGCGATACCGGAAACGAGCGCGGCGCGGGCGACGCGAAGCGAGGAGAACGAAGCCATAATCAATCAACCTTTCGAGCCGCCGCCGATCGCCGCAGGCCCATTCGCCGCGACGACAGACTTTGCGTCAGCTTCGTCCTTGCGCGAAAAGGGTGAACATAGGGTTAGTCTTGCGGTAAGTTTGCCCCGCACCCGGGCAAAGCTGTCCCGATAAGGAACAGCTTTTGCGCGATCAGACGAGCATTTCGCCTGCTGGCCCCTGCCCCAGAAACGCTGCGGGGCTCGCGCTCGCCCCATAGGCCCCCGCCTGAAAGATCGCGATCAGATCGCCGACATCGGCGCGCGGCAGCGCGACCTGATCGCCCAGCCGGTCAAGCGGGGTGCAGAGGCAGCCGACCACCGAGACGGTCTCGGCGGCCGCGTCGCCGAACCGTCCGGCGACCGCGATCGGATAGTTGCGGCGGATCACCGTCCCGAAATTGCCGCTCGCCGCCAGCTGGTGGTGCAGCCCGCCGTCGGTGACCAGAAACGTCTCGCCGTGGCTGGTCTTGCGGTCGACGACGCGGGTCAGATAGACCCCGGCCTCGGCAACCAGCCAGCGCCCCAGCTCCATCGCAAAGCGGCTGCCCGCCAGCGCCGCGGCCCGCCCGGCAAGCGTCTCGCCCAGCGCCGCCCCGACCGCCGCGGCATCGACCGCGGTATCACCGGGGAAATAGGGAACCCCCATCCCGCCGCCCAGATTGACCAGCGGCGGCGCCTGACCAATGGCCTCCGCCAGCCTTGCCGCGAGCGCGACCGTCTGCGCCTGCGTATCGGCGATCGCCGCGGCATCAAGCGCCTGCGATCCCGCGAAAATATGGAAACCCTGCCAGTCGGCGCCCGCCGCGATCAGGCGCCGGACCAGCGCCGGAACCTCGGCAGCATCGACCCCGAACGGCTTGGCACCGCCGCCCATCTTCATCCCCGATCCTTTGAGGTCGAAGTCAGGATTGACCCGCACCGCAAGGCTCGGCGTCAGGCCAAGGCGGCTGGCAATCGACAGCGCGCGGTCCGCCTCGCCCGCCGATTCCAGATTGAGCGTCGCGCCCGCGCTGATCGTCGCTTCGAGTTCACGGTCGCGCTTGCCGGGGCCGGCAAAGCTGATGTCGCCCGCCGGCATCCCGCTCGCGAGTGCGGCCTTAAGCTCGCCGCCCGATGCGACGTCGAACCCGTCGACCAGCCGCGCCATATACGCCAGCAACGGCGCATAGGGGTTCGCCTTCATCGCATAATGAAGCTGCACCGCGGCGGGCATCGCGGCACGCCACTGGGCTACCCGCGCGGTCAGCAGCGCGCTGTCATAAACGAACAGCGGCGTATCGCCCGCCATGTCGGCCAGCGTATCGGCGCGATCGCCGCCGATCAACAACATGCCATCCTCGTCGGCGGCATAGCCGGGCGGGATCGGACCATGCGGCTTCATGCCGCCACC
Organism: Sphingopyxis sp. L1A2A; assembly: GCF_005502465.1. Lineage (GTDB taxonomy): Bacteria > Pseudomonadota > Alphaproteobacteria > Sphingomonadales > Sphingomonadaceae > Sphingopyxis. The sequence continues at coordinate 11,315 of NZ_SCOT01000015.1, forward strand.
GCCCGCGCCCAATCGGCGGCGATCGCCACCCGATCGAGCTTGCCATTGGGATTGCGCGGCAGCGCATCGCGCCATTCGATCGCCTGCGGCTGCATGAAATTGGGCAGGTTCTGGCGCAGCCAGGCGCTCAGCCCCGCTTCGTCGGCGACCCCGCCCTTGCCGCGCACGATCAATATGATCGCCGCGCCCAATCGCGCATCGGGGACCCCGAACGCGACGGCTTCAAAAATGAGCCCCGACGCGACCGCGACATCTTCGACCTCGGTCGGGCTAACGCGGTTGCCCGCGGTCTTGATCATCGCATCGTCGCGCCCGACGAAATAGAGCAGGCCATTGGCGTCACGGCGCACCGTATCGCCCGACCACACCGCCATCCCGCCATATTCCGACGCGCGCGGCGCCGGTCGGAACCGCTCCGCCGTCCGCTCCGCATCTTGCCAGTAGCCCTGCGCCACCAGCGGCCCGCAATGCACCAGCTCGCCCGGCTCCTCGTCGGCGGTGATCGTCCCGTCGCGGCGGCACACCAAAATTTCGGCATGCGGGATCGCGCGGCCCATCGAGGTCGGATGGTCGGCGACATATTTTGGCTCAAGATAGGTCGAGCGAAACGCCTCGGTCAGCCCGTACATCGGATAGATGTCGGCGTTCGGAAAGGTCGCAGCCATCGCGTCGATCAGCGACGGCGTCAGCGCCCCGCCGCTGTTGGTCAGCCGCCGCAAATGCGCCGCCGCCTCTGCGGGCCAGTCGCTTTCGACCAGTTGCACCCAGAGCGGCGGCACCCCGGCGAGCGTCGTCGCCTGGTGCCGCGCCACCGCCTTCACGACGTCGCGCGGGGTCAGATAATCGAGCGGCGCGACCGCGGCGCCCGCAAACCAGCTCGAAAACAGCTGGTTCTGCCCATAGTCGAAACTCAGCGGCAGCACCGCCAGCACCCGGTCATCGGGCGTAATCTTCAGATAGGAAGCGACGCTCTCGGCCCCCAGCCACAGATTGGCGTGGCTCAGCATCACCCCCTTCGGCCGCCCGGTCGATCCGCTAGTGTAGAGGATCGCCGCCAGATCGTCGGGGTCAGCCGATGACGGCGGCAGTTCCCGCCCGCCCGAATCGATCGCTACCTCGGCCACCGTCAGATCCTGCACCGCGCAATCCTGGGGCCGCCCCTCGCCCAGCATATCCGCCCGCGCGCTATTGGTGATCAGCAATTTCGCGCCGCTATCGGCCAGGATATGCGCGACCTGTGGCCCTTTCAGCAACGGATTGACCGGCACATGGACCAGCCCCGCGCGCGCCGCCGCCAGTGGCATCAGGCACGCCAGCCGCGTCTTCGCGCTCCAGTTCGCCACCCGCTCGCCCGGCGCGCCCGCCTGCGCCAGCAGCCACGCCGCCAGCCGCCCGACCCCCGCGTCAAGTTCAGCAAAAGTCAGCCCTGCCTCACCGATCAGCAAGGCAGCCGCCTCCGGCGCGCCAGAGCGGGCGAGATGATCGATCGGTCGCGAAGATGGCTTTTCGGGCGTGGTCATCGGCTGTTAGGAGTGCAGTGATAGAGGGCGGCATCATGCAAGGGAACGGTGAACATCACGCTAATGATGAGCGGTTACCCGCCGCAGCGCGCGCGGCGGGCTTTGCCTCGCCCTTCGACCGCGCGGCGTGGTTCGACCTGCTCGAGGCGCATGGCTTTGCTCGGCAAGGCCGCATCGACGCGCGTGGCCGTGCAGGCGGCGTCACCGCGTGGCTGCCGCTGCGCACCGAAAAGCCGGGCGAGGTCGCAGGCCTCACCAACTGGTACAGCTTTGCAATCCGTCCGCTCTACGCCGGTGACGGCGACCGCGGCGCCGCCTTACAAGCGCTGTTCCGGGGTCTCCGCCGCTCCGCCGCGCGGCTAACGCTCTGCCCCGTCAGCGACCCCAACGACCTCACCGCGGCGCTCCGCGCCGCAGGCTGGTGGGTCAAAGCCACCCCCGCTGGCGACCGCCACTGGCTCGACCTCGGCGACATGGATCATGACGCCTGGTGGGCCAGCCGCCCCGGCGCGCTGCGCAATACGGTCCAGCGCAAAGCCAAAAAGGGCATCGTCGACATCCAGTTGCTCACCGAATTCGACCCTGGCAGCTGGGCCGCGTACGAACGCATCTACGCCGCGAGCTGGAAGCCCGAGGAAGGCCATCCCGCTTTGCTCCGCGCCTTTGCCGAGGCCGAAGCGGCGGGCGGCCGCCTGCGGATGGGCATCGCGCGTATCGACGGCATCCCTGTCGCCGCGCAATATTGGACCGTCGAGGACGGCACCGCCTTCATACACAAGCTCGCGCATGTCGAGGACAGCCTAAAAGCCTCGCCCGGCACACTGTTGTCGGCAGCTTTGTTCCGCCATGTCATCGAAGTAGACGGGGTCAAGCGCGCCGATTTCGGCACCGGCAACGACGGTTACAAACGCGACTGGATGAACCGCCACGACCCGCTGTGGCGGATCGAGGCTTTCAATCCGTCGCGCCCCGCGGCATGGGGACCGGCACTAAAGGCCTTTGCCCGCGCCCTGCTGAGGAAAGAATCGTGACCGAACCCGATACCGTCGACGCCACCCTCCGCGCCCTGCTCGCCGACGTCCTCGGCCTCGGTGAAGACCGCGCCGCCGCGCTGACCGACAACAGCGGCCTGTTCGGCGCGCTGCCCGAATTTGACTCGATGGCGGTCGCGACGGTGCTGACCGAAATGGAGGATCGCCTCGGCATCCTCATCGACGATGACGAGATCGATGGTGAAATCTTTGAAACCTACGGCAATTTGCTCGCCTTCTCGCTGCGCAAGGTGACCGATTGAAGGCCGCACCTTCCTCTCTATATCGTCATCCCGGCGAAGGCCGGGGTCTCGCCGTCGCGAATTACGCCACGATGGGATCCCGGCCTTCGCCGGGATGACGACAGAGGGCAGGTGCATGGCAATGCCCACCCCTGAACATATCCTCCGCATCACCCCCACGCGCACCCCGCGCGCCACGATCCTGTTCGTCCCGCCGCTGTTCGAGGAAGCGAATCGCAGCCGCCGCACGCTTGTCCTCGCGATGCGCGCGCTCGCCGCCGATGGTTTCGCGGCGCAGCTCCCCGACCTCCCGGGCCAGAACGAAAGCCTCGTGCCGCTCGCCGAGGTCGATCTTGCCCGCTGGCAAGATGCGCTCACCAAGACTGCCGCAGCCATCGACGGCCCGCTGATCGTCGCCTCGCTGCGTGGCGGCACGCTGATCGACCATAGCGCGAACGCCGCGGCACGGTGGCGCCTCGCTCCCGTCAGCGGCGCCTCGCTGCTCCGCACCCTGATGCGCGCGCGGGTCGCCGCCGATCGCGAAGCCCGGCTGACCTCGTCGCTCGACAGCCTGCAAGCCAACGCCGTTACCGCGCCACTGCTCATCGCGGGCAATCTACTCTCGCCCGCGATGATGGCGCAGCTCGGCAGCGCCGAGGCCCGACCCGTCGCCCCGCTCCGCACCGTCACCCTTGGCAGCGGCGCCGAGGCCATCGCCGGCACGCCGCTATGGCTGCGCGCCGAACCCGGCGAGGACGCCGCAATGGCCGCAGCGATCGCCGCCGACATCGCCGCCTGGAGCCAGACATGCGGCATCAGCTGAGCTTTCCCTGCGAAGGCGCCGCGCTTGCCGCAACCCTCGACGAAGCGCCCGGCACCACCGGCCTGCTGATCGTCTCGGGCGGCAATGAGATCCGCAGCGGCGCGCATCGCGGCATGGCGATGCTGGCCGCGCGCATTGCCGCAGGCGGTCACCCCGTGTTCCGCTTCGACCGCCGCGGCATCGGCGACAGCGAGGGCGACAACGGCGGTTACGAAAGCAGCGCCCCCGACATCGCCGCCGCGATCGCTGCCTTCCGCAGCACCGCGCCGCAGCTTACCCGCATCATCGCCTTCGGCAATTGCGACGCCGCCAGCGCGCTGCTGCTCCACCAGCCGCGGGCGCTGGACGCGCTGATCCTCGCCAATCCGTGGACTTACGAAAGCGACGACAGCGACGAAACCGACGAACCCGCGCTGCCCCCCGCCGCCGCCATCCGCGCACGCTATCTGTCGCGGCTGACCGATCCCAAAAGCCTGCTCCGGCTGCTCAAGGGCGAGATCGACGTCCGGAAGCTGGTCCGCGGCCTATCGGCGCTCGGGCGCAAACCCCCCGCCACGGCCCCCGGCAGCCTACCCTGTCCGGCAACGATCCTGCTCGCCACCGGCGACCGGACGGCGCAGGCATTTATCGAGAATTGCGATCCGGGCGCGGTGCCAGTCGAACGCCTCGCCAGCGCGTCGCACAGCTTCGCGGGCGACGATGCCGAGTGGCTCGCCCGGACGATCCTGAAAGCGTTGGGTCGGGGAAGCACAGCCTAGTTTGCATCATCCCGATGCGCCAGGAAGGTCGCGGGATCGAGATCGATCCGGGTGATCTGCCGGTCCTGAACCCCAAAGCCGATCCGCGCGACCGGCTCTTCGGTTTCGCCGTCGCGGCAGACGAAGCTGCCGACGACGTAATAGAGATCGCCCATGCTTGCAATTTCGCGAACCCCGTCGACCAGCGTCGCATCGGTTATCGACACCAGCGCGCATTGGCTGAAATAGGTCACGAAATCGGCATGCTCATAGGGTGTGCCCACCCCGATTACACCCACGCTGGCATATCGGGAAACCAGGCCGCCGGCGTCCTGCCCTTGCCGCGCGCGGTCGACATAATCCCGCACGACGCGCACCGAACGGGCGGCGCTGTCCTTGGCCATCGCGACCGTCGGCGAAGCAATCAGAGCGAGGGCGCACCACATATGCGCCATTGCATATCGCACCGATCGCCCTCGTCTCATCCCAGTCGTCCCCCTACGCCTCCACCAGCGCCTTATACTCCGCCTCGGCCAGAAACCGCTCGGCATCGAGCGCCGCCATGCAGCCCATGCCCGCCGCGGTCACCGCCTGGCGATAGACCTTGTCGGTCACATCGCCCGCCGCGAACACCCCCGGGATCGACGTCAACGACGTCCCCGGCGTGACCTCCAGATACCCGTCGCTATCCAGCGGCAGCTTGCCCTTGAACAGCTCGGTCGACGGGCTGTGGCCGATCGCCACAAAGCCGCCATCGGTCGGCTCGTGGCTCGCCTCGCCGGTCACCGTATCGATCAGGTCGACCCCGACCAGCCCCGAAACGCCCTCGCCCGCGACAAACCGCTCGACCTTTTTGTTCCACAAGACCTTGATCTTGGGATTGGCATGCAGCCGGTCCTGCAAGATTTTTTCGGCGCGCAAATGGTCGCGGCGGTGAATCAGCGTCACATCGTCGCTGTGGTTGGTCAGATACAGCGCCTCCTCGACCGCGGTGTTGCCGCCGCCGATCACCACGACCTTCTTGCCGCGATAGAAGAACCCGTCGCACGTCGCGCACGCCGACACGCCCTTGCCGCCCAGCTCCTGCTCGCCCGGAACGCCCAGCCATTTCGCCTGCGCCCCGGTCGCGATCACCAGCGTGTCGGCCATATAAACGTCGCCGCCATCACCGGTGATCTTGAACGGGCGCTGCGACAAATCGACGTCGACGATCGTGTCCCAGATCATCGACGTGCCGACATGCGTCGCCTGCGCGGTCATCTGCTCCATCAGCCACGGCCCCTGCACCACCTCGGCAAAGCCGGGGTAGTTTTCGACATCGGTGGTAATCGTCAGCTGGCCGCCGGGTTGCAGCCCCTGCACCACGATCGGCATCATGCCGGCGCGCGCCGCATAAATGGCGGCCGACAGGCCCGCGGGGCCGGAACCGAGGATGAGCATCTTGGTGTGGTGAACGCTGGGCATGATGGTCTTTCAAAGGCTGTGCGGACACGCACAGATGGGTGTTGCCAACCGCGCTAGCAAGGGTCACCTTCCGCGCCAAGGGGAGTTCAGACAAATGGCAAGCTGGTGGGAACGTCATGGGGTGCCGCGGCTGATCAAATGCGCCTGTTCGCAGGGGCAGATCATGAAGGTGCGCAGCCAGGTCGTCCCCAACGCAAGCGGCGACGTACTCGAGCTCGGCTGCGGCGGCGGCATCAACATGGAATTCTATAATCCGGCACGGGTCACCAGCTTCACCGGCCTCGATCCCTCGCCCGAACTGCTGGCGATGAGCCGCGCCGCGGCGCTGGCGCGCGGCATGGCGGCCGATATTCAGGGCGGCGTGGGCGAAGCGATGCCGTTCGACGATGCGCGGTTCGACACCGTGGTCACCACCTTCACCCTCTGCTCGGTCGCCGATCAGGCGGCGGTGCTCGCCGAAATCCGCCGCGTGCTGAAACCCGGCGGGACCGCGCTGTTCCTCGAACATGGCGCCGCCCCCGATGCCGGGGTCGCGAAATGGCAGCGGCGGATCGAGCCGCTGTGGAAACGCATCGGCGGCAATTGCCACCTGACCCGCCCGATTTCGGCCGCTTATGAGCAGGCGGGCTTTGCCGTCGACCGGCAGGCCGCCGCCTATATGCCCAAAACCCCGCGCCCGTTCGGCTGGGTCGAATATGGCGCGGCGCGTGCCGTCTGACACAGAGAGGTTTGCGAGATGATGCGATTCTGGCTGATCACCCTCACCGTGCTGATCCTGTTCGCGCCGACCGCGGCCGAAGCGCGCAAGGTCGCGCTGGTCATCGGCAACAGCGATTATGCCAACACCAGCCGCCTCGCCAATCCGGTCAACGACATCAGGATCATCGCAGCCTCGGCGCGGCAAGCCGGGTTTGACGATGTCACCATCGCCGCCGACCTGTCGGTCAACGACTTCCAGAAAGCGATGCGCGATTTTCGCGCCAAGGCCGACGGCGCCGATGTCGCGATGGTCTATTTCGCCGGGCACGGGATCGAGGCGCAGGGCAAGAACTGGCTCATCCCCACCGACGCGCAGCTGAAATCGGACCTCGACCTCCCTTATGAGGCGATCAACCTCGACCGGCTGATGGAATCGGTGTCGGGGGCGCAGATCCGCATGGTCGTGCTCGATTCGTGCCGCAACAATCCGTTCGGCCGCTCGTGGCGATCGGGGACGCGCGCGGTGGTCAACGGGCTGGCGGCGGTCGAGGCCGACGATGTCCTCGTCATCTTCGCCGCAGCACCAGGCCAGACCGCCGCCGACGGCACGACGGGCAATTCGCCCTTCGCAACCTCGCTCGCCAAGCGCCTGCCGCAGCCCGACGTCCCGGTGCAGCTGCTCGGCGGGCTGATCCGCGACGATGTCCTCGCGGCGACGGGCGGCAGCCAGCGGCCGTTTGTCAGCGCCAGCATCACCGGCACCCCGGTCTATCTCGTCCCGCGCGCTGTGCCGACCGCGCCCAAGCCATCGGGCGACCGCAGCGGGCTCGAGGAGCTGCTGTGGAAGGGCGCGCTCGCCGAAAACAACGTCCGCGGCTTCAGCGCCTATCTCGCCGAATTTCCGGCGGGCAAATATGCCGGGCAGGCGGGCGACAATATCAGCCGGCTACAAAAAACGCCCGGTGCCGTGACCGCACCCGTCACGATGACCGCGATGACCGAACCGGCCGCCGCCGCCCGCCCCGCGGCGCGCAAGTTCATCCTGACCAACGTCCGCGTCGACTGCGTCAAACTGACCGGCCGCCTCGGCCTCGGCCTGCCCGACCAGCTGTTCCTGCGCTTCAACACCGGCCAGCGCTTTCCCGAGGGCAAGAGCGACATTTATTCGATCAAGAAGGGCGAAAGCTGGGCGGTGAACCAGAGCTTCGCGTTCGATCAGCCGGTCAGCCTGCAACTGCGCGAATTCGACGACATCGGCGGCAGCGACAATATCGGAACGATCGACCTGGGCGAAACGCCGGGGACGTTCACCCGCACGCTCGACGGCGATGCGAGCGATTATCGGGTGACCTATACGCTGACGGTGGGGTGACGACTAAAAAGCCGTCGCCCCCGCGCAGGCGGGGGGCCGCTGTTGGCCTTTTTCCTGCTTTGCTGCGTAAACCGATTGCGGCCCCCGCCTTCGCGGGGGCGACGGTTAGATTATTCCTTCTCCCCCACCTCGACCAGCCCATGTCCCACACTCACCCGCTCGTCGAAAACGAAACAGCTCCCGTGCCAGCGGCTCTCGGCCGCCGGAACCTGCTCCAGATACGCCAATATGCCGCCCTTCAGATGCACGACATCCTCGAAGCCTTCGTGGCGCAGGAATGCGGTCGATTTTTCGCAGCGGATGCCGCCGGTACAGAACATCGCGACGCGCTTGCCCGCAAACCGCCCGGCATTGGCGCGCCACCAGTCGGGGAACTCGCCAAAGCTCCTGGTCGCAGGATCGACCGCGCCGTCGAAACTCCCATAACCGACCTCGAACCCGTTGCGCGTGTCGATCAGCACCGTATCGGGATCGTCGACCAGCGCGTTCCAGTCGGCAGGATCGACATAAGGCGCGGCGTCGCGCGCGGGGTCGAGCCCCGCGACCTTCAGCGTCACGATTTCCTTCTTCAAGCGTATCTTCAGCCGCTGGAACGGCATTCCAGCGGCTGTCGAATATTTGACATCGAGCTCGGTGCAACCGGGTAGCGCGCGGATATGCGCGATCACCGCGGCAACGCTCTCGGCGCGGCCCGCGATCGTCCCGTTGACCCCCTCGCGCGCCAGGAGCAACGTCCCCTTCACCCCCTGCGCGGCGCACAGGTCGATCAGCGGCTGGCGCAGCGCGGCGGGATCGCCGAACGGCGCGAAACGGTAGAGGGCAGCAACGGTGAAGGTCATAGCGCCGCCGCCTTAGACAAAAGCAGCCGTCATTGCGAGGAGCCGAAGGCGACGCGGCAATCTCCAGCTATCGGCCTTGGGCAAGGCCGATAGCTGGAGATTGCTTCGCTCCGCTCGCAACGACGAACCGCCTATCGGAAAGGATCTCCCCGCCCCGTCGCATAATGCGCCATCGCCATCGTCGTCCATTGCGCGTTGACGCGGATGCAGCTGGGGAAAACGCTGGCGTCGGTGACCAGCACATTGGTCGTCCCATGCACCCTGCAATCGAGGTCGACGATGCCGTGCGCCGGGTCTTCGTTGATCGCATTGCCGCCATGCGGGTGGCTGCTCGACAGCGTGACATCATCCTGTTCGCGGATCGCGCCCGCGAAAAACGCATCGACGTCCATGTCGGGGGTCACCACCTGCCCCTGCGCCAGCGCCGGATAACATTCGATCGCCCCCGCTGCGAAATGCACCTTGGTCAGCGTCGCCATCGCATCGCGCAGCACCGGCAAATCGTCGGTCGCATCGAGCTGGAACTGTAATTTGTCATCGACCACTCGCCCACGCCGGTCGGCGGGGAACAAGATGCCCGCCGAATGCACCCGCCCGAAATTCTTCATCCGGTCGGCATGGTCAGCGAACCAGCCGGGCATCAGCGACGCCATCGACATCGGCGGCTGGAAATGGCTTTCGAGCAGATAATCGCCGACATCGACATAGCTCGACATCTGGTCCTCGTCCCACGCATCGCCGCCGACCCCATCGGGCATCAGCGCCACCACCGGCGAAGCGACGTTGAGCGACACCTGATAGCCGGTGCCGTCGATGTCGCTGCGGTCGAGCAGTTTCGACGACGCGATCGTGCCCCCCGCGACGACCACGCCGACCCGCGCGCGCACCATCACGCGCACGTCGCCGGGCAACACCAGCACCACCGCCTCGGCCTCGCGCCGCCCGTCATAGGCGGTTTGCCAGACGATCTGTTCGGCCTTGGTCCCCGGCAGGATGCGCGCGCCATGGTCGCGGCACGCTGCGGGCAGATAGGTCTGCGCCACCCCCAAGCGGCGGCCATAGGGACAACCCGAATTGCAGTAACCGCAATAGGCACAGGCATTGGGGGTGTTCGGCGGCCCGAAATTCTTGGCGAACCAGTCGGTGACCGCGCGCGCATCGCGCGGGTTACCCGACGCCGCGGCAAAGCTGCGCCACCCCTCGATCAAATGCGGCCCGTTGTGCCGCCCGCTGCGCGGCTCGATCCGCGCGATGCCCAGCTTGGCCTGGACCGCGTCATAGCTCGCGTGGAACGCCGCGGCGTCGATCGGCGCGCCGATACTCGCCCATTTCGCCAGCACATCCCGCGCGTCGGGGTGCGTGCGCCCCGCCTCGTTGACGCGCAAACAGATGCCGTTGTTGATCGTCGACGATCCGCCGACACAGCGCCCTTGGAACACCACAAAATCGCGGTTGGTCGATGTCTGCAGCGCGCCATGTTTGTACAGCTGCGCGATCATCTCCAGCTCGTGGTGGTGGATCTTGTGCGACGGGAAAAACGGCCCCGCCTCGACGATCAGCACCTTATACCCCTGCGCCGCGATGTTATGCGCCGCGACCGCTCCGCCCGCGCCCGACCCGATCACCACGACGTCATATTCGTCGCCCAGCGTGGTGGCATCAAGGATATGTGCGGGATCGATCTCGCGGCCGACGACGGGCTTGATCTCCACCTCGTCGTCGCCGCGCACGCGGTGCTTGGGCAGCTTGAACCCGATCTGGCGGTGCACCGGATTGGCGGCGTTGGCGTCCTGATCGCCCGGTTCCAATCCCGGCTGCCAATGCCCGTAATAGCAGGCGTAAACGATGCCGCGCAGCCGCGCCATGTCCTGAAACAGGTCGATCTGGCTGTCCTGGAGCCGGTCCTTCAGCTTTTCGGCGCGCCCGGCGACGTCATCCTCGGTAAAAAACGGCCCGCCCAGCACCAGTTCGGTCGCGGTCAGCGACAGCCGGATCTCGTCGAGCTTGGTCCCGCCGACCTTCGCGAACAGCTCGCTGATATTGTCGACGACCTGATCGGCGGTGATCGCCATGTCGGCCCCGAAAAACAGCGCCTCGGTCAGCGCCTTCAGAAATTTGCGTTGCCCCGATCCAAATGGTGCCGTCATCGCCCTGCCCCCTGCTTGCCCCGCTTGGCAATTTGCCGGGTTATAGAGGGTGATGGCAAGGCGTATTGTATCGAAGCGGCGGCAATGGGGGAGCGAGCCGACATTGCCGTGTTTGCTTATCCCGGGCAGGGGCTGCGATCCGGTCGGCGCGTGCACCGGGCCATCATGCCAAAGTTCAGGAAAGTTCAGCCTCGTGCAGCGCCCGATTTGTCGTGTTCGGTGGACAGAGGGCGGCCGGATCCTGGCCGCATCCGGAATCCGGACGGCGACCGCTTTTGCCGACAAATTGAAAGAGCTGCGATGAAGGCTGGCACAGCGGAATAATGTAGGACAGCGTTTTTTTTGAGCGGCGGATGTCCGCTTTGGGGTGGAGAGCGGACATCACCCACCTTCGTCATTCCCGCGAAAGCGGGAACCGGCAGCAACGTCGGACTGGGTTCCCGCTTTCGCGGGAATGACGAAGTGATGGGGAATCCAATGTCGTCTGCCGATCGCCAGCCGTCATTCGCGATCGTCGGCGAAGGCCAGTGGACAGCACGCAATCGCGCTGGACCTATTCGATCGACCCCCGATGCGGCGTATCAATTGGATCGAAATCATTTCGCGATACCAGCGGCCAATGGCGGTGCATCGACTATCGGGGCTGGATATGTTGCGTGGCATCGCCGCGATCGTCGTGGCGTTCAACCACGCCGCCGATCTGGCAGGCCTGCCCAGTTTTGTCAGTCGCAGCTATCTTGCCGTCGACTTCTTTTTCCTGCTCTCCGGATTTGTGATCGCGGCGACCTTTGAAACCAGAATGTCCGCAATGGGGGTCGTGCGGTTTCTGCACGCGCGCTGGTTCCGGCTCTTGCCCATGATAGCGATGGGTGTGGCAATTTCGGCCGCCATCTATTTGGGCTCGGGCGCCAACCCCTATCTGACGGCCGCATGCGCGGCACTGGCTTTGGCATTTCTTCCGATGTCGAACGGCATATTCTATATGAACAACCCGATGTGGTCGGTCCATTTTGAACTGGTTGCCAACGCCGCGCACACCATTTTCCTGCGCCGGATATCATCGGCAGGACTGGCCCTGGTTGCGATCGGCTGTTTGACCACCATTGTCTTTGCACATGGCTGGCGAGATATGGATGTCGGCCAGGGCGATCGCTATCTCTTGGGGATCCCGCGCGTCCTGATGTCCTATTCGCTGGGGATCCTGCTGTGGCGGGTCAATGCCGCCACAGCGCGCGGCCCGGCTTGGCTGGCCTTCATTCTGTTGCCGCTGGCCATTTTGATCGCTTCGCAGCTGGGTTGGGCGGACTATATTGTCGTCTTGCTGCTCAACCCGATCATCCTGCTGTGCGGGTTGGGGTTCGACGAAGACAGCAGCTATCGGCCGATTGCGAGTTTTATCGGGGCGTGGTCCTTCCCGTTATATGCTCTCCATTGGCCGGTTCAGGACATCGCGCTGGGGAGCGGCCAAAGCTGGCTTGCCGCTTTTGCATGGTCGATTGGCGTCTCCCTTGCCGTCGGGCTCCTGCTCGATCGCCGGGTCCGCGCTGCATCGCTGGCGTCGTCCGGATTGAAATTGGCTTTCCTCCGGCGGCGATCCTGAGGTCAGGATCCGCACGGACCCGGCCGTGCGGCGCTGCCCCTATCCCGCCGCCTTTTTCGCCTGCCGGAACTTGTGGAGCAGCGGTTCGGTATAACCCGACGGCTGCGTCACCCCGTCAAAGATCAGCGCGCGCGCGGCCCGGTAGGCGATGCCGTCGGGGGTCAGCTTCTCGTACAGCGGGTCGCCCGCATTCTGCCCATCGACCTTCGCCGCCATCCGCACCAGCGCCGCGTCGACTTGGGTCTCCGAGCACACGCCATGCAACAACCAGTTCGCCAGCGCCTGTGACGCAATCCGCAGCGTCGCGCGGTCCTCCATCAGGCCGACGTCGTCGATGTCGGGCACCTTCGAGCAACCGACGCCCTGATCGATCCAGCGCACGACATAGCCCAAAATGCCCTGGCAATTATTATCGAGCTCGCGCGCAATTTCGGCCTCGCTCCAGTTGCGACCCGCGGCGACCGGGATATTCAGCAACCGGTCGAGCGACGGCACCGCCTCGCCCGCGATCTCCTGCTGCCGCGCGAACACATCGACCGCATGATAATGCAGCGCATGCAGCGTCGCCGCGGTCGGCGACGGCACCCAGGCGGTGTTTGCACCCGATTTGGGATGGCCGATCTTGGCTTCCAGCATCCCCTTCATCAGGTCGGGCATCGCCCACATGCCCTTGCCGATCTGCGCCTTGCCCGACAGCCCGCAGGCAAGGCCGATGCGGACGTTGCGATCCTCGTAGGACGCGATCCAGTCGCTCGCCTTCATCTCGCCCTTGGGGATCATCGGGCCCGCGCGCATCGAAGTGTGGATTTCGTCGCCGGTGCGGTCGAGGAAGCCGGTGTTGATGAAGACGATGCGGTCCTTCACCGCGTGGATGCACGCGGCCAGATTGGCGCTCGTCCGCCGTTCCTCGTCCATCACCCCGACCTTCATCGTATGGCGCGGCAGGCCCAGCATATCCTCGACCGCGTCGAACAATCGGTCGGTGAAGCCGCATTCCTCGGGGCCATGCTGCTTGGGCTTGACGATATAGATGCTGCCCGCGCGGCTGTTGGTGAGGGCGCCGAGACCTTTGAGGTCGTGGAGCGAGCATAGCGCGGTGATCACCGCATCGCACAGCCCCTCGGGGGCTTCGCTGCCATCGGGTAGCCGGATCATCGGCGTCGTCATCAGATGCCCGACGTTGCGCACGAACATCACGCTGCGGCCGTGGAGCACGAAGGCTTCGCCCGCCGGCGATGTCCATTCGCGGTCGGCCGCCATCGCGCGCGTCACGGTTGCCCCGCCTTTGGCGAAACTTTCGGTCAGATCGCCGCGCATCAGGCCCAGCCAGTTGCTGTAGCCGAGCACTTTGTCTTCACCGTCGACCGCCGCGACGCTGTCCTCCAGGTCGATGATCGTCGTCAGCGCCGCTTCGAGCACAACATCGGCGATGCCGGCCGGATCGGTTCTACCGATCGGATGGCCGCGATCGAAGATTACTTCAACATGCAACCCATTGTGCCGGAATAGCAGCGAGCGTTCGGTCGATCCCACGGGCTGTCCGTCTTCGCATATAAATAGCTCAACCTCAGCCCGATCTTTCACATCTTCCCATGGAATCGCCAGAGGTGCGACCTCATTCAGAAACGCCTTGGCGCGCGCGATCACCGCTGCGCCGCGTGCCGCGTCATAACCGCCCGGAATTGCGGGCGGCGCGTCGAGTGCGTCGGTGCCATAGAGCGCATCATAGAGGCTGCCCCAGCGCGCATTGGCGGCATTGAGCGCGAAGCGCGCGTTGAGCGCGGGGACGACGAGCTGCGGTCCCGCCATCGTCGCGATTTCGGGATCGACATTCTGGGTGCCAATTTTGAACGGCGCGGGTTCGGGGACAAGATAGCCGATTTTGCGCAAGAACGCCTGATAGGCGGCAGCGTCATGCGCCTGGCCCACACGCCCGTGGTGCCATGCGTCGATCTGGACCTGCAAATCCTCGCGCTTGATGAGCAAAGCGGCATTTTCAGGCGTGAATTTGCCCAACAGGCCCGCGAAATCGGCCCAGAACTTGGCTGCATCCAGCCCCGTCCCCGGCAGCGCGCGCGCCTCGATAAACTCCGCCAGTCGCGAATCGACGGACAGGCCTGCACGGTCGAGAAATTCGGTCATTTAAGCACCCTCTGGTCGGCGCGGCTGCGCCCGTGGACCCGGGGAGGAAAGGGCCGCCGCCCTATGCCGCGATTGTCCCGCAATGGCAATGGCGGCGATTTCACGCATAGGATTTCACGCGATCGGTTGCGTTTCGGCACTTGCCGGGAACGTTAGCATGTGCATTATGTTGCAATGCACAACGTAATCTCCCCCCTCCTCCCCAAGGCCAGATCATGAGCGAAACCCGGTTGACGCTGATGGAAGCGATCGCGCGCAAGCGCGTCGTGACCGCCCAGTATAATGGCCAGTTGATGAAACTCGCGCCGCACCAGATGTTCGAACGCCGCGGCGACCTGTTCGTCAGCGCGCTCAACCTCGACAAGAGCTGGCGGTCCGACGACGAACGGCGGCTCGGCCAATTCAAGCTCGACGGCCTCGTCGCACCGGCGCTGATCGACGCCAGTTTCGACCCCTTGCCCTCGTTCGAAGCCGCACCGCCGCAAAGCGACGACACACTGCTGCTCGCGGTCTGACCGCCGTACCATAACCGCGGGTCATGGTCGGCCGATGATTCATCCTCGGCGGGGGTGGCAAGCCCCGCGCCGCTCGCTATAGCCGTGCGATGACCACGCTCACCGCATCCGAAACTGCGACGCTCGAACGCGCCGCCGACGCGCCGATGCTCGCGCAGGTCGAACGCTGGGCCGCGGTCAACAGCGGCACCGGCAACCTCGCGGGTCTGAAAAACGTCGCCGGGCAACTCGCCGATGCGTTTGCCACGCTGCCGGGCGAGCTTCGCCTCGTCGCCGCCGATCCGGTCGAGAGCGTCGATGCCGCGGGCCGGGTCAATCCCATCCAGCGCGGCGACCATCTGCATCTGCGCGTTCGTCCCGACGCGCCAGTCCAGCTATTGCTCACCGGCCATATGGACACCGTGTTCGCCGCCGATCATCCGTTCCAGAGCTTGAAATGGCTGGAGCCCGGCGTGCTTAATGGCCCCGGCACCGCCGATATGAAGGCAGGCATTTCGGTGATCCTGGCCGCGCTCTCCGCGCTCGAAGCCTCGCCGTTCGCGACACGTGTCGGTTATGACGTGATGATCAACAGCGACGAGGAAACCGGCAGCCACGCCTCGGCGCGGCTGATTGCCGAACTTGCCGCCGGAAAAACCGCCGCCCTGACCTACGAACCCGCGCTGCCCGACGGCACGCTGGCGGGGGCAAGGCCGGGCAGCGGCAACTTCTCGGTGATCGTCCACGGCCTGTCAGCGCACGCCGGGCGCAACCCCGATGACGGACGTAACGCCCTGCTCGCCGCCGCCGATCTGGCATTGCGGCTCGCAGCGCTCAAATCGCCGACGCTGAAGGTCAATCCCGCAAAAATCGACGGCGGCGGCCCGAACAATGTCGTCCCCGACAGCGCGATCCTGCGCGTCAACATGCGGCCGTCGACCCCCGCAGCGATGACCGAGGCCGAGGCGGCGTTGCGCGCCGCGGTCGCCGCGGTATCGCGCGAACATGATGTGCATTGCCACATCCACGGCAATTTCAACCGCCCGCCCAAACCGCTCGATGCCGCGGCGACGCGTTTGTTCGAACTGGTGCAGAGCTGCGGCGCCGCGCTCGGCCTGCCGCCGATCCGCTGGAATGCGACAGGGGGCGTCTGCGACGGCAATAATATCGCCGCCTGCGGCATTCCGGTCGTCGATACGATGGGGCCGCGCGGCGGCGCGATTCATTCAGCGGACGAATTTCTGGTCGTCGATAGCCTCGCCGAACGCGCGCAGCTTTCGGCGCTCACCATGATACGCATAGCGGAACGGGGGACAGTGTGAATTACGTGATCCGGGCAGCCAAGCCGGGCGATTTGCAGAGCATTTACGAGATGGCGAAGCTGACCGGCGGCGGCTTCACCAACCTGCCTCCCGACAAAAAGGCCTTGCGCGCGAAACTCGAACGCACCGAAGCGTCGTTCGCCAGCGACAAGGAATATCCGTCGGACGAACTGTATCTGCTCGTGCTCGAAGACCTCGACAGCGGCGAAGTGCGCGGCACCTGTCAGGTGTTCGGGCAGGTCGGTCAGCGCTGGCCGTTCTACTCCTATCGCATCGGCACCGACAGCAAGCATAGCGAGCAGCTCGGCCGGACCTTTCAGGCGCAGATCCTGATGCTCAGCAACGACCTCAACGGGTCGAGCGAAGTCGGCGGGCTGTTCCTGCACCCCGCGGCGCGCGCCGGCGGGCTCGGGCTGCTGCTCGCGCGCTCGCGCTATCTGTTCATCGCCCGCCACCGCGCGCGCTTTGGCGACCGCATCCTCGCCGAACTGCGCGGGGTGATCGACGAGGCGGGCGGATCGCCGTTCTGGGACGGGGTCGCGGGCAAATTTTTCGGCATGAGTTTTCAGGAAGCCGACCAGTTCAACGCGGTCAACGGCAACCAGTTCATCGCCGATCTGATGCCCAAACATCCGGTCTATATCGCGATGCTGAGCGAGCATGCGCGCAGCGTCATCGGCGTCCCGCATCCCAGCGGCCGCGCCGCGATGCGGATGCTGGAGAATGAGAATTTCGCGTTCGAAAATTATGTCGACATCTTCGACGGCGGCCCGACGATGACCGCGCGCACCGATCAGGTGGCGAGCGTTGCGGGCGCCAAGAATGTCGAGATTTCGGCGATAGCCGGCGCCGATGACATGGGGGGCGACGACGCGCTAGTCGCCACCGGTCACCTCGCCGATTTCCGTTGCTGTTTCGGCAAGATCGGCGACGGATCGACGCTCGACGGCGCTGCCGCGAAGCTGCTTGGCGTGACGGCGGGCGACGAGATCAGCTGGATCGGCCGCTGACATGCTGACCGAAATCAATTTCGACGGGATCATCGGCCCCAGCCATAATTATGCGGGGCTGAGCCGCGGCAATATCGCTTCGGCATCGAACGCGGGCGACGTGTCGCAGCCGCGCGCTGCGGCGCTCCAGGGCATCGACAAGATGCGGCACAATCTGGCGCTGGGCCTGCCGCAGGGCTTTTTCATGCCGCTCGACCGACCCGACGCGCCGTGGCTCGCGGCGCTCGGCACGACGCTGGCCGATGCCGAGGGGCATTTGCGCGCGCAGGCGTGGTCGGCATCGTCGATGTGGGCGGCGAACGCCGCGACCGTCTCGCCCGCCCCCGACAGCGCCGACGGCAAATGCCATCTGACCGTCGCCAACCTGGTCACCATGCCGCACCGCAGCCATGAATGGCCGGGTACGCTGGCGCAGCTGCGCCTCGCCTTTGCCGATCCCGCCTTTGCCGTGCACGCGCCGATTCCCGCGCCGTTCGGTGACGAAGGCGCGGCGAACCATATGCGGCTGTGCAGCGGACACGACGGCGCGGGCGTCGAAATCTTCGTCTATGGCGTCGGCGGCGGCCGCTTTCCGGCGCGCCAGCATCTCGACGCGTCCAAGGCGATCGCGCGTCATCACAACCTTGACCCGAAGCGCACCCTCTTCATCCGCCAGTCGGACACCGCGATCCAGGGCGGTGCCTTTCACAACGATGTCGTCGCGGTGGCGAACGAGCATGTGCTGTTCACCCACGAAACCGCGTTCGAGGACCGCGAAGCCGCGCACGCCGAAATCCGCGCCGCCTTTCCCGCGGTCGAGATCGTCGAGGTGCCGGCGAGCGCAGTGACGCTGCCCGACGCGATCAAATCCTATCTGTTCAACGCCCAACTCGTCAGCCTGCCGGGCGGCGGCGGCATGGGGCTGGTGCTGCCGACCGAGGCGCAGGCGATCCCCGCGGTGTGGAACTGGCTGGAGGCGCATGTCGCGGGTAACGGCCCGATCCGCCGCCTGCTGCCGGTCAATGTCCGCCAGTCGATGGCGAACGGCGGCGGCCCCGCGTGCCTGCGGCTGCGCGTCGTCGCCGACCCGGCGACGGTCGATCCGCGCTTCATCGCCGACGAGGCGAAGCTCGACCGGATCGCCGCGGTGGTGGCACAGCATTGGCCCGAAGCGATCGCGCCGGGTGACCTGGCATCGGCGACGCTAGCCGCGGATGTGCGGCGCGCGCGAGCGACGCTGCTGGACGCAGCGGGGTTGAGCGAACTGGCGTAGCCCGAAGCCCCTTGCGGCAGATTTTGACATAGGCGTCATGCGCATCACCGCGAGGGATGCTCCGGATCGCCAGAACATCGGACGCGCCAAGCGCCGCATCGATCTTTGAAGTCGCCGCCCAGCGGCGACTGCAGGCGCTCTTGTGCGAGCTGGACGATCACGATACGCCTGCCGCCATGTCGATCCTGATACCTGCTCTGCTGCTGACGATGCAATCCGCGACACCCGGCGACTGCGTTTACAACGCCGTGGCACCCGCTGCCCGATCCTCCATCGGTGCGGCGATTGTTGCGAAACGCCCGCGCTCCGACGGCGATATCGAAGCCTTGAAAGATGCCGTTGATCAGTGCGCGCGACCAAACCGCTGGTCGATTGACAGCGCGCTGCACGCCAATGGCTCGGCCGCCATGCGCTTTGCCGCAGACACGCTGGCCAACCAGCTCGGCCATCCTAAATGGAGCGCGAATGCGCTCGCCGTCCTGCGCAACCGGCCGCGCGACCAGGTTCAGAATCTGGCCAAGACCGGGTCGGGCAATGCGGAATTCGAAATCGTGCTGACCCATATGCTGCATAGCGACCCCGCGATCGAAGCGGCACTAAAGGGCGCGAGCGACGAGGCCGTCGAAAAATTCATCCTGATGGTCAAGCTGACCGCCTTGTCAGAGGTCGAGCGGCTCGCGATCTGAATGGCTTGTCCGCGCTGGAAGCGTCATGGGTCCCGGATCAAGTCCGGGATGACGAAAATGGAGCTGGCCGCTTCCCACCCCAAAGCCAACCTGTCCCTTCCCTCATCTGTCGGATTAACTTACAGTTTACCATAACCGCCGCGCCGCAAATCCCCGATTTGCGCCAGTGGCACGGCTCTTGCTGGATAAACTGCGATGTTGAAAAAAATCGGACGCCTGTTCGTCATCAAGACCCGCTTTGAAGCGTGCCTGATCATCTATGCCCTCGCGGTGGGCGCCATGGCGCGCGGCGCCGCTTATCTCCATGAATATCCGGGCCTTGGCGGCCAGCTTTTGCTCGTCGCGTGCAGCGGCGCGGTGTTCCTGGCGGGGGCGAAGATTTTCGATTGCCTGCGCTACGAACAGGCGGCGGCAGCAGCAAAACAGCCGGACTAAGCGCCTGCGGCCTTTCGGATGTCACCCGGATATGCCAAGGCCCGGGGCATGAGCAGGATCAGCGGCCGTCCGGCCATCAGCACCCAGCACGTCTATGGCCTGACGCTGCGCGTGGCGCGCTGGCGCGCCGGTCAATCCGGGTCCGCGTCCGCCACCCCGCTGTTGTTCCTGAACGGCATCGGCGCCGATCTGGCCGCCGCCGCGCCGCTGCTCGCGCAGCTGCACGGGCGCGAGGTGTGGACGCTCGATATGCCGGGGGTCGGCGGCTCGCCCGACGCGCTGCTGCCTTATGGCGCGCCGACGATCGCCGCGGTGGTGATGGAAATTGCCGACCGCCTTGGTCACCAGATCATCGACATTGCCGGGTTCAGCTGGGGCGGCGCGCTGGCGCAGCAAATCGCGATCCAGTTTCCGGGGCGCGTCCGCCGCCTGGTGCTGATGGCGACGACGCCGGTCATGGGCGCGCCGGGGATCGGCTGGGGGGCGCTGTTCGACGACGACATGCAGGCCAGCGGGCTGAAAATCCAGACCGCGACGCCGCTTGGTATTGCCTATCAGACCGCGGCGATGGCGGGGTGGACCAGCGCGGCGTATCTGCCGGGGCTGAAGGCGTTGCCGACGCTGGTGCTGATCGGCGAGCGGGATGGCGTCATGCCCGCCTGCTATGGCCAGATGCTCGCCAGCCTGATCGACGGCGCGGTGCTGGAAGTGGTGCCGGGATCGCACCTCTTCCCCTTCACCCATGCCGCCGCGATTGCGGCGCGGATCAGCGCGTTTCTGGACCAGCCTGCGGCGGAGCAACAAGCCGCCGCGTAAGGAAATCGGCGATCGCCGCCGCGGTCGCGTCGGGGTCTTCCTCCATCGGCAAATGGCCGATATTCTTGAGCAATACGACTTCGGACCCCGCCATCCGTTCGTGGAAGGTCTGCGCCGCGCTGGGATTGATGATCCGGTCCTTGTCGCCGAACAGGATCAGCGTCGGCGCCTTGATCTCTCCGACACGCGCCGCCATTGCGGGTTCGCGGTTCAGCCGCGCGCGCAGCACCGTCGCCTCGCGGTTGCCGGGAAAGCGGAGCAATTCCCAATAACGATCGATCGTCGCGTCATCGATGATCGTCTGCTTCTCCACCGAACCGCGCAGCGACTGTTCGACCAGCGCCCGCGGGGTGATCTGGGTCGCGAGCCAGCGCCCGAGCGGATATTTCAGGATCCGGAAGCCGACATTCGATTCGGGGGCTTTCTCTCCCTTGCGGAGCGGCATACCGGCGGCGTCGAGCAGCAACAGCGCATCGACGCGCGCAGGCTGCGCGAGCGCGTAACGCCACGCGACCCAGCCGCCCATCGAATTGCCGCCGAGGATGAAATGGTCGAGCCCGAGCTTTGCCGCGACGACATCGACCGCCGCCGCCATACCGTCGGCGCCATAATCCTTGTCGGGGGTGCCGCCGGTCAAGCCATGGCCGGGCAGGTCGAGCGTGACGATGCGGTAGTCGGCGCCCAGTCGCTGCACCAGCGGTTCCCAGGTATGCAGGCTGCTGTTCGACCCGTGCAGCAGGATGATCGCAGCGCCGTCGCGCTTGCCCCGATCGCGGTAATGGATGCGCTGCCCGGCCGGCCCCGCGGCAAACGCCGCGTTCGGGCCGCCATATTTGGCGATCATCGCGTCGCGATCGGTATCGGACGTGCGGAGCGCGAGAAAGATCGCGAGGATCGCGACGAGCAGCCCGAGCGGGATAAGCACCCGCTTGCGCCGGAGCAATGGACGCCGCGGCGGCGGTGGCCGGTCAAAATCTTCGTCGTCGATCGTCATCACGCGCCCCCCTCAAGGCCGGGGCGAACCTAGCGCCCCAACGCGGCGCGTCAATCCGCGCTATTCGTGGATCGGGCGGCGAAAGGTTTCAGGCAGGAAGAACAGCCCGATCACGACGGTCAGCGCCGCGACGACGACCGGATACCACAGGCCGTAATGGATATTGCCCGTCGCGGCGACCATCGCGAACGCCGTCGTCGGCAGGAAGCCGCCGAACCAGCCGTTGCCGATATGATAGGGCAGCGACATCGCGGTGTAGCGGATGCGGCTGGGGAAGAGCTCAACGAGCAGCGCGGCGATCGGACCGTAGACCATCGTCACCAGCAGCACGAGGTAGAAGAGGATGGCGACGACCAGCGGCTTGTTCATCGCGTCCAGGTCGGCCCTGGCCGGATAGCCCGCGGCCGCGGTCGCGGCGGCCAGCTCCTTGCGGAACGCTTCGGCGGCGGCGGCGCGGTCTTCCTCGGCCAAGCGCCACGGTTCGGGCGCGATCAGCACGCGGTCACCGATCCACACATCGGCGGCCTCACCCGTGCGCCGCGCGCGCGTCACGCTGGTGTAGCTGACGCCCGCCTTTGCTAGCGCCGATTTGGCGATATCGCAGCCGGTACTTTCGAATTTCTCCTTACCCACCGGATCGAACTGGAACGCGCAGGCCCCCGGGTCGGCGTTGACCCGCACAGCCGCGCTGGCCTGCGCTTTCGCCATCGCCGGGTTGGCGGCGGCGGTCAGCATCTGGAACGCCGGAAAATAGGTGAGCGCGGCGAGCGCGCAGCCGGCGAGGATGATCGGCTTACGCCCGATCTTGTCGCTGAGCCAGCCGAACAGGATGAAGAAAGGGGTACCGAGCGCGAGCGCGATGGCGATCAGGATGTTCGCCGTCGCGCCGTCGACCTTCAGCGTCTTTTCGAGGAAGAACAGCGCATAAAATTGCCCCGAATACCAGACGACCGCCTGCCCCGCGACCGCGCCGAACAGCGCGATGATCACCCATTTGAGGTTGCCCCAGCGGCCGAAGGCTTCGGTCAGCGGCGCCTTTGACGTCGTGCCCTCTTCCTTCATTTGTTTGAAGACCGGGCTTTCCTCGAGCTGGAGGCGGATCCACAGCGAGACGCCGAGCAGGAGGATCGAGATCAGGAACGGGATACGCCAGCCCCAGTCGGCGAACGCCGCCTCGCCGATCAGCGTCCGGATGGTGATGACGACCCCCAGCGCCGCGAACAGGCCGAGCGTCGCAGTGGTCTGGATGAAGCTGGTGAACAGGCCGCGTTTGCCCTCGGGCGCATGTTCGGCCACGTAAGTGGCGGCGCCGCCATATTCGCCGCCAAGGGCCAGCCCCTGCACCAACCGCAGGACAACAAGCAGGATCGGCGCGGCGACGCCGATCGACGCGTAGCTGGGCAGGATGCCGACAAGGAAGGTCGACGCGCCCATCAGACCCATGGTGACGAGGAAGGTGTTCTTGCGCCCGACGAGATCGCCGATGCGCCCGAACACGAGCGCCCCGAAAGGCCGCACCGCAAAGCCCGCGGCAAAGGCCGCGAGCGCGAAGATGAAGCCGGTGGTTTCGTTGACGCCCGAAAAAAACTGCGCCGATATGACGGTCGCTAGCAGGCCGTAGAGGTAGAAATCATACCATTCGAACACGGTGCCGAGCGAGGAGGCGAGGATGACCTTGCGCTCGCTCTGGCGCGTATCGATGGGTGATTTTGCCCCTGCGTCAGTCATCCACTAGACCCTTTGCCCTTGTCGTCAGGCAAAGGGTCTAGCGGGTGTCAGCTTGGCGTCAACGGCAGCCATCCGTCATTGCGAGGAGCGAAGCGACGCGGCAATCTCCAGCTATCGGCAAATGCTGCCCGATGGCTGGAGATTGCTTCGCTTCGCTCGCAATGACGGCCGTTGCGGGCATCAACCGACGCGCGTCACCGCACCCTTATGCGCGCCGACGCTCTTGTTGCGCGGGCGGAAGCGGCGCTTGCGCTGGCCTTCAGCGCCTTCACCGGCCACACCATCGCGGCGCGGGCCACGTTCGCCTTGCGGCTTACCGCTATTGCGCCCGCGATTGGCGTCCTGACGCTGGCGGCTCGGGTCGCGGCCCTGGCTGCCAGTGTCGCGCGGACCTGCAACGGGCTTGGGCAAATTACGCACCAGCTCGTTGAAATTCTCGGGCAGCGGCATCGGTTCGGACTTGCTGCGCGTGACGCGCTCGATGTCCTTCATATAGGGCCGCTCATCGGGCGCGATGAAGCTGATCGCCATGCCCTCGGCGCCGGCGCGCGCGGTGCGGCCGATGCGGTGGACATATTGTTCGGGCACATTCGGGATTTCAAAGTTGATCACATGGCTGACCCCCGACACGTCGATGCCGCGCGCGGCGATGTCGGTGGCGACGAGCAGCTTGATGTCGCCCGAACGGAACGCCTGCAGCGCGTGGGTGCGCTGCGACTGGCTCTTGTTGCCATGGATCGCCATCGCCTTGATCCCGGCGCCCGCGAGATGACGCACGACGCGGTCAGCGCCATGCTTGGTGCGGGTGAAGATCAGCGCGCGATCGATGTCCTGGGTCGCGACCACCGAGTGCAGCAGCGCCTGCTTTTCCTTTTGTTCGACGAAGGTCGCGAACTGGCGGATCTTTTCGACCGTGGTCGCCTGTGGGGTGACCGACACGGTGACGGGATCGTTGAGGAACTGTTCAGCCAGATGGGCGATTTCCTTCGGCATCGTTGCCGAGAAGAACAGGTTCTGGCGGCGCGACGGCAGCAGCTTCGCAACGCGGCGCAGCGAGTGGATGAAGCCCATGTCCATCATCTGGTCGGCTTCGTCGAGGACGAAGATTTCGACATCGTCGAGGCGCAGCGCGCGCTGATCGATCAGGTCGAGCAGGCGGCCCGGGGTGGCGACGAGGATGTCGACGCCGCCCGACAGGTCGCGGATCTGCTTGTTGATCGGCACGCCGCCGAACACCGTCGAAACCGACAGCTTGGTGAAACGGCCATAGTCGCGGCAGCTCTGCGCGATCTGCGCCGCTAGCTCGCGCGTCGGCGCGAGGACGAGCATCCGGCAGCCGCGCGGGGTCGGGCGATGCGGATAGGTCAAAAGATGATGGATCGATGGCAGCGAGAAACCGGCAGTCTTGCCAGTACCGGTCTGCGCGATACCGCACAGGTCGCGGCCCTTCATCAGCGGCGGAATCGCCTGCATCTGGATCGGGGTCGGGACGGTATAATCCTTGGCGGCAAGCGCGCGATTGATGTCGGCGTGCAGGCCAAAGTCGTTAAAAGTCGTCATAAAATACTCACTATGGGCGACGCGCAGGCGCATCCGTTCGCATCGAACGGACGGCGCACGGCCGCGGGTTCGAAACGACCCGCGTGAAAGGGTGCCTCTGGGGACAAAGCGCTGGTCCGGCTCGTCCCGCCCTGAGTTTGGGCGGGAAAATCACGCTGCCGGTGGTTACGGCGGGTCATCCCGCCATGCTGCGCTGCACAATATATCGCATAGAGATGGTGATTTGGCAAGCGTTTAGCGAAAGATGATAAACAGTCCGACCGCGATCACCAGCAGCGCGAAGCCATGGCGCAGCAGTTTTGCGTTCGTTTCGATGCGGCGGAGCAGCGGCATCGCGGCCAAAGTTCCAACCGCCCCGCCAGCGACGAGCGCCGCGAACAGCGGCCAGAGGAGCTGGCCGTGCAGCGCGTAAGTGGCGCTGGTCGCGCCGCCGAACAAGGTCACCGACACGAGCGACGACGCCGAAGCGTTGGCGAGCGTCATACCGGTTGCGGCCATCAGCCCCGGCGCGATCAGAAAGCCGCCGCCGATGCCGAAGAAACCGGCCGCCAAACCCGCGACCAGCCCGACCGGCGCCAATTTCCATACCATTGTCGGGGTCAGACGGACCGCGGGGTCGCCTTCATTCTTGCGCGGGATGAGCATCGACAGCGCGATGGCGATCATCGCGACGCCGAAAGCACGGATCAGGAAATCGCCGTCGATCTGCATCGCCAGCCGGGCGCCCACGACCGATCCAATCAACCCCGCGGTGGCAAACACGCTGGCGCACGGCCATTTGACCCGCCCAGCCTTGGCCTGCGCGATCAGTCCTGTCGCGGCGTTCACCGCCACCGCGGCAGCAGAGGTCGCGATCGCGGCGTGGGTATCGACCACTCCGACGACATAGATCAGCCAAGGCGTCGCGAGCACCGATCCGCCGCCGCCGAACAACGTCAGCAGCAGCCCGATGAGAACGCCGCCAAGCGCCGCGAGGAGCAGCGTTTCGATCAACGCACGCGGCCGCGCTGTGCATAGATGAAGAGCAACGCGCCAAGGATCGCGACATTTTTGAGCAGTGGCCCGACATGGCCGGGCGCGATGTGGACCGACACAGTAATCGGCACCAGCGTGATGAACAGCAGGAGGGCCGACAAGCGTTGTAGGAGCCCCAATGCCAGCAGCAGCCCGAACAGGATGAACACCCCGCCGCTGAGCCACAGCAGCATCGCCGGATCGCCAATGGCCACAACCTGATCGCGCCACGGCGATTCATCGATGCGTTGCAGCATTTCGTCCAACTGGACGAAATGGCCAAGCCCGCCGACGATGAAGATCAGGCTGAGCGCGATACGAAAAATCGCCTCGGCGCGGTGCGAAAGCCAGCGCGGTGACCATAACCCACGATCAAGGTCGCGAAGCCAAGCCCATGTCGCGCGCATCAAAGCGCCGTCCGGCGGTTCCACGGCGCCAGCATCAGCAGCCGCGCCATGCCGCAAAAGCCGCTGATCCCCGCGAACAATAGTCCGGCGCCAACGAACGCCGACAGCCCGAACCAGGCGGGCGCGACAAAGGTGCCGAGCAATGCTCCGATCAGGATGAGCGTGCCGGCCGCAATCTGGACCTGGCGCATGATTTCCAGCGGCGCCGAGGCGTCGGTCGCCACCGGCAAGCCCGCCTTTTTCCAGGCGTCGAGACCGCCGTCGAGGACGAAAGCATCGCCCGAAATGCGCGCCGCCAGTCGGTCGCACGCACCCGCGGTGCGCGCGCCCGAACGGCAGGTGAAAATGACGTCAGCGGCAGGATCGATGCCGAGGTGCGACTGTTCCCACCCCGACAAGGGCTGCGAGTGCGCGCCCGCAATGTGCGAGCGGGCAAATTCGTCGGCCTCGCGAATATCGACCAGGATCGCGCGGCCGCTGTCGAGCCGGGCGCGGACATCGAGCGGCGCGAGGCTGTTGATGGTGGCCGTCATGGTCATTTCCTCATTTCGGGGGGACAGAAAAGTTCGGCGAGCGTCTCGATCACGCGCATCGCGGCGGGATCGTCGAGACGGTAAAAAATCGCCTGCCCCTCGCGCCGCGTCGCGACGATGCCTTCGGTGCGCAGCAATGCGAGATGCTGTGACAGCGCCGATTGCGACAGGCTGACGTGCGACTGGATATCGCCCACAGCCATTTCGCCGTCGGCAAGCTGGCAGAGGATCATCAGCCGTTTTTCGTTGGCAAGGAGGCGGAGGAGCGTCGCAGCGCGCCCGGCGCTTTCTTCGAACAGGCGGAGGTCAAAGCGGGTTAGATCGAACATAGCACCAATATATTAGTTGATTCTAATTTAGCAATTCCTAATATATATGCAAAGGAGATTTCTCATGACCGCCGCTTCCCCTCGCCCCGACGTCGCCGGCTTTTTCGACGCCGCGACCAATACGATCAGCTATATCGTTGCCGATCCCGCCACCGGCACAGCGGCGATCGTCGATCCGGTGCTCGATTTCAGCCAGCGCGACGGTCGCACCTCGACCGCCGGGGCTGACCGGTTGCTCGCGGAAATCGAAGCGCGCGGGCTGCATCTTGCCTATGTGCTCGAAACCCACGCCCATGCCGACCATCTGACCGCGGCGCATCACATCCACGAACGCACCGGCGCGCCGATCGTCATTGGCCGCCATATCGGCGACGTGCAGCGCATCTTTGCGCCGCTGTTCGGCGCCAACGATGTTGTACCCGATGGCAGCGCCTTTTCGCGGCTGGTCGATGAAGACGACACGCTGCCGCTAGGCGAGCTGACGATCGGCGTCATCCACACGCCGGGCCACACGCCCGCCTGCGTGACCTACACGATCGGCGATGCCGCCTTTGTCGGCGATACGCTGTTCCAGCCCGACTATGGCACCGCGCGCGCCGACTTTCCCGGCGGCGACGCCGCGACGCTTTATCGGTCGGTCCGCAAGATTTTCGCCCTGCCCGCGAACACCCGCGTCTTTACCTGTCACGATTACCCGACCCAGGATCGTAGCGAACCCGAATGGGAATCGACCGTCGCCGAGCAGCGCGCTGGCAACGTCCATGTCCATGACGGGGTCAGCGAAGCCGATTTCGTCGCGATGCGCAGCGCGCGCGACAAGGGTTTGGCGGCGCCGCAGCTAATCCTGCCGTCATTGCAGGTCAATATTCGCGCGGGCGCGCTGCCGCCGGTTGAAGCCGATGGACGCCGCTATTTGCGGATTCCGCTCGATACGATCTGATCCGCGCCAACGCGCTTGAGTCGCCCGCGGTGCTGCGCCAAGGTTGCGCGTAAAGCGGGAGAGCGCGGCATGGCGGAAAAAATCATCGTTATCGACGAGGGGACGACCTCGACCCGGACGATGCTGTTTGCCGCCGATGGGGTACCGCTCGGCAGCGCGCAGCGTGAGTTTCAGCAGCACTATCCCGGTCCCGGGCTGGTCGAGCATGATGCCGCCGAAATCTGGGAAGCCACCCTCGCCTGTACCCGCGCAATGATCAAGAAGGCGGGCGGTGCGGACAAAATCGCGGCGATCGGGATCACCAACCAGCGCGAAACGATCGTATTCTGGGATCGCACCACCGGCGAACCGCTGGCGCCCGCGATCGTGTGGCAGGACCGCCGCACCGCCGGCGACTGCGCGGCGCTGAAGGAGGCGGGGCATGAGGCGGCGGTGCAGGCGACGACCGGGCTGCTGCTCGACCCCTATTTTTCGGGGAGCAAGATCGGCTGGGCGCTGAAGAATTGGCCGCAGCTTCGCGAAGCGGGCGAGCGGCTCGCGGTCGGGACGATCGAATCCTATCTGATTTTCCGCCTGACCGGCGGTGTCCATGTCAGCGATGCGACCAATGCGTCGCGCACCTTGCTGATGGATATCAATGGTGCGGGCGGCTGGGATGCCGGCCTGTGCGACCTGCTCGGCGTGCCGATGGGTCTACTCCCCGAAATCACCGGCTGCACGACCACCGTCGGCACGACCGATCCATCGCTGTTCGGCGCCGCGATCGCAATCTGCGGCATGGCGGGCGATCAGCAGGCGGCAACGATCGGGCAGGCGTGTCTGTCGCCGGGGCAAACGAAGGCGACCTTCGGCACCGGCGCCTTCATCCTGTCGGCGAGCGGGACGGTGCGCCCGCACTCCAAAAACCGCCTGCTCGCCACGGTGCTGGTCCAGGAGGGCGACACCCGCTCCTACGCGCTCGAGGGATCGGTGTTCGTTGCGGGCAGCCTGATCAAATGGCTGCGTGATGGGCTGGGGCTGCTGTCCAATGCGGCCGAAAGTGAAGGGCTGGCGCGGTCGATCGAGGACAATGGCGGCGTCTATCTGGTCCCTGCCCTCACCGGACTCGGCGCGCCGCACTGGCGCCCCGACGCGCTCGCTGCGCTGTCGGGGCTCAGCTTTGCGAGCAGCAAGGCGCATGTGGCGCGCGCCGCACTGGAGGCGCAGGCGTATCAAGCGCACGACCTGAAATCCGCCTTCGCCGCGGACGGCGTCGATTGGGCCGACCTGCGCATCGACGGCGGCATGGCCGCGAACGACTGGATGGCGCAGGACCTCGCCGACATGCTCGACCTGACCGTCGAGCGGCCCGACTTTGTCGAAAGTACTGCACTGGGCGCGGCCATGCTCGCCGCCACTGGCGCGGGCCTGTATCCCGATCTGGCGAGCGCGGCCAACGCGATGCGCGGCACCGCGACGCGCTTCACGTCGGCGCTGGATACCGACAAACGCAAAACGCGCCTCGCCGGGTGGCAAAGCGCGCTTGCAAAGGTTTTAGGCTAAAGTGCCGAAGCGGCTTAGCGCTTGAGGGTGAGACCACCGAAGCGCTTGTTGAACTTGGCAACCTGACCCGCAGCGTCAAGCATGCGGCCGTTGCCGCCGGTCCAGGCCGGGTGCGCCGTCGGGTCGATTTCGAGCGTCATCGTGTCGCCCTCTTTGCCCCAGGTCGAGCGCGTCTGATATTCGGTGCCATCGGTCATCTTGACGGTGATCATGTGATAGGCGGGGTGAATGTCTTGTTTCATGTCTTTGGCTCCTGTGCCGCTGGTTACCGACCAGCGGGCGCGAGTCTGTGCGTCCGGGGACGCGAAGGTGCGGCCTTTAGTGGCCAATGGGGTAAAATGCAACACCCCCTCGTCATGCCGGACTTGATCCGGCATCCATTGCTGCGAGGGCGTCATGGACCCCGGATCAAGTCCGGGGTGACGAAAAAAACAGCGTCCGTTACTAGTCGCTCGGCGGGTCGGCGATCATCGCGGTGAACTGACATTCTGCTGCCAGCACGCCGTCCAGCATCGCCTTGCCTTCAAACCGGCAGACGCTGCGCTTGGCCTGGATGATCGTGGCGTGCAGGTCGAGCAGACAGCCGGGTTCGACCGGCTTGCGGAACTTCGCCCCGTCGATCGCCATGAAATAGACGAGCTTGCCGGTGCCGGCGAGCCCCATCGATTCGATCGCGAGGACGCCGGCGGCCTGCGCCAGCGCCTCGACGATCAAAACGCCCGGCATGATCGGCCGACCGGGGAAATGCCCCTGGAAAAAGGGCTCGTTCATCGTCACCGCTTTGACCGCGTGGATCGACGTGTCGGGCACGATCGAGACCACCCGGTCGACGAGCAGCATCGGATAACGGTGCGGCAGCAGGGTCAGGATCCGGCGGATGTCCACCGGTCCCATTGCTCCCGCCACATTTTCCCCGTCGGCCATGACGCTTATCGGGTCGTCGGTGCGGTGCCGGTCGGCGCCGGCGCCGCGGGGGTGGCACCCGGCTGCGCTGCACGGGCGGCGTCCATCAGCTGCTGGTTGCGCTGCTGGACCAGCTGGCCCGGCTGGTAACCGGCCGGAACCGCGATCGACACATTCGGCAGCAGACGGTTGAGCTCGGTCACCACGGCATCGGTGATATCGACGTTGTTTTCACGCGCCAGCACCGCATCGGGGTTGAGCAAAAGGTCGATCTTTTTCGCGGTCATCGCAGCGCGGATCGCCTCGTTCATGCGGACGCTGATCTGGTCTTCGACATACGCGATGGCGAGCTCGACCGGGCGACCGATCTGGCCGAGTTCGGCCTGCGCTGCCTGACGCTTGTTCTGGACTGCTTGGCCGGCAGCCTGCAGGGTGGCCTGGTTCTGCGGCGTCTTTTTCAGCTCTTCATTATATTTGGCGATCAGGACGTTGATTTCGGCCTGCAGCGTCTGGCCGCGCGACTGCTGCTGATCGATTTGCGCCTTGTAGGTGGTTTCGATCTGCTGCGACGCGACCGAAAATGCGTTCGAGCGCGCGGCGGCGACGCGAACATCGGCGACAGCGACGGCTTTCGCCTGGGCGATCGCGGGGACGGCCATGATCGGCGAAACCGACAGCGTGGCGACGGCGAGCGCCGAAGCGACAAGAATTTTCTTCATCAGAATTGGGTTCCTACGTTGAATGAGAAGCGTTTGGTATCATCACCCTCTTCTTTGCGAAGGGCGTAAGCGAAATCGATCCGGAAGGGGCCGAAAGGCGAATTCCAGTTGACCCCGGCCCCGATCGAAACACGCGGCATCCAGGTGTCGCCAAAGAAGCGTTCCTCGAACGGCGGCAGCTGAGAAAAGCCGGCCGGACAAGTCGTGTATTGCCCGGTACCCGTCGTGACGCCGTTGGTGGTCGTGGTCGTTTCCGATGCGAACTGGCTGACGCCCGTCGTCGCGTTGCGGCAGAGAAACTTGGTCAGACCAAAACCCGGGGCGGTCGGATCGGTTTCCCTGAAGTCGGCGAGCGTCGTCAGCGTCGGACGCTTGACGCTGAACACCGAACCGACATCGAGGAAGATCGACGGCCGCAGCCCCAGTTCCTTGGCGCCGGTACCGAGCGGAATATCGAGCTCGATACGGCCCTGATAATAAGCGCGGCCGCCGAGCGCGTCGTCGATCTGGGCGTCGCTGCTCGTATCAAGGATCGGGTTGGCCGGATTGGTCAGATCGACCGTCGCATAGCGGACGACGCGGGGACCGATACCGCGAATGTCGAACCCGCGCATTTGCGGTTCGCCCAGGAAGAAACGGTCGGTCAGGCGGACCTTGTCGCTGGTCGGGGTCGGCGCGCTGCCGAACGGATAGATGTAGCCGCCCTCAGCCGATAGGTTGAGAATGAAGCGGCTGCCGAGGTTGAAATGCTTGCTGCCCGAGGCGCGGGTGCGGACATATTTCACGCTGCCGCCCAGGCCGGCAAAATCCTGGCTGAGCGACAGTGACTGGCCCCGCGTGGGACGCAGGCGATTGTCGCGATCGTCATAGGCGAGCGTATAGCCGACCAGCGAGGTCGTGCGCTTACCGATTGCATCGCACAGATAACGACCGGCAACGAGCGGATCGCACTGGTCGCCAAAGAAATAGATGCCGCGATCGAGCGTCACATCATCATAGTTCAGGCTGTAACGCCCAAAGAAGGACATGAATTCGGTCAGCGGCACACCGGCGTTGAGCTGGAACCCGGTGGTCACCTGCTGGAACGTCGTCTGGCGATCATTGTTGATGAAGTTGAACGAGTTCAAATCGCGGCGATAGACGCTGCCGCCGACCGAGATATTGCGGTCGAACAGATAGGGTTCGGTAAAGCCGAGTTCGATCGACTTCGAATAGCTCGAATAATTGACCGACGCCTGAAGCTGCTGGCCCAGGCCGCGGAAGTTGCGCTGGCGGATCGACGCCTGAAGCAGAAAATTCTCGATCGACGAGAAACCGGCCGACAGCGACAATTCGCCGGTCGGCTTTTCCTCGACATTGGTTTCCAGGATGATGCGGTCGGGGGCGCTGCCCTCCTTGCGCTCGATCTCCAGATTTTCCTGGAAATAACCCAGGCTGTTCAAGCGGTTTTCGGTGCGCTTGATGCCAAAGCTGTTGAACGCATCGCCTTCGTTCAAACGGAATTCGCGGCGCACGACCTTGTCGTGGGTCAGCGTGTTGCCGTTGACGTCGATCCGCTCCACGTAAGTTCGCGGACTTTCGGCGACGTTGAAGGTGATCGCCATCGTCCGGTCTTCGGCGTTGCGGCGGAATTCGGGGTTGATGTCGGCAAAGGCATAGCCGAACAGCCCGGCGGTCTCGCTCAGGCTTTCAACCGTATCCTCGACCAGCTTGGCATCATACCAATCGTCGGTTTTCATCGGCAGCAGCGTCTTCAGCATTTCGGGCTGGAAATCGCGCAGCTCGCTTTTCACATCGACGGCGCCGAATTTATAGCGTTCACCTTCCTCGACGACATAGGTGATGATGAAATCTTGCTTGTTGCTCGTCAGTTCGGCCACCGCCGAAATGACGCGGAAATCGGCGTAGCCGTTAGCGAGATAAAACAGGCGCAGCTTCTGCTGGTCATAGGCCAGGCGATCGGGATCATAGCTGGTATTCGACGACAGGATCGTCAGCAGGCTCGACTCCTTAGTCGCCATCTCGTCCTTCAGATCGCCGTCGCTGAACTTGTCGTTGCCCAGGATGTTGATCTGGCGAACCTTTGACTTCGGCCCTTCGTTGATTTCGAACACGACATCGACGCGGTTCTGGTCGAGTGAGACCATCTTCGGTTCGACCGTCGCGGCAAAGCGGCCCTGGCGTTTGTAAAGCTCGATGATCCGCGCCACGTCGGCGCGCACTTTCGAGCGGGTAAAGATCTGGCGCGGCGCCAGTTTGATCTCGGGCCGGATCTTGTCTTCCTTCAGGCGCTTGTTGCCTTCCAGAATAACGCGGTTGATCACCGGATTTTCGGCGACCTGGATCGTCAGCGCACCATTGTTGTCGGTGATCTGGAAATCCTTGAACAACTCGGTCGCGGCCAGGTCTTTCAAGGCCTGGTCAAGGATCGATCGGTCGTAGCGCTGGCCGACGCGCAGCCGCAGATACGACAGGATCGTCTGGGCCTCGAGCCGCTGGTTGCCGACGACGGTGATCGACTGGACCGTCGTCGCGGCGGGCGCCGCTTCGGGGGCAGGCGCCGGAACAGTGGGAGCAGCGACGGGCGGCGGCGCGACTTCCTGCGCCATCAGCGGCGGTGCCAGCATCGTGCCGGCCAAAAGAAGTGCCGACAGCTGTGTCCGGCCCAAATATTTATGTGAAGCCACGCTGTTCATCCCGAAAAAATAACTCAAAAGCGCCAAACCCGCCTGACCGCCGGTTCGCGCGCACTCCCTGCCCCAGACTCGCTAGCCAATCAAGCGCGCGATCCCGTCCCACAGGCCCAATGAGCCCAAATCGTTGAAAGTCACGACCAGCATCAGGGTAACGACCGCCGCAAAGCCGAATCGGAACGCCCATTCCTGCACCCGGGGCGGAGCAGGACGTCGCCGGACCGCTTCATAAGCGTAGAATAGCAAATGACCACCATCGAGCATGGGCAATGGCAAGAGGTTGATGAACCCCAGATTGATGGAAATCAGGGCAATGAAGAATATCAGCGACGCCAGGCCCAACGTCGCCGCCTGCCCGGAAATTTCGGCGATCTTGACCGGACCGTTCATGTCCTTGATCGACCGGCGCCCGGTCAGAAACTGTCCTAGCACCTCGCCCGTCTGGCGGACGATCTGCCAGGTCTGGTGAAGGCCGACCATCGGTGCTTCGAGCAGCGTGACCGGCTGTAGTTGCGGCGGCGGCGGCGCCAGGCCGATGATCGCCCGCTCATAGTCTTTGCCGAAAGGGTCTTTTTCTTTGACCAGCTGCGGGGTCAGCTCAACCATCCGCTCGCTGCCCCCGCTGACCACGCGGACCTGCATCGCCTCGCCCGGACGGTGCGCCACCGCCATCGAGATATCGCCAAAGACCGCTATCGGTCGGCCGTCAATTTCAACAATTCGGTCACCGGTCCGCAGACCCGCGGTTGCGGCGGCCGATCCCACCGAAATCCCGCCCGCGACCGGCGGTGTCACCAGCTTTCCACCCGCCCACGCGAAGCCGGCGAGGATCAGGATCGCGAACAGGAAATTGGTCACCGGCCCCGCGGCCACGATCAACGACCGTTTCCACACCGGCTGGGCCGGAAAAGTGTGCGATTTCTGTTCGGCCGGCAGGTGCTGCCATTCGGCGTCGGGCTGGCTGACGGCGTCGCGGTCGCCCGCGAACTGGACATAGCCGCCCAGCGGCAGCCAGCCGATTTTCCATTCGGTGCCGCGCTTGTCGGTCCAGCCGAGAATCTTGCGACCAAAGCCGATCGAGAAGGTATCCGCTTTCACCCCGCACCAGCGACCGACGATATAATGGCCATATTCGTGCACAAACACGAGCGGCCCCAGCACCAGCAGAAACGCGAGCACGGTAAAGGCAAAACCAGGGGTCTCAAGCATGTTCATATAGGTCCACAAAGCGCTGGGCAGCCGCGCGGGATGCGGCATCGACGCTGAATATGTCGTGAAGCGACGTGGGTGCTGCCAGCGCCTCGGCATCGATCACCCGGCGCACCGTATCGACGATCGCGGGAAAGGATATGCGCCCCGCCAGGAACGCGGCGACCGCCACCTCGTTGGCAGCGTTGAGCTGCGCCGGGCGGGCGCCGCCCGCGGCAATCGCGGCGCGGCACAGCGCCGTAGCCGGGAAACGGACCTCGTCGGGCGCCTCGAAGTCGAGCCGCGCGATGGTCGCGAGGTCAAGCGGCGCGCATGGCGTCGCCATCCGCTGCGGCCAGGCGAGCGCACTCGCGATCGGGATCCGCATGTCAGGCGAGCCGAGCTGCGCCAGCGTCGAGCAGTCGATATATTCGACCAGGCTATGGATCACCGATTGCGGGTGAACGAGAATTTCGATGCGGTCGAGCCCGACCGGGAACAGATGATGCGCCTCGATCAGCTCCAGACCCTTGTTCATCATGGTTGCCGAATCGACGCTGATCTTGGCGCCCATCGACCAGTTCGGATGCGCCACCGCCTGCGCCGGGGTGACGCGCGCCATGTCGGCGGCGCTCATCGTGCGGAACGGACCGCCGCTGGCGGTCAGGATGATGCGGCGGACCTGATCGATGCGGCCGCCCGCGAGACATTGAAAAATGGCATTATGTTCGCTGTCGACCGGCAGGATGGTGGCACCCGATGCCTGCGCCGCCGCCATCATCAGCGCCCCCGCCGAAACCAGCGCCTCCTTGTTGGCGAGCGCCACATCGGTGCCGGCTTCCAGCGCCGCCATCGTCGGCGCCAGCCCCGCGGTACCGACGATCGCCGCCATCACCAGATCGGTCGGCCGCTGCGCCGCTTCGACCAGCGCGGCGGCGCCGGCGGCGACACCGATGTCGGTATCGGCGAGCGCCTCGCGCAATTCGGCGTAGCGCGCCGTATCGGCGATGACCGCCACATCGGGACGGAATTCGCGCGCCAGCTTTGCCAGTTCGGCAACGTCGCTGTTCGCGGTCAGCACGCTCACCTGCCACCCGTCACCATCGCGGCGGACGAGGTCGAGGGTCGATTGCCCCACCGACCCTGTGGCGCCGAACAGCGAGAGGCGGCGGGTCATGTCAGCCGCCCGCCCGGATCGTAATCTGCCCGACGAACGCGAGCCCGCCGAGCAGCAGCGCCACCGGCAGCACCCCGTCGACGCGGTCGAACAGGCCGCCATGCCCGGGAATGAGCTTGCCCGAATCCTTGACCCCGGCGCGGCGCTTCATCCAGCTTTGCGCGAGGTCGCCCAGCTGGGCGAGCAGCCCCATGAACAGGCCGATCCACAGCGGCACCCCGATGATACCGGCACGGTCGCCGATGGTGGCGCTGGCAATCAGCGCGGCGATCATACCGCCGATCAGCCCCGACCAGGTTTTCGACGGGCTGATCGTCGGTGCCAGGCGCGCACCACCAAAGGCACGGCCCGCGAAATAGGCACCGATGTCGGTCGCCCACACCATGCCGAAGACCCAGAGTGCCGCCGTCATGCCCAGCTGGTCGCGGATGAACCAAAGCCCTGCCACGGCGCCAAGGGTAAGGACCGGCCCAAGCGCGATCAGCGCCCCTTTCGCGCCGCGGCTCAAGGTCATGGTGCGGACCAGCGCGAGCCATTCGGCGATGACCAGCGCCCCGCCGACCAACAGCAACAGGCCGAACGCAAGCCCGCCGAACCACAAAGCGGTGCCCGCGATCGCAAACAAGATGATCGCCGATCCGATCCGCACCCACAGGTCCGATTTGCCCGCCGTCATTATCTAAAGTCCCCCGTAACGACGATCGCGGCGCGCAAAATGGTCGAGCGCCGCCTTCAGGTCAGCCGGTTTGAAATCCGGCCACAAAATGTCGGTGAAATAGAGTTCTGCATAAGCCGATTGCCACAGCAGGAAATTCGACAGCCGCACTTCGCCCGAGGTGCGGATGAGCAGGTCGAGCGGGGGCATGTCGGCGGTGTCGAGGTGCGCCGCGATCGCCGCCTCGCTGATCTCGCCCGCCGCGGCGGCGGCCTGGGCAGCACGAACCAGTTCGTCCTGCGCGCCATAGTTGAGCGCGACCGCCAGCGTCGTGCGTTTGTTGCCCGACGTCCGCTCAAGGGCATTTTCGATCAGCTTGACCACATCAGGGGCCAGCGCGCGCCAATTGCCGATGACCTTCAGCTTGACGTCATTGGCAGCGAATTCGTCGAGGTCGGAGAGGATGAAGCGCTTCATCAGCCCCATCAGGTCGCTGACCTCTTCCTCGGGCCGTTTCCAGTTTTCGGAGCTGAAGGCATAGAGCGTCATCGCCTCGATGCCCAGGTCACCCGCCGCGCGGACAATCGTGCGCACCGCCTCGACCCCGGCCTTGTGACCGGCGACGCGGGGCAGCAGGCGTTTCTTGGCCCAGCGGCCATTGCCATCCATGATGATGGCGACATGGCGCGCGGCGTGGTTTGGCATCGTCACAACAGCCTCAGAACCCGTTCGTGTCGAGCGAAGTCAAGACACGTGAGGTCGCGCGCGAACGCAGCGTGTCTCGACTTCGCTCGACACGAACGGAAGAGAGGATGGTGCCCAAAAGCACTAGCCCAGGATTTCCTTTTCCTTCGCCGCCGCGGCGGCGTCGAGTTCGGCGATTGTCGCGTCGGTCAGCTTTTGCACCTCAGTCTCGTGGCGCTTGCGCTCGTCCTCGCTGATTTCCTTTTTATTCTCATCGGCCTTCAGATTGTCCATCCCGTCGCGGCGAACATTGCGCACCGCGATACGCGCCGCCTCGGCATATTTTCCGGCGAGCTTGGACAATTCCTTGCGGCGTTCCTGCGTCATTTCGGGGATCGGCAGGCGCAGCATCTGACCGTCGACGATCGGGTTGAGGCCCAGGCCCGCCGAGCGGATCGCCTTGTCGACCGGACCGACGTTCGATTTGTCCCACACCTGCACCGTCAGCATCCGCGCTTCGGGCGCGCTGACCGAGGCGACCTGGTTGAGTGGCATATGCGACCCATAGACTTCGACCGTCACCGGGTCGAGCAGCGCGGTGTGCGCGCGCCCGGTGCGCAGGCCCGAGAGGTCGCTTTTGAGCGCCTCGACCGCGCCGTGCATCCGGCGTTCGAGGTCGGCCTTGTCATATTTCGCCATCGTCTTGTCCTCTCTTATTTTGTCAGGCGTCGCCGAGCGTGCTTCCCTCAGTCGGCATCGCCGACGATCGTCGAAATACCCTCACCCGCCAATACCCGCGCCAGGTTTCCGGCTTCGCGAATGTTGAACACGACGATCGGGATATGGTTGTCGCGGCACAGCGCGACCGCGCTCGCGTCCATCACCTTCAGATTGTCGGCGAGTACGCGGTCATAGCTCAATGTATCGTAACGGACCGCCGATTTATCCTTTTTGGGATCAGCGTTATAGACGCCATCGACACTGGTACCCTTCAGCAGCGCATCGCACTTCATTTCGGCGGCGCGCAGCGCGGCGCCGCTGTCGGTGGTGAAATAGGGCGCGCCAACCCCCGCGGCAAAGATCACCACCCGGCCCTTTTCGAGATGGCGTTCGGCGCGGCGGCGGATCACCGGCTCGCACACTTTGTCCATCTCGATCGCCGACTGGACGCGCGTCTCGACGCCGATCTGCTCAAGCGCGTTCTGCATGGCGAGGGCGTTCATCACCGTCGCCAGCATGCCCATGTAATCGGCCTGCGCGCGGTCCATGCCCTTGGCGGCGCCCGCCATGCCGCGAAAGATGTTGCCGCCGCCGATGACGAGGCAGATTTCGAGCCCGCGTCCCTTGGCTGCCTTGACCTCGGCCGCCATGCTGGCGACCGTCTCTGGGTCGATGCCGAACGGCGTCGATCCCATCAACGCCTCGCCCGACAGTTTCAGCAAGATGCGTTTCATGCCGGGCAGTGCCATGGTGGGGGAACCTCTTGTAAGCAATGAATATGCGAATGGCGCGCACCCTAGTCAGAGTGCGCGCCATTGCCAAGCGGACTGCCGCGCCGTGGCGCCGCAATCCCGCGTTTCTTATTTAGACGCCGGCGACCGCCGCGACTTCCGCCGCGAAATCGCTTTCT
Organism: Sphingopyxis sp. L1A2A; assembly: GCF_005502465.1. Lineage (GTDB taxonomy): Bacteria > Pseudomonadota > Alphaproteobacteria > Sphingomonadales > Sphingomonadaceae > Sphingopyxis. The sequence goes on from NZ_SCOT01000015.1 coordinate 50,642, forward strand.
TCCTTCTCGATGCCTTCGCCGAGCTGGAAGCGGGTGAAGCCCTTCAGCGTGATCGTCGCGCCAACGTCCTTGCCGGCAGCGGCGACGACTTCGGCGACCGGGGTCTTGCCGTCCATCACGAACAGCTGCGACAGCAGCGCGTTTTCCTTGCGGAACTTGGCGATGCCGCCGTCGACCATCTTCGCCGCGATGTCGGCGGGCTTGCCCGACTGGGCAGCCTTTTCCTCGGCGATCGCGCGTTCGCGCGCCACGAGTTCGGGGTCGAGATCGTCGCCGTTCAGCGCCAGCGGGTTCGCGGCGGCGACGTGCATCGCCAGCTGCTTGCCCAGCGGTTCGAGGACATCGGCGCCGGCGGTCGATTCGAGCGCGACGAGCACGCCGATCTTGCCCATGCCGGGAGCCGCCGCGTTATGGACATAAGCGGTGACGACGCCCGAATTCACCGTCATGATCGCGCTGCGGCGCAGCGACTGGTTTTCACCGATCGTGGCGATATTCTGGGTCAGCGCTTCAGTGACGGTGCCGCCGGCCGGATAGGCCGACGCGCCCAGCGCGTCGATGTCGGTGATGCTGCCGGCGAGCGCAACATTGGTCACGTCGCGGACGAAACCCTGGAACTGTTCGTTCTTGGCAACGAAATCGGTTTCGCTGTTCACTTCGACCATCGCGCCGCGAGTGCCATCGGTGGCGACGCCAACCAGACCCTCGGCAGCAACGCGGCCGGCCTTTTTGGCGGCGGCGGCGAGGCCCTTGGTGCGCAGCCAGTCGATCGACGCTTCGATGTCGCCGCCATTTTCGGCGAGCGCCCTTTTGCAGTCCATCATCCCTGCGCCCGTGCGGTCGCGCAGTTCCTTGACGAGAGCGGCCGTAATTTCAGCCATGGGTGATCCTTTCCAAGTGGGGGCAATCGGCTCTGCCAAATTGCCGATACGCCGCGCGGATGGCGGCGTGATAAGTCAGAACGATGACCGCGGCGACGTTTGCCCCAGGGCAAAGCGCCGCCGCGTCATGCGAGCTACGGCTTAGGCGTCGCTCTGGCGTTCGGTTTCGGCTGCGGCTTCGGCCGGAACCTGTTCGTCCTCGGTTACAGGGGCAGCATCAGCGGCCGGAGCGGCTTCGACGACCGGTGCGGTTTCAACAGCCGGGGTTTCTTCGGCCACCGGGGCGGCAGCCTCTTCGACCAGCGCCGGTTCGGCAACGGGTTCGACCGCTGCACCCAGATCTTCGCCGCGGTTGGCGCGGGCTTGCTGGCCGCCACGCGTTGCCGCCTGGGCAATCGCATCGCAGTAGAGGCGGATCGCGCGCGCTGCGTCGTCGTTCGCCGGAACCGGGAACGCGATGCCGTCGGGCGAAACGTTCGAGTCGAGGATCGCCACGACCGGGATGCCAAGGACGTTGGCTTCCTTGATCGCCAGCTCTTCCTTGTTCGCGTCGACGACGAACATCACATCGGGAATACCGCCCATGTCGCGGATACCGCCGAGCGACATTTCGAGCTTGTCGCGTTCACGGGTGCGGTTGAGCACTTCCTTCTTGGTCAGGCCCGAGGTGTCGCCCGAAAGCTGTTCCTCAAGGGTCTTGAGACGCTTGATCGAACCCGAAATCGTCTTCCAGTTGGTGAGCATGCCGCCCAGCCAGCGATGGTTGACGAAGTGCTGACCCGAAGCGCGCGCGGCATCGGCAATCGGGCCCTGCGCCTGGCGCTTGGTACCGACGAACAGGACCTTGCCACCCGAAGCGGCCGACGAGGCGACGAATTCGAGCGCGCGCGCAAAAAGCGGCACGGTCTGCGACAGGTCGAGAATGTGGATGCCGTTGCGCGCACCGAAGATATACGGCTTCATGCGCGGGTTCCAGCGGTGGGTCTGGTGGCCGAAGTGGGCGCCAGCCTCGATAAGATTCTGCATCGTGACGACAGGTGCCGCCATAGTCTTTCTCCTTCCGGTTGGTCCTCTGGAAAGCAAGAACCGGGTTCCGCAAGCGGATGGTCCCGGCACCGGTTTATGTGCGCTTTCCATGTGGAATGGGCGGCCCGTTAGCGGGCTTGGCCGTCAAAAGCAAGCACCGAGAGCGCGTTTAAAGCGGGTGGCGGCGGCGCACCGTCATTCGGTTGGACGACAATCTGACTCGGTTCGTCGCAAAACTGTTGAGAACAAATCAGGAACATGGAACGAAAAGTCCAGCGAAACCATCCTTTGCTCGAAAAGGTTACGTCAACGAAAACCCGGAAGGACAAATCATGGTTCAGGTCGCAGCCGCACTCCTCTTTGCCCTCGCCGCCGGACTCGGCATCACGGTGATCCTGGCGATGTTGAAATCGAACGAGTCGGCGATTCTGTCGGCGCTGCTTGGCGAAGGCGCTTTCGCGGCCGATACCGCACCGCAGCCCGGACCTGCGACGGTCATCAAGCTCCGCCCGTCAGCACCGCGTCGCCACATTGCGCGCGCCATCGTCGCTCGCCCTCAGTTCGGCCAGCCGCAATTCAGCCGCGCCGCCTGACCTTCGCATAACTGGCGAGGCCGAACGGCAGTGTCGCGGCATAGATGGCGCATACGGCGAGCAAGGTCAGCCAAGGTGCAGTGACCAGCGCAGCGCCGAGCAATCCGACCCCCGCCAGCGCGAACAATCGCCACGACCGGCGCAGACGGATCGATGCCCAGCTGTAGGTCGGGATCGCCGAGATCATCAGCATCGCGACACCGAGCGCCCAAGGCATTACCAGATACCATTCGCGGAACAGTTCATTGCCCGTCGTCAGCCACAGATAGACCGGCACGAACGCCAAGCCTGCCCCGGCAGGCGCGGGAATGCCGGTGTTGAAGCCAGCTGATTTATGCGGCTGAAAATCGGCGTCCATGCGCGAGTTGAAGCGCGCCAGACGCAGCGCGCAGCAGACGGCCAGCGCGAGCGCGGCGGTCCAGCCGAATTTCGGCGCATCCTGAAGCGACCACAGGAACAGGATCATCGCCGGAGCCACGCCAAAGGCAATGACGTCCGACAACGAATCGAGCTCGGCGCCGAATTTGCTCTGCGCGCGCAGCAGGCGGGCGATACGCCCGTCCATGCCGTCGAGCACCCCGGCAAAGATCACCGCGGCGATCGCCAGTTCAAACTGCCCGCCGATCGCAAAGCGTACCCCGGTCAAACCGAAACACAGCGCCAGCACGGTAATCGCATTGGGCGCAAAAGCGCGCAGGCCAATGCCGCCGATCCGGCGTCCCGCGGCGTCGGCCGGCAACTGATTGTCGTCCGCCACCCTGCCTATTGCCCGATGCCGTCGATCATGTCGGCCTTTCCGATCCGCGCGACGACGGTTTCACCCGCCAAGGTCCGCTGACCCAGCAGGATCTCCGGCGTCGTTCCGGCGGGCAGATACACATCAACGCGGCTACCGAAACGGATCAGCCCGACGCGCTGGCCGGTAGCGAGCTCGTTGCCCATGGTGACGAACGGCATGATCCGCCGCGCGACCAAGCCCGCGATCTGGGTAAAGCCGATCCGCACCCCGTCGGCGCGTTCGACCACAAAATGCTGGCGTTCATTCTCTTCGCTCGCCTTGTCGAGGTCGGCGTTGAGGAACTTGCCGGGAATATAAACGAGCTTGCGCAGCGTTCCCGCGACGGGGGTGCGGTTGATGTGGACGTCGAAGACGCTCATGAAAATCGATACGCGCAGCATCGGCGCGTCGCCCAGCCCGTCGGGTCCGGCGATCTCGGGCGGCGGCGGCACTTCGGCGATCTGGGTCACCAGCCCGTCGGCGGGGGCGATAACGACATCGCTGCCGGTCGGGGTGATGCGAACCGGGTCGCGAAAAAAGGCGCCGACCCACAATGTCACGCCCAGCATGAGCCACGGCAGGATCGGCCAGCCGAGCAGGAAGAAACAGAGGGTGATGATGCCGGCGATCAGAAGGAACTTGCGACCTTCGGGATGGATCGATGGCCATTGCCATTTGATGCCGCCACCGGGGCGGTTGGAAGAGATGATGTTGGACATGGCCGTTCTTCTAGGGTGCACACCTGATACTGACAATGGATAAGGCACCGGCGGGTTCCACCACGCCCATTGATCAATCGCGCCGCTTTGCCTAAGGCCCGCTGCAACTCCGACTCCCCAAGGATAAAGGCAGCAGCATGGGCAAGATCAAGGTAGCCAACCCGGTCGTCGAACTCGACGGCGACGAAATGACCCGGATCATCTGGCAGTGGATCCGCGAGCGGCTGATCCTTCCCTATCTCGACATCGACCTGCATTATTACGACCTCAGCATCGAAATGCGTGACCAGACCGATGACAAGATCACGGTCGATGCCGCCAACGCGATCGCCAAATATGGCGTCGGCGTGAAGTGCGCGACGATCACCCCCGACGAACAGCGGGTCGAGGAATTCGGTCTCAAGAAGATGTGGAAATCGCCGAACGGCACGATCCGCAACATCCTGGGCGGCGTGGTGTTCCGCGAACCCATCGTGATGAAGAATGTCCCCCGCCTCGTCCCCGGCTGGACCGACCCGATCGTCGTCGGCCGTCATGCGTTCGGCGACCAGTATAAGGCGACCGATTTCCGCGTCCCCGGCCCCGGCAAGCTGCGCCTGGTGTTCGAGGGCGAAGACGGCAAGGTCATCGACGAAGAGGTGTTCCTGTTCCCCTCATCAGGCGTCGCGATGGCGATGTACAATCTCGACGATTCGATCCGCGACTTCGCGCGCGCCAGTCTGAACTATGGCCTCGCGCGCCAATGGCCGGTGTATCTGTCGACCAAGAACACGATCCTGAAGGCCTATGACGGCCGCTTCAAGGATCTGTTCGAAGAAGTGTTCAACGCCGAATTCAAGGCGCAGTTCGACGCCGCGGGCATCGTGTACGAGCACCGCCTGATCGACGACATGGTCGCATCGGCGCTGAAATGGTCGGGCAAATTCGTCTGGGCCTGCAAGAATTACGACGGCGACGTCCAGTCGGACACCGTCGCGCAGGGCTTTGGCTCGCTCGGCCTGATGACCAGCGTGCTGATGACCCCCGACGGCCAGACGGTGGAATCCGAAGCTGCACACGGTACCGTCACCCGCCATTATCGCATGCACCAGCAGGGCAAGGCGACCTCGACCAACCCGATCGCGTCGATCTTTGCGTGGACCGGCGGCCTCAAGCACCGCGGCAAGCTCGACGACAACGCCGAACTGATCAAATTCGCCGACGACCTCGAAAAGGTCTGCGTCGCGACGGTCGAAAGCGGCAAGATGACCAAGGATCTGGCGCTGCTGATCGGCCCCGACCAGAATTGGCTGACCACCGAAGGGTTCTTCGAGGCGATCGTCGAAAATCTCGAAAAGAAGATGGGCGCTTAAAAAACAACCGAAAAGGTTGGGATAGCTATCTAGCCAATCGGGGCCGGCCTGCATAAGGTCGGCCCTTATGGTATCGGAAACAGAAACCTCGGCTATCGGCAACGCGCTGGTGGTGCTCGGCGCCGCGGGCATCGTCATCCCGGCGTTCGCGCGCTTTCGCCTGCCGCCCGTCATCGGGTTCATCCTCGTCGGCCTGCTTGTCGGACCGTCGGGGCTGGGCTCGCTGGCCGGCGATTATCCGTGGTTGAAGCATGTCACCATTGCCTCGGCCGACGACATCGCGCTGTTCGCCGAATTCGGCATCATCCTGCTGCTCTTCTCGATCGGCCTTGAACTGTCGTTCCGCCGCCTGTGGTCGCTCAGGAAACTGGTGTTCGGGGTCGGCGCCGCCGAACTGCTGCTCAGCGGTGCGATCCTCGGCGGCGGCCTGTGGCTGCTTGGCGGTCTTTCGACCCCGGCCGCCTTCGGCCTTGGCATCGCGCTGGCGCTGTCCTCGACCGCGCTGGTGCTGCCGATGGTGGGCACCAAGTCGGCGGTCGGCCGCGCCTCTTTTTCGATGCTGCTGTTCGAGGATCTGGCCATTGTGCCGATCATCTTCATCCTCGGCGCGTTCGCGCCCAATGCCGCGGGCGATAGCACCGAACTGCTCCTCACGACCCTGTGGCAAGGGGTGCTGGTCGTTGCCGTTCTGGCGGTCGCGGGCTGGTTTCTGCTGCCGCGCATTTTCGCTCAGGCGGCGCGCGCCAAGGATCCCGAACTGTTCCTCGCCGCCAGCCTGCTGGTGGTCATCGTCGCCGCGCTCGCGACCGCCACCGTCGGCCTGTCACCGATCGTCGGCGCGCTGCTCGCCGGGCTGATGATCGCCGAAACCGAATATCATGGCGAGGTCGAGGCGATCACCGCCCCGTTCAAAGGCCTCGCGCTCGGGGTGTTCCTGATCAGCGTCGGCATGGGCCTCAACCTCAAGACGATCGCCGAGCAATGGCCGATGCTCGTCGCGGCCGTCGTCGGGGTGGTGGTCGTCAAGGCGGTGGTCACCGCGCTGCTGCTGCGCTTTTCGGGCGCCCGCCGCGGCACCGCCGCCGAAGTTGGCCTGTTGATGTCCAGCCCGTCGGAAACCACGTTGATCGTGCTGACCGCCGCATTGGCGGCGGGGATCATCGACCCTGACACCGCCAGTTTCTGGCAATTGGTCACCGCGATCGGCCTTACCATCACGCCGCTGCTCGCGCGCGTCGGCCATGATATTGCGCGGCGGATCGAGATGCGCAGTGGCGACACGCCCGACGAAGAACCCGCGACAGCGCGCACCGTGATCGTCGGCTTTGGCCGCGTCGGGCGCACCGTCGCCGAATTGCTGCGCGAGCATGGCCGGTCCTATGTCGCGGTCGATGCCGATATCGACACCGTGGCGGCGGCGCGCCGCGACGGTTTTGCGGTGCGTTTCGCCGATGTCGCGCGGCCCGGCAGCCTCGACAAGCTGGGGATCGAGAGCGCCGACGCGATCGTGCTGACGATGGACGACCCGGTTCAGCAACTGCGGATGACCAAGCAGATGCGGCTGAAATATCCCGGCCTGCCGATCATCAGCCGCGCGCGCGACGCCGACCACGCCGCCGCACTCTATCAGGCGGGGGCAAGCGATGCGGTGCCCGAAACCCTCGAAAGTTCGTTGCAGCTTGCCGAGGCGGTGCTGATCGACCTGGGCGTCGCGATGGGGCCGGTGATCGCATCGATCCACGACGTTCGCGCCAGGATGCGGCGCGACATCATGACCAAGGGCGAGCTGGAGCGCGAACCCCGCATCCGCAAAGTGCGCCGCCCCGATGCCGGCAGCGAAACCGTTTAGCGGCCACCCGCCGTCGGCGCCGCCGTTGCGGTTGCAGCGCCCAGTGCCGACGCGTCGGCCAGCGTCATGCCCTTGGGCAGGATCGCCAGCGACCATTGGCGCGCGGGGGTCAGATATTGCTGCGCCAGCCGCTGAACATCGGCGGCGGTGACCGCCGAAATATCGTCCTGGATCGACAGCGCCGCGGCGGTGATCCGCGGATCGCGCGTCGCGCCTTCGAGCAGGAACATCCAATAGACATTGCCCGTCGACGCGCGCGCGACCTGCTCGCGGATCGGCACCGCGTTGCGCGTCAATTCGTCGGCGCTGACCGGTTTTGCGACCAAGTCGGCGGCAATGTCGCGCGCGATGCCATAGAAGCGGTCGAGATCCTTGGGCGCAAGCAGGCTGCCAACGAGCAGATAGCCGCCGCTGTCAAATCCGGTCGGCCAATGGCTGTCGACCACCGGGCCGTAACTCGCCCCCTGTTCGGCGCGCAGGCGGTCGAACAGGCGGTCATTGAACACCGCCGCCAGCACCTCAAGTCCGCGCGCATCACGCGGATTGGCCAAGCCGCCGCCGGTGGGCCACGCGGTCATCGCCGCCGCCTGCCCCTGTTCGCCGCGATGATAGGCGATTTCGGGTACCGTCACATGTTTGGCAAAATCGACCCGCTGGCCGCTGGCCGGCGCCAAGGTCGGCCGCGGCGACAGCGCACCGACCGTTTCACTCAGGATCTTGCGATAGTCGATCGATTCAAGGTCGCCGAAAATCTGCACCTCAATCGGACCGCTGGCGAGCCGCGGTTCCCAGAAGGCGCGGAACGCCGCGGGCGTCAGCGCCTCGATCTGCGCTTTGTCGGGCGCGGCCCAACGTGCGTCATTGTTGGTCAACCAGCCGCGCAGATTGCGGTCGAGCACCGCATTGGGGGTGGCGTCGTTGAGGTCGTAGCCGGTGAGATACCCGATGCGGAGCCGCTCGATCGGCGCCGCGTCCCAGCGTGGCTGGGCCAGCTTGCCCGCGATCAATCGCATCTGGTCGGCCAGATCCGCGGGTTTGCTTTCCGCCGACAGTTCGAACGCATCGTCGTCGATCGCAAAGTTCAGCTGGATTTGACGCCCGTTGGTCAGCTGGTCGATCTCATTCTGCCCCCACGGCCCGATCCCACTCGCGACCAGCGCATAGTCGCCGGTCCACAACAGGTTGGGCGCGTCGGCGGCAACGCTGCGGTTGCCGGTACCGAACCGCACATTGACGCGAACCTTGCCCGGTTCGACCTTGTTGTTCGACACCAGCGCGGTCACGCCATTGGCAAATTCAATCCGCTCGGCGCGCAGGCCGAGAATATTCGTCGTCGACGCGATCGTTCCCGGCTGACCGAACGCGGGCAGCTGTTTGAAATCGGCCTCGACCGTCGCCAGCCGATCGTCGCGCGCGGTCACCGGCGCTTTCAGCGCGGCGAGGACAGCAGAATTACCGCCCGCCGCAGTCGGGGTGGTCAGCACGGCCCGCGTCACCGGCGCCGCAAAAATCGCCTTGCTGATCTCCAGCATCACCTTCGGCGTCGCCGAGGCACGGATCGCCGCGAACATGTCGACCTGTCCCTGCGGACTGGTGACCGTCTCGCCGATGTCGACCGCGCGGACCATATCGTCGGCCAGCCGCGCGCCCGGCTCGTTGCGCGCATTTTCCAGTTCCTTGCGCAGGAACGCTTCGATTTCGTTTGCTTCGCGGTCGATGTCGGCCTGCGACGGCGGGGTGCTGACGGCATCGGCAATCACGCCGCGCACGTCGGCGAGCGCGGCCTTCCAGTCGCTGAGCGGAACGATCGACGCCATCGTCACGTCGGCGCTGCGACTGACATACTGCTGTTCGACCGTCGCGACCAGATAGCTGCCGCCGCTGCGCGCGCGGTTCTCCAGCCGCCGGTTGACCAGCGCTTGAGCGATGAATTCCAGATAGAGCCGTCGCGTGTTTTCGACGGTGTCGATGCGTTTCTGCCACGGGCGGACCATCGCCAGCGTCAGTGCGAGCGGCTGATTTGCCTCGACGATCTCGAGTGCTGCGGGCGCCTTGGGATCGGGTTTGCCGAAATCGGGGGCCGCCGGATTCGCCCCGTTACCCCGCCAGTCACCGTAATATTTGGCGACCAGCCGCGCCAATTCTGCCGGGTCAGCGTCGCCGACGATGACCACCACCGCGCGCTCGGGGCGGTACCAGCGATCGTGAAACGCGGTGACCGACGTCGCGCTGGCCTTGCCCAACGACGCTGTCGTACCGATCGGCGAGCGATCGCCGAGGAGCTGGCCCGCGAACAGATGCGCGTTGGTCGCATCGCCGATCCGTTTTTGCGGTCCGTCCGATTCGCGCAGTTCGGACATCACAACGCCGCGTTCGGCGGCGACCGCCAGTTCCGAGATCCGCGGTTCGCGAACCATGCCCGACAGCAATTTCATGCTTTCGTCGAGGTTGGCCGGGGTCACGCTCGGCAGGTCGAGCTGGTACACGGTCTGGGTCGGAGTGGTTTGCGCGTTCGAATCGCTGCCAAAGGTAACCCCGAATCGCTGCCAGATGCGTTTGGCTTCGCCGTCGGGAATATGCTCCGAGCCGCGAAAGGTGAGATGTTCGAGCAGATGGGCGTAACCCCGCTCTTGCTCGGTTTCGAACATCGATCCGACGTCCATCCGTACCCGGATCGACACCTGCCCCGGCGGCACCCCGTTGTTGCGCACCGCATAGCGCACGCCATTGGGCAGGACGCCGAACTGCCAGGCGGTGTCGCGCGGAATGTCGCTGCCGGCATAGAGCCAGTCGCCGCTGGGTGCCTGGCGGCTCGCCGTCGTCTTTGCCGTGCTGTCTTGGGCAATGACGGCCGCTGGCAACAGCAACAGCGCAGCGGCGGTGCTGGCACACAGGAAGGACCGGGTAAAACGAAGCGACATGCGCACGGGGGAACTGGACATCAGGCCATCTTATCGCCTTCGAACCTTGCTGGCCACTGAACTATCGCGGCGCTTGTCCTGCCTGCCGCATCGGCTTAGCCAGATGGGATGACCGTAACGCCCCCTCCCTCGCCCGCCGTCCCGATCGCCGCCCTGGTCCAGATGACGACCGGAATCGATCCGGCGGCCAACCTTGCAACGATCGATCGCGCAATGGCAGAGGCAGCGGCGGCCGGCGCGGCGATGGCATTCTTACCCGAAATGTCGCTGCTCCTGGATCGCGACCGGGCACGATCGGCGCCGCACATTGTCCGCGAAGCCGACAGCCCGTGGCCCGCGGCCTTACAGCGAATGGCGCAGAAGCATGGCCTCTGGCTCCATACGGGATCGATCCCGGTGCTGGCCGACGATGGCGAACGGCGCGTCAACCGCAGCCATGTCATCGCCGCCGATGGCACCATCCGTGCGACCTATGACAAGGTTCACATGTTCGACGTAACCCTGCCTTCGGGCGAGAATTGGACCGAATCATCGGCCTATGTGGGCGGCGACAAAATCGTCGTCGTCGATACGCCGCTCGGCCGATTGGGGCTGAGCATCTGTTATGATTTGCGGTTTCCCGAACTTTACGGCGCATTGGTCGATCGGGGCGCAGCGCTGATCGCGATCCCCGCCGCTTTCACCGTATCAACCGGCGAAGCGCATTGGCATGTGCTGATGCGCGCCCGCGCGATCGAAACCGGCTGCCATATCCTGGCGGCGGCGCAATGCGGTGATCATCAGGATGGCCGATCGACCTATGGCCACAGCCTGGCCGTCGACCCGTGGGGCGCGGTGCTCGCCGATGCCGGGGCGGCGGCGGCAAGCGAGGGGGGCTATCAAACGGTTCTGGCGCCGATCGACGCGGCTGCGGCAGAGCGCGCGCGCACGGCGATCCCTTTGGCACGCTCGCGGGCGATGCGGAACATTAGGCTGTAGCGCCTGTCGACGGACGTCTATCCGGCGCGCGAGCCGCGACGGCACGCCTTAACCCGCGCAAACAAATATCATAGACGCGCAAAAGGCCCCGAGCGGAGCTCGGAGCCTTTTGGTATCAATATCGATCAGCCGTAATTACGGGCTGGTCGGCGAGTCGTCGTTGTTGTCCGACGCGATGATGATGCCACCGATGATCGCAGCGAGCGCGACGATAGCGATGATCCAGCTCGTGCTGCCTTCGAGTTCGCTCTGGCCATCAACGGCCGAAGCTGCACGTGCTGCGGGAGCGGCCGACGCGGCAACCGGGGCTGCAATCATCGAGGTCGCTGCGAGGGAGATCGCAGCCTTCTTAAGCAGGTTCATCATATTCTCCGTCCACTGGATTAGTTTTGTCGAATCACACCGGGGGGACCCCCGGTCTGCTTCTGCAGCGCCGTCTTAGGCACAGCGTTCAGCAAATGCAACGACGATTTGCCCTAGCTCGCCAATTCTTACCAAATTGCTAAATAGAGAGAAAGTTGTTGCATCGAAGCCACTATCCGCGGCGAACATGGTCAAAGGATTCGCTGGTCACGGGATAGCCCAAATGCCCCGGAATGCACAAAAACGCCTGCCCGTCGCGATCTTCGATCCACGGTGTGATCAATTCGACCGGAAACTGGTCCGAATGCACCGAAAACCCCGTAAAATCCGTAACCTGCGCCAGGCGTTCGAGGTTGCGGCGGGTCGGAAAAATGACCGACACCTCGCCGCGGTCGGCCATGGCCAGCGTTTCGGCCGCGCTGGCCCAGAAAATATGGCTGTGCTCGGCCTCTTCGACCGTCAGTTCATGACTGTGCGGCGGCGCGGCGACGGCATAAAATCGTGTGTCGAAGGTCCGCGCTTCTTTGAAATTGGGGCACCAGCGCGCGAAAGGCACCAGTGATTCCAGCGCGATTCGATCCCCCCGCGCCGCGAGGATGTCGGAAAGCAGCGTGCCGGCCAGCAACGCCTGGCGCACCGCGGCGACATCACCCTCGGCCAATGCCGGCCAGCCGACCGCCAGCCCGGTTTCTTCCAGCGTCTCGCGGAGCGCCGCGACCCGCGCCGCACCGTCGGCCTCGGCAAGGTCGGGCGCGTGCTGGCGGGCGACCAGATAATCGTCCGGATCGACCCGGCCGCCGGGAAAGACGACGGCGCCGGCAGCAAAGGCCATCGTCGTCGATCGCTTGACCATGAGGATGTCATCGGCCCCGCCGCCGTCCGACGGGCGCATGATGACCAGCGTGGCGGCGGGAATGGCGCCTTCGGGCAAAATTTCGGGCTGGGCGGATGGCGGCGCAATATTGCTCATGGCCGATGCGATAACCCTGCGCCGCGCGCTTGTCATCCTTGTCATCTCGGCATTGCGGGCCCGCGAGTGCGGGTGCAAGATGGGGGCCGGCCATATGGGGAGCAGGATATTGGGAATCGTCGAGATTTTGGGCGTCGCCGGCAGTCTCAGCCTCCTCGCCGGGTGGCGGCTCTACCTCACCATATTGGCCACCGGCACCGCGATGCATTTCGGCTGGCTGCCGCTGCCCGAACATCTGGCAGCATTGCAGGTGCTGGCCAATCCGTGGGTGCTGGGGGTCGCGGCGGTCGGCACCCTGGCCGAATTCCTGGCCGACAAAATCGCCTGGGTCGATTCGATCTGGGACATGATTCACAGCGTCATCCGCCCGCTCGGCGGCGCGCTGCTCGCCCTCGCGCTCGTCGATGCGTCGGATCCGACCTGGCAGGTGATCGCCTTTCTGCTCGGCGGCGGCGGCGCCTTGCTCAGCCACGGCGCCAAGGCGACGACGCGCGCCGTCGTCAATGCCAGCCCCGAACCGTTCAGCAATGCGGTGGTATCGACCGGCGAAGATGTCGCGACCGGCGGCCTGCTGGCGCTGGCGATCGCCTATCCGCCGGTCGCGATCGTCATCGCCATCGTGATGGCGGTCGCCGCGGTCGTGGTGATCATCGCGCTGCGCCGCCTGCTCCGCAACATCAAGGCGACACTGAAGCGCGCGCTGGGCGACGAGCCGCCCCCAGCCGACGCGCTTCCGCCCGCCTAGCGTCAGGCCGGGAGCAGCGCTTTCAGCGGCATTTCGGTGTCGGCGAGCTGCTCGGCGCTGGCCATCAGCCCGGCGGTGACGATCATCCGGCCTTGGACATAATCCTTGGTGGCGTTGACGCAGTCGATCGCGATCACCTTCCCCGCCTTGAGATATACGACCGAGAAGCTGCGTGTCGCCGGATCGCCGCGCAGCACCGCGCGATCGTGGCCGGTCGACAGGCCCGCGGTCTGGAGCTTGAGGTCATATTGGTTCGACCAGAACCATGGGATGGCATGATAAGGCGCCTCGTCGCCGACGATACCTTTGGCGACGACATTCGCCTGGTCGTTGGCGTTCTGAACCGATTCAAGGCGGATGCAGGCGCCCTCTGCGAAATCATTCTCGTGTGCAGCGCAGTCGCCGATTGCATAAATGTCGGGCAGGCTGGTCTTGCACAGCCGGTCGACGAGCACGCCATTGCCGCCAGCGGCACCCGCCGCGACCAGCGGCTCGACCGCGGGAACGATGCCGATGCCGACGATGACGAGGTCGGCAGCGATGACCTCGCCGTCGGCGAGCCGAACGCCGGTGACATGCGCCTCGCCCTCGATCGCCGCAACCGACACGCCAAGGCGGAGGTCGACGCCATGGTCGCGGTGCTCGCGTTCATAAAAGCGCGACAGCTCGGTCCCGGCGACCCGCGCCAGCACGCGGTCGAGCGCCTCAAGCAGCACCACTTTCTTGCCCGCCTTGCGCAGCACCGCGGCAGCCTCAAGCCCGATGTAACCGCCGCCGATGACGACGATCTGGCCCGCAGTTTCAGAGGCCGCCTTCATCGCATCGGCGTCGGCGCGGGTGCGCACCCCCTGCACGCCGGCAAGATCGCCGCCGGGGATCGGGAGCATCCGGGGCGAGCCGCCGGTCGCCCAGACGAGCTTGCCATAACCGATCGTCTCGCCGCCCTCGGTCGTCACCTTATGGCCGGCAGGATCGACCGACACGACGCGCTGGCCGAGCAGCATCGTCACCTCGCGCTCGTCCCAATATTTGGCGGGGCGCAGCTGGATGCGTTCAAATTCCTTCTCGCCGGCGAAATATTCCTTCGACAGCGGCGGCCGTTCATAGGGCAGCTCGGGCTCGTCGCCGATGATCGCAATCGTCCCCGCGAACTTTTGCGTCCGCAGCATGATCGCCACCTGCGCGCCGCCATGTCCCGCGCCGACTATCACCACATCGAAGTGCATCGCGTCCTCTCCCGCCGTCCGTGCGCGTCCCTTGCATGGCATGCAATACGAGACAAGCGGCGGCGGGCTGGTGATCGGCAAAGAAAAACTTGGCAGCGGCGACGCCGCAGCGATCAGTCGCGGTGGGCCAGCCGGGCGCGGATTGCCGCGGTATAGGTGCGGCCGACGCGCAGCTCGGTGCCATCGCTCAGCACGGCGATCAGCGAATGAAACTGCCCGCTTTTGACGCGCTCTACCGCGTCGACCCGGACCATCGTGCTGCGATGGATGCGCAGAAATTGCTGCGCAGGCAACAGCCGTTCCAGCGTTGCAAGATTTTCGTTGTAGAGATAGCTCTGGCCGTCGGCGTGGAGGCGGACATAGTCGCGTTCGGCGCCGACGTGGCTGATGCTCTCGGGCTTGATTCGGATATATTCGCCGCTGGCCCGTACCCATAATTCGGCCATGTGCTGACGCCCGCTGTCGCCGGTTGCGCGCAGATTGGCGACCACCTCTTCCAACTCGCGGATGCGGTCGCTGCTGTTCGACTGATCGACTGCGGCGCGCGCGCGGTCCATTGCGGTCTGGAACCGTCCCGTTTCGATCGGTTTGGTGACATAATCGACCGCGCGCGCATCGAATGCGCGCAACGCCTGATCGTTGAATGCGGTGACGAAAACGACCGCCGGGGCGGGATCGGACAAGTGGCGGAGCAGGTCGAACCCGCTGCCGCCCGGCATCCGGATGTCGAGCAGGATGATGTGGCACGCGGAGGTGGCCAGCCATTCGACCGCCTGCGCGACATTGCCCGCCTGTCCCACCTCGCCCACCCACGGCAGCTGTTGCGCCAACCGCACCGCACGGCGCCGCGCCAACGGCTCGTCATCGACGACCAATATCGCCAGACCCGCCATTACACCGCCCACGGCAGCCGGATTTCGGCACGGAAAAGCGCGGGCGACAGCTTGGTTTCAAACGAGCTGGCCCCGCCAAAACGCGCCGACAGCCGTTCGGCGACATTGCACAGCCCGATCCGGCCGCCCGGCCGCGAAGCGCCTTCGTCGATCGAGCAGAGATCATTTTCGACCCGGATGCCGAGCTGGCCGCCGTCGCGCCACGCGGTGATGCGGATCCCGACTTCGCCGGTGCAGGGCTCGACGCCATGCCTTACCGCATTTTCGACCAGCGGCTGCAGGATCAGATTGGGCACCAGCGCGTGCAGTGCAGCTTCTTCAACGTCGATCGTGAATCGCATGCGGTCGGGAAAACGCTCGCGCTCGATCTCGAGATAATCTTCCTGCAATTCCAGTTCGGCCGCCAGCGTCACGTCCTTCATCGGATCGAGTTCGAGCGTCTGGCGAAGGAAGGCCGACAGCGAGACCATCATCCGCTGCGCCCGCGCGGTCGCCCCCTC
This sequence comes from Sphingopyxis sp. L1A2A, assembly GCF_005502465.1. Lineage (GTDB taxonomy): Bacteria > Pseudomonadota > Alphaproteobacteria > Sphingomonadales > Sphingomonadaceae > Sphingopyxis. The sequence goes on from NZ_SCOT01000015.1 coordinate 66,436, forward strand.
CTCGACCAGCCCCATCGCGGAATTGAGCGTGTTGAACAGGAAATGCGGGTTGATCTGATAACGCAGCGCCCGCATCTGCGCCGACAGCGCCTCTTCGCGGGCGAGCGCCAGACTGCGTTCGCGGTCGCGGACATCGAAGCTGTAGATCATCGCGATGTAGAGGCACGACCAGCCGAAAAACATCGCAGTGCTGGAAATCATCGTGTGCCCGAACTGGACATTATCGAACACCCAGCTGACCGGCCGCACCATCCACAAATAGATGAAAATATCGAAGACGCTGTAGATCGCCGCGGCGAGGATCGAGAAGGTGAAGGCAACCAGAACTTTGATAAAAATCGATGCCGCGCGCAGCCGGAACAGCAGCGCGGTCACCACCAGCGTCAGCGCCGCACCGAAACTGTTCAGCACCACCTTGCCGAATGCCGATGCGATCGGGTCGGTGCCGACGATACCCCAGAGCAGGCTGTCCGAAACGAGCACGCAGAGCCAAAACAGCGCCGCCAGCTTGACCGTCGTCGCCGTGATCGCCTTGCGTTCCTGCATCGTTGCGGGTGGCGGCGTGACAGACGCGCGCGCGCCGCCGTGCGGCGGCGCGTCTGATTCCGCCGTCCGCGCTTGAACGCTGGTCATTGCCGACAAGCCATTGGTAGAAAACCCCGCCCGTTCATTGTGCCCGGCAAGCCAATCGCCGGTTTCCCCCTCATCCTTCGTTGGCATTGCGATAGCATCACCGCGCCATGAAACATATCGATCCATCATTCTATCCCGCGCCCTATTCGGCACGGAGCGGCTTTGACCGCGATGACCGGACCATCGTCCTGGTGACCATATCGCGGTTTCAGGGCGAAGACGCCATTTCGCGAATAAAATCGGCTCTCCCCGGATCGGACATCATCAACTTGTCGCAGCTCTATATTGACCGAAATCTGAGCGATCCGATGCCGCCGCCATCTGTGCTCACCCATCGGCAGCAGGAAATTCTGGACTATCTGCTGCACGGCATGTCCAACAAGGAAATCGGCCGCAAACTTGGCTTGTCGCATTTCACGGTGCGAAATCATGTGTCGAACATCTTGCGCATCCTGAACTTTCCCTGTCGCCGGGAAATGCGCCGCTCGCTGGGTGCAAGCCACGCCGCGCCAACCTATCCCACCGCTTTGATCGCATAGCCGCCGCGCCCCAGTGCGCGCTCGATCGCCCCCGGATTTGAGCGGCCAGCCCAGCGGCCTTGCGCGCCGACCATGATCGACCGAGCCCGGCGCCCGATCGAGCGCGGAATATGATAAAATCAGCCCCTGCATCGACGCCATCCTGAGAAAACTATCGACATCACGACCGTAGCCGAGCTTGGGAACGAACCCAATGCGACCGCGTGAACCGGTACATGGCAGGGGCCGTGATGCTGCGCCGCCGACAGGGTCGCCGGCTGGGGCATCGCCCGCTTAATCCAGCGTCATCGATGCTGACGGCGCCGCCGCGCTGGCTATCGCGGTGCCGTCCCGCATCGTGGATCGCCCGGCGCCACGAACTCCAACCGTTCGATCAGCGCGAAGCCGGCAAGCGCCTTGTCGCCAGCTGGGAAACGAATTTCCAATCGGCTGTTCTTGTCCTTGCCCAGCTCGATCAGCCAGCTGCCATCTTCCCTGACCCCCGGCGGCGCGTAGGGCGGGCCGACGCCGCGGCTTGGATAGAAAGTGACGCCGCTGCCATGCAATTGTCCGGCCGGATGCTCGCGGGCGTCGCCAGGGTCGGTTGGTCGCATGGGTTCGACCGGCCCCGACAATGTCACCACAACGTTGCTGCGCATCAGATGGGATTGTCCGACTTGCAGCGATTGCCAGGGCCGCCGCAGGCGCTCTCCGGCGTAAAACGCAAAGCCGACACCGTTCAGACAATGATAGCCGGGACCGTCGGTCGGTGCCGCGGGATAGAGGCCGGGGTAAAAGGAGTCCTCGAACGACTCCACAAAAACTGCCGCGCCGCGATCAGTCTTCCCGGCAGCGAACCCGGCAGGGCGGATGCAGGCGGACGGGTTGACGGCGTCCAACCGGAAGCGCGAAAGGATCGCCTTATCGGCCTCGCTGCCATCAAACGAAGGAGACGCGATAATCAGCATCGACCGCAAGCTGTCCGATGACGTCGAAGCATATTGCGTTGAAATGGCATAGCGCACGTCGCCATCGCGAAAACCCTCGCGCGCGAAAATCGCGTCACGCGCGCCGCTCGGCGGCAGCTCGCCCCGATAGCGAAACGCCAAGGTCAGATTCCCCAGCCCGATGATGTCGGTTTTGGAGGTGCCGCCCAGCGACGCCAGCGACGAAATGGGCAACAGCGCAGGCGTCGCCGCGACCACATAATCGTCGTTGATGATGCGAAAGATACTGCCGACGACATGCGCCGCCTCGTTCGGCTCCACGGCGATCGACAGGTCCCCTTCGCAAAGGATCAGCGGCCCGTAAGCTCCATATTGAGGGGGCGACAGGGGTGGCAGCGTCGCCTGCGCCGGGCCGCCGAGCACCAGCCCGAGCGCGGCAAGATATGGCAGGCATTTTGTCCCGATCATGGCGCTTCCGTCTCCACTGCGATGCCGTTTCGCCGCAGCCACGATGCGACAGCCCGCCGCCACCGCAATGTTTCCGCGTTCAGCAGGCGGTCGGGGGTCATGAACAGATAGCGCTGAAACGTCTGCCCCTGCGCGTTGCGCGCGGCGGGCGGGGCGCCGGCTTCGAGCAGCATCCATACACGCCTCGGTTCGTTGATCTGTGCCGCGACGTGCAGCGCCGTGTTGCCCATGACATCAGCCTGCGTGACGCTCGCCCCCGCGGCCAGCAGCATCGTGAACTGGCGCTCGCGCTCGGCCAGCATCGCCGCCATCAACGGCGTGCGCCCGCTGATGCGATTGCGGGTATCGGGTTTCAATCCGCGCGCCAACAGCAATTCCAGATAGGCCGGATTGCGCGCCATCGCGGCATAGTGCAGCGCGGCATCGCCGTCAGGGTCGGGCAACAGCGGGTCGGCCCCCGCATCCAGCAGCTTGCCGACCATGTCAGGATGCGCGCCGTCCAGAATCTGCTGAGACATGGGGGGCCGACCGGTCGCAGCCGGGAGGATCACGGCCGCGCCATCTGCCCGAGGCACTTCGCTCACGGCAGAGGCAGCGATGCACAGACAGCCCCAAAGCAGCTGGGGGGTCAGCGCGCCATGTCCCATATTCCATATCGCCATCGCCCGGGCATCCACTTAAACCGCCGAAAAACAAAGGCTAGCGATGCACCAGTACGCCAACGAATCTGCCGCCCGGCGACGGCGCGCCTTATCCCGACGGCGGACGATGCAGTCACCCAGCCCTTTCGGCCAACACAGTCCAGACGGGAGAGCGATCGGATGACCAAGCGCTGCACGGGATTGGGAGCGATCCGCCGATCGGCGCTCGCCGTCATGGGCTTGCTGGCGGCAGGGACCGTGAGTCTGTCGGCGGCCGAACCCGCGGCCGCGGAACCAGAAACTTCGCCGGCCTTTCGGCAATGCATCCTCAACAGCGGCGGCGTGACCGCGGCGATGCAGGATTGCATGGCCGACGAATATCGACGGTTCGATCGGGCGCTGGGTATCGCTTATCGCGATGCGCTGCGCCGCGCGTCCGGGACCAGCGCCAGGTCGCAGCTGCGCGATGCACAGCGATCCTGGCTGAAGGACCGCTGGACCGTTTGCAGCAAAGAAGTCGAACAATCGGGCATGGCGGGTGGCTCCGGCGGCGCGTTGATCGAGGACAGCTGCCGGATCCGCGTGGTTTCCGAACGAACCTTATGGCTACGGCGCCACCCCCAAAACGCCAATCGATGAGAGGGCGTTAAAGCGATGGATACGACCGACGCCGCAAGGTTCCTGCTCTTCTCGGGCGCCGCCTCGATGCTCTTTTAGACATTCCTTGGCTTTCTGATGCGGGTGCCGATGCAGCCGTGGGGACGCCGATTGCTCAAGGACATGAATTTCAAACAGTTTGGCGCCGCCCATCTCGATTGGCTGATGCTCGGGCTGATGCAGGGACTGGTCGGGGGCTGGTGACGCGGTAACGCGAAACCATGGGAGCGGTGCACCGGTGCATCGCACCCGTTGCCGCGCCGTCGCCGACGTGCTGATCAGGCATATGCGAATGACCATTATCCGATCCGATGCATCCGGCGGCCTGGTCCGCCCGGCGCTCCTGTTCGCCCGCGTCGCCACGGCTGGCCTGTTCATGGCGCACGCCGCGGTGCGGATCATCAACGGCACCATCCCGCAGTTCGGTTTATTCATGGAGTCGCAAGGTTTCCCGGCCGGCGAAGCCCTGGTGTGGTTGATCACGATCACCGAACTGATCGCCGGAACGCTGATCATTTTCGGCCGATTTGTGCGCGTGTCGGCTGCGGCGCTGATGGCGATCGCCGTTGGGGGCATTGTCCTGATCCATCGCCATTTCGGCTGGTTCGTGGGCGAACATGGCACCGGCGGCATCGAGTATAGCGCCGCGCTGATCGTCCTCTTGCTGGTGATCATGGCCGACGATCATGATCGCAGTCGCCGCAACGCTCCGCCGCTTTCCCCGTCATAACGGCGCTCCCGCCCCGGCCGTGACGTGCTAGCCCAATCGCGCGGTTGCGCCGTATCGGCACCTGCGCCAGTCTTAGCCATTGATTTCGCTTGTCACAGTCTCCGCGCCGACAATGTCCGGCGACACGACAGGTCGGCGTCAAATCCGCCAAAGGGTCGCTTGGTGGCGAAGGGGCTCGCAGCGATGCGAGCCCCTTCCTCTTGATACGAAAAAAGACGAACCGGTACGTCAAGGCGCTGGCATCGATCGCCGTGCTGCGCGACCACGCCACCGCTTCCGCCGACCATCGTCGGATGCAGCGGAGTTCCAGCGCCCCATGCAAAGCGTCCCCGCCGAACGGATCCTGGTTGCCGACGATCATCCCGTCTTTCGCGACGGGATGTGCCGCTTGGTCGCCAGCGCATTTCCGCATGCAGACATCGTCGAGGCAGGCAGCGTCGATGAAATCTTGGCGCTGGCCAGCGGGGGCGCCGCGCCCGTCCTGTTCATCCTCGACCTGATGTTCCCGGGCATGGATCCACTCGCCACCATTGCAGCCCTTCGCGGTCAATTTCCGACGTCATCGCTGATCATCATTTCGATGGCGGACGATGCCGAAACGATCGGGCGAGTCATGCGGCAAGGCGCCGACGGATTCATCGGCAAGGCCATTCCGTCCGACGCGATGGTGTCGGCGATCAAGGCGGTGCGGAGCGGCGATACGCTGGTGCTGGTCCCCGAGACGGCATCGATCGCCTCGCCGCCAACCGCGCGGCAACGGAGCCAGGACTTCACACCGCGCCAGCGCGATGTCCTGTCGCAACTGGCGATGGGCAAGACGAACAAGGAAATCGGGCGTCAGCTCGATATATCGCCGTTCACTGTCCGCATCCATGTATCGGCCCTGCTGCGGATTTTGGGGGCTCATACGCGATCGGAAGCCGCGGAAAAAGCCAATGCCCTGGGACTGCAATAGGCCCGACTAGCCGGTCGGCAATCGTTCCTGCCGACTGCGTAATGCGGCGATCGCCGACCGTAGCTCGGCGGGCTGGACGGGTTTTTTGAGGATCAGGACGCCCGCATCGGCGATGATTTCCTCGATCGCCATTTCGTCATGCCCGGTCATCACGATCGCCATCGGCGGCGGGCTGACGTGCCGATGCAGCGCAATGCAATCGGCGCCGGTCATCCCGCCGCCGATGTCGAAATCGGTGACGATCAGATCGCAAGGCTGCGCCTGCGGCGGGGCGATCGACCAGGCCGCCACCTGGGCGCCCCATGAACGAAGCAGGTGCGCGGTGGCATCGAGCACATCGATATCGTCCTCGACCAGCAAAACACGCAAATCGTGAAGCGGCGCGGCGTAGCTGTTGTCGCGATCGACGACCTGCGGCACCGCCGCCGCCGCTGCGACCAGCCCGTGGATTGCCACCGCTGTGCCGTGGCCCGGCCGCGAGCGAACTTCCGCGTCAAAATCCATGAGCGCGCCAAGCCGCCGGACGATCGAAAGCCCCAGCCCGACGCCTTGCGTATCGGCGCTGCCCAATTTGCGGATCTGGTAGAATTCATCAAACAGCCGGGGCAGATGTTCCGCCGCAATCCCCGGGCCGCAATCGACGACCCAGATCGAAACATATTCGCCGCGCGGGCGGCACCCGATCAGGACCGGGCCACGCGGCGCATATTTGATCGCGTTCGACACCAGGTTTTGCAACATCGTCAGCAACAGCGCCTTGTCGGCGAGGACGACCCGGTCGGATTGAACGAAGCGCAAGTCGATCCCGGCCCATTCGGCGCTCACTTGATTCTGCTGTTCGAGCAGGCGGAACAGCTGGCCGATGGAAACGGGTTCCAGCTTGGGCGTCACCGCGCCGCTATCGAGCGTCGAAATATCGAGCAGCGAGCGGAACAGTTCGGCGACGCCCTGCAGCGACCGATCGATGCGATCGACGATGCCGCGCTGTTCGGGCGCCAGCCCGGTCTGGGTCAGGCTGTTGAGGAAAAGCCCGATCGCATGCACCGGTTGCCGCAAGTCGTGGCTGGCCTGCGCCAGAAAGCGCGACTTGGCGGTGTTCGCCTCCTCGGCATCGCGGCGCGCCTGCTCTGTGCTGCGCTGCAAGGTCCGGATGTAAAGCGGGACGATCAGGGCGGTGAGCGAAAGCGTGACGACAAGGGGCGGGTTGGCCTGCCAATAGGGCGTCAGCAGCGTGATCGTGGCCAGCGTGATCTGCGCCATGATCGCCGCCACAATCATATAGCGCGACCCGAAACGAAGGCCGTTGCCGACCGTGACCCACATGATGATCGCGTAAACGGGCAGCATCACTACGCATCCCGCGATGATCGCGAATGCTAGGCCGGCATAGTCGTTGGCCATCGAAAACAACCGGCGCGCCGGATAGTGGCCCGGATAGCGCCGAACGTTGTAGAGCAGGCCGAGGGCGAGCGGCGTGTAACAGGCGAAATAGCTGAGGACGGCGATCGCCCATGGCTCGATACGATGCTCGGGCGCCACGATGATGCTGGCGACGGTGGCATAGGTCGAGATCAGCACCAGCAGCGCGAGGCGAATCCACGCCTGCTTGTGTTCCAGCTCGTCTTCGACCGGTGTGCTGACCGCCCGTTGGAACAGGCGCGCGGCCCCGTCACCCATATCGGCGGCGAATTGCCCGTACCGCATAACACCACCCGTCTCTGGACCGATCCGCCAAGCGGCGCGCGGCCCCAGCGCGCGGATTTGATCGCCGACATGGCGGGGCGCAAGCGTTTCGATGCACCATGACATCTTGCCGCGCTGGTGGGCTAGTGCAGCGCGGCGCTGCCCTCACCCCGCGCTGACCGCTCATGGGCCTTGTTGACGGGCCATGCCCGCCCCCAACCTGGCACCGTCGCGAACCGGGGAAGCGGCGTCGCGATACCTCCCGCGACGTCGCTTCTCCTTTTCAATCCGGCCCGGATCGCCGCGCCACCCGGTCGGCTCAGAACGCCTGTTTGACGTTGATCAGCACGCCCCGATCGGCCCCCGCCCCGCTGTTGTCGCGATGCGAATATTCGATGTCGACCGCAGTTCGGTCGCCGATCATCATCTCGACCCCAAAACCCATCAACAGGCGGCGTCGCGCGTAGCCGGTCAGCGGCACGCCATTGAACGGCCCCGAGATCTGGTCGAAATAGGCGACCAGTGCTTCGCTATCGCGTTCGATGTCGCGCTGATATTCCAGCCGGAGGCGCGGCAGGAAAAAGCCGTTCTCGACCGCAATCCGGTAATCGATCTTGGCCCCCGCGCCGATCGACGTGAACGCCACATCCTGATCGAGGTAGGTCAGGTCGAACACCGAACCGCTGTTTTCGGTATAGCCGTTCAGCTTGCCGCGCTGCGCGTCGATCCGCGCATAGGGGGTGAAGCGCCAGTCGCCGCTTTCGATGTCGGCGCCCGCCGATACCGAGCCGAACCATTGGCGACCGCTGCGCGACGAATTGACCAGCGCCCCCGACAGGGTGACGTAGCGGCGCAGATCGAAATCGAGCCACTGATACCCCGCCAGCCAGTCGATGTAGAGACCGCCGCCGAGCAGATGGCTGCCATAGATCGCCAGCGTCTTGGCCTCGCCTTCGCTCTGCGACCCGTTGCGGCCGACATCAGTGGTTTCGCGGCCGAGGCCGACCCCGACCCCCGCCGCGAACGACGGGCTGAAGCGATAGTCGGCGCCAAAGGTCACGCCTTCCGATTCAAAGCGTTCGGACGGCCGCCCGGTCTGGGCATCGCGGTCGCCCCAGCGGATCGTGCCGCCCGCCCAGATGGTGAGCGGCGAGGCGGCGGTGCCGCCCGATCCGTCGGCGTTGGCCGCCGCGTTCGTGCCGTCTCCAGCCTCCGCCGATCCGATCGCACCGCCGCCGAGCAGGCCGCCGGTCAGCGGGCCGCCCTGCGAATTGGCGCCAAAACCGCCCGGCTGGCGGTTCGCCCCGCCCGTGTTGGCGCAGACCGGGTTGGTCCAGGCGGTGACCGTGTCGATGCAATGATCCGACGCGCTGATCCGCAGCGAATTGCTGAATCCGCCACTACCACCGCCGCGGCGCAGCCCTTCGAGCCGGCGATTGAAGTTGCCGACCTGGGTATCGACGAAGCGGCGGGCCGAATTGACCTGCGCCTGAACCAGCCCGCGCACTTCGGGATCGTTCGCGGGGTTGGGCCGCGCGACGATCCGCAGCGTATAAGTGATCGTCGCGGTCGACGGCGTGCCGCCGGTGCTGTCGCTGACGGTGATCGCAAAGGTCGCGTCACCCGATCCGGTCGGCGTCCCCGCAATCACCCCGGTTGTCGCATTGATCGCGAGGCCGGGCGGCAGCGCGCCCGAGCTGACCGCGAAGCTGTAGGGCGCGATGCCCCCCGCCGCGGTGAGCCGCTGGCTATAGGCGACCCCTTGCGTTCCCGCCGGCAAGGTCGCCGGGGTGACGGTGATCGCCGAATTGCCGACGGTCAGCGTCAGGCTGGCGGTGCCGGCCTGACCGTTGGCGTCGGTGACATTGACGGTGAAGGCAAAGGCGCCTGCCGCCGTGGGCGTCCCCGCCACGATGCCGTCCGCCGACAGCGAAAGCCCCGCAGGCAGCGCGCCGCCGTTGCGCACAAAGCGATACGGCCCGACCCCGCCCGCGGCGGTCAGCGTCGCCGTATAGGCGGCACCGGCGGTTGCGACGGGCAGGCTGGTCGGGGTCACCGAAACCAGCGGCGCCGCGACGGTCAGGCTGTAAGTACCCTGCACCGTGAACGGCGCCCCGGCGCCGGTCGATCCGGTGTCGGTGGCGGTCACCGCAAAGCTGAAATTCCCCGACGCCGTCGGCGACCCGGAAAGCAGTCCGGTCGACGGATTGAGGGTGACGCCCGCCGGCAGATTGCCGGTCAGACGGTAGCTATAGGGGCCGACCCCGCCGGTTGCGGTGATCGCCTGGCTGTACGCCGCCGCATAATTGGCGGTGAAGCTGCCCGTCGCCGGGGTCAGCGCCAGCGTCGGCGCGCCCACGACCAGCGTGAAGGTCTGGCTGGTGCTGAACGGCCCGGCCCCGGTCGAGGCGTCGGTGCCCGACACGGCGAGGGCAAAGCTGCCCGCGCTGGTCGGGGTGCCCGACACGGTCACGCTGTTCACGCTGGTGCCACTGATCGCCAGCCCGGTGGGCAGGTTCGTCACCTGATAGCCCGCAAAGGGCTGCGCGCCGCCGCTGAAGGTAAAGGTCTGGCTATACGCCGTCCCCGCCGTCGCGGTCAGCGGTCCGCCCACCGCGATCGTGATCGCCGGGTTGGCGACCGTGATCGTCACCGTCGCCGGCGCCGACGTTCCGCCCGCGTTGGTCGCGGTATAGGTGAAGCTGTCGCTGCCCGCGAAACCCGTATTGGGCGTGTAGGTGACGCCGGTGCCGCTGGCGACCGCCGTGCCGTTGGCGGGCGGTGTGGCGATCGCCACGCTTGCCGCCGCGCCGCCGGTGATGTTGAGCGCGATCGGGTTCGCCGAACTGCCATAGACGACCGTCGCCGACCCCGGATTGGCGACCGGCGCGGGCTGTTCGATCTGCACCGCATAATTTTGCGTCGCCGCATAAGGCCCGCTGCCCGTGCTGCTGTCGATCGCGGTCACTGCGAAATTGAAGGTGCCAAAGGCAGTCGGCGTGCCCGCCAGCGTCCCACCCGCCGACAGCGTCAGCCCGCCCGGCAATGCGCCGCCCGTTACCGCATAGCTATACGGTGCGGTCCCGCCGCTCGCCGGGTTCAGCGGGGCATTATAGGCAAAGCCAACCTGACCGCCCGCCAGTGTGGTTGGGGGCAATGTCACCACCGCCGCACCGATCGTCAGCGCATAGGCGCGGCTGCCGGTCTGGCCGTTGGCGTCGGTCGCGGTGAGGGTGAAATTATAGGTGCCGCCCGCGGTCGGCGTCCCCGTCAGCACGCCGCCTGCCGAAAGCGTCAGCCCCGGCGGCACCGTGCCCGCGGTCACCGCATAGCCATAGGGCGATACGCCGCCCGATGCGGTTGCCGTCTGGTTGTAACTGGTGCCGACGGTGCCGTTCGGCAGCGTTTCCGGCACGATGCTGATCGTCGGCGCGGGGACGTTGACTGTGTAAGTCTGAGCGATCGTGAACGGCGCCCCCGCCCCGGTCGCGCCGGTGTCGGTCGCGGTGACCATGACAGGATAGCTGCCCGGCGCGGTCGCCATGCCGCTGATCTGGTTGCCTGCAAAGCTCAGGCCCGTGGGCAATGCCCCGCTGAGGCCATAGCTAAACGGCCCGACGCCGCCGCTGGCGGTAAAGGCCTGCGCAAAGGGCGCATTATAGGCGGCGGTCAAGGGGCCCGCCCCCGGCGTCATGGTGAGCGTCGGGCCGGCAACGGTCAGCGTGAAGGTTTGGCTGGCGCCGAACGGCCCGGTGCCGGTCGAAGCGTCGGTCGCGGAAACCGTCAGCGCAAAGCTGCCCGCGCTGGTCGGCGTCCCGATGATCTCGATCGTGTTCGCGCCGCTGCTGCCCGCCTGCATCCCGGCGGGAAGGCCGGTCACCTGGTAATTGGTGAACGGCTGCGTCCCGCCGTTGAAAGTGAAGGTCTCGCCAAAAGCGGCACCGACCGTCGCGGTCAGCGGGCCGCCTGCGGTGATCGTGATCGCCGGATTGGCGACGCTGATCGTCACCGTCGCCGGTGCTGAGTTGGCGCCGTTGTTGCTGGCGAGATAGGTGAAGCTGTCTGCCCCGGCATAGCCGGTGTCGGGGATATAGCTGATCGTCATCCGGTCGACCACCGCGCGGCCATGCGTCGGCGGCGTGACCACCGCGACCGAGTTTGCCGTGCCGGTGATGCTGAGCGGGATCGGCGTCAGCCCGGCGCCATACGGAACGCTGGCGGTTACCGGGCCCACCACCGGCGGGGTGTTGACGATGGTGATCGAATAGCTTTGCTGCACAACTCCCGCGCCGCCTGGATTGCCGTCGGTCGCGGTCACGACAAAGCCAAAGAGGTTCGCAGTCGTCGGGGTGCCGGTGATCGCACCCGACGCCGACATCGTCAGCCCATAGGGCAGCTCGCCCGACGTCACGGCATAGGTGTAGGGCGCCACGCCGCCGGTCGCGGAATTGATCTGCGCCGCATATGCGATGTCGGTGGCGCCGTCGGGCAAGGTTGTGGCCGGCAGGACAAGCGCAGGCACATCGACGGTGAGGGTATAAGCGCGGGCGCCGGTGTAGGGACCAGGCGCCGCGGTCGCGTCGGTTGCGGTAATCGTGAAGGTTCGCGGACCGCCCAGCGTCGGTGTCCCCGACAGTGTCCCGCCGGGCGCCAGGGTGAGCCCGGGGGGCAAGCTGCCCGAGGTGACCGCAAAGCTGTACGGCGCGATCGACCCGTCAGCCGTGATGGTCTGGCTGTACGGCACGCCAAAGGTCGCGTTCGCGAGCGTCACCGGGGTCAGTTCGATGGTCGGCGGCGCAATCGTCACCGTATAGGCGCGGCTGGCCGTATAGGGTCCGGGCGCACCGCTGCTGTCGGTCGCGGCGATCGTGAAGCTGGCGTTGCCCGCCGCCACCGGCGTCCCCGACAATGTGCCGTTCGGGTCGAAGTTGAGCCCGGCGGGCAGCGTTCCCGCGGTGACCGCATAGCTATAGGGCGCGGTGCCGCCATCGGTGGTCAAGATCGCGCTGTACAAGATGCCGACCGTCCCGTTCGGCAGGTTCAACGGCAGAATGTCGAGCGGCACATCGTCGTTGGTGATCGTCCCGGTCCCGGGATTGGTGCCGATGGTCGCGTTGGTCACACCCGACATGGTGACGGTAAAGCTCTCGTCGGCTTCGGGTGTCGTGTCGCTGTTGACGGTGACCGGCAACGTCTTGCTGGTGTCGCCCGGCGCAAAGAAAAGCCCGCCATTGGTGACCGCGACATAGTCGCTGCCCGCGGTCGCGGTACCATTGGCGGTGTTCACCACGACGTTGACACCGAGGCTGCTGGGGGCATCGAGCGTCAGAACGAAGTTCAGCGTCCGGGTACCCAGATTGCCCTCGACGATCGACGGGCTGCCGATCGACAGCGTCGGCAGCGGATCGTCGTTGGTGATCGTCCCCGTCCCCTGCGATCCGTTGACGAACGCGCCGGTCACATTGGCGATCCGCACGAAAAATTGCTCGTTGGTTTCGTTGAGCGCGTCGCCATTGACGAGCACGGTAAAGGGCGCCGACGTCCCGCCCGCCGGAATCACCACCCCGGTCTGGCTGTTCGCGACAAAATCCTCGCCCGCCGTTGCGGTGTTGGCGAATGTCGCGATGTCGAAGGTCACCCCGCCCGATGCGGCGGGCGCCGACAACTGCACGGTAAAGACCGCATTCGTTGTCCCGCTGTTGCCCTCGGCAACCGTTACGCTATCGACCGCAACGCTGGGAAAATCATCGTTCAGGATCGTCCCCGTGGCGCTGGCCGGTGTGCCGACCGTGTACCCGGCCCCCGCCGCCAGCGTCAGGATGACCGTCTCGTCGGGCTCGATCGTGCCGTTGGGATTGGGATTGACGACGACCGTCTGGCTGGTCGCCCCCGCGGCGATGGTCACCGAGGTGCCGATAACGGCATAATCATCGCCGAGGATTGCGGTCCCGCCGATCGTGTAATTCACCGTGACCGGCGACGCCGACGCCGCACTGAGCGCGACCGTATAAATCAGATTGGGGGCGCCATTTTCGGGGGTGCTTGCCGGCGAAACGGTGATCGACGCGCTCGGCACATCGTCGTTCAGGATCGTCCCCGTCGCAGACGCCGGCGCACCGACCAGATAGCTGGCGCCGGATGCAACGGTCAGGATGACCGTTTCATTGGCTTCGACCGTCCCGTCGACGGTCGGGTCGATGGTGACGGTCGCGGTGGTGGCGTTAGCCGCGATCGTGACCGTCGCCACGCCGCCGCTATAGTCGGTTCCCGCCGTCGCGGTTCCCGAGGTCGTCAGATTGACGGTCAGCGGGCTGGCGCTGGCAGCACTGCGCGTGACCGTATAGGCCAGATTGGTCGCGCCATCTTCGGACACCGATGCGGGGGCCACCGCGATGGAGACGGTGGGCGCCGCAATCACGTTGATCGTCAAGGTCTCGAGTTCGAAATATTGGCCCAGACCCGTGCTTGCGTCGGTCACCCGCAACTGGATCGTCGCCGTCCCGGTGCCCGAGGGCGTCCCGGTGATCAACCCGCTCGACGACAGGTTCAGGCCAAATGGCATGGGCGTGCCCGGCGGCTCGGTCGCATATATATGCGGCGACACACCGCCATTTGTCGCCAGCTGCGCTGATGCCGCCTGCCCCGACACCAGCGTGACGGTCGATGTTGCCAAAGACAGGCTGGGGTTCTGGACCGATCCGGTATAACCCTTGTCAACGAACTGCGCCGTCGGCGATGTACTGTCCGTGGCGCGCACGCTGAATGAATAAGCCCCGCGCTGGGTTGGCGTACCCGACAATCCCCCGCCATTCGTGAGCGATATACCGGGTGGCAAGACACCCGATTGCAGGGTGTAGCTATAGGGAGCCAGTCCCCCGCTTGCGGCCAAAGCCTGCGAAAAGGCGACGCCGGCCGTCAAGGTCGGCAAAGAGCCCGGGGTGACCGTTATCGGCGAGGCCGACGCATTGATCGTGATCGTAAACCGAACATCACCGGAGCCGGTCAACGAGCCGTCGGCAAGTTCAAAGACATCGGTCGATCCAATGCCGGTGGTGCCGTTGTGACTATAGTCCAGAAACCATTGGCCGCCCGTATGCCTTGTCGTTGCGGTGCCATGATCCTCAAAGTCCGCGGGGCCAAAAGACCCCCCATCAATATCGCCGACACCCCCGTTTCCAAACACGAATTCGCAATCCGAAATATTGATCGTAACGGCGCCGCCGCTCGTTACGGTGGCGCTCTGCGGCGGACATTCGGCCGACGTATGCTGCGCACTCGCCGTTTGCGGAAGAATCGCGCCAAAGGCGACCAGCACCGCAATTGCCATCCACCGCGCCATCGCCATGCGCAACCCCGCCAATTTCATGATCTTCCGTTCCCCACGCCGCCCGCCGAATGGCAAAAGCGCCCGCGGCGAACCCTAGGAGCGAGGGCGTCGCATCACTAGAAAGGGAAATGTGCTAGTTCACATAAAGCAAAGCGCCGAAGCGCATCGAATCCCATCGCTTTTTCCGCCGGGATGGCCGCATCTGGAACCCTTCCGCCGCGGCGATGGCCAAACCGCGGACAACACCGCCCAGCCGCCGCTGGCGGCGCCGGATTTTGGCTGTCGGCATGACAAGGAAAATGGTGCCAGAAGAGGACTAAGGCCTCAGCACCCAAAAACCGCAGAAATCCTAGGTTTTTTCAAACCCTGTCTGTAATAGCCGGTATATCCACATGTAACAGTTTGAGCAACAGCTATTCCGGTTCTCTACTGCGGATTATTTCACTGCTTTCGCAGCCCATCCACAACCAACAAGGCATCGCAAATATCATCCAGATGCTGTCGGAGTGCGGCGACAAAGGCAGTGCCTCCTTCCGCAGAAATGCTGCGTGGCATGAGCGTGTCTTGTAGCGCATTGATCGCCTCCATCAGCGGCACATCAAGCGTTCTGTCTCTCACGGGTTGAAGCGATCCGCGAAGCTCATCCAAGCGTCGTCCGCTAAGATCGCCAGATATTGTTCCCATATGACCGACATAGTCGTCGGCGTAACGCGCCAGCTGGTTTGTAGCCTCCTCGGTCGCAAGGACGCCAAGAGAAGTCACTCGCTCGATAAGCTCGTTATGAGCGTCGATCCTCGACCGAGCGGCGCGTAACTCTGCGGCCTCATTTTCTGCGGCAATCCGTTTCTCCACTGCGCTAGCAGTCTCACGTTCATGCGCCAGCTGCTCTCTTGTGACTTCCACAAGCTGCCGCTGCTGGGTCACGGAGTTTTGAAGCTCTTGCCCCTGCAACCACAATGCGTCTGCACTGTGCCTCAACTCCTCCCCTTGTTGAAAATATCCCAACACCAGCCAAAGGAACGCGAGGGGACTAAACACGCCTGCCAAAAAATCCCCAAGCTCGTTCAATTTGAGATTTTTCGCGTCACCCCAAGACGACCAGCCGTAGATTGCAATAATAACCAGATACGTTATCGTGATTACTATACCACCGATCATAAGCTTGTTGGAACGAACCGTGCGTTTGTTTTCGTCCATATCGCCTCTCTTGACTAAGCCGGATCAGAAAATAGCATAGTCATGCGAGAGGGCAACTCCGACCATGTGTGCTGCGGCTTCCCCCCGTGGGGGGTGTCCCCCAGCCGCACCGCGCGCGGCGCGATAAAGCCTGACACCCTGCCCAGCCCCTGCGACCGCCGTGCAATTGCCCACTTGCGTCACTGACTGTTCACATATAAACGCTGGATAACTTGTGAACAGTAAGAGGTGATTTCATGGCCGAACAGCGCAAAGCAATCGCATATCTCCGCGTATCGACCGACCGGCAGGGACGCAGCGGGCTTGGCCTAGAAGCCCAGCGGGAAGCCGTGGCGCGCTATGCCGCCGCTGCCGGGATGGAGATCGCCGGGGAATATCTGGAGGTGGAAACCGGCAAGGGCAGCAATGCGCTCGCCAAGCGGCCCCAGCTTCTTGCCGCGCTCAATGAGGCGAAGCGGACCAAGGCCAAGCTGGTATTGGCAAAGCTCGACCGGCTGGCGCGCAACGTCCATTTCATTTCGGGCCTGATGGAAACCGGGGTCGATTTCGCTGTGGCTGATATGCCAAACGCTGATCGTTTCCAGCTTCACTTGTTCGCCGCCCTCGCAGAGAAAGAAGGGGAAGTCATATCGCAGCGGACCAAGGCTGCCCTCGCCGCCGCCAAGGCGCGGGGGACGGTGCTGGGGCGCAATGGCGCTGCATTGGCGGCGGCGAACAAGGCTGCGGCTGCGGAGCGTCTCGCGCCCCTCTCTGACCGCCTGCGGGCCATGAAGGAAAGCGGAATGTCCGTGCGCCGGATGATTGCCGCACTCAACGATGAGGGGGTGCCGTCCCCTGCTGGGGGCAAGTGGCACCCTGCGAACCTACACCGCGCGCTAGGTCGGCTGGCAGCATAGTGGAGCGCCTATCACATGAACCTGCCGCCCACCCTCTCCGCCGCCTAGCCGTAGCGCGGGAACAAACGGGGCGCCCCATGTTGACCGACCGGCGCGCCGTCGTGGATAGGCAGGCTGTCAGCAACAGGGGGACACGATGACCGACCGACACGAGATTATATTGGAAGCGATGCAGGACACGCGCCGCGAGCTGGGAACACCCTACTCGGATTTCGGTCGCTGGGCTGTAGGCGATCCCCGCTTCCACGAGCGGGTGAAGCTAGGTAGGCTCCGCGACGGCGAGGCGGCAAAGGCGCTGGCGCTGGCCGTGCGGCTGTTTGAAGGTCAGATTGCCCGCTTGGCGGGACGGCTTGCACAAGAGCAGCGGGCATAGGTTTTTTGGGGTTCGCCAATTCGGGACCGTCAAGAGGATCGACGCGGCTGCGCCCGATTGCGGCAGAGCGTCCCCGCACAAATCGGGGTTCTCCGATTTGATACCGTCAAGACAACAGAAAACGCGCCCGTAGCCCAGCCGTTTGGAAGTCAAACTTATTATCGTTCTTTTTCAGTGGCTTATGAATTGATACCATCACAACATACAGCCCGCGGATTTCCGCACCTGAAATCGGAGAAAACCGTCATGCACGTCACAGTGGATGCCAGCATATTATCGCACCCGGATGCCGTTGCCCGGTATGTCGGGAAGCCCAAGCCCTATCTCGCCGGGATGCGCTTCGCCCTCGAAGCCCTCGGCGTGGCCCTCCCCGGCCCGCTACAGCGCAAGGCGCCGGGACGTAAGCGATCAGCCCAGCCCTCGCGAATGACCGCCTTGCGGGACCGCAAGAAGGCGCTGGCGTAACCTCGGCACTCGCCGATCCAATCCTATAGTCCCCGTGCGCGGGCTTTTCCGTTGAACGCGCACCGGGATTTCCTTGGCCTCGGCCTTGATTTCGGTCGAGCGGCCCTCTCCCCTTGCATCCCTCGTGGTTGTCCGGGTGCGCGGAGAGGGTCGCTCAATCGACCGCCTGCCCTGTCCGTGCTGATGCATGGTCGCCCCTCTGGCATTTCTGAAATCCAACCCACGTAAGCGCGGGGGCCACCTGTCTTGAATAACATACTTTTGAAACCCACCATCCCGAAAGGAAACCGATGACCGATCCGGGCACGATGCCCATTTCATCCGCTGGCCTATATGCCCTGCGGAACAACCCCGACCTTGCCGACTATTTCAGCGGGAACTCCAATCGCATGGCCGCTTGTCGCGCTATGTTGGACCTTCTCCGGATCCCTTACCCCTCGTGGGCTGTGCGAGGGGCGAGCGGACGCGCTGCCAATACCAAGGCCATGATTGCCGCGTTCCGCGCCGACAACCCGCGCGAGCGGCTTCCCTCGGCACGATAGATGACGACTGACAGCGACCCCACAGGGGACGCACGAGCGATGTTCGCAGCAATGGACCGGCTCGATATGATGACCGGCCCTTCCCCCCGGTGGCAGGATTGCAACCTATCGTGCCGGGCATCGGAGACGAAGGCAGCAATCGCCCGCTTCAACGCAGATCATCCGCAGCGCAATTTACCTTGGGACTATGGCCCACCGTGACAGCGGATAGTCCACTGGTCCCCGATGGGATAAACCACGAGGCGGACCTATCCGGTATGACGCCGGGAGACCGCCGCAAGCATCACACCCAGGAATTGCGGCGCGTCGCCTTCTTTCAAGGGAAGGAAGGGGCAGACGCATATCGGCTGCGGCACCCAGAGGCGCGCTCGATCCTCGTCAACGTCAATACCCTTGCATATTCACCCAAGCCCTCAGGCTATGCAGACGTAGTGGCGAGCATGGCCGAACTGTGGTTCGACAGCGACACGGCTGCGGATTCCGACGATCCCGCGCAGGGATACCGACATGATCACGCGCATCGTTCCGATCTGATCCCGCGCGGGATTCCGATCTGATGCCGCGCACGGCTCAGAGCCGTCATC
>NZ_SCOT01000016.1 GCF_005502465.1 Sphingopyxis sp. L1A2A
CCCCTAACCCCTCCCTATGAGGGAGGGGAATGATGACCGCCATCCGCACCACCTGCGCCTATTGCGGCGTCGGCTGCGGCATCAGTGCGACCGTCACCGGCGCGCGACAGGTCGAGATCGCGGGTGATCCCGACCATCCTGCGAACCGCGGCAAGCTCTGCTTGAAGGGTACGCATCTGGGCGAGACCGTCGGACTCGAAGGCCGCCTCCTCCACCCCATGATCGGTCAGAAACGCGCCAGCTGGGACAAGGCGCTCGATCTTGTCGCGAAGAAATTCCGCGAGACCATCGCCCGCCACGGCCCGGGCAGCGTCGCCTTCTACGTCTCGGGCCAGCTGCTCACCGAGGATTATTATGTCGCCAACAAGCTGATGAAAGGCTTCATCGGCACCGGCAATATCGACACCAATTCGCGGCTGTGCATGTCGAGCGCGGTCGCCGGGCACATGCGCGCGTTCGGCGAGGACGTCGTCCCCGCCACCTATGACGATCTCGATGCGGCCGACCTGATCGTTCTTGTCGGGTCGAACACCGCCTGGTGCCACCCGATCGTCTATCAGCGCATCCGCGCGCGCTGCGACGCGGGCGCCAAGCTGGTCGTCATCGACCCGCGGCGCACCGAAACCGCCGACGAGGCCGACCTGCACCTTGCGATCCGCCCCGGCAGCGACGTCGCGCTGATGAACGGGCTGTTGCACTATTGCCGCGAGGCGGGCGTGGTCGATCAGACTTACCTCGCCGCACATGTCGCGGTGCCCGACAATTTCTGGGACCAGCTTGGAGAGGGGAGCGACCTGTGGTCGGTGGCACGGACATGCGAAGTGCCGGCCGCCGACCTCAGGCGTTTCTATGAGCTGTTCGCCGCCCATCCGCGCACCGTCACGATGTTCAGCCAAGGGATCAACCAGGCGACCGCCGGCACCGATCAGGTCAACGCGATCCTGAACCTCCATCTCGCCACGGCACGCATCGGCAAACCCGGCGCCGCGCCCTTCTCGATCACCGGCCAGCCCAATGCGATGGGCGGGCGCGAGGTCGGCGGGCTGGCAACCACGCTTGCCGCGCATATGGATTTTGCCCCCGAGAACCGCGCGCGCGTTCAGCGTTTCTGGGCCGCGCCGGCGATCGCCGAAAAACCGGGACTGAAAGCGGTCGATCTGTTCCGCAGCATCGGTGAGGGACGGATCAAGGCGCTGTGGGTGATGGCGACCAACCCCGCGGTGTCGATGCCCGACGCCAACCGGGTGCGCGCGGCGCTGGCCGACTGTCCGTTCGTCGTCGTCAGCGACGTGATCGAAAAGACCGACACCGGCGCCTTTGCCCATGTCCGCCTGCCCGCCGCCGCCTGGGGCGAAAAGGACGGCACCGTCACCAACAGCGACCGGACCGTCAGCCGTCAGCGCGCGCTGTTCCCGCTGCCCGGCGAGGCGATGCCCGACTGGTGGATCATCAAGGAAGTGGCGCGGCGCATGGGGTGGAAAAACGCCTTCACCTATGACCGCCCCGCCGACATCTGGCGCGAGCATTGCCGCCTATCGACTTATGACAATGACGGCGACCGCCTGTTCGCGCTGCCCGGCGCGGCGCAGGGCGGCAATGCTGCTTATGACGACATGGCGCCGTTTCGCTGGGGCGGCGACCACCCCTTTGCCGACGGGCGCTTTTCAACGGGCGACGGCCGCGCGCGACTGGTCCCGGTCGTCCAGAAGGCGCTGCCCGAACCGCTCGCCAAATGGCCGCTGACGCTCAACACCGGGCGTTACCGCGACCAGTGGCACACGATGACGCGCACCGGCCTCGCGCCCAAGCTGGCGCGGCACCGCGAGGAGCCACTGGTCGAGGTGCATCCCGACGACGGCGCGGCGCTCAATCTCACCGACGGCGGCCTCGCGCGCGTCGATACGCCGCAGGGCGACAGCCTCTTTCGCGTCGCGTTCCACGCCGGGCAGCGGCGCGGCGAAATGTTCGTGCCGATCCACTGGACCGACCGGACCAGCAGCGGCGGTCGCACCGGGCTCCTGTCGCGCCCGCTCGTCGATCCGGTGTCGGGCCAACCGGGGTTCAAACGCACCCCGGCGGCGATCGCCCCGGTCGCGGCGAAATGGCGCGGCTTCCTGCTGCTGGCCCGTGACATCGCCGATCGCCCCGCCTGCCTGTGGGCGACGCGGATCGCGGTGCCGTCGGGCGCCCTGTGGGAGCTTGCGGGCAATAGCGACCTGCGCGCCATTGAGGCGCTGCTGCCCAAAGGCGAGCGCATCGAGGCGCAGGATGCCGGGCGCGGCACCCGCCGGATCGCAATCGTCGCCGACGGGCGGCTCGCCGCGGCGCTGTTCGTCACCGAAACCGGTGAGCTGCCACCGCGCGACTGGCTGATTGCGCAGCTGTCGGCGCCCAACGTCGCCCCGACCCTGCTAGCCGGGCGCGCGCCGGGCGCCCAGATCGATGCCGGGCCGATCATCTGCGTCTGTTTCGACATCGGACTCAATACCATCACCGCCGCGATCCGCGATCAAGGCCTGGCCGATGTCGCCGCGATCGGCGCCGCGATCGGCGCCGGGACCAATTGCGGGTCGTGCCGCCCCGCGCTCGCCAAACTCATCGCCGAGGAGAAGATCGATGCCGCATGACGATTTTGCGCCGGGAAGCGTCTGGCTGGTCGGCGCCGGGCCGGGCGATCCCGAGCTGCTGACGATGAAGGCGGTGCGGCTGATCGAGGCCGCGGACATCGTCTTTACCGACGCATTGGTCGGACCCGCAATCCTGGCGCTGATCCCGCCGCACGCCGAGCAGGTCAGCGTCGGCAAGCGATCGGGCCGTCATTCAAAGGATCAGGGTGCGATCGACGCGCTGCTGGTGGCCGCCGCCGCCGCGGGCAAGCGCGTCGTCCGGCTGAAGGGCGGCGACCCTTCGCTGTTCGGCCGCGCCGCCGAAGAAATCGCGGCGCTCCGCGCCGCAGGGCATCCGGTCGATGTCTGCCCCGGCATCACCGCCGCCAGCGCCGCGGCGGCATCGGCGGGCCTTTCGCTGTCGCTACGCGGGGTCGCGCGCGACGTGCGCTTCGTCACCGCGCACAGCCAGCGCGGCGAAGCGCTCGACCTCGACTGGGACGCGCTGGCGAAAGCCGGCACCACGCTGGCCTTTTACATGGGACGCAGCGCCGCCGACGCCATTTCGCGCGAGCTGATCGCGGCGGGGATGGCGGCGGACACGCCCGTGCTGATCGTCTGCGACGTCAGCCTGCCCAGCGAAAAACAGCTGACGACCCGGCTCGACCTGCTCGGGCTCGCCACGCGTGCGCTCGCCGACAAGGCGCCGACGCTGATCCTGGTGGGTGAGGCGATGCGCCAATTGACGCGGGCAGAGATTCGCGAACCGATCGGAAGCAAGGCGCGCGCCGACCTTTGATCGGCCAGCATTATTGCGCCTGGCGCGCGGCCCAGCCACCGTCGCGGGCGGCGCGTTCGGCATCGGCGTCCAGCGGTTCGCCGGCCATCATGTCCGCCGCCATCGCGGCCAGTTCGCCCGACGCAGCCTGTCGGTAATCGCCACGCGCTTGGCCGCGCCGGGTGCGTTCCAACTGCCAGCCGCCGCCGGCTCGGCAGCCGATGCCGTCGATCGCACCGCTCTCAAAACTTCGGCAATAGCGACCGGCGTTGTCGCGGAAGCTGAGCCCGATCCGCACCGCCGCGTCGGCGGGCTGGTTCGATGCCAGCCGGGTGTCGAGCGCATCGGCCAGCGGTCCCGACGCCACGAGCACGCCATTTTCGCTCGTCACATCGGCGGTCGGCGCCCACGGCTGCAACCCGATCGTCAGGCCGAGCACCAGCGAGGCCGCAAGCGCCCCCCAGTGCATCGGTTCCAAGCGCGAACGCCTGGCCGCGCGGCGGCCGTTCAGGCTGGTATCGACCTTGTCATCCATGACCAGCAGCGCGCTGAGCCGCTCGGGCACTGCTTCTTCGGCGACGGGGGCGTAGTGCGCGGTCAATTGGGTCCGCAGCGCCCGGAGACGCGCAATCTCTGCCGCCAGCGCAGCGTCGCCAGCCGCCTCGCGTTCGACCCGGCGGAAGGTCAGATCGTCGAGTTCGCCGTCGACGAACGCCGCGACAATGTCGGGGTCAAAGCTCATGCTGCCTCTCCCAGATGATGGATCAAGGTTTCGCGTCCGCGCGCCAGGCGCGAGGTGACAGTGCCGATCGGCACCTCCAATATGTCCGCGGCTTCGCGGTAGGCATAGCCTTCGACGAGCACGAGCATAACGACCTCGCGCTGTTCGTCGGGCAGACGCGCCATCGCGCCATCGACATCGCCGCACAAAGCGCCGGCCTCGACCTCGGCGATCCCGTCACCGGCGATCTGTACGACGTCGCCGTCGATCGATTGATGCGGACCACGGCGGCCGGCGGCGCGGCGCTCGTCGATCCAGAGGTTGCGGGTGATGCGATACATCCAGCTATCCAGTCTTGTTCCTTGTTGCCACTGATCGCGTGATTTCAAGGCGCGTTCGATGGCCGCCTGACACAGGTCGTCGGCATCGCTGGCGTGGCGCGTCAAGCCGCGCGCAAACCGGCGCAAGCGCGGCAACAGGGCCACCAGTTCCTCTTCGAAGCGCATATCCGCCTTTTCATCACAGCTGGGGAAGAAACGACGCGATCCTATCGTTTCTTCCGCGACATGCTAAAGTTTTTCCAAATCATGCTGCGGCCCCCTGCCGCCACCCCGCCCGAACGAGGAATTTTCGTGCGATATCTGACCGCCCTGTTGCTGATGATCGGCCTGTTGTTGGGGAATGCGCCGCAGCTGCGCGCCCAGATTGCGCTGCCTTCGGTTCAGCTTCCCGACGCGGCGCGCACCTTGCCCCCCCTCCCCGACCTTGGCAACCAGCCGCTGATCGCGGTGGGCGATACATTGGCGCAGGCACGATTGGGCCGGATCACGGACATCTTGCGCACCCAGCGCGACCGGATCGAGCCCGACCGCAACGGCCAGCCTGCGGTTCGCGGCATCCTGATCGCCACCGGCATCGACGACGCGATGATTGCGCGCGCGCAAAGCGACGGGTTCAAACTGATCGATCGCGATCGCATCGACGGGCTCGATCTGGAAATCGCCCGCTTTGCCGTGCCGCCCGGGCAAAGCCTGGCGCGGGCGCAAAAGCGCCTCGCCAAGCGCCTCCCCGATGCCGCCATCGATGCCGATCATCTCTATTTTGCCAGCGGACCGGGCGGGTTGCTGCCCGCCGCGGCGCTGGCCACTGCTCCCGCCCGATCGTCCGCAACGCCGCTGGGCCTGATCGACGGCGGCGTCGCCGCGCATCCGTCGGTGGCGGGCCGGGTCGAGCAACGCGGCTTTGCCAGCGGCGCACCGACCGCCAGTCGCCACGGGACGGCGGTCGCATCGCTGCTGATCGGCAACGGCGCCGTGCGCGGCGCGGCGCCGGGGCAATCGCTGCTTGCCGCCGATGTCTTTGGCACCGACCCGGCCGGCGGCAACGCGAGCGCCATCGCGCGGGCGCTCGGCTGGCTCGCCGGGCGCGGAGTCGCGGTGACGACGATCAGCCTGGTCGGCCCCGACAACAAGCTGCTCGCCATCGCGATATCGCGCGCCCAGCAGCGCGGCATGCTGATCGTCGCGGCGGTCGGCAACGACGGTCCCGCCGCACCGC
Organism: Sphingopyxis sp. L1A2A; assembly: GCF_005502465.1. Taxonomy (GTDB): domain Bacteria; phylum Pseudomonadota; class Alphaproteobacteria; order Sphingomonadales; family Sphingomonadaceae; genus Sphingopyxis. The sequence goes on from NZ_SCOT01000016.1 coordinate 5,663, forward strand.
CCGCCTATCCCGCCTCCTATAAGGGTGTGTTCGCGGTGACCGGCGTCGATGCCAAACAGCGCGTCCTGACCGAAGCCGGACGGGCGCTGCATGTCGATTTCGCGGCCCCCGGTGCCATGGTGCTCGCCGCCACCGGCGCGGCGACGGCCGAACGGCTGCGCGGCACCTCGTTTGCCGCGCCGCTGGTCGCCGGGCGGCTCGCGCACCATTATCCCGCCGCATCGACCGGCCATATCGCGGCCGCGGTCACCGCACTGGTCGTCGAGGCCCGCGATCTGGGCAAGACGGGCCGCGACAAAATCTATGGCCATGGCCTGATCTGCGGGCGCTGCGGCGGCCAGTAACCCCGGCGGGCTTTTTTTCGGAAGAATTTCGCCAGCCCCATCGTTCTCCTCTCAGACCCGCCCCTTCGGGTCGCAAATTCAGGAGACGAACAATGGCTAATCGCATTTTCATTTCGAGCCTCGCGCTGGCCGCGGCGGCGATGACATTTTCGGCCCCGGCGTCGGCGCAGTTGCTGGGCGGCAGCGGCGGGCTTGGTGGCGGGCTCGGCGGCGGGCTCGGTAGTGGGCTGGGCGGGACGCTCGGCAATCCGACCGGTCCGATCGGCGGCACCCTTGGTTCCGCCGGCGAGCTCGGCGGTTCGGGCCGCGGCGACACCCAGATCGATCGCCGCTCGGGCCGGGTCCAAGGCAAAGGCAGCGCCGATGCCAACGGCAAAGGCTCGGCCAACGGCAATGGCGACCTGCTCGGCAACCGCCTGGGCGGCAGCGCCAATGGATCGGGCAACGCCGCGGGTAGCGGCGCCATCGACGCTCAGGCGGTCGGCACCGACTTTGTGGGTCAGACCGCACGCGGCGCGGTTGGCACCGCGCGGGGCACCGCTTCGACCGTCACCGGCACCGCGCGCGGTGCGGTCGGGACTGTCCGCGATCGGGCCGGTGGCGCGCTGTCAGGCGTCTCAGGCAGTGCCAGCGGCGCTGGCTCGGTCGCGGGCAGTTTTCAGGGCGGACTGGGCCAGCTGGCCGCCGCGGGCAGCGGCGCCGCGAACGGCAGCGGCATGTTCGCGGTCGAACCGGGCATGCCCGTCACCGACCCGCGCGGCAAAGTGATCGGTTATGTCCAGACGTTGCGCCAGACCGGCAGCGGTGTCGTGCAGGCGGTGACCGTCGAAGTCGGCAACCGCGTTGCCACGCTGCCTGCCGCCAGTTTTGCGGGCTCTGGCGACGTGCTGGTCACCGGCATGACCAAGGGTCAGCTGAAAAAAACCGCCGATCAGCAGGACGAGGCCGCAAGCCAGCCTGCCAACCGGCCCGCGAGCCAGTCGGCGAGCGAACCCAGCAGCCAGCCCGCACCGCAGGCTGCCCAAAAAAGCAATCGCGCCGATCGCGGCAACACCCGCGCCGACTGACGATTTGGTATCTCGAAAGAGGGAATACGCCGGCCTTTGCGCCGGCGTATTTTTTTGCCGCTCGGGCGCTCCGTCCCTTCCGATCAGACCGCTGTCCTGATTTCGATCAGCCGGCACCGGCGCGAGGGCGCTTGTGCGCCCTTGCCCGCGATGCTAAAAAACTTGGGCATCACGCGGGGGCGGGGGGCGATTTCATGAATCAATTGCTGAAGAGTGTCGATTCAATCCCGAAACCGGGTTTCGGTTCACCTGGGCCATGGTTCAAAGCCCATGTTCTGGATGTGAACCCGCACTATAGTTTTCACACCGTCGCCGGCCGCGTCACTGTCCTGTTTTTCATGGGAACCGCTGCGACGCACGAGATCAAAGCGGCGCATGACATACTGATCGGTTCCGCGGATCGCTTCGACGACCGCCAATGCTGTTTTTTCGGAATCACGGTCGATCCGGACGATGAACCCGCGGGCCGGATCAAAACCCGGATTCCGGGCATCCGCTATATCCTCGACGACGATCGCGCAGTCAGCACCGCCTATGGCGCCTGCCGCGACGGATCGGACCTGTACGAACCCTATATCATGATCCTCGACCGCCAGCTGCGCGTCGCGGGGCGCTTTTTCATTGCGGACGTGCAGGACGCACTGGCGCTGGTCGAAAGCCTGATCGACGAAGCCGCGCCGGAGGATTGGGCGCCGGTGCTGCTCGTCCCGCGGGTGCTTGACCTGGCAACCTGTCAGACGCTGATCCAGCTGTACGACGCCGATGGCGGCCAGGAGTCGGGCTTCATGCGCGACGTCGGCGGCAAGACGGTGACGATCATCGACCATGGCCACAAGCGCCGGTCCGATGTCACGATCAAGGATGATGCGCTGTGCCGGATGCTCAATGTGCGGGTCAATCGATGCCTGCGGCCGGCCATTCAACGCGCGTATAATTTCGACGTGACGCGTATGGAGCGATATATTGTCGCTTGTTATGACGCGTCGGTCGGCGCCCATTTTCGCGCCCACCGCGACAACACGACCATGGGCACCGCGCATCGCCGCTTTGCGGTGACGATCAATCTGAATGATGAATTCGACGGCGGCGAGCTGCGGTTTCCCGAGTTCGGCACCCGGACCTATCGCGCGCCGCCCGGCGGCGCGATCATCTTTGGCTGCAGCCTGCTCCACGAAGCGACGCCGGTCACCAAGGGACGGCGCTACGCCTTCCTGCCCTTTCTTTATGACGATGCCGCCGCGGCGCAGCGCGAGGCCAACAACCAGTATCTGGGCGACGGGGTCGGCGTCTATCGAAAATAGCCGCTTTCACCAGATCAAAGTTCGATCGAGATTTTCACATTCTGGGCTTTGATGCCGGCGAGTGCCGCGATGCTCAGCTTCGCGGCATAGATCATGATGCTCAGCCGCTGTGGATTGGCAAGACCGGCCGGAATCTCACCATGTTGCCAGCCCGTCGACATCATCATGTCGAGCTCGTCGTCCTGCGACGCCGCCTCGAGGCCGCCGACGAGTTCGAGTTGCGATATGCCGAGCACGCCGGCCAGCACCCGCAGGTTGCTCAGCCGCGGCTGCGTCTTGCCCGACTCCCACGCCCAGATCGTTGGCCGACTCAATCCCGTGCGAACCGCAAGTTCGGACCGGCTGATCCCGCACTGTTCGCGAAACCGGCGCAGCCGCGTCGGCAAGGGTTCGACCATTTCAAATTCGATCGGGTGGGCCGAGGCGCTCATGGCGATAATGTTTCGCCGCGCGCAGACTGCGGGGCGCGGAGCAGGCAACGCCGACGTTCGCCGCGCTCGGCACGCCCTGGAATCAAGCCGCTTTCGCTGATGATATCCGCATCCATTGACGCCCCCTCAAGCACCGCGCCACGATAGACAGTGAATCTCAGAAATCGCAGTTTTCCGCCATTCCCCGATGGGGACATGCGAAAATCCGCCTGTCCCGCGATCGCACATGTCGCGGCCGAACGCTGCGCTGGGATCGGGGGCTAGAACGCGGTGCCCAGCGCGATCGAAAATGTCTTGGCCCGGTCGCCGTTCTGACGCACGACCGGTTGCGCGAGGTTGAAGCGCAGCTTGCCGGGGCCGGCATTGAACGACAGGCCGACACCCACCGCGACCCGCGGCTTTGCCGAATTGCCGATCAGCCGCTCGCCCGGCAACAGTTCGGCTTTGGAGGCGCCGAACACCGAACCGGCATCGACGAAAAGGCTGGGCGACACGCCGAATTTGTCCATCGCCCCGTCGAGCCGAAACGACACTTCCAGCCGCCCCACATAATAAGCGCGGCCACCGACCGCCGTTGTCAGGCCCGCAGGGGCGGTCAACGGCACCACCTTGGGTCCGATGCCGCGCAGGTCGAAACCGCGCATGCTGTTGCCGCCGATATAGAAGCGGTCGAACAGCGGAATCTCGCGGCCGCCGATCGGCTTCATCAGCCCGCCCTCGATACCCAGCGAAACATCGATATTGCCGCTGAGCCGGCGATGAAAATTGCCGCCGACACGCGTCCGCACATAGCGCGTGGTGCCGCCCGGTCCAGCAACATCCTGCGTCACCCGCAACTGGAACCCGCGCGTCGGATCGACGGTGCTGTCGCGGCGATCAAGGCTGACCGAAACGCTGAGCACCGAGCTCGTCGACTGGCCGAGCGCATTGCAAAAGGGGCTGCCGTGAAGCCCGACATCGCACTGGGCGTTTTTCTGGCGGATGACGAAATCCTCGTCGGCATAGCGATAATTGGCCGCAACGCGCAAACCGCGCCCCAGCGGCTTGCCGAGGTAGACATTCACCCCGCGCGCGGTTTGCCGGAACACCGAGGATTTTTCCTGTTCGTCGAACCCGACCGCCGTCGATTGCGAATAAAAGAAGGTCGGCGCCACCGACAGCTTGCTGCCCATGAAATTGGCGTCGGCGACCCCGAACTCGGCCAGCCGCTGGATCTTCGAATAGCGCACCGACGCGGTGATGTCGCGGCCGGGAGCGCCGATATTGGTGCGGGCAATCTTGACCGTGCCGATCGGCCCTTCGAGCGAGGAATAGCCGCCCGAAAAGGCAAGGCCGCCGCGCGGCAACGTCTTGATCGACAGCGGGTCGGTTTCACTGGCCTGGCCGTCGGCGCCGTCGATGCCCGTCGCGATGTCGGTCACCGCTTCGACGTCGCTTTCGCCTGCCATCGCGCTATCGTCCGCGGCCGCTCCCAATTGGGAAGCATCGGGGCGCGCAGCCAGTGCGGCGCGCCGCGAACCGGGATCGCCCAGCCAGGGCGCGGTCGACACATCGGCATCGAACGCCGGAAATTTGCGCAGGCTCGCCGCCGCTTGCCGGCCGGTCCGCTTGGCGCCGCCGATCGCGAAGCACGGCGGCCCCATGCGGTTCTGCGCCGCAATGACGCAGGAGAGATGCACCATGTCGGCGGGCAGCGCCGGCGCATCGAACGCGGTGACGGGCGCCGACGGCGGAAAACGCGCCGTGAAGACCGGCTCCAGCCGCGTCGGCACCGACTTCGCCGCGGTGCGTGACACACGGCTGCGCTTCGTCCCCTTGCCGCCGCCGACCCGGTCGTCGGACTGCGTCGCGGGTGACGAACGCTTGCTGCCAAGCGGTTCGCTCCCCGTGTCCGGGCAGTCGCCACCGGCCCACCCGCCGCTTTGCCATGCGTCGGCGCCGCGCGCGATCAGCGCCTGCCGCCGCGCGCCCGCGGTCTCCAGCCAGGGCGCGGCGGAAACATCGGGGTCGAAGGCCGGGAATGGCGCAGGCGCCGCCACGATTTTCGCCGCGCCGCGCTCGACCGCTGCCGGTGACGGCGGTTCGGCGCCCGCGGCTTCATCCGCCGCGGCCATCACGGGCGCTGTCGGCGCGTCCCAGTCGATCACAAATGATGCATGGGGATCGGCACCATCGTCGGCGATCGGACCGCCGACAGGCCAGATGGCGTCTGCCGGTTCGGGCGCCATCTGCACCGTCGAAACAAGATCGTCGGATCCGGCGGCGCGCGCCATCGCCGCTGTCCGCGGCTGGCCGCGACCGAGCGGCTGGCCTTCGGTCAGCGACAGCACCCGTGCCATAGCGGTCGATTGGCGCAGCGCCGGATGCGGTGACGATTGGAGGATGACCGGCTCGCGCGCGTGCAGCGGTGCCGTCTCGCCGAAACCAAATGTCACCGCGACGCCCAGCGCAGTCCCCTGCACCATCTGATGGACACCCCGGAACAAGATTCCGTACCCCGACAACCTCTTCCCCCTTTTGCGCCGGCCAACCCCTGGCTCTCATTGTGGTGAGAGCCGCTTCGGGGTCATCCTTCCCGGAAAGATCGATTGAAACTGTCGATCATCGGCTGGAACAAATATTGCAGCAAAGAACTGGACCCCAGGTCGATGTAAACTTCCGCGGGCATGCCCGACATCAGCTGGACATCGGGGTATTTCTTCAGCTGCTCGGCCGATATTTCGACGATCACTTTATAATAAACCTGCTGCGCGTCCTTGTCATAGATCGCATCCGGGCTGACCTCTTTGACGACGCCAAGCAAATTCGGAATGACGCGCGCTTTATAGGGCGTCAGCTTGATTTCTGCCTCCAGCCCCGAATGGACCATGTCGATGTCGTTGGGCCGCAGGCGCGCCGACACCACGATCTTTTCGGACGTCGGCACGATGTCGAGGATCGGTTGACCGGCACCGATCACCCCGCCGGGCGTGATCAGCCGCAAATTGGCGACCCGGCCATCGACCGGCGCCACCACCTGCTGGCGGCTTCGAATGTCGCCGCTGACCTTCAGCTTTTCGCGCGCCTCGGCGATCCGCAGCTGGACTTCGCGCTGCTGACCCGCCGCTTCCATCACCATCTGCCCGCGCAACGACACCATCTGGGCGCGCGTTTCACCGATCGTGTCGCGCAGCCGGTCCAGATTGTTGGTCAGCTTGCCGCGCTCGCCATCGACAAACGCCTTCTGCCTCTGCAACGCGAGCAGCCGCGATTTACGTTCGAGCCCCTCATCGACCAGCATATCGACGCCCATCTGTTCGTCTTCGAGCAGCTTTGCCTGGTCGGTGAGTGCCACAATCTGGGCGTCCGAGCTGCGGATGTCGGCACGCGACTGGCCGATCCGCTGCGACAGGATCTGCGCCTGTTCCGACAAGCCGCGGCGCCGCGAAGCAAATTCGGCATTGGACGCGGCGATGATTTCCTTGACCTCGGGGTCGTCTGCCGCCGCCAGCAGTTCGGCCGAATAGCGCACCGTGGGCAGCCCCAGCCGCTCCGCCGACAACCGCGCGTCCTGCGCGAGCAGGCCGAAAAAGGTCGATCGTATCGCGGCGTCGGACGCATCACTCTGGGTCGCGTCGAACAGCACCAGCGGCTGCCCGGCGCGCACCTGCTGCCCCTCGGCCACCAGAAAGCGGCTGACGATGCCGCCCTCCAGATGCTGGACCGTTCGCCGTCCGCCGCCTGCCGCTTCCAGAAACCCGCTCGCGATCGCAGCGCTGTTGAGCGGCGCCGCCCAGCTCCAGACAACAAAGGCGAGGACAAACAGGCCGATCGAAATCAGCGCCAGCCGAAACGATCCGCTGACCTTGGGGCCACCGCTGTCGCCATCAGGCGCGGGAAGCGCCAGGCGCACCGGTTCATGGTCACCGCCCAGCTGAAAGGGAATGTTCATGCCTCCATCCCCTTTTGTTTGAACATCGCCGGGGGCGTCTTGGCGGGATCGCTCGGAGGCGGTGCCTCGCCGGTTGGAATCGCCCGCCGTTTCCCGGACATTTCTTCGACCACCGTCCGGGCGTCGCCGAATTTCGCGACTTGGCCATCCATCAGTAGGAGGATCTTGTCGGCGAGTTCGAGCAAATTGGAACGGTGCGAGACGATGATCGTCGTCATGTTCAATGCCTTCAATTTCTTGATCGTCGCCAGCAAGGCCGCATCGCCGCGGGCATCGAGGCTGGCGTTCGGCTCGTCGAGCACCACCAGCGGCGGCAGGCCGAACAGCGCCCGCGCCAGGCCGACGCGCTGCCGCTGGCCGCCCGACAGCTGGTATCCGCCGTCGGTGAGCAGACAATCATAACCGCCGTCGAGGCGCAGGATCATCTCGTGACAATCGGCGAGCTTTGCCGCCGCGATCACATCGGTATCGACGGCGTCGGGACGAAAGCGGCCGATATTCTCGCGGATCGTGCCGGGCAGCAGTTCGACATCCTGCGGCAGATAGCCGACGTTCGGACCGAAATCGCTGCGCATCCAGTCAAAGGTGTCGGCGCCGTCGAGGCGGACATGGCCCGAAATGGGCTTCAGCACGCCGACGAGCAGGCGCGACAAGGTCGTCTTGCCCGACGCCGACGGACCGACGATCGCGAGCGACATCCCCGGTTCGATCGCAAAGCTGACGTTTTTCAGGATCGCGCCCTTCATGCCCGGCACGGCGTAGGTCAGATTTTCGATCGCCATGGCGCCGGTCGGTTTCGGCAACGCCATCTGTGATGGCCGCGGCGTCGGCAGGTCGCAGAATTGCGACAGGCGTTGCAGGCTTTCGCGCGCGAGCACGAATTGTTTCCAATAGCTCATCGCCGCCTCGATCGGCGCGAGCAGCCGCGCGATGAGGATCGACCCGGCGATCATCGCGCCGCCGGTCAGTTGTTGGTCGAGCACCAGCAAGGCCCCGACCCCCAGCACTGCGATCTGCACCAGATTGCGGACGAATTTCATCCATGCCAAAATTCTGCTCGACTGAAATTGGGTTGCGTCGACCGCTTCGGTCTCGGCAACATAGCGGGTCCGCCAGTGCGCGACGGTGTCTTTCCCCATCCCCATCGCATCGATGACTTCGCTGTTGCGCACCAGCGACTCGGCATATTGCATATTGCTTGCGGCGAGCGACTGCGTCTCGCTGATCGCGGTGCGGGTAATGCGTTCATTATACCAGGTCAGCCCGAACAGGGTCACCGCGCCGATCGCCGCGATCAGCCCGAATATCGGGTGCAGCAAGAATACGACCAGCAGATAAAAGGGCACCCACAGCATATCGACGACGCTGAACACCGTCGGCGTCGAGATGAAATTTTTCACCTGCGCCATTTCGCGCAGCGCTTCGAGCCGGGTGTTCGGCGCGATCAGCCGCTGTTCGAGCGAGCGGATCAGCAGCGACGGGCCGAGTTGCTGGGCCATCCAGGTCCCGACCCGATTGGCGACCTGCTGGCGGATGCCGTCGAGAATCGAACCGAGCCCGATCACCAAGGTGATCGCCAGCGCCAGAAAGAACAAGGTGTCCTTGCTCTGGCTGGTCAGGACGCGGTCGAAGACCTGCATCATGTACAGCGACATGGCGAGCGCCGCCATATTGGTGATCGCCGAGAACAGGATCAGCCGGACCGCAATCGCGCGCTGGGGGCGCAAAAGATTTCGCAACAGATTGTCGGGATTGGCGGGCGCGCGCCGGGCCGCGATGGCGTTCCAGGCCATGTTTAACGCTCCCAGATCGCCGGGCTGTCCGCGGCATGCAGCGGCAGCACGAGCCCCGAGATCAACCCGGCGAGCTCCATCTGGCGATGCACGCCCAGTTTGGCGCGCACCCGCTTCAGATAGGTTCGCGCGGTTTCTTCCGACAGACCGCATCCTTCGGCGGCGTTGCACAGGCTGCTGGATTTCAGAAAATGACCCAGAAAACGCTGTTCGGATGGCAATAGCCCAAGCGCTTCAAGCAACGACGTCGGCGCATCGACCTTGCCCGGTCCCATGATGATCACCATCGCGCAGCGGGTCGTGCCGTCGCCCGTCCGCGACTTGGCCGAAATCACATAAGCAAGGCGCCACTCGCCGTCGCGGCAATCGAGCCGGAAGACATCTTCGACCGGCGCATCGGCGGTCGCCGTCGCGGCGCGCCGGATGCTTTCGCGCAGCTGTTTTGCCTGCCCCGGGTTGGCGGCGACGATGGTTCCGTCGGCGCCGCGGATCAGCCATTTGCGCTGCTCAACCAACCCCGCGGCGGCGCTGTTCAGGAACAGCGGTTGACCATCGGCCGACAGCAGCGCCATCGACAGGGAAACCCGGTCAAACATCCCCTCCAGCATGGCGGAGCGTTGCGATTGGTGCGCCAGTTGCGCGGTACCGGTTGCCGATTCGGCCAGCAGCGGCGCGATCAACTGCAAGGAACCGGCATCGCGATCGCTGAATTGGTCCGCGCCGTCCTGGCGAAAGAAGAGCGCACGAATGATCTTGCCGTCACGCTTCATCTGGATGGCGATGCCGCTGTGCAGCGCTGTATTTGCTGCTGCATCGCCGACACCGCCCGCGGCGATTCCCAGACCGAACGCTGCGCCCGAAAAATGAAAATGATGCACTGGCTGCTCGCCGATCCGCGCCCACAGATCATCCGCCATCGTCAGCAGCTGCCGGGTAACCGCCATGTCGCCGCGCACATGATCAAAACCGATCAGGAAGGCATGGCGCTGGGGACCGGAACCGGGAAAGGCGACGGTGAGGATGGCCGATGCAATGTCGAATTGCGCCAGATAGTCGTGCCACAGCCGACGGGTGTTCGCCGCAACATCAAGCGCGTGGGTATGACCCGACGCCCCTTTGGAATGATCATGTTCATCGACCCCTTCAAAGAGATCGAAATCGTCGCGAACTGCTTCTGCGTAATGCGTTGAAAATTCCATGGTCGCAGACATTATGGCCCCCATAAGACATGGTACCCGCAACGAAGCCAAAGCTCGCAACAGGGGATGCACGCGCGACCATGATGTCTGGCGCGATGTTCTGAGTACGGTCCAGAACGCGCGCGCCCGCCGGGGTTGCCTGAAGCATTTTCTACCCGGCGTTAGCTGTCGATTGATGCGAATCTCTCGATAGCGTCGCCTGCCGTGACGGCTGCAAGCGACCCCCATTGTCTATTTCGATTCGGCGGATTGAGTCTATTATCCCCTCGGACATATCCGTTAGGGTAGTTTCCCGCCCTGCCCCCGCGCATTACTCTGGCAAGATCAGAACAAGAGGGGTCGGCACTCGAATCCGCGATGATTCAGGAGGGGTGACGTGCGCAAATCATGGATATTCTTGGCGAGCGCGATGAGCGCGCCCGCCGCCGTAGCGGCGTTCGCGGTCGGCTCCGCGCCGCTGATGGCGCAATCGATGTCGCCCAGTATCGCGCCATCGAGCACGATGGCGTCGCTCGCCCGCCAGGTCATTCAATCGAACCCCGACATTGCGGCGCAGCGCCAGCAAGTCCGAATCGCCGAGGCGCGGTTGCAGGGCGCCGAGGCCGGCTATCTGCCGACGATCGAGGCCAATGGCACCGTCCAGCGGCGCGAGATCGACATCAAGAATGGCCGCAGCACCAATGATTCGCAATTCACCGCCAGCCAGGCCGGAATCGAAGCCCGGCTGCGCTTTTACGATGGCAATCGCACCTATAACGCGGTCAAGATTGCCAAGGCTGAGCTGGACGCCACCACGGCGGGACTCGACGCAACGACGTCGGACATCCTGCTCGAAATGCTGACGAGTGCCGCCGACGTCCATCTCAACCGCAAGATCCTGCAATATTCGCAGGCGCAGAGCGAGGCGATCGGCGAACAGTTGCGCGCGACGTCGCGCCGACTCGAATTTGGCGAAGCGACCCGCACCGACGAGGAACTGGCGCGGGCCCGGCTCGCAACGTCGCAAGCCGGGGTTCTCGCCGCGACCGAGGAACTCAGTATCAACGGTCACCAGTTTCGCGCCGTCAGCGGGCAATCGGGGACGATGGTGCCGCCGTTGCCACCGTTGGCCGCGGTGCCCGGTTCATTGCCCGCGGCCCAGAAAATCGCATTGGACACCGCGCCGCGCTTGCGGGCGGCGCGGCTCAATGCCCAGGCCGGCAAATCGGGGGTGCGCTTTGCCAGCGCCGCCTTGCTGCCGCAGCTCGACGCGGTGAGCGGCTATGACTATCTGACCGGCGGCGCGGCCAACAACTTCACGGGCAAATATCCCGACGACCGCTCGTCGCTCTATTATGGGCTGGAGGTGCGGGTACCGATTTTCCTGCCGCGCGATCATGCCGAGGTGCGCCGCGCGCGCGCCGTCCGCGATCAACGCTTCTCGCAAACCGATGCGGCGCTGCGCACCGTCGCCGAAGAGGTCGCCAGCAGCTGGACCCGCTGGCAATCGGCAAAAAGCACCATCACCGCCGCCGAAGCCGCAGTGACCGCGATCGAGGCCGCGGCCGAAGGGATCAAGAAAGAGGCCGTCGGCGGCAACCGCACCCTGACCGATGTGCTGAACGCTCAGAACGAACTGCTATCCGCCCGCGTCACCCTCGAGCGCGCACATCGCAATGAATTTGTCGCCCGCGCCAGTTTGCTGGCGGCGACGGGGCAGCTCGATGCAAAAGCGATTCTCGAGGGCCGCTGTTGCGGCGCCGACACCATCGATCGTCCGGGCATGTCCGCGCTGGGCCGACCGATCATGGCCAGCACGGGCGCGGTCGTCGCCAACCCGTCGACATCGCCGCGGCCGCAGACGTCGTCGCTGGGGCGCCCATCCGACCGCACCGTCGAGAATGACGTCGCCGCGGCGATCAATTCATCGCGCCCAGCCACCTCGTCGCTCGGCCGCAAGCTGAATTAGGATCGGTTTCTGTAATCTGACCACGCCGTTTCGACCTGGGGTGGAACGGCGGAAATCTGCGCGTCCGATCGAATTTTTGTGCCCTCGCCAAGCGATGATCTGCCCCATAATGAACCACTTCACAAAATTGTCGGCCATGTCCCCAAGCAGGAATATTCGGCCCCAGTGACCCGCCATATCCATTGGTCATGGCCTCGAATTTTCGCGGCCATTGGGGGGATGATCAAGCCGAGTCGGCGAAACCGCATCCCTGCGACCCATGAATGAAGAGGATAGCGAAATGCCTACAGTTGGACCTTCTAACGCACCGAACACTCCGAAGCTGCCGACCGCGCGCGGGCAGGTACTTGGAACCAATGCGGTGGATTTTATCGACCTCAACGCAATCGTCTCCACCTCCACCCTGCCGTATAATGCGCGCGGTAATGGTGGGAACGACACCGTGTATGGCAATAACCTCGACAACGACCTCTATGGCGATGCCGGGAACGACAATGTCATCGGTCGTTATGGCAATGACCGCGTCGACGGCGGCACCGGCAACGACACGCTGATCGGCGATCAGGCGTCGTTCGTCGTCGTCGGACCTGGAAACGTTGTCTATACCGGCGATGACAATGGCGGCCTCGACGGCAACGACACGCTGCTCGGCGGCGCCGGCAACGACACGGCCTGGGGTGGCGGCGGAAACGACTTCATCCGCGGCGATGCCGGCAACGACACGCTCTATGGCCAATCGGGCGATGACCGTATCGAAGGCAGTGCTGGCGATGATTTCATCGACGGCGGCACCGGCAACGACAATTTGTACGGCGGCACCGAATCTGACATCGTGCTTGGCGGCGACGGCGACGACTACATCAACGGTGGCACCAATGCCAACGGAGTTGACCAGTTGTTGGGCGGCGCCGGCAATGACGTCATTTTTGGCGACGGCGGGCCGAACCGCAACGCCGATGGCGACTATGCCTATAACCAAAGCGGCTATAACCCGGGCCTCGGTCACGCCGACGTCATCCTGGGTGGTGACGGCGACGACCAAGTCTTTGGTCAGGGCGGCGACGACCTGATCTTCGGCGAAAATGGCGACGACTTGCTGTGGGGCGATGATGGCAACGACACCATCCTCGGCGGCAATGGTTTCGACCAACTCGACGGCGGCGAAGGCAACGACTTGTTGCTCGGCGAAGACGGCGATGACGAACTGGACGGTGATGCCGGCAACGACGTCATTCGTGGCGGCAACGGCCTCGACTTCGTTCAGGGTGGTGCCGACGACGACGACATCGGCGGCGGTGCCGATAACGACACGCTGAACGGCAACGACGGCAACGACCTGGTCCATGGCGACGACGGCGACGACCTCATCTGGGGTCAGAGCGGCGACGACAACCTGTTCGGCGACGACGGCGACGATGTGATCCGCGGCAACGGGGATCCCTTCTTTGATCCGACCGATCCGTCGACCACGGATGCCGACACCATCTCGGGCGGCAACGGCAACGATACCGTCAACGGCGACGAAGGTGACGATGTTATCAGCGGCGACGCCGGCAACGACACTCTGTCGGGCGACGATGGTAATGACAACATTTCCGGTGGCACCGGCAATGACGTCATCAGCGGCAACAACGGGAACGATGTTGTGAACGGTGATGCTGGCAGCGACCTGATCTTTGGTAACGCCGGCAACGACAATCTGTCGGGCAATGACGGCAACGACCAAATCTTTGGCGGTACCGGCAATGACACCATCAACGGCAACAACGGCAACGACTTCCTGGCTGGTGAAGCTGGCAACGACACCATGTTCGGTGGCGATGGCGACGACGTCATGTCGGGTGACTTGGCGACGGATGGTCTGGGCCTTCCTGGTGGCGGCAACGACACCATGTCGGGCGGCAACGGCAACGACTTCATGCAAGGCGGCTTTGGCCAAGATGTCATGAATGGCGATGACGGGGATGACACCATCTTTGGTGACACCGGCAATGACACCATCAATGGTGGCCTTGGCGATGACTACATCGAAGGTGAACAGGGCAACGACTCGATCACCGGTGGCGAAGGCGACGACCATATGTCGGGCGGCACGGGCAAGGACTTGTTCAAGTTCGACTCGACCGATGCATCGCCGGGCTTCGGCAATGATGTGATCGGCGCACCGGGCTTCCTGGGATCGGGCCGCGACTTCAACCTGGCGAACCGCGATACGCTGGTGTTCGATGTCGACCCCGGCTTCGATCCCAACGTCGACATGCTGGTCATCACGGGCGACTGGGATGGACAAGGCGACGCGCTCGATGTCCTGGTCTTCACGGCGGCCGGTTCGGTCATCATCGAAGACTTCTGGGAAGGCGCCTCGGCTCCGATCGCAGCACTGGCAGCCGCGGGTGCCTATGACTCGGTTGCTGCGATTAATGCGTACAGCCAGGGCAATGCGACGTACGACATGATCACGTTCGTCTGAGGACAAGGCTTCGTACGGGGAGCCACTCCTCGACGGACCTCTGCTAACTGGAGGGCAGGCCGCGGCCTGCCCTCCTTTTTGTGTCTGGAGCGCGAAACATTTTTGTCGATGTCCCAACGAAATAGCCATGCCGCGCCCCGCCAAATTTGGCGATGTCCCCATCAGGGAATGGCAGGAAACCGGGATTTCCGCCAATTTTGACACAAGGATGACAGGGCAAGAATCATCCTAACGATGCCTGCTTTAGCCGAGCAGGTCTGCAGAGACAGGGTGTAAGAAAAGTAAGAGTTCTGCCAACGATCAGTGGGTGCCTTATCCACCGGCGCGTAGCAGATCTTCGAGTTCGGTCAGCTCCTGCTGGCTAGCCGTGTCCGCCGCCACGCCCCCTGGCGGCGGCCGGCGTCGAAGTTTCATCGACCTCCACATCGCGTCACGAGCATGTCGCCCGTATCGAGAACCCGACCATGATGCAGGCGTTCCTCCTTTCCTTTTCACTGGCCATGGTGTCGTTGCAGGGGCCATCACCCACGGTCGCCCCGGCATTCGGCTTTCCCGTCGAATGTACCGTCGGCCAGACCTGTCTGATCCAAAAGCTGGTCGACCATGATCCGGGCCCGGGCCGCCGCGACTATCGCTGCGGATTGCTGACGACCGACGGGCATGACGGCATCGATATCCGTCTGCGCACCATGGCCGAAATGCGCGCGGGCGTTCCCGTGGTGGCCGCCGCCGCGGGGACGGTGCTCCGCACCCGCGACGGCGAACCTGACGTCAGCGTCGGCGAACGCGGCGGGCGCGCCGGCAAGGACGCCGGCAACGCCGTCGTGATCGACCATGGCGACGGCTGGCAGACGCAGTACAGCCACCTGCGCCAGGGCAGCATCGGCGTGCGCCCCGGACAGCGGCTTGGGGCGGGCGAGCGGATCGGGCTTATCGGCCTGTCGGGCAACACCGAATTTCCGCATCTTCATTTCACGGTCCGGCATCACGACGCCGCGATCGATCCGTTCGTGGGCACCGGGTCGTTGGTCCCCTGCGGCGTAGCGGCACCCGCCACGGGACTATGGACGCCGACGGCGGCACGCTCCCTCGGTTATGCCCCCGCCGCCGTGATTGCCGCGGGCCTTGCATCGATCGCGCCGCCCAAGCCGGTCACCGATCGCGATCCACCCCCGGCGCTGGCCGGGCCGCGCGCGCCGATGATCCTGTGGGTCGACGCCATGGGCGCGCGGGCTGGCGATCAGCAGCGGTTTTCGATTGTCGGCCCAGACGGGCGGGTTGTGCACGACCAGCAATCGGAGATCGCCGACGGCGGCCTGAGCTGGTTCGCCTATAGCGGCAAGCGCGCCCCGGCGACGGGTTGGCCGCGAGGTCGGTACCTCGGTCGCTATGCGTTGCGACGCGGCGGCGCGATCGTCGCCAAAATAGACGTCCATGGCATTATCAAATAAGAAAAAATACGAACATCCCTTCAGATTTTTCTACTGACTTTTATGAGTAGATTGATAATTCAGATGATAGATCTTGTCATTGTTATTTATAAAGAAATTTATTGAGGCATAACAATCGCGCAATCATACTCATAATGCGACAATTTTTTGCAAACAAGTTTACAATCTATAAAGATATTAAGAAATAATTAACTCATAAGATATTGATCCTATACAAAAGTATAGGTGCCCATACCGGAAATTGCCATTGCAGAATCACCCCCCTGGGTTTGTATTTGCGGGGTCAGTGACAAGGCACGGGCATCGGTCGCCAAAGAGAACCCAGCACGATCACAAGAGCTTGCATTGCTCGTCCGCGCGACATCCGGCGCGGAAACGCAGTGCCATTCGCCCGTTGCCGCAGCGACCCCCGTACAGGTCGCTGCCGAGGGACTGGCGAGCTTTGAGGTGCAGGGGGCATAAGCGATGGAGCTGAAGCGGAATGAACAGGTTGGCGAACTCGCCACCATAGCCAAGGCTGTTCCGCCGGGCGCGACCAGCATCCTGCCGGTCGATGGCGTCATCCAATTGCCGGCCGGCACGCGGCTCGACGCGATCAAGCTGTCGGGCAATGATCTGGTCGTCACCCTGCCCGACGGGCAAGTGCTGGTCATCATCGACGGCGCGTTGCGTATCCCGCAGATCAAGGTCGGCCCGATCAACATCCCGGCGCCAACGGTTGCCGCGCTGATCGCGGGTCAGGAACCCGAGCCCGCCGCCGGTCGACCGCAAAGTTCGGGTGGCAATTTCGCCCAGACGCCGGGTGACATCGGCGACCCCTTTGCCCTGGGCAATCTGTTGCCGCCGACCGAATTCGGCTTTCCGCGGATTATCGACCTTCAGGTCATTCCCGGTGCGATCGACAATAAACCCAAAATTCTGATCACCACCCCCGACCAGGCAGTCGGCGTCACCGCCGCGACGGCCGTGGTGTCGGAAGCGGCGCTCGCGGCGCGCGGGGCCGAACCTGCCGGAACCGATCCGGCCTCGCCGCGCGAATCAACCAGCGGCACGATTCAGATTACCGCGCTCGACCAGCCCATTGTGGTCGCGGTCAACGGCACCGCGGTGACCGCGGTGGGACAGATCATCACGACCCCATTGGGTCAGATCACCATCACCAGCATCACGCCAAGCCTGATCGGCTACAGCTATACGCTGACCGACAACAGCACCAACCCCACCGCGACCGACACGGTCACCATCACCGTGACCGACGGCGATGGCGACGTCGCCACCGCGACCCTGACCCTGACGATCGAAGACGACGCCCCGATTGCGCGCGCCGACATCGACGATACCGTGCCCGGCAGCACCGCGCCGCAGGGCGGGAACGTCATCACCGGTGCCGGCACCGCCAGCGGGTCCGCGGGTGCCGATACGCCCGGCGCCGACGGTGCAACCGTTACCGGGATTCAGAGCGGGGCAGGAACCGAGTTCAGCCCGACGGGCGCGCCCGTCACCGGTCAATATGGCCGCCTGCTCATGGCCGCCGACGGCAGCTATGTTTATATCCGGGCGGCCGGGACACCAGGCGGCGTCTCCGATGTCTTCACCTATCGGCTGACCGATGGCGATGGCGATGTTTCGACCGCGACCCTGACCATCCGGATTGGCGACAGTGCACCCAGCCTGATTGTGCCCGGCGCGGGCGACGACGGCACCTTCGTCGATGAAGCCGGTCTGCCCGAGCGCGACGGCGAAAGCGCGGGCTCGCGTGACGGCGACGATTCCAATATAGCCTTGGGCGTCATCCAATATGGCGCGGGCGACGGGCCGGCGGCGATCACGATCAATGGCGTGGCGGTAACCGAAGTGGGTCAAGCGATCGAGCTGACGACCGGCACCTTCTACATCGTCGCGATCAATCCCGATTCGATCGAATATGCCTTTCTGCTGACCGACAACACGCTGGGCGATACCACGTCGCAACTGATCACGGTCGGGATCACCGACCTGGACGGCGACACCCTGTCCGCCGGTTTCAACATCGACATCATCGACGATGTCCCCGAAGCGGTCGCCGATTTCGACAGCATTGCCGCGGGCAGCTTTGGCCCGGCCGTCGGCAATGTGATCACCGATGCCGAAAATGATGGCGGGCGGGACATCCCCGGCGCCGACGGTGCGCGTGTGTCGTCGGTTTCGGGCGCCGGAGACGCTGTTGCCGCGGGCACGCCCGTTGCGGGACTCTACGGCGTCCTGACGCTGAACAGCAACGGCAGTTACAGCTATGTCCGCAATCCCGGCACGCCGGGCGGCGTGTTCGATGTCTTTACCTATAAGTTGACCGACGGCGACGGCGACACGGCAACCGCCACGCTGCGGATCGCGATCGGCGATGGCGGCGTGACGATCGACCTGCCCGACGGCGACGACGACGGCCAGCTGGTGTCGGAAGCGGGCCTGCCGAACGGATCGGCGCCCGATAGCGGCACCGCCACGACCCAGGGCAGCTTTACAATCGCAGCCACCGACAGCGTCGGCAAAGTGACGATCGCGGGACAAGAGGTGACGGCGGTCGGGCAGACGATCGCCGGAGCGTTCGGAACGCTGACGATCACCAGCATCAGCGCGACGTCGATCGGCTACAGCTATACCCTGACCGACGCGACCAGCGGCGACGATGTGATCGAAACCTTTGGCGTCGTCGTGACCGATCTCGACGGCGACAGCGCGAGCGGCACGCTGAGCATCGTGGTCGAGGACGATGTCCCGACGGCGATCGACGACATCGACTTGCTGCAGTCGGGCAGCGGCCAGAGCGCCGACGGCAACGTCCTGACCGGCGTCGGTGGTACCGATGCCAACACCAGTGACGGCGAGGCCGATATTCAGGGTGCCGACGGTGCCACGGTTACCGCCATCTCGTTCGGCGGCGAAAGCGGCGACATCGACGGCCTTACCGTCGGTGCCTATGGCACGCTCGAGATCGCGGCCGATGGCAGCTATGTCTACACGCTCGATCCCGAAAACCAGGACGTCCTGGGCTTGGACGGCAATGACGAGCTGACCGAGACTTTTGAATATGTCATCACCGACGGCGACGGCGACGAGGCAACCGCGACGCTGACCGTGACGATCCGTGGCCGCGACGATATCGTGACGATCAACGGCCTCAATCCCGAGGGCGCCGAAGCAACCGTATCAGAGGCCAATCTGCCCGACGGCTCCGCGCCCGACGGCGATGCGCTGACCCGGACTGGCAGCTTCACGTTCGGCGCCGCCGATGGCGTCGTGGCGATAACCATCGCCGGCGAAACCTTGTTCGATGGCGCGATCGCCGCCGGACTGGTCATCACCACCGATCTGGGCATTCTGACGATCACCGATTTCGAGCCGATCTTTGACGCGGCGGGCGACATCGTCGGCGGTACGATCAGCTATAGCTATGAACTGACCGACAACAGCGTGCTGCACAGCGGCGCGACCAATGCCGCGCTGACCGAATCCTTTGCGATCAAGATCACCGACAGCGACGGCACCGTCGCCACGGCGAGCTTCGACGTCCTGGTCATCGACGACAACCCGGTGGCGGACGCCGACGAGGGCGACGTTGGCGAAGGCCAGACGCTGGAAATCGATGCCGCGAACGGCCTGCTCGCCAACGACACGCCGGGCGCCGACGGCGCCGAAATTCTGGGGGTGCGCGCGGCCGGTGAAAATCCGTCGGCGCCGGCTATTGGCGGCATCGGCGCCGCCATCGTCGGCCTCTATGGCCAGCTCACCGTCGCCGCCGACGGCAGCTATATCTATGTCGCCAACCCCAATGCCGTCCCGCCCGCAGGCGCCGAAGATGTCTTTGTCTATACACTGGCCGATGGCGACGGCGACCGATCGACCGCCACCCTGACCATTCGTCTGAGCGACGCGGGCTTATCCGCCGACGCGGTCAAGCTCCAGGTCAACGAAGCCGCGCTGCCCACTGGCAGCAATTCCGACAGCGACGCCGAAACGGTGGTCGGCGACCTCAACGACAATGTCGCGGGCGGCACCGGACCTTTGGCGTTCACGCTGACCGGCACCGGGGTCGGCACCCATGGCACCCTGACGCTGAATGCCGACGGCAGTTATGTCTATACGCTCACCACGGCGGTGGCGGGGGCGCTCGCCAACAACGGCACCAATATCGTGCCCGCCGTCGAAACCTTTACCTATAATGTCACCGATGCCTTCGGCAATGTGACCCAGAATGTCATCGTCATCGATGTGATCGACGATGTTCCGGTCGCGCGGTCGGCACCGTCGATCACGGTGGCAGAGGATGCCGCGGCGATTTCGGGCAATTTGCTGGCCGATGACACACAAGGCGCCGATGGCGCCGCGGTGACGTCGGTGACCATCGGCGGCGTCGTCGTTGCCGTGGCGGCAACGGGAACGACCACCTACAGCAACGCCAACGGCACCTACACCTTTCAGGCCAATGGGGCCTGGACCTTTGATCCGGTATCGCAGATCAGCGCCTTCCCGATCCACGCCGACTTCACTTACACGATCACCGACGGCGACGGCGACCAGGCGGCGGCGATCCAGCAGATCCGGCTGGCCGACGGGGCATTGCCGACGGCCAGCGGCCCGATCCAGCTGACCGTCGATGACCAGCATCTGGAAAGCGGATCGACACCGTCGCCGGTGCAGCCGGTTTCATCCAGCGGCAACATCGTCTTTACCCCGGGGTCCGACGCCATCGCGTCGATCGGCTTTGGCGACATCTCGACGCTCGACGGCGGGCTCAGCTGGACGCTTGAGTCCGACACCCAGATTATCGGCTGGGACGCCGATGAAAATCCGGTTGTCGTGATCGACCTGAACCTGTCGGGCAATGTCGCGACGGTGACCGTCACGCTGCAATATAATTATGGGCTGCACCCCGACGTCACGATGGACGATCTGGCCGAACTCGGTTTCATCGAGGTCGTCGCCACCGACAGCGATGGCGATCAGGTTGCAGGAACGGTCAATATTTCGGTCTCCGACGACGTTCCCTCGATCACCGCATTGTCGCCGCCGGCAGGGCTGCTGACGGTCGATGAGACCAATCTTGCGCTCAACGCCACGGCCAGTTTCGCCAGCCTGTTCAACACGACCATCGGCGCCGATCAGGCGGGCAGCAGCACCAGCTACGCGTTCCAGGTGACCACGGCTTCGGGGCTGGTCGATGTTGCCACCGGCTCAAAGATCGTGCTGCAAGCGATCGGCAATGTGGTGGAAGGCCGTCTGCAGGATTCGCCATCGGTCGTCGCCTTCCGGCTGAGCGTCGCCCCCGATGGCCAGGCAACGCTCGACCAGATCCGCGCTGTCCGCCACCCCGACGAGAGCAATCCCGACGACCCGGTGACGCTGTCACCGACGATCATCCGGCTGACCGCCACGGTCACCGACGGCGATGGTGATCAGGCGTCGGCGATGGTCGCGGTTGGCGCGACTTTGGTCTTTAAGGACGATGGCCCGACGATCGACGCGACCAACGCCGACACCAACACGATCACCCTGACGACGCAGGACGCCGATACGCGGGGCAGCGCCTTTGACGTGGCGACCGCCGATCTGTCGTCGGCATTTTCGACTTCGATGGTCAATTTTGGTGCCGATGGCCCCGCTGGTGCGGGCCTGGTCACCTGGACCTATTCCCTTGCGCTGGGCTCGGCGGTCGCGACCGCCGCCTTGACCAGCAACGGCGTGCCGGTCACGCTGGCCCTTGTCTCCGGCGAGATCGTCGGCAGCGCGGCCGGCACGCCCATTTTTTCGATTGCCGTGAACGCCGCAACGGGCGTCGTCACCTTGACTCAATTTGCCGAAATCGACCATCCGTTGCCGGGCTCCTCGAGCAATTACGCCGCGCAGCTTGTCGAACTGGCGGCCAATCTGGTCGAACTGCGCGGCACCGCGACGATCGTCGATCGCGATGGCGACAGTATCTCGGACACCGTCGCCGTCGATCTGGGCGGCAACATCCGCTTCGCCGATGATGGCCCGTCGATTTCGGCTGGCGGCACCGCCCCCACGCTGACCGTCGACGAAAGCGATTTCGCGGCGAACGCGACGGCGAACCTGTCAGGACTCTTTGCGCCAACGACCGATTTCGGCGCCGACGGCCCGGGCACCGTGGCCTATGAACTGGGGATCACTGCCGGGGCGAGCGGCCTGATCGATTCGCTGACCGGCGAAGCCGTCATCCTGTCGATCGAGGGCGGCGTCGTGTTCGGGCGCACCTCGAGCCAGGAAGTGTTCCGCATTTCGGTGGCACCGGGCGGCCTCGTCACCTTCGACCAGTCGCGCGCGGTGCTCCACCTGCCCGATACCGGCCCCGACCAGACGCTCTTCCTGTCGGGCAGTAGCCTGATCACGCTGACCGCCATCGCGACCGACGGCGACGGCGACACCGCACGAACGACCGCCGACATCACCGGCCGCTTTGCGATCCGCGACGACGCGCCGCTGGCCGTCCATGACGAGGACAACGTCTCGCGCGACGGACAGATTTTTGCCGACGGCAATGTCCTGACCGGTATCGGTGGCACCGACGACAACGGGATGGATGGATCGCCCGACAATGCCGGGGCCGATGGCGGCCTCAGCGTCGTCGGCGTGGCGTTCGGAGCGACGGTCGGCACCATCGGCGCCGCATTGGCGGGCGATTATGGCTCGATCATGATCGCCGCGGACGGCAGCTATCGCTACGATCTCGACCCCAATGACCCGGCGGTCATCGCGCTGACGTCCAGCACGACGCTGACCGAAACTTTCCAATATACGGTGCGCGATGCCGATGGCGACACGTCGATCGCGACGATCACCATATCGATCACCGGCGCCAATGATTTCCCGATTGCGCGCGCCGACACCAATTGGGTGCTCGACGGCCCCAGCGGTTCGGACCCAAGCGCCGCCGGCAACGTCCTGCAGGACATCGCGCATCCCGGCGCACCGTTCGGCAGCTTTGCCGACGTCGCCGACAATGACCCCGATCTGGAAGCGATTACCGTCACCTCGGCGGGAACCTATGTCGGCCTTTACGGCACGCTCGTGATCAACGCCAACGGCAGCTACACCTACACGCTCGACGAGGACAAGCCGGTCGTCAACGCGCTCGACAGCGGGCAGACGCTGGTGGAAAGTTTCGCCTACACGATCAGCGACGGATCGCTGTCGGTCGGATCGACCCTGACGATCACGGTGTTCGGCACCAACGACGCGCCGACGATCGGCACCGCGATCGCGCGGGTATCGGAAGAAGGCCTGCCGAACGGGCTTCCCGACACCGCGCCCAACGCAACGCTCGACACCACCAACAGCACGACGTCCAGCGGCACGCTGGCGATTGCCGACGCCGACGCTGGCGAAACGCTGAGCGCGACGCTGGGCAGTCCCGGCGCGGTGCTGACCGCGGGCGGCGTCCCCGTCGCCTGGACCGGCGTCGGCACCGGCACCCTGATCGGATCGGTCGGGGGATCCGAGGTCATCCGCGTCACGCTGGCATCGAACGGCGCCTATACGGTGACGCTGTCGCGCGCCGTCGATCACCCGACCGTCGCCCTGGAAGACCTCAAGGATTTCTTTGTCCCCGTATCGGTCTCCGACGGCACCACGACGACGACCAATGCATCGGCGATCCGCGTGATCATCGAGGATGACGCCCCGACCGCTACCGGCGAGACGGGCGCGACGTCGCAACCGATGCAGGATGTGAACACGCTCTTCATCCTCGATTTCAGCGACAGCATCGACAATGGCGAACTCGACACGATGATCGATGCCGTCCAGGGCGCCCTGTCACAGCTGGATACCGCAGCCTCGGGCGCGCTGACGATCCGCTTCGTCATCTTCTCGTCGGGTTCGTTCGCCTCACCGTCCTTCACGACCGCGGCCGATGCGAACGCCTATCTTGACTCGCTGAACCCGCTTGGCGGCGGTGTGCGTCCGTCGCAGGATGCGCCGCCCGACGGGATCGGGTTCAACACCAATTACACCGGCGCGATCCAGACCGCGCTCGCCAATTTCTCCACCATCCCGGGCGCCAGCAATCAGGTGTTTTTCCTGAGCGACGGCAACCCCAACCAGCAGGTCCAGTTCGGTGGCATGCCCCCGATGGTCACCAATTCGCTGACCGCGGCGACTGCCACGGCGTGGAACAACTTCGTCGACAACAACAATGTCAATGTCACCGCGATCGGCATCGACAACAATCCGCTGCAACCGCTCAATATCCAGCGGCTGCGCGACGTCGACCTGAACGCGGCGCCGAACAACGAACCGATCCTGGTCGACGATTTCCAGGATCTGGTCGCGACGCTGCTGGCGGTGATCGTCCCGTCGGCGGTTTCGGGCGATCTCGACGCCAACGACTTTTTTGGCGCCGACGGTGGTCGATTGCTGTCGATCACCATCGGCACCACGACCTACACCTGGGATGGCGCGTCGAGCATCGCGCTATCGACCGGCGGCACCATCGCCGGCACGACATTGGCCGCCATTGCGACGCCGATGGGCGGGACGCTGACGCTCAATTTCGCGACCGGCCAATATAATTACCAGCCGCCCAGCCCGATCACCGTCACCGCGACCGAGGTGTTCAACTATGTGGTGACCGACCGCGACGGCGATACCGCGACGGCCAGTCTGTCGGTCACCATAACCGCGCTGGCGCCGCCGATCGCAGTCGACCTTGACGGCGACGGGGTCGAGTTCGTGTCGAACGCAGCAGGGGTCAGCTTCGACTATGACGGCGATGGCATTGCCGAAACCACGGCCTGGGTCGCGGCCGACGACGGGCTGCTGGCGATCGACAAAAATGGCGATGGCAAGGTCAACAACGGCGCCGAACTGGTGTTCGGCGGCGCGGGCCTGTCCGACCTGCAGGGGCTGGCCGCGGCTTATGACAGCAACGGCGATGGCAAACTCGACGCGGCCGACACCGATTTTGCGAAATTCGGTATCTGGCACGATGCCAACAGCAACGGCGTGACCGATGCAGGCGAATTCCGCTCGCTGATCAGCGAAGGCATCACCAGTATCGCGCTGACATCGGACGGGCGCGCCTATACGGCCGCCGATGGGCAGGTGCAGGTAAAGGGCGAAGCACTCTACACCCGCGCCGACGGCAGCACCGGCAAGCTCGCCGATGCGGCCTTCGCCACCAATTTCGCCGATCAGCAGCGGGTTGCCGCCGCAACCGGCACCGCGGGCGTTTCGACCGCGATGCTTGTGGCCGGGCTGGCCGCCGCCACCCCGCTGGCGGCGCGCCCATCCGCGGCGCCCGATGGGGACGCCGCGGTGGCGGGCCAGCAGGCCGGCGTATCGGGCGAAACCGCCGAACAATCTGCGCCCCTTCCTGCCGGCAAGGCCGACGGACTCGTCCATGAATACTTCTCCGGTCCGGCGACGGCGCGGATCGAAGCCGACCCCGGGCAACGGCAGATGGACGAAGACGAGAGCCGCGAACTGCGCAGCGACGAACTCGACACGATGGCGCCCGACCCGACCTATGGCCAGCTTCTCACCGACACCGAGCTCGACCTGTCGTCGGCGCCGGTCAGCGGCGCGGCATCGACCGATCAGGTCCAGATGACGCTGCCCCCACAGGCGGTGCTCGACCCCGCCGCGGCCGAACTCGACGCGATCGTCACCGCCGCGCTGGAGGGGCCGCAGGTCGAACTCGACGCGCTGCTCGGTCCCGCACCGCCCGCGGACCCAGGGCTGGCAAAGATCATGCTGGGCGACGGCGGCGCGAATGGCGTCCTTGGTGACAACGGCATGGATGTGGCCGGACATTCTTTCATGGCCGATCTCGCGCAGCAGCATGTCGCTGTGCAGCTCGAACAATTGGCGTCGGCCGGCCACGCCTAAGCGACCGGCAGCGATGCCGGAAATGATGAAACACCGGCGCAGGTGAAAGATCACACCGAAGGATCTTCGACTTCGACCGGACAAATGCAGGGGACACAAGATGCCGAAATTTCGTACCGCAGCATTGTTGCTTACCGCCGCCGCGCTCGTCGCGGTGCCCCATGTCGCCCGGTCCCAGCGCATCGAGCTGAAAACCGCGGTCGAAACCGCGGTGCAGACCAACCCTGAAATCAACCAGGCGGTCGAGAACAAGACCGCGATCGAATTCGAGCGCGAGCAGGCGCAGCGCCTGTTCGCGCCGCGTGTCTCGGTTGAAGGGTCGATCGGGATCCGCCGCCTCGAAAACAGCACGCGGCGCACGCTTGGCATCGCCGACAACGAGCTTTACCCGATGGAGGGCGGCGTTAGCGTCGAGCAGACGCTGTTCGACGGCGGCGTCCGGCGCAACGAGGTCAAGCGTCAGGCAGCGCGCACCGACGGCGCCGCCTTCCGGGTCGAGGAGCGTTCGCAATTTATCGCGCTGCAGGTGACCCGCCAATATCTCGACTATCTGTTGCAACAGCGCATCGTCGCCGCCTCTGAAGACAATATCGATTTCCACAGCAAGCTGGTGACCGACCTGCGCGAAGGCGTTGCCAAGGGGTCGTTGAGCATCGCCGATCAACAACAGGCCGAAGAACGGCAGCAGGCGGCCCGCGCCCGGGTGACCGAGGCCAATCTCGATCTCGTCAACACCTCGGCATCGTTTCGCACCCTGACCGGTCTCGACCTGGTCGACGGCGCCGCGCTACCGCCGTCGCTGGCGGGCAATATTCCGGCGACGCTGGAAGATGCGCTGGCGCGGGCGCGCGAGCGCAACCCCCGGGTCCGCGAAGCCCAGGCCGACCTTGACGCCGCGCACGCGCTGGTCCGCAAGTCGAAATCCGAAATGTCGCCGACCCTCGCGCTCGAGGGCAACGCCCGGATCGGCGACGATATCGACGGTTTCCGCGGCGAAACCAATGACCTGCGCGCCGGGCTCGTGCTGCGCTGGGACATTTTCAACGGCGGCATCAAACGCTCGAAGGTGCAGGAAATGTACCGCCGCGAAAAGGAAGCGCGCTACCGGATGGACCAGATGGTCCGCGAGGCCGAAGAGGATGTCCGCGTCGCATGGAACACCTGGGACGCGCAGGGAAAGCTGGTCAAGGAACTGGAAGAACAGAGCCGGGTTTCGGACGAATTGTTGCGCTCGTACCGTGCGCAGTTCAACGTCGGTCGCCGTTCGCTGCTCGACGTGCTCGATGCCCAGAACACCCGATATAACGTTCAGGTTCGCACCGAGACCGCAAAGTTCGCGCAATTTTACTCCGAATTCAAATTGCTGGCGGCGCTCAACGACCTGCTCGCAGCGATGGATGTCCAGCCGCCCGCTGCCGCTGCCGCCACCGCGCGCGACCGTTTCAAGGTCAAGCCGACCCCCGAGATAAATCCGGAAGCGATGCGGGATCCCACATGAATTATCCAGCAGACGCCCGCGGCGCGCGGCGTTCGCGCCAACCGCCGCCCGCGGCAGATTTTGAAGCATGGCGCGCTACCCCCGCCCAGGGTGACGAACTGCTGGGTGCGGTAGCCGCGGTTGCGGCGCTGTTCGAGCGTCCCTTCTCCGATCTCCGGGCGAAAAAGGGGCTGGCGCTCGACGATGACGGCCTGGTGCCGCTCGACCAGCTCGACCACGCTCTCGCGGCGGTCGGCCTGCGCTGCGATCTCGTCCGCCGCTCGCTGGCCGGATGGAACGCCCACGACGTCCCCGCCATCCTGCTGCTGGCGGACGACCGATCGCTCGTGCTGACTGCGATGGACGATCAGGGCTGCTGGGTCCGCCTGCCGGGCGCGAGCAGCGACATTCAGATCGACCGCCGGCTGTTGGAGACCGCCTATTCGGGTCAGGGCGTCATCGTCCGCCATGACCCGGCCAGTGAAACGGCGCGCGAGCGGCCGTGGGATCAAGCCACCCGCCAACATTGGTTCTGGAGCGAAGTCTGGAAGGAGCGCGGGCAATATGGCTATGTCATGTTCGCCTCGCTGCTGATCAACCTGCTCGCATTTGCGATGCCGTTGTTCACGATGAATGTGTACGACCGCATCATTCCCAACAAGGCGGCTGCCAGCCTGTGGATGTTGGCACTCGGCGCGCTGTTTGCCATCGCGGTCGAATATGGCCTGCGGCTGGCGCGCACCGGATTGGTCGACGAGGTCGGCCGCGGCATCGATGCCCGGCTGTCGCAGCGCCTGCTCGACAAGGTGCTCAACCTGCCGCTGGCGACCCAGCGCGGCAGCACCGGCGCCCTCGCACGGCGCGTGACCGACTATGAACAGGTGCGCGATTTCTTTGCCTCTACCACCGTCGTCCTGCTGACCGACATCCTGTTCCTGGTCGTGTTTGTCGCGCTGATCGCGGTGCTCGGCGGGTGGCTGGCGGTCATACCGCTCGTTGCGATGATGGTCATGCTGGCGATGGGTTGGGTGCTGCAACGCCGGATGAGCGCTGCGGTCGCCGACGCGCAGGTCGACGCCAGCATGTTGCAGACCACGCTGATCGAAACGATCGGCAGCCTCGAAACGGTCAAATCCTGCCGCGCCGAAGGCCGGATGCTAGGAAAATGGCGGCGTCTTTCAGCATCGAACGCCTATACTCAGGAAGAAATGCGCAAGCTGACCGCAACCGCGGTCAACCTGGCGACGCTGTGCCAGCAGGCGACCGGCATCGCGCTGATCATCGGCGGCTTTTATCTGTTCAACGCGGGCACCATCTCGATGGGCGCAATCATCGCAATCGTGATGCTCGCCAGCCGGTCGCTCGCCCCGGTTGGGCAACTCGCTTTCCTGATGACGCGCGGACGGCAGGCCTTCGTGACGCTGAACAGCCTGCAACAATTGATGGATCAGGATGACGAGCGCGACAAAGGCAGCCGCTCGATCACACCCGAGGTCCGCGACGGCCGGTTGCAGCTGGACCATGCCGGTTTCTGTTACCCCGAAACCGACCGCGAATCGCTTGCCGACGTCAGCCTGTGCATCGAGCCCGGCGAGCGGGTCGGGCTGATCGGCCGCGTTGCGTCGGGCAAGTCGACACTCGGGCGGGTGCTGTGCGGTCTTTATGACCCGACGAGCGGCAGCTATCGCATCGACGGCCTGGAAAGCCGGCAATATGATCCGCACGACCTGCGCTCTACGCTGCGCTACGTCGGCCAGGATGCCGAACTGTTCAGCGGCACGGTGCGCGAGAATTTGCTCGTCGGCGCCAGCGATGCCGACGACGCCAGCATCATCGATGCGGTCCGGCGATCGGGAGCCGACGAGTTCCTGGGCCGCGACACGACGGGTTTCGATTTCCACATCGGCGAACGCGGTGCGCGGCTGTCGGGCGGACAGCGCAGCTTTCTGGTGCTGGCCCGCGCGCTGATGACCCCGGCGCATTTGCTGTTCCTCGACGAACCGACGGGCGCCATGGACAGTCAGACCGAAAAACATTTTGCCGAGCGGCTGCAAGCGGCCATTCCCGCGAGTCAGACGCTGGTCATCGCCACGCACCGGATGACCGTACTCGGGCTGGTCGACCGGCTGATCGTCATGGACAATGGCCGGATCGTCGCCGACGGCCCGCGTGACGAGATCCTTGCCCAGCGAGCCGTAGCATGACCGCCGCGACCGCCCGCCGATATGGCACGGTGGCCAGCGACGACAACCGCCGCACGATCTTGTGGCTCGCCGCGATGGCGGCAGTGGTGACGCTGCTCACCTCACGAACGATGTGGGAGCAGTTGATCTTGCTTGTCGGCGGCAACAGCCCGGATACCGTCTACAGCAGTCCCGACGCGCCGGTGATCGCCGACCCTGAAATGGCGCGGCTGATCAAGCTGACCGAAGAGCCGGGCCCGACGGCGCTCTACGCGCCGGAAACCGCGATGACGCGCAACCAGGCGATCCCCTTTTCCACCGGCCCAGTCGCCTCGGCCAAGCCATTTCACCCTGCCACTGCCGATCAAAGAGCTGTGATGACCGCGCTGCGCTGCTTGACCCAGGCGGTCTATTTCGAAGCCGCCTATGAACCGATCGCCGGACGGCGCGCGGTCGCGCAGGTCGTCATCAACCGCGCGCTGCACCCCGCCTTCCCCAAGTCAATCTGCGGCGTCGTCTATCAGGGCGTCAATCGCCCGGTCTGCCAGTTCAGCTTCACCTGCGACGGGTCGCTCAATCGGCGCCCCAATCCCGCCAAGTGGCAGGAGGCAGAGGATGTCGCGCGCGCCGCGCTCGCGGGTTATGTCGAAACCTCGGTCGGGCACGCGACCCATTATCACGCCAATTATGTGTCGCCCTATTGGGCGCCCAAACTGGTCAAAATTGCGCAGCTGGGCGCCCATATCTTTTATCGCTGGCCGGGAAAATGGGGAACGCCGGGGGCTTTTTCGGGTCGCTATAGCGGGCTGGAGGCAATCCCGGCGATCCTGCCGCGCAGCGCCATCGTGCGGTCGCGCGACGGTGCTGACGGGCAAAACCTGATCCAGGCATCGGCCGGCGGCACCCTCGATGCGGTGCAGGAGCGCCGCGCCGACAACGATGCCGGCGGCCGTCTCGACCCATCGCTCGGCTGGGAACTGGCAATCCCCGAACCCGAAGAAACCAGCCGGGCATCACGCATGATGGCACGGCAACAGGGCGGCGAATTTGACGTCGCTGCAAAGGAGAGTGGTTCATGATCAGATCGCAGCCCTATGTCGGCACGCGCCGGATCATCCTGGCGTCGGGGGTCGGTCTTTTTGCCTTTGTCAGCTGGGCCAGCTTTGCCCAGGTCGATGAAGTCACCCGCGGTCAGGGGCGCGTCATCCCTTCGAGCAAGGCGCAGATCATTCAGTCCGCCGAACCGGCGACGATATTGAATATCGTCGTGCGGTCGGGGCAACCGGTCCGCAAGGGGCAGTTGTTGGTGCGCCTCGACGACACCGAATCCTCTTCGCAGCTCGGCCAGATCGCGGCCGAAAACCGCTCGCTGGCCGCCCGCGCCGCGCGGCTGGGCCGCGAAGGCAATGGCGCGGCGGGCGGCGATTGTACGCCCAACGCAAGCGGCGTTCGGCCTGCCGAGTGCAGCCAGGAAGCCGACCTGCAATCGGTCCGCGCGGCGACCCAGCGCAGCCGCCGGATGGCGCTGAACGCCGCGGTCGAGCAGCGCCGCCGGGATTATGGCGAAGCGCAGGCGACGATCGCCTCGCTGCGATCGAGCCTTGGGCTGGCGCAAAGCCAGGTCGATCTGCTGGCACCGCTCGCCGCCAAGTCGATCGTGCCGCAAACCGAACTGCTCAATGCCCAGCGCGAGGCGACCGAAGTGCGCGGCAAGCTCG
Source organism: Sphingopyxis sp. L1A2A (assembly GCF_005502465.1). Taxonomy (GTDB): domain Bacteria; phylum Pseudomonadota; class Alphaproteobacteria; order Sphingomonadales; family Sphingomonadaceae; genus Sphingopyxis. The sequence continues at coordinate 36,861 of NZ_SCOT01000016.1, forward strand.
CCGCGGCCGAGCAGGCGGCGTCGCGCGCCGCCGCCGCGATCAGCGAAGCGCAGGCGCAGGCCGCATCGGCCGGTCTGGAGTTCCGGCAGGAGGCGCTCGACGAGCGCAACCAGATCGTCGCCAAGATGGCGGTCAATTCGGAATCGCTGCGCGGCGCCGCCGGACGCCAGCAGCGCAGCGAAATCCGCTCACCGGCAAACGGCATTGTCAACGATGTGCAGGTTACCACGGTGGGCGGTTTTGTGCAGGCCGGGCAAAAGATCATGCAGGTGGTGCCGGTCGGCGACAAATTGTTGATCGAGGCGCGCGTCGCACCGCGAGATATTGCGTTCATCAAGGTCAACGACCGCGCCAATGTCAAAGTCACCGCTTATGATTTTGCGGTCTATGGCGGCCTGTCGGGGCGTGTCGTCCAGATTTCGCCCGACAGCCTGTATGACGAGGCGACCAAGGAAGCCTATTTCACGGTCGTTGTCGAAACCGACGTCGCCTATCTGAAAAGTGGGGAGCGCCAATTGCCGATTACCCCCGGGATGATCTGCGACGTCGAGGTGCTGACCGGCAAGAAAAGCGTGCTGAGCTATTTGTTCAAGCCGTTCCTGCGCGCCCGGTCGGAAGCGTTTACCGAGCGCTGAGAACGGCGAGGTCAACGGCGGCGGCGATGTCGGTCGACGTCAGGCCGCCCGGCCCGAATAGGGCGGTGGCCTAACCACGGCGCGGACGGGTCTTACCTCGCGGAGGGTCAGCTGCACCGGCTCCCCCAGGCCATTCTTGACCCCCCAGGTTGCCGCCTGCGTGCGGTTTTCGACGCCCAGCTTGCGCAGGATCGCCTTCACATGCACTTTGACAGTGGCTTCGCAGATGCCGAACTGCCGCGCGATCACCTTGTTCGCCATCCCGGCCATGATGCTTTCGAGGATTTCGATCTCGCGGTCGGACAAGCCCACCGACGCCGCGCTGCTCTTCCAGTCCCCGCCCAGCGCGGCCGGAACCCAGCTGGTGAGATTGTTGACGAGCTGCGATGGAAAGACTTTCTCGCCCAGCGCCGCCAATTTGATCGATTCGACCAGCGGAGCGCACAGGATTTCCTTGACGATGACCGCGTCGACGCCGATCTGAAACGCCTCGACCACGTCTTCAAAGACATAGTGATCGAAAAGCAATGCCAGCTTTGCATGGACCTTTTTCGCGGCAAGCCGACGGCATGCGTCGAGTCCAAAGCCGGTATCCCCGCCATCGACGACGATGACATGGCCATCGACGTCATCGGCTATCGCCCCCTGAGGGTCAAACAGCGCCGAGGCATCGGCAACCGATGCTTCGATCTGAAAGCTCTCGCCGGAAAGGATGTTTCGCAACCCTTCCCTCGCGATTTCATATTTCGCCAAGAGCGAAATCTTGATCAACTGCGACATTTCCGCCTCCCCTGAATTCTCAGTCAAGGCGACCCAACTTGTCTGGACTTCGGTCTAAACCCCAAATACCCTTTGTTTTCCATCGCGGCGGACCCCTCCCCACGTTGAATAAATTAACCTTTTAGTTTCGTTATCCAATAACTACCTATAAGGTTATACAACTTAATGACAGATTCTACGAGGATTTTGATACATACCCACTAAGGGGTATCGGCGATTCCCGCCCTACGCACCGCCGCTCGACTGTCGCGCGCCGCAAACCCGATTTAATTGCATCTAATGCAGCATGTTATTTTTCGGCGCCGCGGCAACCGCGTCCCTAGCCTTTCGGGTAGGCGCGCGCGCGCGGGCCGCCCCGAATTGGGCCGCATTCACTAATAATATTGGTTAATGCCCCGCGGCCGACCGATAAGGGGCCTGTTTTGCGCGCGTCAGTTTGCGCGAGTCGCGGCAAGCGCGATGCTGCCAGTTTGGCGATATTCGCGATTGCCCTAAAACAGTTCGGGAAATGCAGCAAAAACGATGCCGCGCGACCGCGACATTGTTTGCCGGTCAGACCCTATCTGGTCCCACGCGACGACAAGCGCCCGAACATCCTGGGCAGTGCGTTGACGATCGACAGATGCGCCGAAGCGAGCTTGGTCCCTGCCCGGCCGGCGACCGCGGTTTTGAAGGACCGCCGTTCGGTCGCGGCGGGCGCCGCGCTGGCGAACACCACCGACGATGCCTTCGCTGTCGCCGCAGCCGCCATCACCACCGGCGCCGGGTTATCGCGATAGCCGTGGACCCAACGCCGACTGCCGCTGAACGACAGGATCGGGCGCACGGCATTGGCCTGGCGCCCGTCGTAGATACGGTCGGTCATATTATCGAGCACGACCCACCCGGCGTTCGACCGCACCAACAAGAACGCATGGTCGGCGTTGATCGCCAGGTCGCGCAGCAGGACGAGCTTCATGCGATCGTCGTCGATGCCCGCCGCGCGGAGCATGTGCATTTTCAAGATGGCGAAATCTTCGCAATCGCCGCTGCCGCGGGCCATCGTCTCGTCGGCGGTCGCCCAAAAGTCGCGCTGCCGGTAATTGCGGTTGTCGTCGATATAGGCGATCTGGCGATTGACCCACAGGTTGACCCGCTCGAGCGTCGCGGCTTCGCCCAGGCCGTGGGTCACCGCGGCGCGATCGAGCTGCGCCTGCATCAGTCGCGCCGCCGGGGCGCGGCGAACGCGCGCCCAGCGATCGTCGAAGCGGGTCGTTTCAACCGGGATGGCCAACGTCCCCAGCTCGCTGTCGTCATCCAGCGCGGGGGCCGCGACCGCGGCGACCGGCGCGGTACAATCGCGGCGCCGCGGCCAAGCGGCCTGTGCCAGCGACAGGACCAGCAGGCGCGCGGGCTTGACAAAGCCGTCAGCCCCCGCCCTGACCGCGCGAACGGCGCCGGGTTCGCCGCGCGCCGGGACGATCCGGGCGATCGGCGCCGGCTGTTCCTGGCTCATCCGCATCCGATCGAGCGCGCTTGGCATGTCCGGGGCGACGGCAAGCGGCGCAGCGGAAGAAGGCGCCGACGAGGCCAGCACTGCGGTCGCGCGGCAGGTGTCACCGACCGTAAAATGCTTGGCATTGGCGACCTTCGCGACCGGTGTCTCGATCGCCGCAGAGGCCGTCGCAGGCAGCAGGACGGCGATGGCGGCCATGGCAAGCGCGGCAACGCCGATGAAGGCAGGAGGAGACGGGCGCGCGTTCATAGCGCGAGCCATGACGGAGCGAGGTGAGAATATGCTTCAGCGACATGGTTAACGCCGCGTTGACTGTCGGAATGCGCCGATGCCGCCGTACCCCGCTGACGGAGCATTTACGACGCAGCGCTGAGTCGGTTAGTCGGCCATCGCCACGACCAGCTTGTCGGGAAAGGTCAGCGTGAAGGCGCCGCCGCCGTCGGGGTGATTGGCGGCCGCAATGCCGATGCCCAGCGCGTCGGCAAAGCCCTTGGCAATCGCGAGCCCCAGCCCGCTGCCGCCATGCCGATCGGTGCCGGCGCCCTGGGCAAAAGTATCGAAAATCGCGGTTTCGGTGCCCGGTTCCAGCCCGGCGCCGCGATCGCGGACGGTCAGCAGCAGCGCATCGGGGGTACGGCGCCCGATGATCGAGATCGGCCCGGCATTGCCGCCGTGCTGGACCGCATTGGCGACGAGGTTGAGCAGAATATGATGGAGCAGCCGCTCGTCGGTTTTGACGAACGGCAGGCTGGGCGGCACCTGAAAATCGATATGATGCCCGCGCAGCATGTCTTTGAGGTCGTGGACAACCCCGGCGACCGCGTCGGTCAGATCGACCGACGCCAGGCTGAGATGGATACCGCCCGCGTCGATCCGCACCAGTTCGATCAGATTGTCAAGAAAGCGGCGCAGGCGCGACAGTTCGGCGCGCGCGGTCGGCAGCGAACGGGCGTCCGGATGCTCGGCGCCGATCGCCTCGATCGCCGCAGTGACCCCGGTCAGCGGGGTGCGCAGGTCGTGGCCGATCGACGACAGCAGCGCGGCGCGCAGCCGGTCGCGTTCCTCGAGCACCGACAGGCTGCGCATCTCGTCCTCGAGATAGAGGCGCTCGTGCGCCAGCGCCGCCTGTCCGATCAGGGTCGAGAGCAAGGTCGCCTTGTCGGCGGCGACCGGCGCGCTGTCATCGTCGCGCGCGATGCCGAGCACCGCTAAGACGCCCAAACTGGTCTTGAGTGGGTGGAACTGCCAGTCGGAGGCCAGCAGGGTACCGGTGCCGCGCCCGGCGGGTTCACCGCTGCTCCACGCCCATTCGGCCGCCGCCTGATCGATCGGCGAGATCGTCGCCTCGCGCGGACACGCCACGATCGAGGTCAAAATACCGTCGGTTTCGGCGAGCATGACGCAGCGCACCGCCAGCAGCCGCGACACTTCGTCGCACGTTGCCACCGCGGTCGCTTCGCGGTCCGACGCGCGCGCCAGCATCTGTCCGAACGCCGCGAGCGACGCATTCTCTTCGGCGCTGCGCACCCCGATCCGGGCGCGGGTTCGCAGCCTTCCGGCGAGGTTGCTGGTCACCGCCGCCACCCCGGTCAGCACCAGCATCGTGAGTACGCTTTGCGGGTCGGCGATGGTGAAAGTGTGAATGGGGTCGAGAAAAAAGAAGTTGAACGCCAGCGCCGCGGCGATGCTGGCGAACAGCCCGGGACGCAGGCCGTAGAGCGTCGCGGTGACGATGACCGGGACCAGATAGAGCAGATCGACCGCGCCGCGCCCGATCAGCGGCTGCGCAAACTTCGCAAGCAGCGTCGTCGCCGCAATCAGCACCAGCGCGCCTATATAGGCCGCCGGCTGGCCCCAGCCGCGCAGCCAGCCTTTCCACCCCGCCTCGCTGGTCGCCGTTTCAGGCGAAGGAATGACATGGGCGGCCAGATCTTTGGAGCCGCGGATCAGCGTTTCGACCACCGATCCGTGGCGCAATTCGAACCACCAGCTGCGCTGCGAGCGGCCGATGATCAGCTGCGTCGCCCGCTGTGCGTCGATCTGGCCGCGCAGCCCGGCGATGACATTTTCCGACGGGATGGTCGCGATCGTCGCGCCCAGCGTTGCGGCGAGCGACAGTGCGGCGGCAATCCGGCGCTTGGTGTCCTCGTCGAAATTCTCGCTGCGCGGGGTTTCGATATGCACCGCGGTCCATGGCGCGTTCAGCCCATCGGCAAGCCGCTTCGCCGTCCGCACCAGCGCGTCGACCCCCGGCTGCTCGCTGATCGCCACCAGGATGCGCTCGCCCGCCGCATAGGTGCCCGCGACGCCGCTGGCATCAAGGTCGTGCAGCATTTGGCGATCGACGCTGAGCGCCGCGCGGCGCAGCGCCATTTCGCGTAGCGCCGACAGGTTCGGTTTGGAAAAGAAATGGCCGAGCGCACGTGACGCTTCCTGCGGTACATAGACTTTGCCGTCTTTCAACCGGTCGATCAGTTCGTCGGGCGGCAGGTCGACGAGCTTGATCTCGGCGCCCTCGAACACGCTGTCGGGCACGGTCTCGCGCACCCGGACGCGGGTAAAGCTGGCGACAACGTCGTTGAGGCTTTCGACATGCTGGATGTTGAGCGTCGTATAGACGTCGATCCCGGCATCGAGCAGCTCGGCGACGTCCTGCCAGCGCTTGGGGTGGCGGCTGCCCTCGACATTGGTGTGCGCATATTCATCGACCAGCGCCAGCGCCGGCGCGCGGCGCAGCACGGCGTCGAGGTCCATTTCGGTGAGTGTCCGGCCGCGATATTCCTGTTCGCGGCGCGCAACGACTTCCTGCCCGGCAAGCAACGCTTCGGTTTCGGCGCGGCCGTGGGTTTCGACCACCGCCACGACGACATCGACCCCGTCGCGTTTCAGCGCCGCGCCTTCCATCAGCATCGCATAGGTCTTGCCGACCCCGGGCGCGGCGCCGAGGAAAATCTTGAGCTCGCCGCGATCCTCGCGCCGCGCCTGGCGCAGCAACGCGTCGGGCGAAGGTCGTTTTTCCGGGGCAGCAGGCGTCGGCATGAACGGGGCTTAGCTGAAGGCGGACGCCAGCGCCAAGCCGCGACGCCGGGACTTTATGGAAACCTTATGCCGATCGGCGGATTCGCCCGCGAAACTTTACGGCAAAGGGGCGTAGCGGCGCCCACATCCTGTCGGATTCCCCGCCGCACCCGCTGGGGGGCCGACTTGGCCGGAGACTGAAACCATGTCCGATATTTTGTGGCTCGGCCTGATCGCGCTGCTGTTTGCGGCGACGCTCGGTTACGCGCGTCTTTGTGACGGAGCGTAAGCCGTGAGCACCTCGCTGATCCTCGCTGGCGTTACCGCCGCCGCCCTCCTCGTCTATCTGCTCGCCGTCTTGCTGCGGCCCGAGCGTTTCTGATCGGAATCTGACATGACCGTCGCTGGCTGGGGCTTGATCCTCCTCTTCGTCGCCATCCTCCTCGCGCTCGCCAAGCCGATGGGGATGTGGCTGTTCGCGCTCTACGAAGGGCGCGCCACTCCGCTGCACCGGGTCTTCGGCCCCGTCGAGCGCGGTTCTTATCGCCTCGCGGGGATCGACCCCAATGAGGAGCAGGGCTGGCGGCGTTACGCGCTGCACATGCTGTTGTTCAACGTCGTGCTGCTGTTGTTCACTTACGCGATCCTGCGGCTGCAAGGCGTGCTGCCGGGCAATCCGCAGGGGTTCGGGGCGGTCGGCGCCGACGGCGCATTCAATACCGCGGTCAGCTTTACCACCAACACCAATTGGCAATGGTATTCGGGCGAGACGACGCTGTCGAACCTATCGCAGATGCTCGGGCTGACGATCCACAATTTCCTGTCGGCGGCGACCGGTATCGCGATCGCTTTCGCGCTGTTCCGCGGTTTCGCGCGGCGCGAGACGAAGACGATCGGCAATTTCTGGGCCGATATGACGCGCGTCACCCTCTATCTGCTGCTGCCGATCTGCATCGCCTATGCGATCTTCCTGATCGCGAGCGGCGTGCCGCAGACGCTGGCGGGTTCGATCGACGCGACCACGCTGGAGGGCGTCAAGCAAACGATCGCGCTCGGCCCGGTCGCGAGCCAGGAAGCGATCAAGATGCTCGGCACCAATGGTGGCGGCTTCTTTAACGCCAACAGCGCGCATCCGTTTGAAAACCCCACCGCTCTCACCAACCTCGTCCAGATGCTGTCGATCTTTGCGATCGGCGTCGGGCTGACCTGGTGCTTCGGCAAGGCGGTCGGCGACACCCGCCAGGGCTGGGCAATCCTCGCCGCGATGGGCGTGCTGTTCATCGCCGGGGTCACCGTCACCTATTGGCAGGAAGCCGCGGGCAACCCGGTGCTGCACCAGCTGGGCGTTGCGGGCGGCAATATGGAGGGCAAGGAGGTGCGCTTCGGCATCGCCGCGTCGGCCCTGTTCGCGGTCGTCACCACCGCCGCGTCGTGCGGCGCGGTCAATGCGATGCACGACAGCTTCACCGCGCTTGGCGGGATGATCCCGCTGTTCAACATGCAGTTGGGCGAAATCGTCGTCGGCGGGGTCGGAGCGGGCATCTATGGCTTCCTGCTGTTCGCGATCCTCGCGGTGTTCGTTGCCGGGCTGATGGTTGGGCGCACCCCCGAATATGTCGGCAAGAAGATCGAGGCGCGCGAGGTCAAACTCGCGGTGCTTGCGATCGCGATCCTGCCGCTCGTCATCCTGGGATTCACCGCGATCGCCAGCGTGCTGCCTGCGGGCCTCGCCGGGCCGCTCAACAAGGGACCGCACGGCTTTTCGGAGATTCTCTATGCCTTCACCTCAAGCGCCGGGAATAACGGTTCGGCCTTTGCAGGACTGAGCGCAGGCACGCCCTTTTACAACGGGATGCTCGGCGTCGCGATGTGGCTCGGGCGCTTCTTTGTGATCGTCCCGGCGCTCGCGATCGCCGGCAGCCTGGCCGCCAAACGGCATGTCCCCGCCACCAGCGGCTCCTTCCCCACCACGGGCGGGTTGTGGGTCGGGCTGCTGGTCGGGGTCATTCTGATCCTTGGCGGCCTCACCTTCCTGCCCAGCCTCGCGCTTGGTCCCATCGCCGATCACCTCGCGGTGACCAGCGGCCAGCTCTTCTGACGGATATAAAGCCATGAACGCTCCCACTTCAATGTTCAGCGCCGCCCTTGTCGTCCCCGCAATGCGCGATGCAGTGTGCAAGCTCGACCCGCGCCAGTTGATCCGCAATCCGGTGATGTTCGTCACGGCCGTCGTCGCGATGCTGCTGACCGTGCTGCTGGTCATCGGCGAACCCGGATTGCCCATCGGGTTCGAGATCCAGCTTGTCATCTGGCTGTGGCTCACCGTCCTCTTCGGCACCTTTGCCGAAGCGCTGGCCGAAGGGCGCGGCCGGGCGCAGGCGGCCTCGCTGCGCGCCACCAAGGCCGAGCTGCGCGCCAAGCTGATGCTTGGGGTCGGCGACACCTATGAGATTGTTGCCGCCAGCCAGCTGGAAAAGGGCGAGATCGTCCTGGTCGAAACCGGCGACCTCATCCCCGCCGACGGCGAGGTGATCGAGGGCGTGGCATCGGTCAACGAAGCCGCGATCACCGGCGAAAGCGCGCCGGTAATCCGCGAGGCGGGCGGCGACCGATCGGCGGTCACCGCAGGCACGCGGGTGATTTCGGACCGCATCAAGGTGCAGGTCACCGCCGAGCCCGGTCAGGGTTTCCTCGACCGCATGATCGCGCTCGTCGAAGGCGCCGAACGCCGCAAGACCCCGAACGAGATCGCGCTGACCATCCTGCTCGTCGGGCTGACGATCATCTTTCTGATCGCGGTATCGACGATCCCCGGCTTTGCCTATTATGCCGGCGGCTCGGTGCCGGTGGTGCTGCTCGCGGCGCTGCTGATCACGCTGATCCCGACCACCATCGCCGCCTTGCTGTCGGCGATCGGCATCGCGGGCATGGACCGGCTCGTCCGCTTCAATGTGCTGGCCAAATCGGGACGCGCGGTCGAGGCGGCGGGCGACGTCGATGTGCTGCTGCTCGACAAGACCGGGACGATCACCATCGGCGACCGTCAGGCGAGCGAGTTTCGCGCGCTGGCCGGGATCGAGATCGACCGGCTGGCGGAAGCGGCATTGCTGTCGAGCCTCGCCGACGAAACCCCCGAAGGCCGCTCGGTCGTCGCGTTGGCGCGCGAACGCTATGCCATCCGCGTCGAAACACTGCCCGCGGGGTCGGAGGTCATTCCCTTCACCGCGCAGACCCGCCTGTCGGGGGTCGTCGTCGCCGGGGTCACGATCCAGAAGGGCGCGGTGGATTCGGTGCTGAAAGCGCACCCGCAGGGCGAAAACGCCGCCGTCGTCGAACTGCGCAAGATCACCGAAGAAATTGCGCGCTCGGGCGGCACGCCGCTCGCGGTGGTCAAGGACGGGCAGCTTCTCGGCGCCATCCACCTCAAGGACGTCGTCAAGGCAGGAGTGCGCGAACGCTTTGGCGAGCTGCGCAAGATGGGCATCCGCACCGTGATGATCACCGGCGACAACCCGCTGACCGCCGCGGCGATCGCTGCCGAGGCCGGGGTCGACGATTTCCTGGCCCAAGCGACCCCCGAGGACAAGCTGGCGCTGATCCGCCGCGAACAGAGCGAAGGCCGTCTCGTCGCCATGTGCGGCGACGGCACCAACGACGCCCCCGCCCTCGCGCAGGCCGACGTCGGCGTCGCGATGAACACGGGGACACAGGCGGCGCGCGAGGCGGGCAATATGGTCGACCTCGACAGCGATCCGACCAAGTTGATCGAGATCGTCGGCCTCGGCAAACAATTGCTGATGACGCGCGGCGCGCTGACCACCTTTTCGGTCGCCAATGATGTCGCCAAATATTTCGCGATCATCCCGGCGATCTTTGTCGTCCTCTATCCGCAGCTCGGGGTACTCAATGTGATGGGGCTGGCGACGCCGGAAAGTGCGGTGCTGTCGGCGATCATCTTCAACGCGCTGATCATCCCCTGCCTCGTCCCGCTCGCGCTGAAAGGCGTGCGCTATCGGCCGATGCCCGCGGGCCAGTTGCTCGGGCGTAACCTGTCGGTGTTCGGCCTCGGCGGCCTGATCGCGCCGTTCGTCGGCATCAAGCTGATCGACCTCGCCGTGTCCGGCCTCAACCTCGCTTAAGGACCAATCGATGTTCAACGACCTCAAATCCGCCATTCGCCCCGCGCTGGTGCTGACCCTGCTCTTTGCCGCGCTGCTCGGCGTCGCTTACCCGCTCGCGATGACCGGGATCGGCCAGACGCTGTTCCCGGCGCAAGCAAACGGCAGCCTGATCCGCGATGGTGACACCGTCGTCGGGTCTGAACTGATCGGCCAGAAATTTGTCGGCCCGACCTATTTCCACGGCCGCCCCTCCGCCGCCGGCGCCGACGGTTATGATGCCGCCGCCTCGGCGGGTTCGAACCTCGGCCCTGCCGCGCAGGCGCTGACCGACCGCGTCAAAGCCGACGTTGCCAAACTTTCCGAAACGACACCGGGCTCTCCTGTCCCGCCTGACCTGGTGACGACCTCTGCCTCGGGGCTTGACCCCCATATCAGCCCCGAGGCGGCTTTTTCGCAGGTGAACCGGGTTGCCGCGGCCCGCGGCCTTCCCGCCGCGCAGGTCCGCGCGCCGGTCGCGGCCGCCGTCGAACATCCGGCGCTAGGCTTTTTGGGCGAGCCGCGGGTCAATGTCCTGCTGCTCAATCGCGCCCTCGACCGCGCCCGCCCGCAAAGCTAAAGCGGTGCGATGCCGGGCCCCGCGAAAATCCTGATCGTCGAGGACGACGCGCATATCCGGCGGCTGCTGCGCGCGACGATGCAGCGCGCCGGGCATGAGGTGGCCGAGGCAGCCGATGCGCGCTCGGCGCTGGCGTTGCTCGACATCGAAAAACCCGATGTCGTGCTGCTCGACCTTGGCCTGCCCGACCGCGACGGGCTCGAACTGATCGGCCCGGTTCGCCAGCGGTCGGCGGCGACGATCATCGTGGTGTCGGCGCGCGACGACAGCGCCGAAAAGGTCGCCGCGCTCGACCTGGGCGCCGACGATTATCTGACCAAGCCGTTCGACACCGACGAACTGCTGGCGCGGATCCGGGCGACGCTGCGCCATCAGCGGGCGAGCGCAGCGGGCGAAGTGGTTTCGGTGATCGAAACCGGCGACCTTCGCGTCGATCTCGACCACCGCCGAGTCGAGCGCGGCGGTGCCGAAGTGCACCTGACCCCCAAGGAATATGGCGTGCTCGCCGAACTCGCGCAGCGCCCCGATCGCGTCCTCAGCCACGCGCAGCTGCTCAAGGCGGTGTGGGGACCGGCGCATGCCGAGCGCGTCGAATATCTGCGGATCGCGGTGCGCGGCCTGCGCCAGAAGCTCGAGGTCGATCCGGCGCGCCCGCGGCTGATCGTCAACGAACTCGCGGTGGGTTATCGCCTGTCGCTGCGCAATGCCAAGCCTGATTGATCAGCGCGCCTGCTGCGCCGCCAGGATGCGCAGGATGTTACCGCTCCACATTTTTTCGATATCGCCGTCCGAATAGCCCGCCGCTTTCAGCCGCTCGGTCACCTTGGGCAGCGCCGAAATATCCTCGATCCCGGTCAGGCCGCCCCCGCCGTCCCAGTCGGCGCCGAAGCAGATATGGTCCACCCCGCCGACCTCGATCGCGCGCAGCACCATCGTCATATATTGCTCGAAATCGGCCGCCCATAGCGGCTCGACCTTGTCGAGCGCGCGCCATTTGCGGTTGAGCTCGGCCTGCTCGGCGGGCGCCAGCGTGCCGATGCGCTCATATTGTCCGAACAACGCGGCGCGCGCCGGGGTCATGTTCATGTCCGACATGAAGATCGTCGAAATGCACATCGCGCCGCCCTTAGCCGCGAGCGCCTTGAGCCGCGCTTCGTCCAGATTGCGCGGATGATCGTTGGTGGAGCGCAGGCTGGAGTGCGACAGGATGATCGGATATTCGGACAGCGCCAGCAGCTGATCAAAGGCCGCATCCGAGGCATGGCTGGCGTCGATGACGATGCCGAGCCGGTTCATCTCCGCCACCCACCGCTTGCCGAGGGGGCTGAGGCCGTTCCAGCGCGCCTCGCCGGTCGCGCTGTCGGCGAACTGGTTGGTCCTGGAATGGACCGGCCCCGCCATGCGGACGCCCTTTTGGTGAAACTCGGCGAGCAACGCCAAATCCTCGCCCAGCGGATAGCTGTTTTCCATCGACTTGAAGGCGATCAGCTTGCCCGTCTTGGTTAGCGTCCGCGCATCGGCGACTGTGCGCGCGGCACCAATCAGGTTGCTATGCCTGGCGATCGTCGCGTCGATCAGGTCCGACCGGGCGCGCGCAAAGGCGAGCGCGTCGGCATAGCCCTTGGCATCGAGCGCCCCCTGTTCGGTGTAGATGACAAAAAATCCGCCATCGAGATTACCGTCCTGCATCCGCGGAATGTCGATCTGGACCATGTCGTCGGTCGGGCCGTGGCGGTCGGCAAAGCTCCACCCCTGCCGCTCGAAATGCAGCGGGGTGTCGAGGTGGGTGTCGAGCACCAGCATCCGGCTGTGCAGCGGTGCCTCCGGCGCTTTCACCGCTTCCTCGCCGGTCGAGCACGCAGAGAGCGCGGTTGCGGCCAGCAGGATCGCGAAAGGCTTCACTTCTTGTCCTCCACCGGTTTCAGGTCGAGATCATGATAATCCCAGCTGAAATCGGCAATCTTGCTCACCGCCTTCATCGTCACCCCGGTCACCCTGCCCTCGGCATCGAGCGCGAAGGTGACATAAGCGGGTTCGATCGCCGGGTCGTCGAAATCGGTGACGAAGCTGTCATATTGCCAATGTTTCAGCCGTCCCGCCATCCGCGGGGTCGAGGTAAAGTCGATCGTCAGCCCGTTCGTCGCCGACCCGATCACCACATCGCCATACCAGGGATCGCGATACCGCCCGGCATAGCCCGGCAGCGCGAGCGACGGCCCCGATTTGACCGGCGAGGCCTGCGTCTGCTTCAGATATTCCACTCCGCCCGCGAGGCGCGATTGATACCAGCTCTCCCATTTGTCGATCCAGCCATAGTCGGGTTGATCGAGATAATGGTCCAGCAGGTCGAAATAGAGGCCGAGGAGCATCCCGCTGTCTTCGCTGTTCATCATGATCGCAAAGCCGACATTTTTGTCCGGGATCATCACGACGCGGGTAATCGACCCGAACACCCCGCCGCTATGCTGGACGATACGGTGGCCGCGATAATCCTGCACCTGCCAGCCCAATGCATAGGCCTGCTGGTTCGGCTGCGCAGGCTTCAAGCTGTCGGGCAGCGGGGTGATCGGCATCGGGGTGACCGGCGCCCACATCTCTTTGGCCTGCTGCTCGCTGAACAGCCGCTTGCCGCTCGGCAGCGCCCCGTAAGCCAGTTGGACCTTAAGCCATGCCGCCATGTCGTCGGCGCTGAGCGCGAGGCCGCCCGCGGGCGCGCCATTGCGGCCAAGTTCGTCACGTTCATCCAGCGCCTGCTGCGGACCAAGACCACGCAGCGGTCCCGACAGCCGCGCATGCGGCCATGAGCGGTTGGGAATGCGAAAGCGGTCCTCGCTGTCGGTCGTCCCATCCTTCATGCCGCCGGGGCGCAGCAGGCGGTCGCGCATGAACACCTCCCACGTCTGGCCGGTGACCTCCTCGATCAACTGGCCCGCGACCGCGTAGAGGATATTGTCATAGGCATAGGCCGAGCGAAAACTGGTTTGCGGCTTGAGGTAGGCGACGCGCTCGACGGTTTGCTTGCGGGTGAGGTTGGTGCGCGGCACGAACATCAAATCGCCCTGCCCCAGCCCCAGCCCGCTGCGATGGACGAGCAGGTCGCGGATCGTGATCTCGCGCGTCACCCACGCGTCGTGCATGCGGAACCACGGCATATGTTTGATGACCGGATCGTCCCATGCGATCTTGCCCTCGTCGACGAGGATCGCCAGCGCCGCGGCGGTCATCGCCTTGCCCGTCGAACCGGTCTGGAACAGCGTTTGTTTATCGACCGGCGCGCGCTCACCGAGCTTGCGGACGCCCCAGCCGCGCGACAGCGTCGTCTTGCCATCCTCGACGATGGCGATCGACACGCCGGGCGCACCGATCTTCTGGCGCAAGGTTTCGACCGTTTCCACGATGTCCTTGGGCGGTTCGGCCCAAGCGGGCGCCGCGACCGACAGCATCAGCGACAGGGCAAGCAGGCGGACGGCTTTCATGGGATGGTCTCCATTGGAATGACGGATGGGCGCAGCAAACGCCAGAGGCCGATGGTGAGCAGCGGCGCGACAAAGACGATCAGGAACAGCCAGGCGAGGAAACGGTAACCGCTGGCGATCAGATCGACGAGGCCGATGCGCGCCGCAACGAACATGCAGCCGATTAAGATGACGCTGCCGATCGCAGCGCGCGCGCCAGTACCCAGCAGTGGGCGACCACGCGCTTCGACGACCCCCGACACCCGCTCGTTGATCGCATGGATCGCGCCGACTCCGCTTTCGAGCAGCGCGGCAAAGATCATCAGCTGGAACAGGATGTGGAACCCGGGCACCGCCATCTGGCGCAGCAGAAAATCGGACGGCAACGTCTCGGCGCCGATCGCGGGGTAGAAGGCCATCATCGCGACAAAGAACAGGATTGCGGGGAGCATCGTCAGCGGACCGGCGATGATGCCCGCGACCACCGCATCGCGCTGGCTGGTCAGGTGGCGCAGCACCGGCAGGATAATCACCGCGCCGACGATGTTGTAACTCGCATAGGTCAGCCCGCCCGCAACCCAATTGCCCGACGGCGGCGGCGCATTGGAAAACCCTTCGGCAATCAGACCACCGAAACTGGTCAGCGCAAAGATCAGGAACAGCGCATAAACTGCATAGATCAGCATCGAGGCATATTTGAAGAGCGTCTCGACGGTATCAGTGCCGAAGGCCGTGAAGGCGATGATGCCAATCGCGAGCAATATGGAACCGGCAAGTTCGGGCCAGCCAAAGGTCGCGGCGCCGATCGCGCCCGCTGCGGCGCCGAATACCGCCAGGATCAGGATGACGAAAATCAGATAGGCCAGCTCGAACGCGACCCAGCCCGGACCAAGAAGTCCCTGAAAAAAGGCGCGATAGTCATAGGCGCCCATCTTGCGCGCCAGCGCGAAGGTGACCGCCGCGACGACGCTCCAGATCAAGGTCGCAAGCAGCATCGCCGATAGCCCGCCCCATGGCCCCGATGGTACGAAATATTCGGCGAGTTCGCGGCCGGTTGCATAACCACCGCCGATGATGACCGCTTTCAGCGCCAGCCCGGGCAGCAGGAAGCGCTGGAACCAGCTCGACTTACTGCCCGTCTCGCTGACATTCATGCGAGGCACTTATCGACGAGCGCGTCGAAGGATGCGCCGCCGCGGATCGGGTCGGTGACCGGTAGCCCCAGCCGCTCCCGCTCCGCCGCCATCAGTGCTTCGGCAGCATCGGCGTCATAACTCGACGTGTTCAGGCTGACCCCGCTGCAGCGGATCGCCGGGTTGGTTCGGCTGCCGAGCCGGATCGTCAGGTCGATGACCTCCTCGATCGAGGGCAGCGCGAAACTTTCCATGCCCAGGATCACCTTGCGCGTCGGATCGTGGCAGACGACGAAGACATCGGGCTGGCTGCCATGCAGCAGGCCGAGCGACACCGCGGCATAGGCGGGGTTGAAGATCGACCCCTGCCCCTCGATCAGATCCCAATGATTTTCAGGCGCATCTGGGCTCAAAATCTCCGCCGCCCCCGCCTCGAAATCGGAAACGACCGCGTCCATCGGCATCCCGCCGCCCGCGATCATGATGCCCGTCTGGCCGGTAGCGCGAAAATCGGCATCGATCCCGCGCTCGACGAACGCGCGGTGCAGCGCCAGCGCGGTATATTTCTTGCCGAGCGCGCAGTCGGTGCCGACGGTCAGCAGCCGCTTGCCGCTGCGCTTGCGGCCGTTGCCGATCGGGATGGACGGCGGTGGGGTGCGCACGTCGATCAGCCGCTGGCCGGTGCGCTTCGCCGCTTCGGCCAGCGCGGGCAGGCTCGCCAGCCGGACGTGCAGGCCGCTGACAATATCGAGTCCAGCCTCCATCGCATCGACCAGCGCGGCGATCCAGCTGTCGCCGATGACCCCGCCCTGGTTCGCCACCCCGATCACCAGCGACCGCGCGCCAGCCGCCCGCGCCTCGGCGGGTGACATCGGCGGCAGGCCGGTGGTGACGGTACAGCCGCCGATCGCTAGCTCACCGACGCAGCGATCGGCCGCCCAATCGGCCAGACCAAAGGCGGTCTTGGCATAGCCCGCCTCGGTCGTGTCGCCGAGGAACAGCAGATAGGGCTGCGGCAGGGTCAGGCTGCTCTCCAGCCTGCCGGTGGGCGCGTTCATCGTTTCCAACTCCAATCCGCTCAATAAGCCAGGTCGAGCGCGACACCCACGGTCCGCGGCTGCAGCGGCGAAATGCCAAGGAAGCTGGGCTGATTGAGCCCGTTGGCAAAGGTCGATCGCGCCATTTCACCCTGATTGTCGAGCAGGTTGCGAGCATAAGCACGCAATGTCCAATGATCGTTGAAGGTGATCGAGGCATTCAGGTCGACCGACGTGTAGGGCTTCGCGGTGGCCACCAGCGGATCGCTTTCGACCAGCGACAGGCGGTTGCTGGCGTGACGAATGCCGGCGCCGAAGCTGCCCTTGTTGCCGCCGCCCAAATCGAATTCGTAATCGGCACGCAGCGCGCCGCTGAATTTCGGCACGGCGGGCAAGCGGTCGCCGTCGACCCCGCTGATGTCAGGTACGTCCTCACTCAGCACCGCGTCGGTATAGCTGCCCGTCGCGCTGATCGTCAGGCCGGGGGTCGGACGCAGCGCAAAGCTACCCTCGATCCCTTTGCTCCGTGCCTTGCCGCCGTTCGCGCCGCCCGACACGCCGCCGAACGAGCGCACGACCTGAATGTCGGTCCAGTCCATCAGGAACAGCGCGACATCGACCGAAACCAAACGATCGGCGAAGTCGGCCTTCAGCCCGATTTCATAGTTCTTCATGCGGTCGGCATCGACCGTCGGCGGGACGTTGGGAACGATGACATTCGGTCCGCCGGGGCGATAACCGGTCGCCAGGCGCGCATAGAGCATCGCGTCGTCGTTGATGTGGAACTGCGGACTAATCGAATAGGTGAACACGCTTTCGGCCGATTCGCCGGGATCGTCGGCCTGCGGCACAATGGCGCCCGAGCTGATCTGCCGGAACGTCTGCTTGTTGCGCGCCCAGCGGAGCCCGCCCGTGATTTCAAACTGCTCGCTGAGCTTGAACGTGCCGTTGCCGAAGATCGCATATTCCTTGTACGTCGCGGGCAGCCCGACGATCGCCAGCGGATCGAGACCGGAGATCGGATTGCCCGCCATATCGAACGAGCGGACAAGCTGCGAATTGCTCGTTGTCTCGTCGGTGAAGAAGCCGCCGATCAGCCATTCAAACCGCCCGCCGCTGGGCGACGCAAGCCGCACTTCCTGCGTCCATTTCTTCAGGCCCAGATCGAGCAGGAACGGCGTGATCCCCGGCGGCACCGCGCCGCCGGTGAGCAGCGGGAAGAGCACGCCGAAGGCATAGCTGGCATCCTGCACCTGCGCGCTCTGCGTCTTGCTGTAGGTCGTCGCCGAGGTCAGCGTGGCGCCGCCGAAATCATAATCGAGCGTTGCCGAATAATAGTCGAGATCGATGTCGAAGGATTCGGGGACAAAATTGTTGAACGAGCGTCCGTCGCCAAGCCGCGCGCCGGTCAGGTCGGCGGCATAAAGCGCGTTGCCCTGTGAATCGAGCGATTGCCAAATGCCCGCCAGCTTCACGCTGAATTCGGGGGTTGGGGTCCACAACAGGGCAGCACGGCCGCCGCGCTGTTCATAGTCATTCTGGTCCTTCAGCGCAGCATTGTTGACGGTATCGACCCAGCCCGGCGTGCTGCGCCATGCGAAGCTGCCGCTGACCGCAAGCTTGTCCTGCACGATCGGCACATTGACCATCACCTGCGCGCCCCAGCCGAGCCCGTCGCCGCCCTTGATCGCGAACCCCTCGACCCCGGCCTTGACGCTGAACGCATTGGTGTTCGGCTGGACCGTGACGTATTTCACCAGCCCGCCGATCGAGCTGGCGCCATAAAGCGTGCCTTGCGGCCCTTTGAGCACTTCGATCCGTTCCAGATCATAGGGCATCAGGTCGATCGTGAACGCTCCCGCGCGGTTATAGATCGCGCTCGACCCAACCGGCGCATCGTCGAGATAGATGCCGACGGTCTGGCTGGCATTGAGCGGCGCGACGCCGCGCAGCGTGATCGTCGTCTGCCCGGGCGTGCCGCTGTTGCTGACATTCATGCCGGGGACGTACCCCGCATAGTCGACCAGCGATGCCGAGCCCTGTTGCTGGAGCTCTTCGCCATTCACGACGGCGATCGAAATCGGCACGTCCTGCACATTCTGGACCCGCTTTTGCGCGGTGACGACGATCTCGCCTGCCGCCTCAACCGCGCCCGCTTCCTGCGCCTGCGCCGGCATCGCGGCGATCAGTGCGGCCATGCTCGCCGCGAAATACAGTGCCTTGTTCATTGTCTTACCCCCAGACTTGCGCGAGCAGACGGCGGAAATTGCCCCCCAACACGGCGGTGATGTTGTCATTTGAATATCCCCGGCGGATCAGTTCCTCGGTCAGGTCAAAGACCTTCAAAGGATGATCGAAACCGTCGATGTCGATTTTGTCGCGAAAGGCGTAGCTGCCCTTGTAGGCGCCCTTGAGCAGTGCATATTCGTCCGGCTTCATGTCGTCATAGCCGTGCAGATCGGCGTCCGATCCGATCCCGACATGATCGATCCCGACCAGCCTGGCGACATGGTCGATATGGTCGGCCATATGCCCGACATTGGTCGGATCGGTGGTGCGCACGAACATGCGCACCCCGGTTATGCCCATCACCCCGCCTTTAGCCGCCAGCGCCTTGATCGCCGCGTCGGTTTTGACCCGCGGGTGATCGACCAGCGCGCGCGCGTTGCTGTGGGTGATCGCGATCGGTCCCTTGGCGATCGCGATGGCATCAAGGGTCGTCTGGTCGCCGCAATGTGAGACATCGACCAACATCCGCTGCTTATCCATTTCGGCGATGATCGCAGCGCCATAGTCGCTGACGCCGCCATCGACGCGTTCGGTGCTACCCGAACCGATCATATTCTGGCTGTTATAGGTGAGCTGCGCGCAGCGCAGGCCAAGGCGGCGGAACAGCGCGACATCCTCGATCTTCTCGAAATGCTCGGCATTCTGGATGCCCATGATGACGGCGCATGTCTTGTCCGCCTTGGCACGATCGAGATCCTGAACGGTGTCGACCAGCGTGAACACATGGCTGTTGCGCCCGGCAAAGCCCTGCCACCCCGCGAGGAAGGTCAGCGCCTGTTGCTTGGCATCTGGGCCGCCCAGGCCATAGGCATTGTGAAAACCCGTGATGCCGCTGGCACGAAATTCGGCGGCTTCGGCGTCGGTCAGCCGGTGCGCGACATAATCCTCCGCCAGCGTGATCTTGAGCGGCGCCAGCATGTCGATGACAAGCGACGCGGCCACCAGATCGACCGCGCGGCGCGAGTAGCGGCGCCCCGGCGCCGCGGCGAACGCATAGCTTCCTTTGTTCACCATCGGCGCAGACAAGGCGGCGCCGACCGCGCCCGCGATGACCGCGCGGCGCGTTACTGCGAATGACCCGGTCATTCCAGCCTCCCTCTCACCTAAATTTCAATATGACGACTATTGTCCTAATCAGAAAATTGTCAACCCATTTAGGACATAAAATTGTCATTATCCCCAAATTTCTGGCGGGCAGTGAATCATCCCGCCGCGATATTCGACGCCCGGCACCCGATCGCGCGCCAGGAAGGTCGGCCCATCGAGATCGACGATGTCGCACAGCTGCCCGAGGACGAACGACGGCGCCATCGACAGGCTGGTCCCCATCATGTTGCCGACCATCACGTCGAGCCCCAGTTTCCGCGCCTGCTGCGCGATCGCCAGCCCCTCGGTCAGCCCGCCGCATTTATCGAGCTTGATGTTGACGACGTCGAATCGGCCGACCAGCGTCGCGGTATCGGCAAGCGTTACCGCGCTTTCGTCAGCCACGAAGGGCAGCGGCCTTTTCAGCCCATCAAGATCGGCCTCGCGCCCGCGCTTCAGCGGCTGTTCGAGCTGGGCGACGCGGGTCTGGACCAGCACCGGCAGCAGCTCTGCCAGCGTAGCAATGTCATAGCCCTGATTGGCATCGACCCCGATCCACGCGTGCGGGCGTGCGGTGCGGATCGCGACGACGCGGGCGATGTCATCACCCAGATCGCCGGTCAGCTTGACCTTGATCGGTGCCTCCGGATCGATCGCCAGCGCCGCCTTCGCCATATTGCCCGCGCTGTCGGCGCCAAGCGTCAGCGTCGAGGGCAGCGCGCGCGGCGGTTTCAATCCGGCCAGCTCCCACACCGGCCGCCCCGCCTGCCTCGCCTCCAGATCCCAATAGGCGCAGTCGAGCGCATTCCGTGCGCCGCCCGGCGGCAGCAATTGCTGTAAATCGGCGCGCGTCGCGCCGCGTTCGATCGCGCCGCGCACGCGCGTCGCTTCGGCCAGCATATGGTCGATGTCGTCGCCCAGATAATAGACCCCAGCGCCTTCACCACGCCCGACATGCGTGCCGTCGGACAGCTCGGCGACGAGCAGCGCGGTTTCGGTGAAGACATGCCCCGAAATGCGGAACGGCTGGTGGTAGGGAAACCGCTCGACCCGCAGGTCGAGCGTCAGTTCCTTGATGCTTTGCGTCGCCATCAATAAACCATTCCAAAGCCATAGAGGTTGAAGGCGATTGTCACCCACACCAGCACCAGCGCCGCAAGGATGAGCAACATGGCGCCGAGTTTCATCGTCCAGCGGCGCTTGTCCTTGATCGTCAGCCACAGGTGCCAGCCTGCGGTAACCAGCAGGCCGAAGCTCGCCACGGGAGTGAGGACACGCAGCAGGTGGATCAGCCAGTCGAGCGGCCCGCCCAGGCTGCCAATGTCCGCCGAGAAGGCGGCGATCAGGCCGAGCCAGCCAGCCAGCGCCGCGAGCACCAGCCACGCAAAGATGCGCGACAGGCGATAGGCGCGCCGCGATTGACCTTGCAGCGCGAAATCGACCTTGAAGCTGCGCCGGACCAGCGCCCGCACCGGCCAGGCGAGCGCGGCGAGCAGAACGATGCCGAGCGCCGCGATGAGCGCCGGGTTGAGCCATGCCGAATTGACGCTGGCCGGGGCCGGTTCGAAGATCATGAAAGGCGATCCCGCATCGACGCTGAAGCGCACCACCCGGCCGTCCTTGACCTCGGCGGCGAGGCGTTCGCCGGTGCCGCGGTCGCGCCACACAAAGGGTTCGACCTCGACCCAATCGCGCGCGCCGGCGCCGAGGCCGTCGAGCGCCGGGAAGCTGATCTTACCATCCTCGGTCAGCGTGATGCTCGCCTGCCCCAACAGGCCGAGCAGGCTCATGAAGTTGGTGAACGACCCGCGGCTGCTGACATAATTGCCCACCATCATCTGGGCATGTTGGGCGGCCGTCTTGGCGTCGACCAGCCCCGCCTTGTCCTCGCCCGGCAGATAGCGATCGGCGAATTTGTGGAACAGCGCGCTGCGCACCGCCCCCGCGTCGCCCTGCGTCCCCGCACTGTTCATCGACACATAGACGCCGATGTCGTCCGCGGGGAACAGCCACAGATAGGAGTGGAACCACACGGTATCGCCGCCATGCGCGATCGCGCGCCGACCATTGACCCATTGTTCGTAGAAGCCGAGCGCCATGCTGTTGAGCGGACCGACCCCGGGCGCCCTGAAATCATGCATCTGCCTGGCGGTTTCGGGCTTCAACAGCCCGGCACCATCGTTCAGGTGCGCGATCATGAACTTGCCCATGTCGGCGCCGCTCGCCGACAGGCTGCCCGCCGGACCGGGGATGACGATCTCGAACGGTTTCGCCTTTTGCGTCACGTCGGGATAGCCCTTGGCCATATGCGGCGCCAGGCGCGCCGGCAGCGGCTGGCGAAAGGTCGAATGAGTCATGCCGAGCGGCGTGAAAATGTGATTTTCGATATAGTTATCGAACGGCTCGCCGCTCACGCGCTCGACGATATAGCCTGCGAGTGCCGTCGCATAGTTGGAGTAAGCGGGGGTCGTTCCGGGCGCGAACACCCGCTGCGGCAGCGCCAGCGGCATCTGTTCTTTCAGCGTCATCACCGCTTTCGGATCGCTGCTGATCAGGTGGCGCACCGATTCCTCGAACCCCGCGGTGTGGGTCATGATGTTGCGCATCGTCACCGGCTGGCCCTGATAGGGCGGAATCTTGAAATCGAGATAGGCGTTCACATCCTTGTCGAGATCGATCTTGCCCGCCTCGACTTGTTGCATCACCGCGGTCCAGGTCAGCAGCTTCGACACCGAACCGGGGCGGAACATGGTGGTT
The DNA here is from genome assembly GCF_005502465.1 of Sphingopyxis sp. L1A2A. Classification (GTDB taxonomy): domain Bacteria; phylum Pseudomonadota; class Alphaproteobacteria; order Sphingomonadales; family Sphingomonadaceae; genus Sphingopyxis. The sequence continues at coordinate 59,283 of NZ_SCOT01000016.1, forward strand.
TCGGGCAGCACCGGCGCGCGCTTGGCGACGTCGGCAAAGCCATAGCCCTTTTGCAGCACGACCTGGCCGTCCTTTACGACGACAACGACCGCGCCGGGGATGCGCGCGCGTTCGAGCGCGTAGGGCAGATAGCCGTCCATCCACGCTTCGAGGTCGGCGGCGTCGAGCGTCACCGGCCTGGTCGGCGCCGCAGGAGCCGCCGCCGCGGCGGTTTCCACTTTCTTCGCCGTCGGTGCAGGCAGTGGCCCTTGCGCCGCCAATGGCAGCGCGGCGAGCGCCGCCAGCCCGATCATCGCCTTACGGATGAAACGCATCACTTTCCCCTTTTGTCCGGCGCGTCCTGTCTGACCTTGCAGCAAGTCGCGCGACCCCTTACCAAGGGTCAACAACCGTTAACCCAATAGGGACATAATGATCCTGATTAGAAAATTGTCAAACATGGAATGGAAAAATTGATGGCGGCTCGTGCGGCCCCACCCACATTGGGTACCGTGATGAAGAGCATTCGCTCGCGAAACGGCTGGACGCTCAAGGAGATGAGCGCGAAATCGGGCATTCCGGTCTCGACGCTGTCGAAGGTCGAACATGACCGGCTGACGCTCAGCTATGACAAGCTGCAGCAGCTGAGTCAGCGACTCAGCATCCGCATGTCCGACCTGTTTGCCGAAGACGATGGCGACGCGGCGCCACGCGTCACCGGGCGGCGCAGCGTCGGCACGATCGATCAGGCGGTGCGCGTCACCACCGACAATTATGATTACCACTATCTGTGCACCGACCTGCGCCAGAAACGGATGATCCCGATCATCACCCGCATCCGCGCCCACAGCGCGAGCGAGTTCGGCGAGCTGGTCCGCCATCAGGGCGAGGAATTCATCTATGTGCTGGAGGGCGAGATCGAGATTCACACCGAATTTTACGACCCCGTCGCACTCAAGACCGGCCAGGGCATCTATCTCGATTCGTCGATGGGCCATGCCTATGTCGTCGCCGACGGCTTTGACGAGGCGCTGGTGCTCGGCGTCTGTTCCAGCGCCGACGACGGACTGATGGATTCGCTGATGAGCCTCCATGGCTAAGCGCGCTCGCCTTCGCCCGCTTTGGTTGCTGAGCGCGCCGCTGCTGCTGTCGGGCTGCGCGACGACGCAGGTCGCGGCGCCCGCCTATGACGTCGTAATCCGCGGCGGCACGCTCTACGACGGGTCGGGGCAGCCGCCGATCGTCGGCGATGTCGCGATCAACGACGACCGGATCGTCGCGGTCGGCAAGGTCGACGGCAGCGGACGCACCGAAGTCGCGGCGCGCGGCATGGCGGTCGCGCCGGGCTTTATCAATATGCTCAGCTGGGCAAACGAAACGCTGATCATCGATCCCAAAAGCCAGAGCGACATCCGGCAGGGCGTGACGCTGGAGGTGATGGGCGAAGGCTGGTCGATGGGACCGCTGAGCCCGGCGATGAAGCGCCAAGAAACCGAGCGGCAGGGCGACCTGCAATTCCCGATCGAATGGACCAGCCTCGGCGATTATCTCGGCTATCTGGAAAAACGCGGCGTATCGACCAATGTCGCGAGCTTTGTCGGCGCCGCGACGGTGCGCGTCCACGAACTGGGCGAGGGCGACGTCGACCCGACCCCCGCGCAGTTGACCCGGATGCGCGCTCTGGTGCGGCAGGCGATGAACGAAGGCGCGATGGGGGTCGGCAGCTCGCTGATCTATGCCCCCGGCTCCTATGCCGAAACCGACGAGCTGGTCGCGCTGACCAGCGAGGCCGCCAAATGCGGCGGCATGTACATCAGCCACATGCGTTCCGAAGGCGACCGGCTGGAGGAAGCCGTCGACGAGCTGATCGACATTTCACGGCGATCGGGCGCGCCCGCTGAAATCTATCATCTCAAGATGGCGGGGCGCAGCAACTGGGGCAAATTGGACTCGGTAGTCAAAAAGATCGAGGCCGCGCGCGCCGCGGGGCAGCGGATCACCACCGATATGTACACCTACACCGCGGGCGCCACGGGGCTCGACGCGGCGATGCCGACCTGGGTCCAGGCAGGCGGGCTGGAAGCATGGATCGGGCGGTTGAAAGACCCGGCGACCCGTGCGCGCGTCGCCGCCGAGATGAAGCAGCCGGGTAGCGATTGGGAAAATCTCTATCTCGGCGCGGGCGCCGACAAGATGATCCTGTCGGGCTTCAAAAATGCCGCGCTCAAGCCGCTGACCGGCAAGACGCTGGCCGAGGTCGCGGCGATGCGCGGCAAGTCGCCCGAGGAAACCGCGATGGACCTGGTGGTCGAGGACGGATCGCGCGTCGGCACCGTCTATTTCCTGATGTCCGAGGACAATGTCCGCAAACAGGTCCAGCTGCCGTGGATGAGTTTCGGCTCCGATGGCGCGTCGCAGGCGACCGAGGGCGATTTCCTGAAATCGGGCGCGCACCCGCGCACCTATGGCAATTTCGCGCGGCTGCTCGGCCGCTATGTCCGCGACGAGAAGCTGATTTCGCTGGAACAGGCGGTGCACCGCCTCACCACCCTGCCCGCCGCAAATCTGGGGATCCAAGACCGCGGCGCGCTCCGGCCCGGCTATTATGCCGACGTCGTCGTCTTTGATCCGGCGACGATCGCCGACCGCTCGACGTTCGAGGATCCGCACCAATATTCGGTCGGGATGCGCGACGTGTTCGTCAACGGCGTCGCCGTGCTGCGCGGCGGCGAGCATAGCGGTGCGACGCCGGGGCGCTGTCTCT